>CAWCED010000026.1:0-94146 GCA_963794465.1 uncultured Actinomycetota bacterium | reverse complement strand
CCTCGCCGGGTCAACCCCGGAAAGCGCCGTCAGGCCTGCTGCGCGGGCCGGCCGCCGTCTCCGGCGTCCCGCTCCCCGCGAGCCTGGCAGGAACCTACGGGCGGTCGCCCGCAGCCGTCAAATCAGCCGTCAAATCTCGGTGTTCTCACGAGTGCAACCACTCGTGGCCGCACCCTATTCCCTAGCGGACCAGCTCCACGCCTCCGACTGTCCGCTTGCCGCGGCGCAGGACCACCCACCGGCCATGCAGCAACTCGTCCTGCGCTGGCCCGGCGTCGAGGTCGATCTCCGGGTCGAGCCGTTCGTTGTTGACGTACGCACCGCCTTCGGCGATGGTCCGCCGAGCCGCCGAACGAGATGGGGCCAAGCCAGCAGCCACGAGCAGGTCGACATACGACGGTGCGTCGGGGCCGATCTCGAGCCGCGGTGCCGACGTCTCCGCGAGCGCGGCCGAGAGAGTCCGTTCGTCGAGCTCGGCGAGCGAGCCGTGGCCGAACAAGGCCTGCGATGCTGCTTCGACTCGCTTCGTCTCGTCGCCGCCGTGCACCACCGTGGTCAGCTCGCGGGCCAGGGCCCGTTGCCCTTCTCGCGCGGCCGGTCGCTCGGCCGTGACCTTCTCCAGCGCTTCGATCTCCTCCCGGGTGCGAAATGACAGGGCCCGCAACAGTTGCCCTACCAGCGCGTCCTCAGCATTCAGCCAGTACTGGTAGAACGCATAGGGGCTCGTCATCTCCGGGTCGAGCCAAACGGTGCCGGACTCGGTCTTGCCGAACTTGCTCCCGTCCGCCTTGGTCAACAGCGGCGTCGCCAGAGCGTGTACGGAGACGCCCTCCACCCGGTGAATGAGGTCGACGCCGCTGGTGATATTGCCCCACTGGTCGCTCCCGCCGGTCTGCAATGTGCAGCCATACCGCCGGTACAACTCGAGGTAGTCCAGACCTTGCAACAGCTGGTAGCTGAACTCGGTGTACGAGATCCCCTCGTGCGACTCCAGCCGAGCGCTGACCGCCTCCTTGGCCAGCATCTTGCTGACCCGAAAATGCTTACCGATGTCTCGTAGAAAGTCGATCGCCGACAGCGGAGCGGTCCAGTCCAGGTTGTTCACCACCGTCGCCGCGTTGTCACCGTCGAACGATACGTAGCGCGAGACCTGTGACCTGATCCGCTCGACCCATTCGGCCACGATTTCCTTGCTGTGCAGAACCCGCTCAGCGGTCGGTTTCGGGTCGCCGATCAATCCAGTCGAGCCGCCGACCAGCAGCAGCGGACGATGGCCGGCATCTTGAAGACGGCGCACCGTCAGCAGTTGGAGCAGGTTGCCAAAGTGCAGGCTCGGCGCAGACGGGTCGAAGCCGCAATACAACGTGACCGGCCTGGCCGTGAGCGCGGCCCGCAGCGCGTCTTCGTCGGTCGACAACGCGACCAGGCCACGCCACTTCAACTCGTCCAGGATCTCGACCACGATCGTTACCTTAGAGCGGCCGACGGCGCGGAGTGTGCGGCCGGTACACCGAGACGGACGGGTCGCCGTCGAGCCAGAATCGCCACGGGCGCTCGGCCGCCCGCGCCAGCCCCACCCGCGGGCCCGAGCGGATTTGCCCTGTCTCCACGCCGGAGCCGCCCAGCACCCGGATCGCCGACCGGGGCTGACACAGGTCGGCACCGTTGTCCGATCTGCTCAAGCCCAAGGCCGCTGCGAGCCGGGCTGGGCCGCGGGCCAGCTCCCGATCGGTCCGTGCCGCCGGCCGTCGCATGCGGGCCGTACCGACCCCGGCTACAACCTGTCCGGCACGGAGTAGGACTGCGCCAGCCCGGTCGGGTGGCCCGCAGACCACGTTGGCACACCAGTGCATGCCATAGGTGAAGTAGACGTATAGGTGTCCGGGCGGACCGAACATGACCTCGTTGCGCGAGGTCATTCCGGTGAACGCGTGTGATCCGGGATCGTCAACGCCGTCGTAGGCCTCGACCTCGCTGAGCCGCACAGCCACTTCGCCGTTGGCGACGACGCACCCCAGCAGCTCGGGCGCGACCTCCAGCGGTGGCCGGGCTAAGAAATCCCGCTCCAGCGCGTCGCCTGTCGCCCATTCCGAAATGACCACGTGCACCATGCTCAACCCTGGCGGGCCCAGCTCCGAGCAGACCCGACGGCAACACGCACGGCATCGAGCTGTTCAGCGACTCGCACCGGGGCCGTTCCCCCCTTGCCCGAACGCGACGCGACCGACCCCTGCACGGTCAGCACCGCCCGTACCGCAGGCCGCAGGCGGGGCGAAACGGCGGTGAGATCGTCGTCGCTGAGCTCCCACAGCTCGATCCCGAGCTCCTCACATCGGCGCACTGCCTCACCCGCGATCTGGTGCGCCTCGCGGAACGGCACAGCCTCGCGGACGAGCCACTCGGCCAGGTCGGTTGCCAGCGAGAACCCTTGCGGGGCCAGCTCCGCCATCCGCCCAGTGTGGAATCGCAGCGTCGCCACCATGCCAGTGAACGCCGGCAGCAACAGGCACAACGAGTCGACCGAGTCGAAGATCGGCTCCTTGTCCTCCTGCAGGTCGCGGTTGTATGCCAGCGGCAGGCCCTTGAACGTCGTGAGCAATCCGGTCAGGTTTCCCACCAGCCGGCCAGCCTTGCCCCGGGCCAGTTCGGCGATATCGGGGTTCTTCTTCTGCGGCATGATCGACGAGCCGGTCGCCCAGGCGTCGTCGAGTTCGACGAAGGAGAACTCCCTGGTCGCCCACAGCACCACCTCCTCGGCCAACCGCGACACGTCCACCGCCACCTGAGCCAGCACGTATGCGAACTCGACGACGAAATCGCGCGACGCCGTGCCGTCGATCGAGTTCTCGACAGCCCGTGAGAAGCCGAGCATCTCGGCGACGGCTTCGGGGCGCAGCCCCAGCGACGTCCCAGCCAAGGCACCGGATCCGTACGGCGACTCATCCGCCCGGTGATCCCAGTCGCGCAGTCGCCCGACGTCACGAAGCAGCGCCCATGCGTGTGCCAGCAGGTGGTGTGAGAGCAGCACGGGTTGGGCGTGCTGGAGATGGGTGCGCCCGGGCATCACCGCGCCAAGATGGCGGTCAGCGTGTCGGGCGAGTGCGTCGACCAGGTCGAGTACCAAGCTGACGAGGGTCCGGCCCGACTCCCTGAGGTGCATCCGCAGCAGCGTCGCGACCTGGTCATTGCGCGACCGGCCGGCTCGCAGCTTGCCCCCGAGGTCAGGCCCCACGCGATCGATCAGGCCCCGCTCGAGGGCAGTGTGGACGTCCTCGTCTGAGGGTTCCGGCGCGAATGTCCCGGCCGCTATCTCCGCCTCCAGGCGGTCCAACCCTTGCAGCATGACGGTCAGCTCGGTGTCGTCGAGCAGCCCGGTCTCACGCAGCACGCGGGCGTGTGCCTTCGACGCCGCGATGTCGTACGGCGCCAGTCGCCAGTCGAATTGGGTCGACCGTGACAATTCCGCCATCGCATCTGCGGGCCCGGCGGCAAATCGCCCGCCCCACAGCCTCGACCCTTCCGCACTCCGCTCAGCCATCGCGCAGGTCGCGCTGCGCGGCCAGCTTGGTCGGCAGCCCCCACAGCCCGATGAACCCCCGCGCGAGGGACTGGTCGAACGTGGCTCCGGCGTCGTAGGTCGCGAGCCCGAAGTCGTACAGGCTCTGGTCTGAACGCCGCCCCGAGACCACCGCTCGCCCGCCCTGCAAGGTCATCCGGATCTCACCGCTGACGTGGGCGTTCGCGTCGTCGAGAAATCCGTCCAGAGCCTGCTTCAGCGGGCTGGACCACAGCCCGTCGTAGACCAGCTCGGCCCAGCGCTGGTCGACACCGCGCTTGAACCGGGCCAAGTCTCGCTCGACGGTCACGTTCTCCAGCTCCTGGTGCGCGGTGATGAGGGTGATAGCCCCTGGTGCCTCGTACACCTCGCGGCTCTTGATGCCGACCAGCCGGTCCTCGACCAGATCGAGCCGACCGACGCCATGGGCTCCCGCGCGCCGGTTGAGCTCGGTGACGGCCTGCAGCATCGTCACGGGCTGCCCATCGATTGCCACCGGTGCGCCTTTGTCGAAGCTGATCACAACCTGAATCCGGTTCGCGGGCCACGGCCGGATCGGCGGTGTAGAGTAGACGTCCTCGGTTGGGGCGTTCCAGATGTCTTCCAGGAAGCCGGTTTCGACGGCGCGACCCCAGACGTTCTGGTCGATCGAGAACGGGTTGCTCTTGGTGGTCTCGATGGGCAGCTGGTGCTTCTCGGCGTAGTCGATCGCTGCGTCTCTGGTCAACGCCGAGGTCGCGGACTGGCGCCAGGCAGGCCAGATCGGGGGCCAGGGCCGCGATCCCGACCTCGAAGCGGACCTGGTCGTTGCCTCTTCCAGTGCAGCCGTGCGCGACGACGGACGCGCCATGCCGGCGAGCGGCATCGACCAGGTGCCGGACGATGACCGGCCGGGATAGCGCCGAGATCAACGGATAGCGGTCCATGTACAGAGCGTTGGCCTTCAGCGCCGGCAGGCAGTACTGCTCGGCGAACTCGTCGCGAGCGTCTGCGACATAGGCCTCAACGGCTCCGCACGCCAACGCGCGCTTGCGGATGGTGTCGAGGTCCTCTCCGCCTTGGCCGAGATCGACGGCGACGGCCACGACCTCGGCGCCGGTCTGCTCGCCGATCCAGCCGATGGCGACGGAGGTGTCCAGACCGCCGGAGTAGGCGAGGACGACGCGCTGGGTCATGAGGTGCTCCTTGGCTCAGTGTTCGGCAGGGGTACGGCCCTCGGCGAGGGCGAGGAACCAGGCGGCGACTGCGGCGCCACCCGTCGGATCGGTCGTGATGACGAGCACGGTGTCGTCGCCGGCGATGGTGCCCAGGATTTCGGCGACGTGCGGAGTGGTCGATCGCCGAGGCGAGGTACTGCGCCGCTCCCGGAGGAGTGCGCAACACGACCAGGTTCGCCGACCACGTGGCCGACACCAGGATCTCCTCGCACACGCGGACCAGCCGGGCGTCGATCGCGACCCGTTCGGCGGCTCGCGGCCGACGATCGCCGCCCTCGCCTGGCAGGGCGTACACGAGATCCCCGGCCGCGTCACGGACCTTCACCGCGCCGAGCTCGTCGAGATCCCGCGACAACGTGCCCTGCGTGACCGCGATGCCGTCAGCGGCGAGCAGGCCGGCCAGCTCGGTCTGAGATCGGACCGGCTCGCGCTCGAGGATCTCAGCGATCCGCCGATGCCTGGCCGCCCGGGTCGCCGGCGTGGCAATGGTCGTCACGATGCACTCCGCTCCGACAGCCAGAAGTGACAAACCATCAGGCACCCCTGACGCTGTCGAGGATCGACGGCAGGGCATCGACGAAGGTCTCCGCCTGGTCGCCGGTCAGGACGAGGGGCGGCGCGAGCCGCAGCGCATCGGCCGAGACCGGGTTGACGATGAAGCCGGCATCGAACGCCGCCGCGGCCGCCTGTGCTGCGACTGTTTCGGTGAGCTCGACGGCGAGCAGCAGGCCGCGACCGCGCACACCGGCCACGAGCGGATGACCGAGGGCCTCCACACCGCGCCGGATCTGGTCGCCGACCTTGCCCACGTTGTCCAGTAGCCCGTCCCGCTGGACGATATGCAACACCGCAAGGCCGGCCGCGGCGGCGACCGGGTTGCCGCCGAACGTCGACCCGTGCGAGCCCGGTCCCAGCAGGTCGGCGGCCGCACCGAAGCCGAGGCAGGCACCGATCGGGAAGCCGCCCCCGAGACCCTTGGCGACGGTGACGACATCTGGCCGGGCACCCTCGTGCTGGTAGGCGAACCAGTCGCCGGTCCGGCCGACGCCGGTCTGCACCTCGTCGAGAACCAGCAGCGCTCCGTGCCGGTCGGTGATTTCCCGGGCTGCTTGGAGGTACCCGTCGGCGGAACCCGACACCGGCCTCGCCCTGGATCGGCTCCAGTACCACCGCGGCCGTCTCGGCGTCCACGGCAGCGGCGAGAGCGTCCGTTCGCCATAAGGAACGTGCACGACGCCGCCCGGCAGCGGTTCGAACGGCTCTCGGATGGCCGGCTTGCCGGTCAGCGCGAGCGACCCCATCGTCCGGCCGTGGAAACCGCCCTCCGCGGCGACGATCTTCGGCCGGCCGGTCCGGCGGGCGATCTTGAAGGCGGCTTCCAGCGCCTCGGTCCCCGAGTTGGCGAAGAACACCCGGCCGTCGGTGCCGCCGCTCACCTCCAGCAACCGCTCGGCCAGCGCGACCTGTGGCGGCGTCGCGAAGAAGTTCGACACCTGGCCCAGAGTGCGCAGCTGATCCGTCGACCGCTGCCACCAACGCCGGGTGGGCGTGGCCCAGCACGTTGACCGCAAGCCCACCGAGCAGGTCGAGGTAGCGGCGGCCGTCCTCGTCCCATACGTAGCAGCCCTGGCCGCGTGCGAGCACTCGCCGCGGCGAGCCGTAGGTGTTCATGAGGACGCGCTCGTAGCGCTCGATTGTGCTCATGACGGGCACCACCATCGTTCCCACGCCTGCGTCGGTGAAGACCTCGAGCAGCAACGCGTTGGGCAGCCGCCCGTCGACGATCGTCGCCTCCGGCACGCCACCGCGGACAGCGCGCAGGCATCCCGTCATCTTCGGAACCATGCCCGTGTCCAGGTTCGGCAGCATTCGTTCCAGCACATCGGCGCTGATCTCGGCGATCACGTCGGTCGTGTCCGGCCAGTCCCGATAGAGCCCCGCCACGTCGGTGAGCACCACCAGCTTTTCCGCGCCCAGGGCCACGGCCAGCGCCGCAGCGGCAGTGTCGGCGTTGACGTTGTGGACGACGCCATCCGGGTCGGGCGCCACCGACGAAACCACCGGGATGCGTCCGGCGTCGACCAGATCCAAGACCGGCTCTGGCCGGACGTGTGCGACGTCGCCGACCAACCCGATGTCCACGGGTTCTCCATCGACGAACGCGCTTTGACGTTCCGCGGTGAACAGGCCAGCGTCCTCACCGGACAGACCTACGGCGAACGGCCCGTGCTGGTTGATCAGCCCCACCAGCTCTCGACCGATCTGCCCAACCAGAACCATCCGCACCACAGCCATGGCCTCGGGGGTGGTGACCCGCAGGCCCGCGCGGAACTCGCTTTCGATTCCCAGCCGGCCGAGCATGCTTGAATCTGCGGTCCGCCGCCATGCACGACGACTGGCTTGAGGCCGGCCAGCCGCAAGAAGGCGACGTCGGCGGCGAACGCCCTGGCGAGGCCTGCGTCGGTCATCGCGTTGCCGCCGTACTTCACCACGACGACCTTGCCCTGGTACCGCTTCAGCCAGGGTAAAGCCTCGACCAGGGTCGCCGCCTTCACGAGGGCTTGGTCGTGAGTTGTCGTGCTCATGTCGAATACGCCGAGTTCTCGTGCACGTAGTCGTGCGTCAGGTCGGTCGTCAGGATCGTCGCGGCGGCGTTCCCGGCCTTGAGATCCACGGTGACGGTGACTGCGCGGCCGGACAAGTCGACTGCCTCCCGCCGCTCCCCGATTGCTCCGTTGCGGCACACGGCCACGCCGTTGATGACGACGTCGACCGATGCCGGGTCGAACGCTGCGTCGGTGGTGCCGATCGCCGCGAGCACTCGCCCCCAATTCGGATCCCCGCCGAAGATCGCGCATTTGAACAGATTGCTCCGCGCGACGGACCGGGCGACGGTGAGCGCTTCGGACTCAGCAGCGGCCCGGACGACCTTGATCTCGATCTCGTGGTGGGCGCCCTCTGCGTCGGACCACAACTGACGGGCAAGGTCGTCGCACAGCTCGGTCAGGGCCGACGTGAACGCGGCTTCCGCTGGCTCGACGCCGGACGCGGCGCTCGCGAGCAGGAGGACAGTGTCGTTGGTCGACATGCAGCCGTCGGTGTCCAGCCGGTCGAACGTCACGGAGCTCGCAGCCCGCAACGCCCGATGCAAGGTCGCGGAATCGGCCACCGCGTCGGTCGTCAGCGTGACCAGCATTGTGGCCAGCGAAGGGGCCAGCATGCCGGCGCCCTTGGCCATTCCGCCCACGACCCAGCCGTCGCCCCGAACGACAGCCTGTTTCGCCCGGGTGTCGGTCGTGAGAATCGCACCGGCCGCGTCGCCTCCACCGTCGCGGCTCAAGTCGGCGACAGCCTTGCGGATGCCATCCTCCAGTTTCGGCCGGTCGAGCAGCTCGCCGATCAGACCCGTGGAGCACACCGCGACGTCGACGGCCCCGATGTCGAGCAGATCAGCCACGAGCTCGGCGCTGGCATGCGCGGTCTGAAACCCATCCGGCCCGGTGTAACAGTTGGCGCCGCCGGAGTTGAGGACGACGGCTGCCAGTTGGCCGTCGGCAGCAGCCTGGTGTGTCCACAGCACGGGGTTCGCCTTGCAGCGGTTGGCGGTGAATACCGCAGCGGCGTCGTAACGCGGACCGTCGTTGACGACCACAGCCACATCGGGCCGGCCACTCGGTTTGAGCCCCGCCGTCGCACCGGCCGCCCGGAATCCGGCCGCGGCAGTGACACTCACGGCGCCACCCCCGCGGTCGGCAGGCCCGTCGTCTCGGGGAACCCGAGAGCGATGTTCGCGCATTGGATGGCGGCGCCCGCGGTGCCCTTGGTGAGATTGTCGATCGCCGCCACCGCGACAACGCGGCCCGCGCGTTTGTCGACCGCCACCTGGATATGCGCGGTGTTCGCACCGAGAACGGCGGCGGTGGACGGCCAGTCGCCCTCGGGCAGCAGGTGGACGAAGGGTTCCTCGTCGTACGCCCTGGCCCAAGCGGCGCGGACCAGGTCGGCGCTGGTGCCGTCGACGAGACGGGCGGTCGTCGTCGCCAGGACTCCGCGAGACATGGGGACCAAGGTCGGCGTGAACGACAGGCTCGCGGTGGCGCCTGCCGCGGCGGTCAGATTCTGCTCGATCTCCGGGACGTGTCGGTGCACACCGGCGACCGCGTACGGCGTCGCCGCACCCATGATCTCGCTTGCCTGCAGGTGCGGCTTGAGCGCCCTGCCGGCGCCCGACGTCCCGCATGCCAGCACAGCCACGATGTCATTCGACTCGATCACGCCCGCTGCGAGCCCAGGAGCGAGCGCGAGCGTCACTGCCGTGACGTTGCAGCCGGGAACGGCGATTCGGCGAACGCCTTCCAGGGCGCTGCGCTGCTTGCCGGCATGGGTCACGAGTTCGGGCAGCCCGTATGGCCAGCTGCCCGCGTGTGTCGTTCGGTAGAACTGTTGCCACGCCGCCGGGTCGGTCAGCCGATGGTCGGCAGCACAGTCGACGACGAGTGCCTCAGCCGGCAGTCCCTCGGCAAGCGCGCCGGATTCTCCGTGCGGCAGTGCGAGGACAACGATGTCATGGCTTTCCAACGCCACGGCGGTCGTCGGCTCCAGCACGCGATCGGCGAGATCCACGAGTTGTGGGTGATGCGCGCCGAGCCGGTCCCCCGCGCTCGCATGCGCCGTCACCGTCCCGACTTCGAGCTCGGGATGTTGCAGCGCGAGCCGCAGCACTTCACCGCCTGCATACCCACTGGCGCCAGCTACCGCCACCCGCAGACCCATATCGCATGAGTATGTCGGGTAATGCAAGAACATGCAAGCGGCGAGTAGCCGGCTGCTTGACGACCTACTTCGGCGGAGAGGACCTGGAGGTGAGGAACGTCGTGACGGCCTCGCAGAAGTCCTTGGGATCCTCCCAAAAGAATAGGTGCCCGACGTCGGGCAGAATCATCAACTCAGCGTTGGGGATGCGCTCGGCCAGCAACTGGCTGTTCCGCGGGTCGACCACGGTGTCGGCCGCACCGTGCAACACCAACGTCTGAGCCTGAATGCCGGTCTGGCGCATGCCGCCGCTGTAACGCGCTCCCGCCGCCGCCATCGCCGCCCACGCTGCCGAGTTGCTGGGCCGTCGTCGTTGGTGTGCGACAAGTCGCTCGACCAGTTCTGGACGGGTCTTCACCGTCTGTTCGGACAGCGCATTCTCGACGTGCCGTCGCAATGCGACCTCTCGCGGAAGGTGATTGGTGGCCGCCATCAGCTGAACCGAGGCGGCCGGCATCGCGTACGCATATGGCCAGCCGGGCGTGGTGCAGGCGAGGACCAGCCGGTCGACCCGCTCCGGATGGTCGATGGCCAATTCCTGCGCCACCATGCCGCCCAGGCTGGTCCCCAGCACGTGGCCCCGGCGGACACCCGCTGCATTCAAGACGCGCACCACGTCATTGGAGAGATCCGCGACCGTCACCGAGTCGGCGGACACGTCGCTGCGCCCAACACCCCGGTTGTCCACGAGGAGCAGCCGAAAATGCCGCTGTAGGCGTCGGGTCACCGGAGCCCATCCGGAGCGGTCGAAGCCAAGGCCCTGGATCAGCACCAGCCATGAGCGGCGGAAATGCAGCACGCCACGTCGCTCGTAGGCGATCCGCAGTCCACGTCCACGGGTGTACCGGGTTCTTGCCACCGCCTAGGTCAAACCGCGCAAGACGGCCCCGGTTCGCTGGTGCGCCTCGGCGACGGCAGCATCGCGCGCTGCGGTGGTTTCCTCGACCGTGAGCGTGCGGTCCGGCGCTCGAAAGCGCAATGCATAGGCGAGCGACTTGCGACCGTGGCCCACTTGCTCGCCCTCGTACACGTCGAACAGCCGGATGGATTCCAGCAATGCACCGGCGCCGGAACGCAAGGCAGCCTCGACGTCGGCGACGGGGACGTCCGCGGAAACTACGAGCGCCACATCCTGTGTGGCCACTGGGAAGGTCGCTACATCCGGCGCCGGCACCGGGGTGTCGTCGGCGCCGAGCAGGCCCGTTTCGAGTTCCATCGCCACCGTTCGATCCGGCAGCCCGTACGCGTGGACGACCCGCGGATGCAGCTCCCCCGCATGACCGACCAGGGTCTCCCCCACATAGAGCGCGGCGCATCGGCCGGGATGCCAGGGCGAATGCGCATCTGGCTGAATGATCAACTCCACTCGGGCGGCCCTGGCGACCACCCGGGCTGCCTCCACCGCGTCGGCCCAGGACACGCGCCGGGCAGCGCCCCACCAACCTTCGGACAGCCAGTTGCCCGCGGCAGCGACGCCGACCCTGTGCGGCTGCGCGGGTACCGCTTCGAAAAGTGCCGCGACCTCCGCGTCCGTCGGGCGCTGGTCGACTCGCAACCGCGGCGGTGCGGCAAGCCGACCTGCGCCGGGACGGAACACCAGCCCGGACTCGAACAGAGCAACGTCGGTGAAGCCTCTCCCCACGTTTCGCTTCAGTGTCGTGAGCAATCCCGGCAACAGCGTCGGTGCGCAGCAAAGGCTCCGCGTCGGAGAGCGGATTGGCCAGTCGTAGCGCCTGCCGGCGTGGGTCGTCGGCAGCCAGGCCAAGTGCTTCGAAGTCGCTTGGGCCCGATGAACGGGTAGGACGGTGCCTCGACGTAGCCCGCTGACGCAATTGCTCGCTCGATCCTCCGGCGCAGCCGCTGGGCGAACGTGATGCCCCGGCCAGGCGGCGCGACGGGGAGCACGGACGGGATGGCGTCGTATCCGCGCAGTCGGGCGACCTCCTCGACCAGGTCGAACGGCTCGACCAGGTCCGGGCGCCAGGTTGGCGGGACGACGCTCAGCCGGCCGGCGTCGAGGGGTGTCACGCGACCTCCGACGGCTGCAAGCAGCCCGGCCACCTGGTCCGGCGGGTAGTCCACACCGACGACTTTGCTCGGCAACTCCGATTCGATCTCGATCGCCGCCGGCTCCGGGACCGACCCGACGACAGTGGCGCCCGGCTCGGCGCTCGCGCTGCCGAGCTCGACCAGCAGGTCGACCACCCGTGTGGCAGCCACCAGGGGTAGGGCTGGATCCACGCCGCGCTCGAAGCGGCGCGACGCCTCACTGGGCAGCTTGTGCCGACGGGCTGTCCGCGCAATACCGGTCGCTTCGAAGTTGGCCGCTTCGATCACAATCGACCCGGTCGACGTGCCCATCTCGGTGCTCTCGCCACCCATCACCCCAGCGAGCCCGATCGGGCCGGTGTCGTCGGTGATCAACAGGTCGTCGGGGTCGAGGTCGCGAATGGCTCCGTCAAGAGTGGTCAGTTTCTCCCCAGACGTCGCGCGGCGGACCGCGATCGGACCAACCAGGGCATCAAGGTCGAACCCGTGGATCGGCTGGCCCAGCTCGAGCATGACGTAGTTCGTGACGTCGACCGCCAGCGAGATCGGCCGCATACCGGCCAGTTGGATCCGGCGCTGTAGCCAGCGCGGGCTGACCGCGTCCACATCGAGCCCGGTCACCGTCCGAGCGACGTAGACAGCACACCGATCCGGGTGTTCGACGATCACCGGGTATCCGGCGGAGCCGTCGATGTCCGGCTCGGCCAGACCAGGGTCACGTAGTGGTACGCCGTAGGCCGTCGCCACTTCGCGCGCGACACCGCGCATCGACAGGCAGTAGCCACGGTCCGGAGTCACCGCGATTTCCAAGACGTCGTCGCGCAGGTAGAGCGCGGCCGCGGCATCATCGCCGGGCGAACCCTCGTCAGATCGCAACACCACGATCCCGGCGTGGTCCTCGCCGAGTCCCAGCTCGCGGGCTGAGCAGATCATGCCGTCGGAAACATGGCCGTAGGTGCGTCGAGCCGTGATCTCGACCCCGCCGGAGAGCACCGCGCCCGGCAGGGCGACGACGACCAGGTCTCCCTCGGCGAAGTTGTGGGCGCCACACACGATGCCGCGCGGGTCCGGCTCGCCGACGTCGACCTGGCACCACCAAATCATCTTGCCGTTGGTATGGGTCTCGGCGGCGATCTCGGTGATCCGCCCGATGATCAAAGGGCCGCCGATGTCAGCGCCGGCGTGATGCACCGTCTCGACTTCGAGACCAGCCCGAAGCAGACGTGCGGCAATGTCTCGAGCGCGCTCATCCGGGCCGATGTCGACGTATTCACGCAGCCAGGAGACCGGGACCAGCATCAGATCTCCATCCCGAACGCCGAGGCAAAGCGCAGGTCACCCTCGACCAGGTCCCGCATGTCCTCGACGCCGTGGCGGAACATCAAGGTGCGCTCCAGGCCCATGCCGAACGCGAAACCGGTGGAGCGGTTCGGATCGATCCCGCATGCGACAAGAACCCGGGGGTTGACCATGCCGCAGCCGCCCCACTCGATCCAGCCCTCGGACGAGCAGGTGCGACACGGTCGGTCCGGGTTGCCGACCGACGCGCCACGGCAGACGAAGCACTGCAGGTCCATCTCCGCGCTCGGCTCGGTGAATGGGAAGTAGGACGGACGGAGGCGGGTGGTGAGGCCTGCTCCGAACATCGCCTGCGCGAAGTGATCCAGGGTGCCCTTGAGATGGGCCATCGTGATGCCCTCGTCGACGGCGAGGCCTTCGACCTGACTGAACACCGGGGTGTGCGTAGCGTCGAGCTCATCGGTGCGGAACGTCCGCCCGGGGCAGATGACGTAGATCGGCGGCTTGCGCTCGAGCATCGTTCGGGCCTGCACCGGCGAGGTGTGGGTGCGCAGCACCAGACCGGAGTCTTCGCTCTCGACGAAGAACGTGTCCTGCATCGTGCGGGCCGGATGGTCCGGGCCGATGTTGAGGGCATCGAAGTTCAGCCACTCGGCCTCGACCTCCGGCCCTTCGGCGACCTCCCAGCCCATGGCCACGAAGACGTCGGCAATCCGTTCTTGGATCGTTGTCAGCGGATGCCGGGCGCCCCGGCGGTCCCTGTCCCAAGGCAAGGTGACGTCGACGGCCTCTTCGACCAGCACCCGGTCGTCACGCTCGGCTTCGAGTTCCGTCTGTCGCCTGGTGATCGCGTCGGTCAGATCCCGGCGTGCTGCACCCACCCGCTGGCCGGCCTCCTTGCGGGCCTGTGGCGGCAGCGCCCCGATCTCCCGGTTGGCCAGCGCCAACGGCGAACGGTCACCGGCATGGGCCAGCCGGACCTGCTTGAGCGCATCGAGATCAGCAGCCTTTGCAATTGCCGCGAGTCCTTCGGCGCGCATGCGGGCCACCTCGTCTGGATGCAGCGGGGTGACCTCGACGGGGTCGTAATCGCTGTTGGGCGCGGACATGGGCCTCGTTACCTACGTCGTGACGCGGGACCCGCCCGAGTCTAGGAGGGAGTCCTGCCTGGCTGCTCGTCGGGCGCTCGACACATTCCATGATCACCTGCGCTGGGCGCGGGCCGAGGCGTACAGACAGACGGCAGCGGCGGTCGCGAGGTTCAGACTCTCGGCCCGGCCGTGGATCGGCACTCGGATTGCTCGATCTGCCGACTGGACGACGGCCTCGGGCAACCCGCGGGCCTCGTTCCCGAACAGCCAGGCGGTCGGAGCGGCAAGCACGCCAGTGTCAGCCGCCTTGTCCACGTCGGTCTCGGCACCACCGTCGGCGGCAAGGACGGTGAGGCCATGCTTCCGCACCGCCTCGACGACCTCTCTCGCATCGACGCCGGTGACGATCGGCAGGTGGAACAGGCTGCCCGCTGTTGCGCGGACGCACTTGCCACCATGTGGGTCGACCGAGTCGCCGGCGAGGATGACCGCGTCGGCTCCGGCGGCGTCGGCGCAGCGAATGATGGTCCCCGCGTTGCCTGGGTCCCGAGTGTCGACGAGCACCGCCACCAGCCGCGGTGCCGACCCCAGAGCTTCGCTGAGCGACACCGTCACCAGACGGCACACCGCGACGACCCCCTGCGGCGTCACAGTCTCCGACAGCGAGCCGAGTGCGTCCGCATCCGCAAGCCGGACCGGCGCCGGCACCTCGTCAAATAGGTCCGCGTTCTGGGACGCCGCTTCCGCAGTGGCGAAGACCTCGATCAACAGGTCCGGCCGGGAAAAGGCCTCCCGGACGGCCTGGGGACCTTCGACCAGGAAGAGCCGGGCCTTCTCCCGTGCCACTCGCCGGCGCAGCTTGCGCGCCGCCCGGACCCGCTCCGATCGAACGGTGAGCATCAGCAGCTCGCCTCGCCATCCCACACAAGGTCGAACAGTTCCACACCCCAACGGCAGCGGGGCCTACAACATCGTGACCTTCATGCAGCAAACCGGCGTGAGCGGCTTTGCCACCTCCGAACGGGGAGATCGGCTGAGGCTCAGGCGACCGGGGCGTTGCGATCGGCAGGCAGCGCAGCACGCGCCGTCTCGACCAGCGAGGCGAACGCGGCTGGGTCGTTGACGGCGAGGTCGGCGAGGATCTTGCGGTCGACCTCGACCTCCGCGAGTCGTAGCCCCTGGATGAACCGGTTGTACGTCATGCCGTTGGCACGGGCTGCGGCGTTGATGCGCGTGATCCACAGCTGGCGGAAGTCGCCCTTGCGCTGCTTGCGGTCTCGGTACGAGTAGACGAGGGAGTGGGTGACCTGCTCCTTCGCCTTGCGGTAGAGCCGGGAGCGCTGCCCCCGGTAGCCGCTGGCCTGCTCGAGGACCTCACGGCGCTTCTTGTGGGCGTTGGCCGCCCGCTTCACGCGTGCCACTGGAACTCCTTGCTAGTCGGGCCTTGGCCCGAAGTGTCATCGTCTACTTGCCCAGCAGGCGCTTGATCCGCTTTCGATCGGCGCCCGAGACCTCGGTGCGACCGGCCAGGCGGCGGGTGCGGGTGGTCGGCTTGTGCTCGAAGTTGTGCCGACGGTTCGCCTTCTGGCGCATGATCTTGCCGGTGCCCGTGATGCGGAACCGCTTGCTGGACCCGCTGTGCGTCTTCATCTTCGGCATAACTGCCGGATCTCCTCGTCGTCGTGTCGTGCTCAGCCGGCGTCTGCCCGCTTCTCGGCCTTCTCTGCGGCAGCAGCCGCTCGACTCGCCGCCCGCTCCTCGCGCTCGGCCTTGTCGTCAGCCTCCCGCTGGGCGGCTCGCCGTACCCGTTCGGCTTCGCGCTCGACCTTTGCGTCCGCCTTCTTCCGGTGTGGGCCCAGCACCATGATCATGTTCCGGCCGTCCTGCTTCGGCGACGACTCGACGAAACCGAGGTCGGTGACGTCGGCCGCGAGCCGCTGCAGCAACCGGAATCCGAGTTCGGGCCGGGACTGCTCCCGTCCTCGGAACATGATCGTGACCTTGACCTTGTCGCCGTCGGCCAGAAACCGTTCCACGTTGCGCTTCTTCGTCTCGTAGTCGTGCGTGTCGATCTTGGGGCGAAGCTTCTGCTCCTTGATCAGGACGTGTGACTGGTTCCGACGAGCCTCGCGCGCCTTCATCGCCGACTCGTACTTGAACTTGCCGTAGTCCATGAGCTTGGCCACCGGCGGCTGAGCCGACGGCGCCACCTCGACGAGGTCGAGGTCTGCCTCTTGCGCCAGTCGGAGTGCGTCCTCGGTGCTGACGATGCCGACCTGCTCGCCGTTGGGGCCGACGAGCCGGACCTCGCGGACCCGGATCCGGTCGTTGATGCGGGGCTCGACGCTGATGCCATCCTCCTCTGTGCTGTGGTTTTGGTTGACCGGCGAGCCGCCGGGCGCCAGACGAAACCGGCCCCCGCGGCACGCGCACGCGAAGGCCATCCCAACGACTCGGTGCCCGTCAGGACGGACACCGGACCGGACCCGACGGCCGAGCGGGCCGGTGCGGGTGGGAGCGTCTCCACTTGCGTCTCGCCTGGTCCAGGGAACCCGACGAGTCGGTCAGTGCGCAAGGATAACACCGGCGCCGCGCCGTACACAGCCGCGACGAGGGCTACGGTCAACACCGTCCAGCCGCCGGCGAGTCGTTGCAAGTCACGGCCCTCGATGGCGAACAACACCGGCCCGGCAAGATCCACGACGACCGCGTGGGCACCGTCCTCGACGGCCGCAGCGGCAATCGCCGGAGCCGACGCCGGCACCGGCCGGGCATCATGCTGCCATCGTCGAAGCGTTTCGATAGACGTGAACGCGAGCAGGCCGCGTCGGCCGTCCAGGCCGGTCGTCGAGACAGTCGCCATGTGTGCGGACTTCTCGGTACGTCGCCCGCGGGGCGACCTGTCCACCTCGTCGAGCACGGCGACGACCGGCACCAACAGTCGGCTCTGCGCGAGCGCTGCGAGAACCGACGTCGGTGCGCCCGTCCCAGCGGCATAGTCGGCCAGGGCAGCAGTCACGCGGGGATCTGCGCTGCCGTCCTCGGTGCTGTGATGTGCCTCAGCCATCGCCTCGCCAGGTATAGCCGGTCGGCGGTTCCGGTCCGAGGTCAACGATCGCGGCAACTGGTCCCCCGCCCTCGGGTCCCTGGTGCGCGGCGGAGACCGAAACGAACACGGCAGGGTCACCGGTCACTGAAGCCGCGACTCCGCCCACGCAGCTCTTGATTTGCCGGTGCCAGTGCACGTCGGAGTCATCCAGCATGGCGTTGCGACGCCCACGCACGGTGCCATCCTGGCTTGCCTCGCATTTGAGGAACACATTGACCAGCCGCCCACCGAGGTCGCTCCAGTGTGGCCGCGACGGCAGGTCGAGCCCGGCACTCTCGATGGCGATCCAGATACCGTCGGCATCCAGCGCGTCGCGCATCACCGCATGGCCGATGCGGTACCGCCCGCCGATTCCTCGGACATTACCGACGACGACGACTTGTGCCTGGCCCAGTTCGACGCCGGACGAGCACGACGCGACCGCCGAGAACAGACCGCGGTCGTGCATGACCGCGGAGTCGTCCGGCATCTCGATCTCGTCCAAAGCAACGGCAACGCCGAGAGCGGTGCAGCCGTTGGAGAGGTCCATCGACTCATGGGTGTGCTCGGTCCACACAGTCTGACCGCGGGACTTGGCGTCACGGATGGTGTGGATCGTGAGCAGTGGCGTCTTCGTCTGGACGTAATGCACGTCAGCCGGGTCGGTGATGCCTGCTCTGGTCCATCGCCACCTGAACCGCGTCCGCCACCTTCTCGATCATTCCCAGCCGGCCGATCTCTTCCGGCTTGATCGGCTCGCTCATCGCATGGCCCACAGTGACCCGTGGTTCGTCGCTCGCCTCGGCTTGCTCGGCGGGCACCGTTGCGAAGATCGTCGCGTGCGGGCTGATCACACCGTCGGTCCCGCCGGACCACACGATCGGGACCTGCAGCACCTCGTCCGGCGTTCTGGTTCCCTTGGCGACCAACACCTCGCGGAACGCCCGGTCGGCAATGATCCGGGTGTAGTCGTTCACGCCACCGTTGCCCTCGGTCTTGCCGACGACAGCCACGACCCGGTCCGCGCCGAGGACGCCGTCGTCGATCAAATCGGCGAGCCCGGACGCATCGCTGACCGTGCGGATGGGGACCTTGCGCACCTCGACGGGCTCGGGCACCTGCACTCCTCCCGTCAAGCGCTCGACTCACGGCTCGACAATGGTTCCAGCTGTTCCGGCCACGGCGTCCGAGATCCGTTCCAACGACGTGATCACCGTACGGGCTCCGCCGGTTTCCACGAACCGGCAGGCCGCCTCGACCTTCGGACCCATGCTGCCGCTCGCGAACTGGCCATCCTCGCGCGTACTTGCGCAACTCGCCAACGCCGACCCGATACAAGGGCTGTTCCGCCGGTGTCCCGAACCCGAGTGCGACATGGTCGACGTCGGTCGCGATCACCAGCACGTCGACGTCGAGGGTCCGGCCGAGGACCGCCGCCGCCAAGTCCTTGTCGATGACGGCCTCCACCCCGTGCAGCGTCCCGTCCTCGACCCGGACGACGGGCACGCCGCCGCCGCCGGCACCCACGACCACGAAACCTGCCCTCAGCATCGCTGCGATCGCCGGAGCGTCGAGAACTGCCCGCGGTTCGGGGGATGCGACGACCCGTCGCCAGCCCCGCTCGCCCCGGTCCTGCCAGGTCTGGCCGTGCTCGATCATCACGCGGGCCTCGTCGCTCGGAAGATACCGCCCGATCGGTTTGGTCGGTCGAGTGAACGCGGGGTCGTCGGCGTCCACCAAAGTCCGGGTAACGACAGCTCCGATTGGCCGGGCCGCCCCGATCTCAGCCAGGCTGCGCTCCAGTGCGTTGAGCAGGACGAAGCCGATGGTGCCCTGGGTCTGCGCTCCGCACCAGTCCAGCGGAACCGGTGGCACCACCGATGCGGCGATCTCGTTCTTCACCAGCAGGTTGCCAACCTGTGGGCCGTTGCCGTGGGTGATCACGACGTCGTGGCCCTCGGCTGCCACCCTGGCGATCCGATCGGCTGCGACCCCGATCGCCGCGATCTGGTCCTCGGGCCGGGCCCGGCCGCTGGGCGCTGTCATGGCGTTGCCCCCCAGCGCAATGAGTACACGCACGCCGAGAGCCTAAGCCGCCACCGGCGTGACCCTCAGCGCCAGGTCGCGGCCCGTCTTGAGCGCAGAGCGGACTTGTGCACCTGATCAAACCGCGGAGTATCACCGCATGCGCTCATGAATCCGCCGCCAACCAGGCGCGGACGTCGTCGTCGTGCTCGCCGAGCACGGGAGGCGGCAGATGCGTCGCGCGGCCGGCGTAGGGGCGGTCGTCGAATCGAAGCGGCGGGCCAGGTAGGTCGATACGACCGAGGACGGGGTGGTCGACGGTGATCACCAGGCCCTGTGACCGGGTCTGGTCCCACTCGTATACCTGGTCCAGGGAGCGCACCCGGCCGGCGGGTATGCCCAGGTCGTCGAACCGTGCCAGCCAGGTGCCGGCGGGCTCACTGGCCAGCGCCGAATCGATCGCGGCGAGCAGGGAGTCGCGGTGCGCTACCCGGTCGCGGTTGGTCCCGTACCGAGGATCAGCCGGGTCCAGTCCCACCGCCGGTGCGAACACCCGCCACTGTGCCTCGCTGCCGACCGCGATCTGGATCGGACCATCCGCTGCGTGAAACAACCCGTACGGCGCGATCGACGGGTGATGATTGCCCGGCCCCTCCGGTACCTCGTGGGCGACCGTCCACCGGGTGCCCTGGAACGCATGCACTCCCACGATCGCCGCGAGCAATGACGTCCGCACCACGGTTCCTCGCCCGGTGCGCTCCCGATCGAGCAACCCAGCCAGCACGCCAAACGCGCCGTACATTCCCGCCAGCAGATCGCCGATCGGCAGCCCGACCCGAGTCGGCTCCCCAGGCGGACCGGTCATGGACATCAGACCCGCCTCGCCTTGGGCGATCTGGTCGTAGCCGGCCCGGCCCGCTTCGGGACCGTCATGCCCAAAACCAGTGATCGACAGGACGACCAGCCGCGGGTTGAGCGTCATGCAGTCGCTCCGGCCCGAAGCCGAGGCGATCGAGCACGCCCGGGCGGAAGTTCTCCAGCAGCACGTCGGCTCGGCGTACGAGGTCCGTGAGCACCTCACGGCCATCATCGGTCTTGAGGTCCGCGGTCACCGATTCCTTGTTCCGGTTGCAGGACAGGTAATAGGTCGAGATCGGTTCTTCCGGCGGCCCGACGAACGGCGGTCCCCACCCGCGCGAGTCGTCACCCGCGCCCGGCGTCTCGACCTTCACGACTCGAGCGCCCAGGTCGCCGAGCATCATCCCGGCGTGCGGACCGGCCAACGCTCTGGTCAGATCCACGACGAGGTACCCAGCTAACGGTCCTGCGTCACCGTTCTCCACCATGCCCTGCACCATGCCCTGCACCATGCCCGGCAGCCTAGGCAAGCCCACGTCCGCTCCGTGGAGCATGGAGCGGCCGTGATCAGGTCGGCAAGGGTTGCGCAGGATGGACCCATTGGTGGGTCGAGTTGCCAGTGCGATCATGAAAGCGTGGTGACTCCCGCCCGTGCCGACCTCCGTCATCACCTCGAGGCCGCGACAAGGGCACTCGACGCTCCCCTGGCGGTTGTCGAGATGGACGCGTGGGACGCCAACGCCGCCGATCTGGTGCGGCGAGCGGCGGGTGTGCCGATCCGGGTCGCCAGCAAGTCGGTGCGCAGCCGCGATCTGCTGCGCGACGTCCTCAAGCGAGACGGCTTCTCCGGTGGAGTGCTCGCGCTGACCCTCCCCGAGGCGTTGTGGCTCGCCAGTACCGATGTCAGCGACGACGTCCTGGTGGCTTACCCGACGGCCGACCACGGCGCCTTGTTCCGGCTGATGCAGGACGAGCAGCTTGCTGCGAACGTCACGATCATCGTCGATGACGTCGCGCAACTCGATTTGATCGACGCGGTGTCCTCGCCGCACCAGCGCGAGACCGTGCGGGTCTGCATCGAGCTGGACTGCTCCTGGTGGCCCTGGAAAGGGCGGGTACGGATCGGTGCCCGACGCTCTCCGTTGCACTCCCCCGAGTCCCTCGCGCAACTGGCCCAGATCGTGACCGACCGGCCCGGCTTCCGCCTGGCCGGCGTCATGGCCTACGAGTCCCAGATCGCCGGCGTCCCCGACGTCTTTCCCGGCCGGGCGCTCTACGGACGAATGGTCCGCTGGATGAAGCGTCGGTCCGCCCATGAATTACGGGAGCGGCGTGCCGCTGCCGTCCAGGCGGTGCGTGCCGTCGCCGACATCGAGTTCGTGAACGGCGGGGGTACGGGTTCGCTCGAGCGCACCGCCGCGGAAGAGGTGATCACCGAAGTGTCTGCAGGCTCCGGTCTGCTGGCGCCTCGGCTGTTCGACCGTTACCGCAGCTTCGAGCTGCTGCCAGCGTCGTACTTCGCACTCCCCGTCGTCCGCAGACCGGGCACGGGCGTGGTCACTGTTCTGGGTGGCGGCTACATCGCCAGCGGTGCAGCCGGACCGGACCGGTTGCCCGTCCCGTGGTTGCCGGAGGGACTGCGCCTGGACCCGGCCGAGGGCGCCGGTGAGGCACAGACTCCGCTCCTTGGGGCTGCCGCAGACAGCTTGGCCATCGGCGAATGGGTGTGGTTCCGGCATGCCAAGGCCGGCGAACTCAGCGAGCGGTTCGAGCTGATGTACCTCGTCCGCGGCGAGCGCCGAGTCGGCACCGTCACGACGTATCGCGGCGAGGGCAAGTCGTTTCTGTGACGCTGCTGTCACTCGAAGACCTCGTCGCTCAAGTCCGCGGGGCACCCGCGCGGGCCGGGTCGACCCGGCTGCTGGCGATCGATGGCCCCGCGGGCTCGGGGAAGTCGACGTTGGCTGCGCGGTTGGCGAGCATCCTCGGTGCGCCGGTCGTCCACATGGACGACCTCTATCCCGGCTGGGACGGCTTGGCGGCGGCCGCACCTCTCCTGCGTGACTGGATCATCGAACCGATCACTCAAGGACGCCCCGTGCGATATCAGCGCTACGACTGGTCACTTGGCCGGTATGGCGACTGGGTCGACCTTCCGCGTACGGACGTGCTCGTCGTGGAAGGCTGCGGCTGCGGCTCGGGGGTCATCGGGCCGTACCTGAGCATGCTGCTGTGGGTCGAAGCGCCCCACGAGATCCGGTTCGGCCGCGGCATCGAGCGCGACGGCGAGGCCAACCGTCCGCTCTGGGAGCGCTGGTCCCGTCAGGAGGACGCGCTCTTCAAGGCCGAGCGCACCCGTGAACGGGCCGACTGCCGCATCGACGGCACTGCCGAGGCCGCCCATGACACCGCCGAATACGTCGTGACCATCGACTGACAGGCTTGCCGAACCGGCTCAGCAGGCGCACACTCCGAGAGGGCCGTCGGCCGACGGGGGAACGCAATGGTGCATCAGAAGATGCGGCGCGCAAGCAGCGCGCTGGTAGCGCTCGTTCTCATCTCGGGCGCCGCCGTGAGCCTGGCGCCAGCCGCCGGCGCCGAACCGGCGACTCCGGTGGTGTATCCCAGCGGATCGGCAGCCACCCGGGCCGCCGGGCCGGGGT
The DNA here is from genome assembly GCA_963794465.1 of uncultured Actinomycetota bacterium. Taxonomy (GTDB): domain Bacteria; phylum Actinomycetota; class Actinomycetes; order Jiangellales; family Jiangellaceae; genus JACVRX01. The sequence goes on along the minus strand of CAWCED010000026.1, from coordinate 71,488 downwards.
TCGACACCTGCACAGCACCGTCGTTGGCTGCGCTTCAGGCGTGGCGGGAGTCACCTTTCCTCACGGTGAACATCTACTTCGGCGGCGCCAACCGAGGCTGCCTCCAGCCGAACCTGACCTCGACCTGGGTTCGCCAGGTCGCCCAGATGTCGTGGCGGCTGCTGCCGACCTACATGGGCTTTCAGCCGTTCTGCACATTGTCGTCCAAGATCCATCGATACACCCTGTCGAACGCCACCGCAGTAGGAGCCTCCAACGCCCGAGACGCGGTCGCCAAGGCAACAGCACTCGGGCTTCGGCCGGGTAGCGCGTTGTACGCCGACGTCGAGCACTATGACCGAGCCGTGAGCGGCTGTATCACCGCTGTTCGCCGATACGTATCGGCATGGACCTCAACCCTGCACGCCAACGGATATCTCGCCGGCGTCTACGTGCATCAGGACTCCGGTTTGCGCGACTTGTCCGCCGTCTACAACTCGACGTCCTATGCGCGGCCCGACGCCGTCTGGATGGCGCGCTGGGACAACAACCCGTCACTGACGAACTGGCCGACGGCGCCCAACGCGCAATGGTCGTTCCACCAGCGGGCCAAGCAGTATCGCGGTGACCACAACGAGACCTGGGGCGGGGTGACGCTCAACATCGACAGCGACTCGCTGGACGCCCCGGTTGCGACGGTTGCACTTCCGTACCAGGTGACGAGCGAGACCCCGCTCAACGCCCGGAGCGGGCCGTCGACCTCGTATCCGGTCGTGGTGACATACGCACCAGGAACCACGATCTCCGTGGTGTGCCAGACGTGGGGCCAGCAGGTCGGAACCAGTCCGGTGTGGGACCGACTGACCAACGGTGCGTGGGTGGCCGACTACTACGTCTCGACTCCGTCGAATACCACCTACTCCGCGCCGCTGCAGCGGTGTTCCTACCCTGGCCAGGTCACTAGCTCGACGCCGCTGAACGTCCGCACCGGCCCAGGCACGTCATACCCCACCACGGGTTCACCGCTGCAGCCCGGCGCCCTGGCATGGGTCATGTGCCAGAAGGCTGGGAGCACGGTCGGCACGACGTCGGTGTGGAACCGGATGACCGACGGGCGTTGGGTCACCGACTACTACGTTTCCAACCGCTCCAACACCACGTACAGCGCACCCGTAGCCCGCTGTGGGTAGCGATCACAGCCAGTCGACCGGTGCGGCGGTCGCTCCCCCAGCCAGCCGGGCGTAGCCCGGCCCGCGGTCGAAGAACGGTTCGTTACCCGTGCGAGCGGACCGCAGACTCGCTCTCAGCTCATCACTCGCCGGTTCGTCGACGACCGCGTCGTCGGTGTCTCCTGTGATCACAACGCCATAGTCGGTGGCCGCCCCCTCGACGGAGACCTTCCGCCAACGAACGTCACGCATCACGTCGACATAGGGCCGGTCGAGCGGGTCTCCCCACCCACCGCCTCCGGTCGTGCGGATCCGGACGACCTCTCCGGCCCGCACCGGCTCCGCGTCCGCGAGCGCGTCGACGTCACGTTCGCCGGGACCACCAGGATCGATCGTGACCGAGAAGGGCCGGCCCGCCCGGCCTCCTCGGACTCCCCAACAGGCCAGGATCGAACGATCCGCGATCGACATGAAGTGCGCATCCCGGAGCATCCGGATGTCCTTCTCATAGCCGAGCCCGCCGCGATAGAGGCCCGCGCCTCCGGAGTCGATGGCCAGCCCGAGCCGCTCCACGATGAACGGGAAGCGCGACTCGCTGAACTCGGTGGGCAGGTTCCGCGAGTCGGGTACGACATGGATGGTGTCCTCGCCGTCGGCGTAGTGGCGCCCTCCGGAACCGCCGCCGAGCACCTCCCGCATCAGGTACGGGGATCCGTCGGCGTCGGTGCCGTAGACCCCCGTGTAGCGGATCGTCTCCTGATCCGCCGGCATTCGACCGTCGACGGCCTTGGCGATCACCCCGGCGAGCACTCCGAGCAGCCGCAGGATCACGAACGTCCGCGCGTTCGTCGGCGCGGGAAAGACCGGTGTGAGCAGTGTTCCTGGGGGCGGAAAGCGCATCTCGATCAGTGGCACCACGCCCTCGTTGACGTCGAGCTGGGCCATCCGCTCGGGCGAGTCGGCGAGATTTCGCAGGATCGGCGCGAGCCACTTCTTCAGGAACGCGCCGTCGGCATAGTTGCCGCAGTGGTTGATCGGGCCTTTCGCCTGCGGGCCGGTGCCCGCGAAGTCGATGACCAGCCGGCCTCCGTCGGCCGAGGTCTTCGTCAGCGTGATGCGTTGGGCATGCAGCCTCGGTGGGTCGACTCCGTCGTGTTCTGCGTAGTCCTCCCAGGTGTACTCGCCGTCCGGAATCTCAGCCAAGATCTCCCGCCGGAAGACCTCGGTGGTGTTGTCGAGGATCGCGTCGAAGCACGACTCGACCGAGTCCTTGCCGTAGCGGTCGAACAACTCCCCGAGCCGGCGCGAGCCCATCAGGCAGGCAGAGCATTCCGCGTCGAGATCGGCAGCCAACGACTCCGGCATCCGGGAGTTCCTGGTCATGATCTTCAGAGCCGCGTCGTTCGGCGATCCGGCCCGCCACAACCGGATCGGCGGCACCATGAGGCCTTCCTCGAACACGCTGGTGGCATGCGACGGCATAGACCCGGGTACCGTCCCGCCAATGTCGTCGTGGTGCCCGAATGCCTGCACAAAGGCGACGACCGCTCCTTGGTGGAATACCGGTGCGGTCACGCACAGGTCGGGTAGGTGTCCGATGCCGCCCTCGGAGAGGTAGACGTCGTTGTGGAAGAACACGTCACCCGGAGCCATCGTCTCTACTGGGTAGTCCCGGACGACCGGGTTGACCAGCGCGGAGTATGAGCGGCCGGTCAGCTTCCTGAGGTTGCGGTCGTGGATGCCGGCCCGGTAGTCGTGGGCGTCGCGGATCATCGGGGACCGGCTGGTCCGTCCGATCGCTGTCTCGACCTCCGCCTCGACCGACGCGAGGTACCCCCCGACGATCTCGACGAGGACCGGGTCGGGTGGCGGCCCGGCAAGGGGGGTGAGTCGGTATCCGCTCACTGCGCCTCCCGGGAGAGCAGCACGTTTCCATAGGGATCCACCGATGCGGTGAAGCCGGGGTGCACCGGGATCGTCGACCCGAACTCCTCGAGGATCGCCGGGCCGACGATGACGTCACCGGCGCCGAGCCGACCCCGGTCGTAGATGTCTGCCGACGTCCAAGCCTCGAAGTACACGCTCGCGAGTGCCGGTGCGCGCATTCTCAGCGCCGATCCCCGGCCGGAATCGGTGCCAGGGTTGGCTTGTGGATCGGCCCGACGCCGGTAACGCGCAGGTTCACCCACTCGACCTCCTGGCGCGGGTCGCCCCGGAAGTCGTAGCCGTAGAGGCCGTGGTGGGCGTCGTGGAAGGAATCAGCCACCGCGTCTGCCAGTCGGGCCGTGAGGGCACCGTCGGGTACGTGGACCCGTACCTCATAGGCCTGGCCGTAATACCGCAGGTCGGCGGTGCGGAGAAACTGCCGGGCCCGACGGCCGGAAGCCCTCGCGGGCAAGCGCGGCGTCGGCCTCCGCCTGGGAGCCCGTGGGAAGAGCGTGCTCAGAGCGTCGATGTCCAACCTCGAGTGCCGGCTCCACGGCGGTTCGAACGTAGTCGTTGCGAACGTCGACCGTGAGCAGTCCGTACGCCGAGAGATTGCCCGGGTTGGTCGGCACCAGCGCGCTGCGCAGACCCAGCACGTCGACCAACCGGCAGGCCAGGAGTGAGCCTGATCCGCCGAACGACACCAATGTGAAGTCGCGGATATCGAGGCCGCGTTTGACGGTGACCTGACGTAGTGCGTTGGCCTGGTTCCACGCGGAGATCTCCAGAATGCCCACCGCGCACCGTTCGAGGCCGATGCCGAGCCGCTTGGAGAGCTCAGCCAAACCCGCTCGGGGCGGCATCTGTGTCCAGCGGGATCTCACCGCCCAGCAAGTGCGGCGGGGATCCGGCTGAGAACCAGTGCGCGTCGGTGATCGTCGGCTCCGTTCCGCCGGCGCCGTAGCACAGCGGCCCCGGGTCGGCACCGGCGGATGCGGGCCTACTTTGAGCGTGCCCTCGGCGCCGGTCCACGCGATCGAGCCGCCGCCCGCGCCGACCGTGACGACGTCGATCATCGGGATCTTGCTCGGATAGGCGCCGACGCTGCCCTCGGTCGTCAGGGCGGGTGCCCCGTCGACGACGACGGTCACGTCGGTGGACGTGCCGCCGCCGTCAAGTGTGACGACGCAGTCGAATCCCGCCCGCTCGCGCGACCACCGCGGCCCGAGCGCACCTGCCGCCGGTCCCGAAAGCACCGTTGTGATCGGCTGATCGACGACCTCCGCGGCAGAGAGCACTCCTCCGTTGGACTTCATGACATAGAACGGCACCCCTGCGCCGTCTCCGTCGCGCGTAGTCGTCGAGCCGCTCCGTGATGCGCGCGACGTATCGGCGGATGCTCGGCTTGACGGCGGCGTCGACGAGTGTCGTGACGCTGCGCTCGTACTCCCGGTACTCGCGAAGCACCTCGGAGGAGATCGAGACGATAGCGTCCGGATGCTCGCTCGGAGGACTCGAGCATCCGCTCCTCGTGCGCCGGGTTGGCGTAGGCGTGGATGAAGCAGACGCCGATCGAGGCGATGTGCCGGTCCCGAAACCAGCGTGCTGCTGCCGTCGGCGTCATCGTCGTCGAACGGACGGATCTCGCCACCCGTCGACCGCGATCCGGCCCCGACCGTGCGACCCGATCGGCCGGGACGATGCGCGGCGGTTTCACCCAGAAGTAGCTGTTGCCGTATCCGGCAGGCACTGACTGCCGGGCGATCTCGAGCACATGCTCGTAACCCTCGGTGGTGATGAAGCCGAGGTTTTCGACCTTGCCCTCGAGCAGTTTGTTCGTCGCCACTGTGGTGCCGTGGCTTACCGCGCTGATGGCATGCCCGCCCAGTCCCAGAACGGAGAGCACCTTCTCGATGCCGGTGAGAAAGCCTTGTGCCGGGTCGGCCGGGGTCGACGGCGTCTTCGTCGTCGCCAGTTCTCCGGTGCTTTCATCGATCGCCACGACGTCGGTGAAGGTGCCGCCGGTGTCGACGCCGATCCGGATTCGGCGGTTCATTCCGCTTCCTGGACCGGCATGGAGAATGTCGTGGTCGAGCTGGTCTCGGCGACGATCCGCCCTTTGGATATCACCCACCGTGGCGCCGCATGGTCTCGGATCAGGTCCACGACACGCTCGCTCTCGTGCACGCAGAAATCGGCTGCTGCGCCGGGCTGCACAACAGGCGCGCCACGCCCCAGCACCCGTGCTGCCTGTGTCGTCACCATGTCGATGAGTCGCAGCTGATCCGGACCAGAGCGGAAGTCGAGCAGATGGGAGGCCAGAAACGCGACCTCGAGCATGTTGTTGCGGCCATAAGGGTAGTAGCCGTCCTCGATGTCGTCCTGACCCAGTGCGACCGTCAGACCGGCCCGTGCGAACCGGTCGACCGGCAGGGCCAGCGGCCCAGTGTGTGGGTCGGACACGAATCCCAATCGTGCCCGCTTGGCCAGGTCGATCAGGGTCTGCAGCTCCGGCTCTGAGTAAAGCCCGGTCGCCCGGGCATGGCACGCGGTTCCCCGGCCGGCCAACCCGTGCCGGAGCATCGCTTCGGCCAGCATCTGGGTTGTGTGCAGGGACCTGTCACCGGCGTCGTCGACGAGCATCGCGACCCGTTGACCCCTTCGCGCGGCCAGGGAGCACGCCCATTCGACGTGTTCCCCAGCATCCTGCTGGCTGTGCTCGATCCACGGAATTCCACCGACGACGTCAGCGCCTAGGTCCAATGCCTGTTCGCAGAGCTCGGCGGCGCCGGGATCGCGCAGTATGCCTTCCTGAGGAAAGGCGACAACCGCAATGTCGAGCAGATGCCGGAACTCCTCGCGAGCGGTCAGGACCGCATGCAGGCCCTCGAGTTGAGCAGTGGTGTCGACGTCGACGAAGGCCTGGATGTACAGGGTGCCGTGTCGGACGGCTTCGTACAGTGCGCGTCGCACGTTCGGCAGCAGCAATTCTCGCCGGTAGTGCAGCTTGACCGCGCGAGCCGTGTCGATCGCTGTCCTCGCCCTAGCCATCCCCGCACCGGTGTACTGACCGATTGCCCGGTCGCCCAGCAGCGGCAGCGTGTAGACCTTGTCCAGGTGCAGATGCGCGTTGACGAACGACGGCGTCACGAGTCGGCCCGCTGCGTCGATCACCAGAGCGTCGGAAGGCGAATCTGAGCCGAGCTCGTCCGTCAATGCCTCGATCCGACCGGACCGGACAACGAGGTCGACCACTCGGCCGTCGAGGAGACGACCGCTCCGCACTACGAGAACCGGGCTCACGGTTCGCAGTCAAACCGACTGGCTGCGACCGGCGCGCGGGCAACCCTTGCCGAGGGCTCCGGCGCGGCTTCGTGCTGAAGCGAGCTAACGTCGCCGGGTGCGAGTTGCTGGCCTGAACATCTATCCGGTGAAGTCGACGCGCGCCCGGGACGTCTCCGCTGCTGAGGTCGAGCCGTGGGGGCTGGCCGGCGACCGCCGTTTCATGGTGGTCGATTCAGACGGCCGGCACCTGACGGCGCGCGAGGAACCGCGGCTGCTATCGGTCTGCGCAGTCCAGCGAGGTGCGTCCGATCTGATCCTGCACGGACCGCACGCTGATCCCGTCGTGGTGTCGAGACTTCAGCACCCGACGACCTGGGTTCAAATCTGGCGCGACGACGTGTTGGCCGTACAACCGAGCTCTGCCGCCGATGCTTGGTTCAGCGCTCTCCTCGAGCGTGACGTCCGGCTGGTCTGGCTCAGCGACCCCACCAGTCGGCAGGTCGACCCGGCCTACGCGGAAGCCGATGACACGGTGAGCTTTGCCGACGGGTATCCGCTGTTGCTGACTGCGACCGCATCGTTGTCGCAACTGAACGACTGGATTACAGCCGCAGCGTTGCAAAGAGGCGAGTCCGGAGTTGTGCCGCTCCCGATGCGCCGATTTCGGCCCAACGTGGTGGTCGAGACCATGGAGCCGTTCGCCGAGGATGGTTGGCAGAAGATCCACATCGGGTCGGTCCCGTTCCGGGTTGCCAAAGGCTGCGCCCGCTGCGTACTGACCACGATCGACCCAGACACGTTGGTGAAGGGCATGGAGCCGATCCGCACCCTCGCACTGCACCGCAAGCGCGACGGCAAGGTCTGGTTCGGAGTCAACCTGATCCCGGACGGAACCGGCACCATACGAGTCCACGACGACGTCGAAGTGCTCGCCTGAGGGAGCGTTGGCGCGCCTCTGTGGACGTTGAAGTTGCCTGTCGGTGGGCTCTGCCAGACTGAACACATGTTCGAGCCAGATGCCCCAGTTGTGCCGGTGCCAACGGTGCGGGTTCCGTTCGCGGCGCTGGCATCCCGCCCCCACGGGATCGCGGTCGCCGCCGGAGTGGTCGATCTGGCCGAGGCGATCGCCCGGGCCGACGCCTCGAGATCCGCCGACGAGTCCGAGCGTGATCCGGAGGTCGCGGCAGAGGCGGAGCTTGTCGATGCGTTGTCCTGCTGGGAACGGGCCAAGTCCACCGCGGAAGCCCGCCAGCTCCGCGCCATGGCCGTACTGGCTCGTCGGCCGATGTTCGCCAGTTGCGCAGAGCACGGGGATCAGGATTCGCAACACGGGATCATGGCCGCAGCGTCAGTGGTCTCCGCACAGCTGCGGATCTCTCCGGGCCATGCGCGCAACCGGGTCGAGCTGGCGTGCGAGCTCGCCGAGTGTCTGCCGGACACGCTCGCCGCGCTCGCAGCCGGACACATCGACAGCTACCGCGCCAGGGTGCTCGTCGAAGAGACCCGTCCGCTGGCCGACACCCCAGACCTGCGGGCCCAGGTCGAGGCCGACCTGCTCGAGAAGGCCGGTCGGCAGACCGGAGCACAACTCCGCGCTGCGGCCCGCCGCGCCGTCCTGGCGGCCGATCCCACGACGGCCGAAGAACGACACGCCCGCGCCCGAGCTGGCCGCGGGATTCACCCCCCGGTCCCCGAATCAGACGGGATGGCGTCGTGCCTGATCCGGATGGCAGCAGAGGATCTGGCCGCCTGCTGGACCGACTCGACGCTGCCGCCCGGGCGACCAAGACCAGCAGTCCCGACGACCCGCGGACCCTCGACCAGCTCCGGGCCGACACCTTGGCCGAGCTGTGCTGGTCGGCACTGGAGGCCGGCCATCTCGGCTGCTGCAAGCCGGAGTGCGACCACGTGCATCAGCGATTCGGCACCCGGCACGGCCGGGCCGCTACCGTGGGTGTCACTGTCCCCATCAGCACCCTCATCGGCATTGATGACCAACCGGCTCACCTGCATGGTTATGGGCCGGTCACGGCCGAGGTAGCCCGGCGGATCGCCGCAGCCGGCACCTGGCGGCGGCTGCTCACCGACCCGGCGACCGGCGCCCTGCTCGACTACGGCACCACCCGGTACACGCCGCCGGCCGACCTCGTCGAACACGTCAACGCCCGAGACCGCACCTGCCGGTTCCCGACCTGTACCCACCCGGCCGAAACCTGCGACTTCGAGCACACCACACCGGCGAGCCAGGGCGGATCCACCAGCCCAGGCAATGGTGGGCCGGTGCACCGCCAACACCACAACGACAAGACGCACCACGGTTGGCAACTCGAACAACCCGAACCTGGCCGCTTCGTCTGGACCGCTCCGACCGGCCACAGCTACGAGGTCGACCCCGAGATCATCGGACCCCTCCTCGGCGATCTTCCACCACCGGACCGATCGCCTACCACGCCCCCGCCACCCCAGCGGGAGCCAGACCCACCCGACCCGGACCCTCCTCCGTTCTAGCGCCCGTAGAATCGAACGGGTGTGCTGCCTGACATGGAAAGACCCTGGTGCCTGAGTCGATGCAGCAATTTGCCTGGCAGACCTCGTTGTTCGCCGGCGGCGAGCCGGGCTTCGACGCCTCGTTCGCCGGCGTCGAGCGGCATGAGCTCGATCACGGCGCGTGGGTGGACGAAATCCGCGGCTGGGTTCGCGGTGCCGACGAGCTGTTCGCGAACATGCTGGAACTGACGCCGTGGCAGTTGCGGTACGTCTGGATGTACGAGCGTCGGGTCTCGGAGCCGCGGCTGACCCATCACTGGAGGCTCCGCGAGGAAGACCCTCCGCTGCCGATCCTGGGCGCGATGGCCGAGGCGCTGAGCGCCTGGTACGGCGTTGCGTTCACCCAGGTAGGGGCCAACCTGTACCGCAACGGCATGGACAGTGTGGCCTGGCACGGCGATCGGGTGGCTCGTGATCTCGAGGAAGCAACAGTGGCATTGGTCTCACTAGGGACGCCTCGGCCGTTCAAGCTGCGGCCGAAGAGCGGCGGCAAGTCGATCGGTTTCAAGCCCGACCGCGGTGACCTGCTGGTGATGGGTGGCTCATGCCAGCGCACGTGGGATCATGCGGTGCCAAAGGTCAAGTCGGTCGGTCCGCGAATGAGTGTGCAGTTCAGGCACGCCTACGACCGCTGACCCGTGTCCTCACTCCCTGCGGCCGGCTGATATGGAAACGGTGTCGCGCCCTCTCCGAGCAACGTGTCAGCGTGCCGGCGCAGCAAGCCCAGGTTGCGTTCGGCCAAGTGGTCGAAGCCTTGCCGCACGCTCGATCCCGGGGTCAGCGATGCCAGGGCGGCTGACGGATCCAGCCGCGCACTGACCCAGGACTCGTGCGTCGAGCCCCAGGCGAGCACCTCCGCAGTGGGCGTCACGATCATCGAGTTGCCGAAAAAGAGCACTCCCGCCGGATCGATCCCGACCGCGTTCGCACCGACGACGTACACATGGTTGTCGTACGCACGCGCACGGTTCGTCAGCTCCCAGATATCGGCTGATCGCAACAACGCCGACGGGCGCGCCAGTACCTCGGCCCCCTGAAGGGCCATGATCCGCGAGAGTTCGGGGAAATCGCCGTCGAAGCAGACCATCAACCCGATCCGGCCGAGCTCGGTCGACACCACGCAGATGTCGTCACCTGGCGTAACCCAGCCGCCGCGGGAGCGCAGCTCGGTGCAGAAGGGGTGGGTCTTGCGGTACACACCGAGGACCCCACCAGTCGGTCCCGCGAGCATCGCGCAGTTATGCACCACTCCCCGCTGCTCACCACGCGAGTACGTGCCCCAGACCAGGTGAACACCGAGGCGTCCAGCGATGTCGGCAAGCGGCCCGACCGTCGGGCCGTCCCGGTCGCCGAGGACGTCCCACAGCTCGTCGGCCGAGCAGCCAGGCGTGAAGCCGGTCGTCACTGTCTCCGGCAGAACGACCAACTCGGCCCCGGTGGCCCGGACACAGCGCTCGACGTAGTCGACCGCGTGGTCGACATTGGCCTTGATCGTCTCCGTCGTTAGGCGGTCATGCAGCGGTTGCACCTGCACCGCGGCGGCGGTGAACACGCGCATGCTCGCCTCCCCTTCGTGCCGTTCCCGCTCGGGGTGTCAAGTCCACCGTATGGTCCTCCCCATGCCACAGAACAGACCGCGCGACCTCTCTCCTCAGGAGCTGGGTTTCACTCCCCAGCGCGCGGTGCCATGGCTCAACCCACGGCTGCTCGCAGGCACCGGCGTGCGCACGGTCTTCGCTGATCTGTTCGGCGCCTATCTCGACAAGCGCGAGCTGCAGGCGGTCTTCGGCGACGCTCGGCACGACTACTCCAAGGCCGACGAGCTTTGGCTCGACTACACCGCCGATGTCGGTGATGGCTTCGATGCCACCTACTCGATCGCGTCGCTGATGGCTCGGCCCACGCTCGAGGTCCAAGGGCGGGACGTTCAACAACTGGTGCTACCGCGCGGCGATGTCCTGGTGCTCGGCGGTGACCAGGTCTACCCGACAGCATCGGGACGGGCCTACGGCGACCGGTGGAAGGGCCCGTATACGGCAGCGCTGCCCGCCCCGACGCCGGCGACCCCAGATCTCTATGCGCTGCCCGGCAATCACGACTGGTACGACGGTTTAACCGCGTTCCTTCGGTTGTTCGCGCAGTCAGACCTCATCGGCGGTTGGCAGACCCGACAGCAGCGCAGCTACTTCGCGTTGGCACTGCCGCACCGATGGTGGCTGTACGCCGTCGATACCCAGCTCGACGTTTACATCGACAAGCCCCAACTCCGGTACTTCATGGCTGCAGCCAAGGACCTGGGACCGGAAGACCGCGTCATCGTGTGCGCCGCCAGGCCGACCTGGGTGATCTCCCAAGAGTCCCCGGACTCCTACGACAGCCTCGACTACTTCATCCGCACCATTGTGGAACCCACCGGTGCCCGAATCCCGATCATGCTGTCCGGCGACGCGCATCACTTCGCGCGCTACACCGGCAGCGGGCCGGACGGCCGCGGGCGCGAACTGGTGACGTGCGGTGGCGGCGGCGCGTATCTGGTCGGGACCGCCCATCTGCCGTCGACGATCACCGTGCCACCCGCGAAGTCGTTGACCCGCAAGGCGAGCGTGCCGCAAACCTACGACCTGGCCACCACGTTTCCGACCCGGGACCAGTCGCGTGCCCTGGGGTGGCGAATCTTCTGGCGCCTGCCGGCGCGGAACCGGGGTTTGCTGGTCCTGCTCGGCCTCATGCAGACGCTGCTCATGTTCGCGGTGCGGACCGCGCACGGACGATGGCTCACCGCGCCCATCGCCATCGCCGTCGCCGCCGTGTTGGTGGGCACGGTGCTGTTCGCCACGGTCACCGCACTCGACCGGACCAAGCTCCGACACTGGGTAGCGGCGCTGCTACATGCGGTGCCGCACGTGGCGCTGGGGATAGCCGCGACCGCGGTGTGGACGGCACTGCCGCTCGCCCATATGGCGAACCCGTGGTCGATCCTGTTGGCGTTCGCGGTTTACGCACCGGTGATCGGGCTGCTCGACTCGTGGATCGTGGGCGTCTATCTCATCATCGCCAGCCGGTTCCAGGTGAACGTCAACGAGTTGTACGCAGGGCTGGGAATCGAAGACTTCAAGAGCTTTCTCCGTCTGCACATTGCTGCCGACGGATCCCTGACGATCTATCCGATCGCTGTCGACCACGTGGCGACGAGCTGGCGAGCAGACCCCGAGGCACCGGACGAGGCGCCGTGGATCGTGCCGACCGAGCCACTCTCTGCCCGGCTCGCGGAGCCGCCGATCACCGTCTGACTCTTGGTTGCCTTAGCGCGCCTGTGCGCGGCGGGTGATCAGCCAGCCGAGTACGACTCCGGCCAAGGCGATCAGCGCGCCGGTCGCTGCCGCCGCCGACACCTGGGCGATCGACATTGGCTCTCCTGGCCGGGGTGGAGCCGTGAAGACGGTGGGAGCCGCGACACCCGCTGCAGCCGCCTCGCCCACGACCCGTTCCCCCCGGCCGGTGAGGACGTCGTCAACGGCTGCGAAGAACTCGCCAGCGGTCTTTTTCGCAACACCAGCGAGCATCCGCTGACCCACCCCGCCGATCACACCGCCCACGACGGCGTCGGCGTCGTAGTCCAGCCGGGTCGCTCCGCCATCCGCATCCGCGAGGTTGACGCGGACATCGGCGCTCACGGTGCCCGGCGCCCCGGCACCGGAGGCGTGCAGGACGAACGAGTCCGGCTCGGCCTGGTCGGTGAGCCGCACCTCTCCGGCGTACGTGCCCTTGATCGACGCGACGCCGGCCGTGACCGTCGCCCGGTAGGAATCCGGGCCGACCTGTTCGAGCTGCTGGCAGCCAGGGATGGTGCGCACCAGGACCGCAGGGTCCTGCAGAGCCGTCCAAACCCGATCGCGCGAAGCGTGCAGGACGGCGGAGCCGGAGACATTCATCGGGCAGTGCCCTCCTCGTGGACGCGGCGCAGGTGGAACAGCTCGCTGGGTGAAATAGGCATCCGGGTGATCGGGAACCCTTCGGCGTCGGAGATCGCGGACGCCAGCACGGCCATACCGGGGATGACGCCGGCCTCACCGGCACCCTTGATGCCCAGCGGGTTCAATGGGCTCGGCGTCTCGAGATGGTCAGTTTCGATCACCGGCACCTCGGTCGAATAGGGCATCAGGAAGTCCATGAACGAAGCGTTGAGCAGTTGGCCGTCGGCGTCGTAGACCATTCGCTCGTATAGCGCTCCCCCGACTCCCTGGGCGACCCCGCCGTGCACCTGCCCCTCGACGATGCGCGGGTTGACCAAGGTCCCGCAGTCGTGGACGACGCAGTAGCGCAGGATCCTGATCTCGGCGGTATCCGGGTCGGTCTCGACGATCACCGCATGCATGCCGTTGGCGAACGTCGCCCGGGGCGGAGAGTAGAAGCCGGTTGCCTCCAACCCGGGCTGCTCGCCTTCGGGAATCGGCGGTTTGTCCGGGTCGGCCGGCAGCGCGAACTGGGTGGCCCGCACGGACTCGGCGTCGAATGCGTACCGCAGCGGATTGGACAGCACCGCGACCGTCGAGAGCGGGATCGCCGATGTGGGGACGCCGCGCACCTGGACGTTTCCGTCGGCGATCTCCAGGTCGTCGGGGTCGGCTTCGAGCGCGTCACCGGCGATCCGCAGTGCCTTCTCGCGGACTTTGTGCGCTGCTGCAGCGATGGCGTTCCCGCTCATCACCAGGGCCCGCGACGCAAAGGTCCCGACGGCGTACCCGAACCGACGAGTGTCTCCGGTGACGACCGTGACACTGTCCAGCGGTACCCCGAGCGTATCGGCTGCGACCTGCGCGAACGCCGTCTGGTGACCCTGGCCCTGGGTGGTTAGCCCGGTGGCGACGACGACGCTGCCGTCGGTCTCGACCTTGACCCAGGCGCCCTCGTAGGGTCCGACGCCGGTGCCCTCGACATAGCCGGCTAGACCTATGCCGACTCGTCGTCCTTCGGCCCTGGCCTGCTCGCGGAGACTGTCGAACTCGTCCCAGCCGACGAGCTTCTTGATCTTGTCAAGGGTGGCCGGATAGTCGCCGGAGTCGTAGATCAGCGGACGGCCGTCCTGGAAGATCAGCCCGTGATCGTAGGGCATCTCGTCGGGCTGGATGAAGTTCCGTTCCCGGACCTGGGCGCGGTCCAGCCCGAGCTCGGCAGCAATGGCGTCCATGACGCGCTCCATCACGAAACAGCCCTGTGGGCGACCGGCTCCGCGGTACGGCGTTACCAGCACCGTGTTCGTGTAGAGGCTCTGGAACTCGACCCGATAACCGCCGGGCTTGTACGGCCCCAGCAGCTGGGTTGCAGTGACGATCGGCACAATGATCCCGTAGGGCGTATAGGCACCGTTGTCGTGCCAGAACATGACCTCGAGTCCGTGCAGGCGGCCGTCGTCGTCGAATCCCACCCGAACGTGATGGACCTGGCCGCGCTCGTGCGCACTGGAGACGAAGTGCTCGCGCCGATCTTCGACCCACTTGACCTCGCGACCAAGAGTGATGGCCGCCCATGAAACCAGTACCTCTTCCGGCCAGGGGTGGACGATCTTGACCCCGAAACCGCCGCCGACGTCCGGCGCGATCACCTCTACCCGGTTGGGAGGCAGCCCGAGCTTCGCGGCCAGGGCGGCCCGGACGCTGGTCGAGGCCTGCGTCGAGCTGTATACGCGCAGGCTGGCGTCGGCCGGATCCCAGCGCGCGTAGACACCCTTGCCTTCCAACGGAGTCGATGCGCTGCGTTCCACCTCGAGATCGAGCTCGAGCACCCGCGGTGCGCTGGCGATCGCTGCCGCGGCGTCGCCGTCCTCTTGCACCATGGCCGCGGCGATGTTTCCGGGCACGTCGTCGTGGACGAGCCGGGCCGCCTCCCGGGCCGCCGCGATGCCCACGACCGGCGGCAGCACGTCGTACTCGACCCGGATGCGTTCACAGGCGTCCTCGGCCAGGTAGCGATCGGCGGCGACGACCATGACGATGGCCTCGCCGACATGATTGACCTCGTCCTTCGCCAACGCGTAGGGCGTACGGCCGTGGGTCAGGCTCGGGTGTGGGATCAGCAGCGGCAGCGGCTCAGCCAGCCGGTCAGGCAGGTCGTCGTGCGTGTAGATCGCCGCGAGCCCCTCGACGTCGAGTGCGTCGGTCACATCGATGTCGATAACGCGAGCGTGGGCGTGCGGGCTGCGCACGAAGGCGGCCGCGAGTGCGCCGTGGCCGAGGTCGTCGAGGTAGTGACCTTGTCCCGATAGGAGGCGAGGGTCCTCGCGGCGAGCGATCGGCTCCCCCATCGTGCGGGTGCTCATATCCGTGCCTCGCGACGGAGTTCGGCGGCCCGCAGAACCGAAGCGACGATGTTCTGATACCCGGTGCAGCGGCACAGGTTCCCGGCGATGGCCTCGCGGGCTTCGGCCGCGGTCGGCTCCGGGTTCTCATCGAGGTATGCGGTGATCGTCGTGACGAAGCCCGGTGTGCAGAATCCGCATTGCAGGCCATGACAATCCCAAAATGCCTGTTGAACTAGGCCGAGCGACCCGTCGGGCTGACAGCAACCCTCCACGGTTGTCACTGATGCACCGTCGACGCTCACCGCGAACAACAGGCACGAGCGGACCGGCCGGCCGTCGAGCAATACCGTGCACGCGCCGCACACGCCGTGCTCGCAGGCCACGTGGGTACCGGTCAGCCCGAGGTCGTGCCGCAACAGGTCGGAAAGCAGCCGCCGCGCGGGAACCTGGGAAGTGCGCGGAACGCCATTGACCGTCAGCCCGACGTCGTGCTGGTCGGTCATGCCGCGCGCTCCGCTGCGTGTGCGGCGGCGGCCGTGACTGCTCGAGCGGCCAACGTCCCCGCCAGATGGCGCCGGTACTCCGCCGTGGCATGGATGTCGCTTTCCGGGTCCACGGCGTCGATCACTACGCGCCCGGCCGCCGCTGCGTCGACAGTGTCATGAGGCTGACCCGCCACTGTCCTGGAAACCTCCACCACGACCGGCGTGAGCCCGACCGAGATCAGGCCAACCCGGGCCGACTCGACCCGCCGGTCGTCGTCGAGCGTCACGATTGCGCCGACGCCGCAGACGGCGTAGTCGCCGTGCCGACGCGATACTTCCATCCAGGCCGTCCCGCTCCGCTGCGCCGGTCTCGGGAAGAACGCCTCGACCGCGAGCTCGCCCGGCCGGACCGCCGACTCCAGCGGGCCGACGAAGAATTCGTCGGCGTCGACCGTCCGCTCGCCGCCCCGGCGCCGCAGCGTGACGGCACCTCCCAACAGCGCCAGCACCGCGGTCATCTCCCCGGCCGGATCAGCGTGGGCGAGACTGCCCACCGTCGTGCCTCTGTTGCGGATGGTCGGGTGAGCGACATACCTCAGCGCCTGGCGCAGGAGTGGCACGGCTGCGTACGCCGCTTCGTCGTGTTCCACGTCGGCATGGCGGGCGGTCGCTCCGACCCGCACACCGTCAGAGTCGGTCCGAACGCCGCCGAGGCCGTCGATTCGGTTGACATCGACCAGGTGAGCGGGCGCGGCCAGCCGCATGGACATCAGCGGCACCAAGCTCTGCCCGCCGGCGAGCACCTTGCCGTCCGACCCGACCTCGGCCAGGACGTCGAGAGCCTCCTCGATCGTCGCCGGCCGGTGATATGCGAACGACGACGGCTTCACGGGCCGATCCTCGCAGATGTATTACCGCTCGTCGGTGCGCTCGTCGCTGACGTCGTCGACTCGCTCGTCGGCACGGCTGCCGTCCTCGACGAACTCATCGACCCGCTGGGTGTCCAGGCCGCCGACCGCGATCACCGCACCCTCATCCCGCATGTGCGGCGGAGCGATGGCCCGGGCGAAGTGGTACGCGCCGATCGCGACGATCGTTCCGAGCGCGATACCCGACAAGGTGAAGTTCTCGGTGATCGTCAGAGAGACGTCGCCGATCGCGATGATGATGCCCGCGGCGATCGGCACCAGGTTCACCGGGTTGGCGAAGTTGACCCGGTTCTCGATCCAGATCTTCGCCCCGAGCAGGCCGATCATGCCGTAGAGCACGACAGTGATGCCGCCGAGCACGCCGCCCGGCACGGCAGCGACCAGCGCTCCGAACTTCGGCGAGAAGCCGAACAAGATCGCTACCAGTGCCGCGACGTAGTACGCGGCGGTCGAGTAGACCCTCGTCGCCGCCATCACCCCGATGTTCTCGGCGTACGTCGTCGTCGGGGAGCCACCGAAGAACGTCGCGACGGCCGTGCCGACGCCGTCGGCGCCGATCGCCTTGCCCATGACCGGGTCGAGATCGCGGTCGACCATCCCGGCAACCGCCTTGACGTGCCCGGTGTTCTCCGCGACCAGAGCGATGACGGCGGGCAGGACCAGCAGCACGAACGTCAGCTTGATATCGGGCAGGTGCCAGCCGACGATCTCGGCTCCGTCCGCACCGGTCATGGTCTTCGGTGGGAAGCCGATCCAGTCGGCATCGCGAACCGAGTCGAAGTTGACCCGATCGTGGGTCGTGACCTCGCCCGCAGCCGGGTCCTGAGAGGTGATCGGGCCGAAGGCGCGGTCGAACAGCCAGGACAGTAGGTAGCCGAGGACCAAGCCGAGGAAGATCGCGATTCGGCCCATGAACCCGCGTAACCCGACAGCCATGGCGATGACGGCGAGCATGACGATCAGCGCGATCCACTGATCCTGCGGCCAGTAGATGTCGGCGACGACAGGTGCGAGGTTGAACCCGATCAGCATGACGACCGCGCCGGTCACGACCGGCGGCAGCACCGTATGCAGGACTCCCGGGCCTGCAAAGTGGATCAGCGCGCCGACCGCGATCAGCACCAGCGCGGAGACGAAGATCGCGCCGGTGACGTTCGCGCTGTCACCGCCCTGCGCCCGGATGGCCACCACACCACCGACGAACGAGGCCGACGTGCCCAGATAGCTCGGCACCTTTCCCTGCACGATCAGCAGGAAGAGGATGGTGGCGACCCCGCTCATCATGATCGCGAGTTGCGGGTTGAGTCCCATGATGATCGGGAAGACGAACGTGGCCCCGAACATGGCCACGACGTGTTGGGCACCCAGGCCGACGGTTCTGCCCCACGACAGCCGCTCGTCCGGCCGGACCACCTCGCCCGGGGGCGGCGTCTTGCCGCCGTGCACGACCTTCCAATCCAGTGCCATGGCAGTCCCCTCTGTTGCGGCGATGCTGCTGATCCCGCTGGGCGGAAACGTAGGGCCGCGTTTGAGGGCCCGGCATCGGCAACTCTTGACGAGCTACCGACGGCTCAGTCGATGCCCCGCATCTGCAGGACCTTCAGGGCCAACGCGAGGTCGAGGCGGAGGTTGGGATCGGTCGGGAACGGGCCGAGCAGTCGTTCCAGCTTGCCGATCCGGTACCGCAGCGTGTTGTAGTGCACGAACAGCCGGCGGGCCGCCTCAGCCACGTTGAGATTAGTGTCCAGCAGTACCTGCAAGGTGTGCCGGAGATCTGCTGCCTCGGGGTGGTCGTCGACTGCCAGGTCGCGGAGGGTCTCGACCACGAATCCGTGCAGCTCCGCCGGATCGCGCACGAGGCTGAGCAGCCGGAATGAGCCGAGCGCATCGAAGTGGGCGACCGCACCCGCCCCATGCAGCTTCCGGCCGACCTCCACCGCTCGGCGCGCCTGGTCATATGCCTCCGGGATCCGTTCCGGATCGTCGATGACCCGACTGACGCCAGTGGCGAACGAACGCCGGCCACCTCCCCCGTTGCCGGAGACGACGCGCACGACAGCACGGACGACCCGATCCGGATCGGCACCATGGGGAATGGGCAGCAGTGCCACAACCTCCTGCGCAAAGCCCACGACCGGCGCGCCCTGGTCGCGCATCCGGACGGCTCCTTCCCAGGCAGCGGAAAACCGTTCCTGCGCCGGGCGCAGCTCGGGTCCCAGCCGCTGCACCGGGTCTGCCGCCGGGTCCAACTCGGCAACGACCGCTACGAGTGGCCGGTCGACGTCCCACCCGATCGATTTGCAGTGTGCGACAACATGGTCACTGTCTCCGGCGCGTCCGGAAAGGACATCGCGGAGGAAGTCGCCGCGGTACTTGCCCTCGACGGCGCGAACGGCAAGCTGCTTGGTGACTGCGAGCGCGGCCACGGTGGCCGCTCGGTCGAGGACATGCAGATCGCGTTCATCCAGCGGACGTTCGCGGGAGAATGTCGCGATCCGGCCATGCTCGAACCGTCCGGCGACGACAGGAGCGACGGCGCGCCACCCGGCCGACGCGTCGTAATGCGCGCCCGGCGGCTCCCGTTCGGTGAGGAATCGCCCCGACGAGTCAAAGCACGAGCTCTCGCGCAGCGCCACGAGTTGCGCCCGAATCCCCACCCTCCGCGAGGACTCTGCCGTCCGCGGTCGTCACCAGCACCGGCCCGCCGAGCACGACTGCCATCTCGGCGACCAGCTCGTCGAGGCCGCCGCCTTCGAGCAGGACCGCGACCAGTGCACGGTGGGCTGCCTCGCTGCGCTCGAGCAGGGACGCCTGCCGGTTGAGCACCTCGGTCAGCACCTGGTTGAGGATGTCGTCGAACCCGATACTGTCCGGAAGCTGCACCAGGGGCAGGCGTCGTTCGTCTGCGACCTCGAGTGCCTCGTCCGGCAGTGAGTCGAGGTAACGGTTCAGCTTGATCCCGACCGCTGCAAGCCCGCGGTCGTCGAGCGCCGCGAGCAGAGCAGGTACTCCGTCCGGAGTCGCCCGGACGGGGTACCCGGTGGTCAACAGCAACTCGTGCGGTTTCACCCAGGGGAGGACGTCGGGCACCTCCATCACGTTCAGCCGACGCACGACCCTGTCCAACCCGTCCTTCCCGGCGAGCAGCCGGGCACCGGTCATCGCCGGCATCCCGAGGACTTCCCGGACAGTGACGCCTGCGACCAAATCAGCCGGCAGTTGGCCGGCTGGCAAGTCCTGGTAACTCGGCGCCGCCGGATCGGCAACATTGCCCATGCGGCGACGGTACCGGGTGTGGTTACGGTCCGACCATCGCCCTGCTGGTACTTGGGCCATCCGAGGGGGGATGCGTTGGCAGTCCGCGCGCTCACCGTTGCCCGCGCACCGAGTGTCAGCCGGCTCGCCGCGGCGTCGACCGTCCTCGCGCCGCTGTTGGAGGGTCCGGCTCGGTCGGCTCGGGTCGTCGGGACGTTGGGCACTGCCATGCACGTCGTCGCCGACGACGAACGGGTTCCGCTGATCTGTATCTGCACGCCCGAGGCCGTTCGGCTGCCGCCCTCTCTGGTGCTGCCCGGTCCGCTGCCGACCCACTTGGGCCGCGTGCTGGTCGGCAACGGCGGAGTCGAGCTCGGCGACACGTGGATCGGCGTCGGACGGTGGTGGCGCCCGTTGCGGCCGGTTCTGGAGGCTGATGCCGAAGCCACCCGGCGGACCCAGCTCGCCTTCCGTTTTCTCCAGCCGTTGGAACCGATGGTCGCCTCCGCGGTGCCGGCCTTGGCGGCCTGGTTGGCCGGCCGCACGGTGCCGGGCGCGGTCGCGGCGCTGGTGGGTCGCGGCAGCGGGCTGACCCCCGCGGGCGACGACTTGCTCTGCGGCGTACTCGTTACGCTGCGCGCCATGCGTGACCCACGGGCCGACCGGCTGGCCCGAGCGATCGGGCAGGTGGCCGCCACCCAGACCACACATGTGTCGGCCGCGCTACTTGTACACGCCAGCCGGGGAGAATGCGTCCCCGAGCTCGCCGGTTTGATCGCCGCTCTGGACGGGCGGGGCGACATCCGGGCCTCCATGCAACGGCTGGCGGCCGTCGGGCAAAGCTCCGGCACGTCTCTGGCGCACGGCGTCCTGCTCGCGGCGGCGACGTGTACCAGGGCTCCGGGGTGAGCCGCCGGCTCGAGGTTCGCCCCGGCGCCTACCGGGACTCCGTCAGCCTGATGCAGGTGAGCCGACGCATCGGCGAGGAGCCGGGCGTACGGTCAGCGCTGGTTGCCATGGCCACCGACCTCAATATCGAGCTTCTCGTCGAGATGGGCTTCACCGCACCGGACGGCGCTGCGGCGAACGACATGATCGTGGCGATCGAGGCAGACGACGATGACGCTCTCGGCGCCGCCGTGGTGACGCTCGATGCGCTTCTCGTCGAGCGTCCCGCTGAGCGCGACGGCGGCCCGGCATCCATCACGGCCCCGCGCACGATCCGGGCTGCGGCAGACGGCGCCACCCTGGCATTGATTTCGACGCCGGGCCAGTTCGCCGCAGCGGATGCGTTCGAGGCGCTGGACGCCGGCTTGGACGTGATGTTGTTCAGCGACAACGTGCCGGTCGGCCAGGAGGTCGCCCTCAAGCAGGCTGCGGCCAGGCGAGGACGGTTGGTCATGGGCCCGGACTGTGGAACCGCGGTGATCGGCGGAGTCGGGCTCGGCTTCGCCAACGTCGTCCGGCCCGGACCGGTAGGCCTGGTCGCCGCATCCGGCACCGGTGCCCAGCAACTGATGTGCCTGCTCGATGCCGCAGGCTTGGGGATCAGCCACTGCCTCGGCGTCGGTGGTCGGGATCTGTCGGCGGCGGTGGGCGGCCGGTCGACCCTGGCAGCACTCGACCTGCTCGCCTCGGATCCGGCGACCGAGCAGGTCGTCGTCGTTTCCAAACCACCGGCACCCGAGGTGGCTGAAGCACTCCGCTCCCGGATCGGCGAGCTGGAGCTCCCCGTCGAGCTCGCATTGCTGGGGCCGGGCCAGCCGACGCTGACCGACATCGCCGAACGGGTGGTCCGGTCAGCCGGCTTGCCCTGGAGCGCTCCGCGCAGCTGGCCGGCGCCGAGTGGCCGGGAGCCGGGTCATGGTGTCGTGCGTGGCGTGTTTTCTGGCGGCACGCTCGCCGACGAGGCCAGGTTCGTGCTCGCCGAACGGCTTGGTGCGGTCCGCTCCAACACCGCGCCCGATGCAGCCTCGAGGCTGCCCGCCGATCTGCGGGCCGACGGCCACCTCGTGATCGACTTCGGGGACGATCGCCTCACCCGGGGCCGCCCACATCCAATGATCGACAACACCCTACGGGTCGCCCGCATGCTGGCCGAGGGCTCAGATCCCGCCTGCGCGGTGCTGTTGCTCGATGTCGTCCTCGGCCATGCGGCCCACCCGGAACCGGCTGCCGAGCTCGCCCCAGCGGTCGAACAGGCGCGCGCAATCGCTACCGCAGATGGCCGTGACCTTGCCGTCGTCGTATCCCTGACCGGCACCGCGGCGGATCCGCAGGGCCTGGACCGGCAGGCCGCCGCATTGCGGGCGGGTGGTGCGTCGGTCCACCTCTCCAACGCCTCGGCTGCCGCTACGGCCGCCGACCTGGTGGCGAGATAGCCATGGATCTGGCCGTCGAGCCCCGGGTGGTGACCGCTGGTGTCGACCTGCTTGCCGATGCCCTCACAACGCAGAACATCGACGTCCGGCAGGTCGACTGGCGGCCACCTCTCGCCGGCGATGCGTTGGTCAAGGTCATGGCCGACCCACGCCGGCGACCGGCAAACGAACATGCCCTCGCGGCGATGCTGCGCGCTGGTGCCGAGCTCGTCGATGTCAGGCCTGCCCGCGATGCCCTCGGCCTCGAGCCCGGCCAGCTCCTGCATGCCGGCCCGCCGATCGGGTGGGACCGGGCATCCGGACCGTTGCGAGGCGCCCTGATCGGCGCTTTGCTCCTGGAGGGTCTCGCATCAGGCCCGGACGAGGCGGAAGCGGCCCTGGCTGCTGGCGGCGCCGAACTGGAGCCGTGTCATCACCGAGGCGCCGTCGGCCCGATGGCCGGCGTCATCTCACCGTCGATGTGGGTCTTCGAGCTGCGCGACCCGGTCAACGGCGGCACCGCCTGGTGCCCACTCAACGAGGGCCTCGGCAAGGTGCTCCGCTACGGCGCATACTCCCCCGACGTCATCGAGCGGCTGCGCTGGATGCACGCGGTCCTCGGCCCCGCCCTACACGCCGCCATCCGCCAGCACGGTCCGGTCGACGTCAAGGCGATCATCGCCCAGATGGTCCAGATGGGCGACGAGGGGCACAACCGTAATCGTGCGGGCACACTGATGTTTCTGCGGGACGTGCTGCCCGATCTTGTGGACACGGCGCCCGCTGAGCACCTCGGCGACATCGTGCGCGTTCGTGGCGGGCAATGACCACTTCTTCCTCAACCTGGTGATGCCAGCCGGCAAGCTGCAGACGTCGGCGGCGGCGGGCATCGACGGCAGCAGCGTCGTGACGACGATGGCTCGGAATGGCACAGACTTCGGCATCCAGGTCTCCGGGCCTGGGCGAACGATGGTTTACCGGACCGGCCCAGGTTCCGGAGGGCCTGTTCCTCGGTGCGTACGGTCCGAACGACGCCAACCCGGACATCGGCGATTCCGCGATCGCGGAGACGATGGGTCTGGGCGGCTTCGTCATGGCGGCCGCGCCGGCCATCGTGCAGTTCGTCGGAGGCACTGTGCCCGACGCGTTGCAGACGACCCGGCTGATGTACGAGATCACGGTGGGCGAGAACCCGGCGTTCGCGCTGCCGATCCTGGACTTCCGCGGTGCTCCGACCGGCATCGACGTCGCGGCGGTCGTCAAGACTGGGGTCCTACCGCAGATCAACACCGGCATGGCCGGCAAGGTCGCCGGCACTGGTCAAGTCGGTGCCGGGCTGGTCAACCCGCCCGCGGAGTGCTTTGTCCATGCGTTGCAGGCACTAGCAAAGAGGGTGCCCGACCCGTTCGTCACCGGCTGAACGCCGCAGCCAGAGCAGACCGAGGATTGGGAGCACCAGCGGTACGAAGCCGTACCCGCGGCCGAACCCGGACCAGACGGTCTCGTCGGGAAAGGCATCGGGCGCCGCCAAGCTCACCGTGCCGATGACCAGAACGCCGACCAGTTCGACTGAGCAGGCGACGAACGCAACCCGCCGCGCCATCGGCCCTGACCTTGCGAGCGCGACCGTCGCCACGATGTAGACAACGGCCGCGAAAGCCGAGAGCAAGTAGGCCAGCGGCGCTTGCTCGAACCGGGTCGCGATCTGGACGCCGGCCCGCGCCGTCGCCGCCAGCGCAAAGATCGCATAGACGGCGACCAGCACCCGCCCCGGCCCGGAATATGTCGGCCTCGGCTCACCCACCGGTCGTGCTCCATAGGTCCTGCAGCCGGATGATGACGACGACTAACGCCAGACATGCAATGGCGAGCACTGCCGTACCCCATCGGGACCGTTCGGTGAGCGCCCAAAGTGTGCCCAGCGGCAACAAGATGACCGCGACGACCAAGTATCCGACGAACGTCCCCAGCTCGTCCGGACGTTCGCCCGCCACCAGCATCACAACAGCGATCAGCACCTGCACCACGATGAGACCCGTGAGCGTCGCGGATGCGATCACCAGGTACTCCCGGGGGGCCCTGCCCATCGCCGTCAATATCAGGGCGGTGACCCCGTATGCCGCGACAAGGGCGATCAGCCCGGTCGCAAGGGCATCGATCACCGCTGGATCTTACCGGCGATCAAGATCGCTCGAGGTCAGCCGGGTCGTCGACGTCGCGTGGGTCGCCGGTGCCGGTGCAGTCGACCTCGACGACCGCGTCCCGGCGGCTGGCCAGATACCAGCGGGCGCCCCGGTCACCAACCGCTGAGGCCGCTGCTGCCGCCCAGTGCGAGCGCCCGAGCAGCACCGGATGCCCTCGTTCTCCCCCATAGGTAGCAACAGCGAGTTCGGCGCCCGCGTGATGTGCACGCACCAGCCTGCGGACGGCATCCGGACCAAGCCCCGGAGTGTCGACCAGAACGATGAGGGCCGCCGTCGCAGGTCCGGACAGGGCGGCCAGCCCGGAGCGCAGTGACGAGCCCATCCCGGTGGCCCAGTCCGGGTTGTCCACGACGAGCGCACCCGGCACGTCGAGCTGGGCCGCACCCGCTACGACCACCACCGGCGCGCAGCCTCCGGCGCTGACCACCCGGACGGCCCGATCAACCAGCCGTTCGCCGTCGAATTCGACCAAGGCCTTGGGACCACCGAACCGGCGGCCCGCGCCGGCCGCCAGTACGAGTCCCGCGACCGTCACGCGGGATGCTCGCGGTGGATCGGACCGGCAATCCGGGACAGCGGCCGGCCGCTGCCGCCCCACCGTGCGGACACGATCTCGGCGGCAACAGACACCGCCGTCTCCTCCGGTGTCCGTGCGCCGATGTCCAGCCCGATCGGGGCAGAGAGCCGGGCCAGCTCTTCCTCGGTGAGGCCCCGCTCGCGCAGTCGTGATATTCGGTCACCGTGGGTCCGCCGGGATCCCATGGCGCCGACGTAGGCCGCCGGCGTGCGGAGCGCGACCTCCAACAGCGGAATGTCGAACTTCGGGTCGTGGGTCAACACACAGATCACCGTGC
The DNA here is from genome assembly GCA_963794465.1 of uncultured Actinomycetota bacterium. Lineage (GTDB taxonomy): Bacteria > Actinomycetota > Actinomycetes > Jiangellales > Jiangellaceae > JACVRX01. The sequence goes on along the minus strand of CAWCED010000026.1, from coordinate 46,197 downwards.
GTTCGTCGACGGTGGTCTCGGCGAGGTACTCGTGTGGCCAGCGGACGACGACCTCGTCCGCCTCGGGGAACCGCGTCCTGGTCGCAAAGACCGGCCGGGCGTCGCACACGGTGACGTGATAGCCGAGGAAGGCACCGACCCGCGCCACCGCCGCGGCGAAATCGATCGCCCCGAAGACCAGCATTCGAGGAGGTGGCGCGAACGAGTTGACGAACACGGCGAGGTCGTCCCCGCGACGTTCACCGTGCGGCCCGTAGCGGCGCAGCCCGGTCATCCCCTGATCGAGCATCCCGCGGACATCGTCGGCAACAGCGTCGTCGAGGCGTTCGCTGCCCAATGAGCCGTCTCGCCCATCAGGACGGATGACCAGGTGCGCACCCTGTGGCCCCGGACCGTCCACCACCGTTGCCATCGCGACCGGCCTGCGCTCGGCGATGTCATCGGCGAGGGCCTTCAGGCCGGGGAACGAGTCTCGGTCGATCGCCTCGACGAAGACCTCGATCGTGCCGCCGCAGGTCAGCCCGACCGCAAACGCTTCGTCGTCGCTCACGCCGTAGTGCTCGAGGCTGGGCGGTTCGCCGGTCAGGACCCGCTCGGCGACCTCGTAGACCGCGCCCTCGACACATCCGCCGGACACGCTGCCGACGGCCTCGCCAGCGGGACCGACGAGCATCGCGGCGCCCGGTGCTCGGGGCGCGGAGTTCCACGTCCGCACCACGGTGCCGACGGCGACCCGCTGGCCGTCGGCCCACCACGCCGCGAGTCGGTCCAGGACGTCACGCATCGAGATCCTCCTGCGAGAGCAGACCGGCCAGCCGGACGAGTGTCTCCACGCTGTGGCCAGCCACCAACAGGTCCACCGATGGCAGCGCGGCGCGTAGGCCGGCCGTCGCTGGCGCGAAGCCGTCCTTGCCGGCGTGTGGGCTCACCCAGACGACCCGGTGCGCAAGCCGGTGCAACCGCCGCATCTGCTCCTCGAGCTCCGCGACGTCGCCACGCTCCCAACCGTCGCTCGCGATGACGACGACCGCCCCGCGCGCCATGCCGCGCTGACCCCAGCGGTCCAGGAATGCCCGGATCTGCTCTCCGAGCCGGGTGCCCCCGCTCCAGTCGGGCACCGCGGCGTACGCGGCAGAGAGCGCGGAATCCGGATTCAGCCCGCGCAGTTCTCGGCTGACCCTGGTCAGCCGGGTACCGATCGTGAAGACCTCTGTCGACGGCCGCCGCCGGCAGGCGGCGTGCGCAAACCGAAGCAAGCCGTCGGCATACGCCGACATGGAGCCGCTGACGTCAACGAGCAGCACCAACCGCCGCGGCGTTAGTGACCTGGTGCGGTGGTGCAGCCGGACCGGCTCGCCACCGCGGCGCAGCATCGCCCGCACTGTCCGGTGCGTATCGAGCGCGCCCCGGTGCGACGGTTTCCGGCGCCGGGTGCGCCGGCTCGGGCCGGTCGGGCGGAGCGCAACCAACAGGTGGCCGACTTCCTTTCGCTCGGCTTCGTTCAGCTCGGCCAGGTCCCGGTGCCGAAGCACCTCCACCCGACTAGCCGTCAGGGCCGGCTGCCACTCGTCGGTCTCGTGCGCTTCGGCCTCCGGCTGATCGCCGTCGGGGAAGACCACGGGCAGCGAGATCGTCATCACCGGCCGGCGCATGGTCCGCGGCATTGCCAGCCGCAGGTCACCGAAATACGCGGCGAATGCGGCGTCATAGACCGTAACGTCGTCTTGGCAGGCGCACAGGGTCAGCCGACCGGCCCAGTAGACATCGGCCGTCCGCCCGGCATCGAGGTGGCTCACCGCCTCGGCCCATGCATGCACGCGCGCGGGCCCGGCCGGCACACCGGCCGCTCGGAGCGTCCGAGCGAAGCCGACCAGTGCCGGGATGGGACTGGTCACGGCAACCACCGCTCTGCCGTGGCGGCGAGTACCCGTTCCTGGTCCTCGCGGTATTTCACCGCGGCACCGAGGGTCCGAGCGGCCAGGTCCCGGTCCAGCTCGCGGGCGCCAAGCGTCGCGAGCGCGGCCGTCCAGTCGATCGACTCAGCCAGGCCGGGCGGCTTGACCAAGTCCATGGCGCGCAACCGCTGGGCCGCGCCGGCGACGTCATTGACAAGGCCGATTTCGGCCTCCGGTATCCGTCGGCGGATCACCGCGACCTCCCGGTCGAAGTCCGGGTGATCGAGCCAGTGGTAGAGGCATCGCCGCTTCAGTGCGTCGTGCACATCTCGGGTGCGGTTGCTCGTGACCACCACGACCGGCGGGTGCGCGGCTCGGATGGTTCCGATCTCCGGGATCGACACGGTGAACTCGCTCAGCACCTCGAGCAGAAACGCCTCGAACTCGTCGTCCGCCCGGTCCACCTCGTCGACGAGCAGCACAGCGGGCTGGTCCGTAGTGCTGCTTTCGACTGCCTCCAACAACGGCCGGGCGAGCAGGAATCGCCGGTCATAGAGCTCCTGCTCGAGTTGGTCCGCGTCGCGGATGCCGGCCGCTTCTGCAGCGCGCAGGTGGAGCAACTGCCGGGGAAAGTCCCAGTCGTAAAGGGCCTGCGCCGCGTCCAGTCCCTCGTAGCACTGCAGGCGGATCAGTGGCGCCTGCAGGGCATCGGCCAACGCCTGAGCAAGCGACGTCTTGCCCACGCCTGCCTCGCCCTCGACGAACAGCGGCCGTCCCATCCGCAGCGCCAGGAACGCCGCCGTGGCCAATCCGTCGTCCGCGAGATAGTCGACGGCATCCAGCCGGTCGGCGAGCTCGGCGGGTGACCGCGGGAGATCCACGTGCCCACGGTACGTCGTTGTGTCGTCAACCAGGCCGCGACAACGCGTCAGATCCTGCTCAATGCTGGTGGCCTTCGGTCCCGGCGCAAAGGACCTGCGGGTTCCAGTCGGTGAACATACCGGTCGGGTTCTGCTTCCACGCCCAGGCGTGCAGTTCGTAGAAAGCCGGAATGCCGTAGCGGTTCGGGCTAGGCGTGAGTGTGAACGGCTGGCCGAACAGCGTTGGCAGTTGGTCATGCTCCTTGTCCCACGCCTCCTGGAACACCACGTACTCGACGCCCACAAGAGCGAGGCGGCCGTCTGCCCTGACCTCGTACATCAGAGCTTCCGGCTTGGTCGCATCGACGACTGCATCTCCGACGAGGGCACCGTTGACGAAGTGGATACCCATGGAACCGGCCAGCGGCTCGTGAACACAGCCGAAGAACTGCACGTATCCCGCCTCGATGGCCTTGTCGACATCGCCGAATGCCCGAGTAGCATCCCGGACCTCGCCGAGCGGCCGGCGAGCTTCGTCGGTCGGCCGTTGCTCCTGCCCGTGCGAGTGGCCAGCTTGATCGTCAGCCATTGCGACCGGCACAGTGATCGCGCCCACCATGGCTGCCGCAGCGCCGATCACCCAACCCGTCCGGCGGTTCACGAGCTGCCTCCGTAGAAGTACGGGTCCAGCACGTGCACCTGGGTGACGCTGTCCACCGGGAGGCCATTGTGGCCGGCGGCGGCGCGGATGGCCTCGGGTGACGGCGCATCGTAGACGCACCATGTCGTCCCGTCGTCGGCACTGACATAGGAATGCACCCACGTCACGTGCTGCTCGTCGTTGCGAGCGATGATCCCGGCGGCCGCCGTCCGGCCGGTCCCGTCGATCGGGAACCGCAGGCCGTCGGCGAAGGTCCGCTCGATGAGATAGCGCGGCATCGTCTTGTCCTTTCGTCCGCGAGACCACTCGGCCTCTCAGCAGACGATGCCGACGGGGCACCCACCCTGACATCGGGAGCGCTGCCTATCTTGGGTCCTCGAACTCCCCATCTCGGGGACGAAATCCGAGGGCGGCTGCAGCGCTCACCGCATCGCGCCGGTTGCCGACCGCGAGCTTGGTGAAGATTGCGGACACGTGGTGGTCGACAGTCTTCGGCGAGACGACCAGCCGGTCCGCGATCTCGACATTGCGGAGGTCTTCGGCCAGCAGGGCGAGGACGTCGAGCTCCCGGGGGTGAGCCCGGCCGGGTTCGCTCGCGTCGCCGGGCGAGGGCCGCGCGGCACGAACCGAGCGCCTAACGCACGGAGTCGACGGGCGACCATGACAGCACGCGGCCGCGCGCCGAGTTCTTGGAGCACCTCCAGCGAACGGCGCAGGTCATCGACGTTGTCGCTGTCGCCGAGGGCGTCAGCCTCTTGGTAAGGGCATCCGCGCTCATGCCACGCTCGGCCAGCCTCTTGATACCGGCCGTCGACGTGGAGAGCGAACGGTTTCGCGACTGTTATGCTCACGGCGCGCTCGACACCGGTCCGCTGACACCACAGGGCAATTTCCCCGGCGAACCACGGCGAGCCGCCCTCGAGGGACGCACTGGCAGTGGCGGCCAACTCGCGACGGGCTCGGGCGATGTTGCCAGCCAGCCAGGCCGCCTCGACGCGTGCCACGCGGAGTGGATGATCGAGTTGGAGTTCGCCGTACGGTCGGGCCAGCGCGAGCGCTTCGTCCAGCGGGCCGAACGGGTCGGGGTCGCCGCGGCGGGTTCGAACCGTGCCGATCGTGAGCAACGCGCCCACTCGGTGTACGTCGGCGGTTCCCAGCCGTCCGAGCAACAGGCTGGCTTGCTCGACGGCCTCGTCCCATTTCCCTTCCATGACGAGAACCGTGCAATGGTCGGCCAGTATGCATTGCTCGAAGAAGCGCAGATCGTTCTCGACCGCGACGGGCAATCCCTCGTCGAAGTACCGGCTCGCCTCTCGCGGCCGGTAGCCGAAGGCGAGTTGGGACTGCAGGTTGTTGTATGCCCGGGCCACGTCGTAGTCGAGGCTTGCGGCCCGGGCTCGGGTGAGACTCTCGCGCAACAGATCGATCCCAGTGTCCTCGCCGGCGCAGTCCAGCGCCGTGCCCACGGTGTTCAAGGCGTGGATGGCGACGTCCTCGACACCGAGACGCTCAGCCATCGCCACGGCCTGTCGCCCAACCTCGATCGCAGCACGGGTCTCACTGAGCAACATGTGCCGCTGCGCCAGCGTGCTGAGAGCTCGGGCCAGATCGACCGACTCGCCAAACGGAACGAGCAACTCGATCGCCTCGTCGAGAAGGGTCGTCGACACGATGGCGTTGCCAGCAGCCCGGTGAGTCGTCGCCAACCAGGTCAGCCAGCGCGCGAGCGAACGCGGGTCACCCGCAGTCCGCCGATGCGCCAGCACAACGTCGGCCGCGGCAAGCGCGTCGTCCATCTGGTCGATGCGCGCGCACGACACGGCGCGGGCCTCGAACAGTGCTATCTGGTCCTCCGGCGGTAAGCGATCGACGTGCCGAAGCGCGCTGCCGAGCAGGGCCGCAGCCTCCCGATGCGCTCCGAGAGCGGAACACTGGGTCGCGGCTCGGCGGGCCAAGTCGACGATTGCGTCTGCGTCATCGGCGGCCACGGCGTGGTGGGCACGACGCACGACGTCGTTATCGTCGGCGAGCGCTTCCAGCGCTCTGGCATGCAACTCGCGCCGACGCCACGGGGTCATCGCTTGCTCGAGCGCCAGCCTGGTCAGGTCGTGCCGGAACGTGATCGTTCCGTGGTCGTCGCCCAACAGGCCACGGGCCACGCACTCGTCGACCGCGGCCGTCCCAACGCCAGCCACCGCCAGAAGCGTTTCGTACCGCACCCGGGTACCGAGTACCGCACCCGCGTCCAGCACCTCCCTGGCGTCCGATGACAACCTGCCTGCTCGGGCCAGCACCGCATCGCGCACCGTGGGCGGCAGCGTGCCGTTCCCGTCGGCAAGGATCTCGGTGACGAAAAACGGATTGCCACCTGTTGCAGCGTGCAGGGCGACTGGATCGATGGCGCTACCGGCGGCTAGCGCCGCGACGGCATCCACCGACAATGCCTCGAGGTGGATCCGGGTGACTGTCGGCGGTACCAAGTCGCCGAGCGCGAACTGCAACGGATGGTCGCGGCCGAGGTCGTCGCGGTAGGTGGCAACGACGAGGCACGGCAGCCGAGGAAGGCGGCGCGCGATGAACCGCACCAGGTCGAGAGTGGCTTCGTCGGCCCACTGCAGGTCCTCGATGACGGCGACCACCGCGCGCTTGCGCTGGCCAGGTGGCCCGGCCAGCAAGTCGAGGAAAGCGTCGAGCGCCGCTTCACGGTCGTCGCGGCGCAACGCCTCACGGAGGCCGCCACCGCTCGCCCTGGCGATGTCAGCCAGCGGACCCAGCGGCCGCGGCGCGAACAGGTCGTCGCACCGGCCAATGAGCACCTTAGCCTCGCTGGCAGTGTCGGCACAGAAAGCGTCGACCAGCGCAGTCTTGCCGACACCGGCCTCGCCGCTGACGAGCACCAGCCGGCCCGTGGTCGCAGCCGCCCTGAACTGCTCAGAGATGCATCTCAGGGCCGCCTCGCGCTCGAGGAGCCCCATGGCAATCGATGGTACGGCTAGAGGCGGCAGGCCAGGATGTCGGTCACGAAGATCGCTCGGGCGCCGATCTCCCACAGGGTGTCCATGATCCGCTGTGCTTCGAGCCGAGGCACCATGGCGCGGACGGCGACCCAGCCCTCCCGGTGCAGCGGCGACACCGTGGGCGACTCGATGCCGGGGGTGACCGCGCAGGCCTCGTCCACCCGCTCGACCCGGATGTCGTAGTCCATCATCACGTACCGGCGAGCGACCAAGACACCCTGTAGGCGACGGACCAGTTGCTGAACCGGCGACGTCGACGCCACCGCCGGCCGAGTGATCAGCACCGCCTCGGAGGTCATGATCGGATCGCCGATCAGCTCCAGCCCGGCGCGCCGCAGCGTCCTGCCCGTCGACGACGACGTCGGCGACCACGTCGGCGACACCGAGCTGGACGGCGGTCTCGACGGCTCCGTCCAGCCGGATGACCTCAGCGTCGACGCCCGCGTCCGCGAGGTACTTGGCCAGCAGCCCGGGGTACGACGTGGCGATCCGTCGTCCAGCGAAGTCGGCGACCCCACTGGCCGATCCGGTGGGGGCGGCGAACCGGAAGGTGGAGTAGCCGAAGTCCAGCGGCAACAACTCCTCCGCCGGAGAACCCGAGTCCTGCAACAGGTCGCGTCCCGTGATGCCGACCTCGACCGTTCCCGATCCGACGTAGACGGCGATGTCCCGCGGGCGCAGGAAGAAGAACTCGGCGTTGTTGCCCGGGTCCGGCAGGACCAGCTCCCGTCCGTCCGACCGCTGCCGGTAGCCCGCCTCGTGCAGCATCTCGGCGGCCGGCTCTGCCAACAGTCCTTTGTTGGGAACGGCGATCCGTAACGGCGGCATCGTTCTCCTAGAGCCGTTTGTAGACGTCGTCGAGCTCGACGCCGGACGCGAGCATGAGCACTTGGACGTGGTAGAGCAGCTGGGCGATCTCGTCGGCGACCCGGTCCGGACCTTCGTGCTCCGCGGCCATCCAGGCCTCGGCCGCCTCCTCGACGACTTTCTTGCCCACGTGGTGCACACCGCGTCCAACTGCGTCGACCGTCCCGGAGCCTTCGGCACCGGTCGCTACCTTCGCCGAGAGCTCGGCCCACAGGCCGTCGAAGCTCTTCACGGGCGTCAAGCCTATGGCGCCGAACAACCGGTCCCCGGCCGACGTCGATCCGGCCCATCGAAATGACTGCCGCCGGCCTGCGGATTGGAGCCGTGTTGATGTCGGTTGCTGTCGGTAGTGTCGAACTCATGTTCGATACGGCGGAAACCGTGATCCGGGTGCCGGCCGAAGTGCTGGCCGCCCGGCCGCACGGGCTTGAGGTGGCCGCCCGAGTGGCCGACCTCGCGGAGGCGTTGGCCCGTGCCGTCACGGACCCGCCGGCCGCAGCGGGAGACCGATCCCGAGGTCGTGGCCGAGGCTGAGCTGGTCGACGAGATCGGCTGCTGGGAAAGGGCCAAGGCGCGTACGGAGGCTCGGCAAGTGCGGGCCATGGCCGCGCTGGCGCGAAAGCCGATGTTCGCCGGCTGCGCCGAGCACGGCTACGGCGACCCCGTCCACGGCGTCCGCGGCGCGGCGTCCATCGTGTCCGCCGAACTACGGATCTCCCCTGGCCAAGCCCGGGCCCGGGTGGAGCTGGCGTGTGAGCTGGTCGACCAGCTGCCCGCGGTGCTCGACGCCTTGGCGGCGGGGCGAATGGACTACTCGTTCAAGGCGCGGATCCTGGCCGAGGAGACCCGCCCGCTGGCCGAACACCCGGACCTGCGCCGCAGCATCGTTGACCGGCTGCTGGCCAAGGCCGACCGGCAGACCAGCGCGCAGCTGCGGATGGCGGCCCGTCGCGCGGTGCTGGCCGCCGACCCGGCCAGCGCCAAGGAACGGCACGAACGGGCCCGCAAGCAGCGCCAGGTGTGCCCGCCATCGCCGGAACCGGACGGCATGGCCTCCCTGCTGCTGCGGCTGCCCGCAGAAGACGCACTCGCGTTCTGGATCGCAGTCGACGCCGCGGCCCGGCAGGTCAAGACCAGCAACCCCGACGACCCGCGCACCCTGGCCCAGATCCGCGCTGACATCGTCGCCGACCTGGGCTGGTCCGCACTGTCCGCCGGGCATCTGGGCTGCTGCAACCCCGACTGCGCCCACGTCTCCCACAACCTCGGCGACCGGCGCGGCAAACCCGCACACGTCGGGGTCACCGTCCCCTACTCGACGCTTTTCGGCATGGACGAGCAGCCGGCCGACCTGCACGGCTACGGACCGATCACCCCCGACGTAGCCCGCACAGTGGCCGCCGATGGCGTCTGGCGGCGGCTATTGACCGACCCGGTCAGCGGGGCACTCCGGGACTACGGCAGCACCCGCTACACCCCACCCGCCGATTTGGCTGATTTCATCGTCGCCCGCGACCGCACCTGCCGGTTCCCGACCTGCACCTGGCCGGCCGAAACCTGCGATCTGGACCACACCGTGCCGTTCGCCGAGGGTGGGCCGACCGCTGATTACAACCTCGGCCCGGCGCACCGGGGTCACCACAACGACCACACCCACCACGGCTGGCAGGTCGAGCAACCCCAACCCGGCCGATTCGTCTGGACCGCGCCAACCGGACACCGATACGAAGTCGACCCCGAAACCATCGGACCCTTCCTCGACGATCCGCCGCCAGACAACGACCCCGACCCGCCACCGTTCTGATGCCGCCCGAGCGGCGACACCGAGCGGCATGCCGCCAGACGTGCTGGTCCAGTCACCGCGGCACCGAATCATGCGTAGCAGCCGCGCAGCGCCAGCACGGTGGCGAGTGCAGCCTGGGCGGCCTCGAAACCCTTGTCTTCGGCCGAGTCGGAAAGTCCAGCCCGGTCGAGCGCCTGCGCCTCGTCGTCGCAGGTCAGGACTCCGAAGCCGATCGGAACGCCGGTGTCGGCGCTGACCCTGACCAGGCCCTCCGTGGCGGCCCGGCAGACGTACTCGAAGTGCGGGGTGTCGCCGCGGATCACGACACCGAGAGCGACCAAGGCGTCGTAGCGTGCCCGAGCCAGCCGAGCGCACGCGACCGGCAGCTCAAACGAACCCGGCACTCGCAGCACCAGCGGGTCATCGACCCCGGCCTGGGCGAGCGCTCGCAGCGCACCGTCGACGAGCCCGGCCATGACGTCCTCGTGCCACCGTGCGGCCACAACGCCGACCCGCAACTGGTCGGCCCCGTCCAACGTCAGGTTGGGCGCACCGCCCCGGGTCACGTCGGGCTCGCCTCCAACTCGTCGCCGAGATGCGGCAGCGCATGCCCCATCCGGTCCCGCTTAGTCCGCAGGTAGCGGATGTTCTCAGGATGCGGCTGCACCGGCATCGGGACCCGTTCGACGATGTGCAGCCCGTAACCTGCCAGGCCGGCGCGCTTCGTTGGGTTGTTGGTCATCAGCCGCATCTCCTTGACACCGAGATCGACCAGGATCTGTGCACCAGTCCCGTAATCGCGGGCATCAGCCGGCAGCCCCAGGTCCAGGTTGGCATCGACCGTGTCACGGCCGCCGTCCTGTAGTTCGTAGGCCTGCAGCTTGTGCGCTAAGCCGATGCCGCGGCCCTCATGTCCGCGCAGATAGAGCACGACGCCTCGCCCCTCCCTTGCTACGGCCGTCATCGCGGCCCGTAGCTGTGGGCCGCAGTCGCAGCGCAGCGATCCGAACGTGTCGCCGGTGAGGCACTCCGAGTGGACCCGCACCAGGACCGGTTCGCCGTCGGCGACATCGCCGAGGACGAGGGCGACGTGCTCCGCGTCGGTGACCACGTCGCGGTAGGCATGGACCTGGAAGGTCGCCTCACCGGTGGGCAGCCGGGTCAGCGCGATCCGGTGCACATGGCTCTCGTACCGACGTCGGTACCGGATCAGGTCCGCGATGGAGATCATCGCCAAACCATGATCGTCAGCGAACTGCCGCAGCGCAGGAGCCCGCATCATCGAGCCATCGTCATTGACGATCTCGCACAGCACACCAGTGGCGCTCTGGCCGGCCAACCTCGCGAGATCGACCGCGGCCTCGGTGTGACCAGCGCGCGCGAGGACACCACCCTCGCGGTAGCGCAGCGGCATGACATGACCCGGCTGCACCAACTCGTACGGTTCGGTGGCGGAGTCTGCGAGCACCCGAACGGTGTGCGCGCGGTCAGCTGCAGAAATACCGGTCGTGATCCCGTCGCGTGCGTCGACCGAGATGGTGTAGGCCGTCCGCATCCGCTCCCGGTTGTGCGGCGTCATCAGCGGGATATGCAGCCGGTCGAGCGTCTCGCCCTCGACGGCGACGCAGACGAATCCGCTGGTCCATCGGATCATGAAGCCCATCAACTCGGGCGTCGCCCTGCCTGCCGCGAAGACCAGGTCTCCCTCGTTCTCGCGCTCCTCGTCGTCGACGACGACTACGGCCTTGCCCGCAGCGATGTCGGCGATGGCCCGTTCTACCGGGTCCAACCTGATCGTCATGCGCTCACCCGCCCTGCTAATAGCCGTTCGACGTACTTGGCGATCACGTCGACCTCGAGGTTGACCGCGTCGCCGAGCTGGCGCTGGCCGAGCGTTGTCAACCCGAGGGTGGTGGGAATCAGGCTCACCTCGAACCATCCGTCACCGACGCCGGACACGGTCAGCGATACGCCATCCACCGCGATCGATCCCTTCTCCACGACGTATCTGGACAGTGCTGCTGGCAGCGAGATCCGGACGACCTCCCACCGGTCGCCTGGCGCTCGATCGATCACCATGCCAACCCCGTCCACGTGACCCTGGACGATGTGTCCGCCGAGCCGGTCCGACGCCCGCACGGCGCGTTCGAGATTGACCGGTGAACCGGCGACCAGGCCACCCAGCGCGGACCGCTGCAGCGTCTCGCGCATCACATCGGTGGTGAACGTGCCGTCGGCGACCTCGACGACGGTCAGGCAGACACCGTTGACGGCGATCGACGCCCCGGGCGCCGCGTCGCCGGTCACCATTGCCGCCCGAACAGCGAGGCGGGCTGAGTCCAGGCCGTGGTCGACGGCGACCACCTCGCCCAGTTCCTCGACGATTCCCGTGAACATGGTCAATCCTTCCCGGGTCGGGCGGTGATCCGCAGGTCTGGCCCGACGGCGGTGACCTCGGCTATCTCCAGCGCGACAGCATCGGTAACAGTCGAGACCCCGAGATCGCCAACGGCTGCCGGTCCGGCACCGAGCAACGCAGGAGCGACGTACGCGACGACCCGGTCGACCAGCCCCTCCCGCAGGAATGCTGCGGCCACGGTTGGGCCACCTTCGAGCCAGACGTGCTGCCGGTCTCGGCCGTATAGGACCGCCAGCGCGCCGTGCGGATCCCGGGTCGCAAGGTGGATGGTGTCGGCAGCATCGTCGGTGACCGCCGCGTCCGCCGGGATCGAGCGCAGTCCCATAACCGCCCGCAACGGCTGGAACCGCCGCTCGAACGGCATGCCGGTGTCGTCGCGGACGGTCAATCGCGGGTTGTCCGCGAGCAGCGTGCCCGTTCCGACCAGGAGGACATCGCACTCGGCCCGCAGCTTGTGTACGTCGGCTCGAGCCTCCGCCGACGTGATCCACCGGCTGGTGCCGTCGGATGCGGCGCTGCGGCCGTCGAGGGTGGCGGCGAACTTCCACGTGACGAACGGCCGGCCGTGGTCGAGCGCGAACGTCCACTCCGGATTGATCGATCTGGCCTCGTCGGCGAGCACCCCGCCCTCGACGTCAACGCCGGCGATGCGAAGCGCGTCGGATCCGCCGCAGGCGAGCGGGTTGGTGTCCGGCTGTGCATAGACAACCCGCTGCACGCCGGCGTCGAGCAGGGCAGCCACACACGGTCCAGTGCGTCCGGTGTGATTACACGGCTCGAGTGTGACGACGGCAGTGGTACCGGCCACCGGTGCTCCGGCCGCCAACAATGCGTCGACCTCCGCGTGTGGATGTCCGGCACCCCGGTGATACCCGTCAGCGACAATGCGGCCGGCCCGGTCGAGCAGAACACATCCGACCCGTGGGTTCGGGCCCCGCGGCGCGCCAGGCGTTCGCGCCAGGTCGAGCGCGCGGCGCATCGCCGCGATCTCGACTGGACTGGCCATCCCGGGTCCTCCTCGCCGGCCAGGCGAGCCCCGGGGATGCAGCGGCCCACATGGCCGCCGCGCGTGCTACCTCCCATCCGGACTGTCACCGTCGGTCCCGGAGTTCCACCGGGTCAACCGGTCGCCGCCCTCTGGTCGAGGAGCGACTACCGGGTCGCGGACTGTCACCGCCGGTTCGGAGTTTCACCGACCCCGGAGCACGCGTGGTACTTGCTCGAGTCTACCGCTGTGGAAAGCTGTGCTCGTACCTGCACGAGTGTGTACTTGCACGACTGCGCAACATGGTCTAGCCGGGCATCGCGGCAAGCTCGCGCAGCTTGCCGATGGCGCCCGCCGGGTCGTCGGCGCCGAACACGGCGCTGCCAGCGACGAAGACGTCTGCGCCCGCCTCAGCGCAGCGTTCGATCGTCTCCTCGGACACCCCGCCGTCGACCTGGAGCCACACCTGGCGGCCGGACCGTCCCACCAGCTCACGCGCCTGTCGGATCTTGGGCACACATATCTCGAGGAAATCCTGCCCGCCGAAGCCGGGCTCGACGGTCATGACCAGGATCAGGTCGACTTCGGAAAGCAGGTCCTCGACCGTGTCGACGGCGGTCGCCGGCCTCAGGGCGACGCCGGCTTGGGCGCCGATTCGCCGCAGCTCACGGGCCAGCCGCACCGGCGCCGCCGCTGCTTCGATATGGAAGGTCACGCTGTGCGCACCGGCCTCGGCGTACGCCGGCGCCCACCGGTCCGGATCCTCGATCATCAGGTGGCAATCGATTGGAAGGTCGGTGCGCGTGAGCAGCGCCTCGACCACGGGCAGGCCGATGGTCAGGTTCGGCACGAAGTGGTTGTCCATGACGTCGACGTGCACCCAGTCGGCGCCCGCAACCCGGGCAATCTCCGATTCCAGGTTGGCGTAGTCGGCCGACAGGATGCTCGGCGCGATCAGCGGACCCACGCCGTGGCAGGCTAGCGGATCGGATCAGCGAATCCGCAGAATCCAGGCGGACGACCTGCTCGACCTGTGAAGATCGGCTAGCTGCGGCGCACCAGAGCGATATACATCGCGTCCGTGCCGTGCCGGTGCGGCCACAGCTGGACGTCCGGTCCGTCGCCCAGGTATGGCACGCCGGGCAGGTATGGACGGGCGTCCAGTTGATCGATGTCTGATTGCTCCCGCAGCACGTCGGAGACAACGGTTGACGTCTCCGCGACATGTGGGGAACAGACCGCATACGCGACGACGCCGCCCGGTCGGACCGCCTCGATCGCGGCCCGCAGCAACCGCACCTGGAGAGACCGCAGGCCGGCCACCTCGCCGGGCTGCCGCCGCCACCGGGCCTCGGGCCTGCGCCGTAGCGCACCCAGTCCGGTGCATGGCGCGTCGACCAGCACGCGGTCGAATGGTTGCTCCCCTACGAGCGGCTGCGTGCCGTCGGCGACGAGCACCCGATGCCCACCGGGGTCGTCGCGCAGCGCTTGCCGAACGAACCGGGCCCGGTGTGGTTGCTGCTCCACGGCGAGCAGCCGCGCTCCGCGCTCTGTCGCCAGACCACCCAGCAGCGCTGCCTTGCCGCCCGGGCCGGCGCACATGTCCAACCAGCGCTGATCCGGCCCGGTCAGCGGAACAGCGGCCAGAGCCAGCGCAACCAGCTGGCTGCCCTCGTCCTGCACGCCCGCCCGGCGCTCGCGAACGGCGGGGATATCGCCCGGATCACCCTCGGCGAGTACTGCCGCATAGGGCGACCAGCGACCAGGTCGCCCACCGGCGCGGAGCAACTCGGCGACGTCGGCTCGGCCCGGGCGGGCGACGAGCGTCACCTCGGGCCGCTCGTTGTCGGCTGCCAGCGCGGCGGCTAGCTGCTCGAGGTCGCCTCCGAGTGCGTCGAGCATCGCCCGTGCGATCCAGAGCCGGTGCGATGCCCCAGCGCCAGCCGCTGGACAGGATCGGTCGACGCGGCGGGCGAGATCTGCTCCATCCAAGCCGTCCAGGTCGTGTGTGCTCACCCGCCGGAGAACTGCGTTGACCAGCTTTGCCGGTCCTTCCCCGATCCGAGCCCGGGTGAGATCGACCGTGGTGGAAACCGCGGCATGCGCCGGGACGCGGGTCGCGAGCAGCTGATGAGTGCCCACCCGCAGTGCATCGAGCACCGGCGGGTCCAGCTCATCCGGTGCCCGGTCGAGGTTGGCGGCCAGGACGGCGTCGTACGCCCCCCGCCCGCGGAGGGTGCCGTAGACCAACTCGGTTGCGAACGCGGCGTCGCGGCCGTCGAGTCCACGATCGCGCAACAGCTCGGGCAGGACCAGGTTGGCGTAGGCATCGCGTTCGTCGACGGCCCGCAGGACGTCGAATGCGGCTTCCCGGGCACGGTCGGCCGCTGGAGTAGAGACGTTTCGCCGGACTCTCACTGGTCGAGCCGCTCTCCCAGTTTGAACCGGGCGCCTCGGGCCCAATCGGCGGCAGGCATGGCCCGGCGTCCTTGAGGACGAACCTCGCCCAGGAGCACGGCGTGGCTGCCGGTCCCGACCCGGACTCCCCGACGACTGTCTGACAGCTCGCCTGCGGGAAGATCATTCGTCTCCGGGTCGAGGCGCACCGGCCCAAGCTTGAGTCGTTCGCCGCGAAAGGTGGTCCATGCGCCGGGGTCCGGTGTGCATGCCCGAACCAGCCGGTCAATGCGCAAAGCAGGAGCCGACCAGTCGACTTCGGCGTCGGCAACCGTCAGCTTGGGAGCCCATGAGATCCCGTCGTTCGGCTGCGGGTGTGCGACGAGCGTGCCGTCATCGATCCCGTCGAGTGTTGCGACAAGCAGCTTGGCGCCTGAGTGGGCGAGCCGGGACAGCAGGTCACCGGTCGTATCCATTGGCCGGACCTGCTCGGTGACGACGCCGTAGACGGGCCCGGCGTCCAGCTCCTCCTCGATCTGGAACGTACTCGCTCCGATGACCTGGTCCCCGGCCAGCACCGCGTGCTGGACCGGCGCCGCGCCCCGCCAGGCCGGTAGCACCGAGAAATGCAGGTTGATCCAGCCGTGCTTCGGAACGTCCAGAGCAGCACGCGGAAGCAGCGCGCCATAGGCGACGACGGCCGCGCAGTCGGGTCGGATCTCGGTGAGCCGGGCAACGAAGTCAGGGTCTTTCGGCCGTTGCGGTTTGAGCACCTCGATGCCGGCATCCGCGGCCAACTGCCCCACCGGGCTCGGGCTGAGTCTCCGGCCGCGTCCCGCCGGCGCATCCGGTCTGGTGAGGACGGCCACGACGTCATGGCGTGAGTCGAGAAGGGCCGACACCGACGGCATAGCGGTTTCTGGGGTGCCGGCGAAGATGACCCGCATCGTCAGGTCACCGATACGAGCGGATTGTGAACCTCCAGGCCAGCGAACCGACTGAAATCGCGGTCGGCGGACCACAGCTCAGTGATTCCGTGGATCCGACAGATCGCTGCGACTCGCGCATCGTGGACGAGAGGGCCCGTCACCTTGCCGTCGACGATCAGCTGACGCAAAGTCGGCCAGTATTCGACCGTTTCTCCGATCGGATGCAGTGTCGGTGCCGCCAACCATGCGTCTACCTGGCCAGTTGCCTGGTCGATCGTGCTGGGCGGGTCGTAGATCCGCGGGTGAGTAACGATCGCGAGGAACTCGTGCACGCACGGCCACGGAATTGCCCAGGTGTTCATGCCCTCGGCCAGCTGGCGAATCGCTCCGGCTGCCGCGAGATGGAACTGGCAGTCCTGCCGGTGTGCGTAAACGAGGACGTTGGTATCGACCGCGATCACGTCGAGGAGCCGTATGCCTGGTCGCGGATTTGCTCCCACCTCGCTCCGCGAAACTCCGGCTGCAGCCCGTTGCCTGGGACGCTCGCGTCACGCAGCGTGAAGTGCTCCTTGGCACTGCGCCGCCCGAGTACCGCCCGTAGGCCGTCTTCGATCAGGGCTCGCAGCGTCGTGTTCGCCGCCCGCGCTACCTCCTGCGCTTCGCGGAGCAGGCTTTCAGGAAGGTCGACGGTTGTCTTCATACTGCTAACCATATCATTAGAGCCATATAGCAATCTTCAGAGCGCTTGACCATGAGTCTGGTGCGGCGAGTACTTGATGGCAGGAACCGTCTGCCCCACCCACTCCGCCTCCCGGATCGCCTTCATGGCGGCCTTACGAGCTGCCCGATCGAGGCGATCGATGAACAGCACGCCGTTGAGGTGATCGGTTTCGTGCTGGAAGCACCGTGCCAGCAGATCGCTCCCCTCGATCACCACAGGGTCGCCGTACTGGTTGAGCCCTTTCGCGATCACTCGCTCGGCGCGCCGGCAGTCGAACTCGAGGCCCGGAAAGGACAGGCACCCCTCGATGCCTTCCTGTTCCTCTGCGGACAGGTCGAGCTCGGGGTTGACCAGATGGCCCAGCTCGTCGTCGACAAAGTACGTGAACACCCGCAGCGATACGCCCAGCTGCGGCGCGGCGAGGCCGACGCCGGGCGCGTCCATCATGGTGTCGGAGAGATCCTTGACCAGCCGGCGCAGCTCGGCATCGAAGTCGACGACCGGCTCGGCCTTGGTACGCAGGATGGGGTCACCGAACAGCCGGATCGGCTGAATCGCCACCGCGGGTCTCCTCGGCGCGTCAGACGTTGAAGCCGAGCGCTCGCAACTGCTCGCGACCTTCGTCGCTGATCTTGTCCGGGCCCCATGGGGGTAGCCAGACCCAGTTGATCCGGAAATCCGACACCAGCCCGTCGAGGGCGGCGCTGGTCTGGTCCTCGATCACGTCGGTCAACGGGCAGGCCGCACTGGTCAGGGTCATGTCGAGCGTGGCAACGCCGGCGTCATCGACGTCGACCCCATACACCAGGCCGAGGTCGACGACGTTGATGCCCAGTTCCGGGTCGACGACGTCGCGCATCGCCTCGGTGATGTCCTCGATCGAAGTCACGCTGGTGGATTCGGTCATCGGTGGTCCCCTGTCGAGTGGGCTTCGAACGATGCCAGAGCTCGCGCAGTCGCGTCCCGGAACGCCATCCAGGACAACAGCGCGCACTTGACCCGAGCCGGGTAGCGCGCAACGCCAGCAAACGCGATGCCGTCGCCCAGCACGTCCTCGTCTGGTTCGACCGTGCCCCTGCCCTGCATCAGCTCGGCGAACGCCTGGTGCGTCTCGAATGCTTCAGCCACCGGCTTGCCGATCACCAGTTCGTGCAGCACGCTCGCCGACGCCTGGCTGATCGAACACCCCTGGCCGTCGTAGGAGACGTCGTCGACACGGTCGCCGGACAGCCGCACACGAACGGTGATCTCGTCACCGCAGGTCGGATTGACCTGACACGACTCGGCGTCGAACGGCTCGCGGAGGCCGCGCCCGACCGGCCGCTTGTAATGGTCCAGGATGATCTCCTGGTAGAGCGAGTCCGTGGTCACTGGAAAAAGCCCTTCACCAGCTCGATGCCGTCGACGAGCGCGTCGATCTCGGGTTGTGTCGTGTACAGGTAGAACGACGCTCGGGTGGTCGCGGGAATTCCATATCGCACGCACACCGGCCGTGCGCAGTGATGCCCGACCCGCACGGCGATGCCCTGCTCGTCGAGCACTTGGCCGACGTCGTGGGGGTGCACGCCGTCGAGCGTGAACGACACGGTCCCACCGCGAGAAATGGGCACTCGTGGCCCAATGAATCGCACGCCGTCGATCTCACCGAGCCGGTGTAGTGCGTAGGTCGTGAGTGCCCGCTCGTGGGCTGCGACGTTCTCCATGCCGAGCGCCGGACAGGTAGTCGACGGCGGCGCCCAGGCCGACCGCCTGCGCGATCGGGGGCGTGCCGGCCTCGAACTTGTGCGGGATCGGGGCGTAGGTCGAGCCGGTCATGTCGACGGTCTCGATCATCTCGCCGCCGCCGAGGAACGGCGGCAGCGCATCGAGGACCTCGGTGCGCCCCCACAGCACACCGATGCCGGTCGGACCGCACATCTTGTGCCCGGTGAAGGCGATCAGGTCGACGCCGAGCTCGACGACGTCGACCGGCTTGTGCGGGACCGACTGCGAACAGTCCAGCATGATCAATGCGCCGACCTCGCGGGCCCGTGCGACGATCGGGGACACCGAGTTGACCGTGCCCAGGATGTTCGACTGGTGCACCATCGACACGATTGTGGTGCGCTCGGTGATGAGCTCCTCGAGGTTCGAGACGTCCAGCCGACCCTCGTCGGTCAGGCCGAACCAGCGCAGCCGCGCACCGGTTCGCTGGCAGGCCAGCTGCCACGGCACGATGTTGGAGTGATGCTCCATCTCGGTGATGACGACCTCGTCGCCCGGCCCGAGCCGGTAGCGCGGGTCGGCGGCCAGACCGCTGGCCAGCGTGTTGGCCACCAGGTTGAGCGCCTCTGAGGCGTTCTTGGTGAACACGATCTCGTCGCGCGATCGGGGCACCGACGAACGCGGCCACCTTGGTGCGGGCGTTCTCGTAGGCCGCGGTCGCCTCTTCGCCGAGCTGGTGGACCGCGCGAGCGACGTTGGCGTTGTGACGCTCGTAATGATCGGCGAGTGCATCGAGCACCACCTGCGGCTTCTGCGAGGTGTTGGCGGAGTCGAGATACACCAGCGGCCGGTCGCCGGCCAGGCGCCGTTCGAGGATCGGGAAGTCCTTGCGGACCTGCTCCACGTCCAGCGGGCTCAAGAGCTCGTACACCGTCAGTCCTCCTCGACCACTCAGGCCGACGTGCCGGCGTAGCTGACGTAGCCCTCGGCCTCGAGCTTCTCGGCCAGGTCCGGGCCGCCTTCCTCGGCGATCCGGCCGTCGACGAAGACGTGGACGAAGTCGGGCGTGATGTAGCGCAGGATGCGCGTGTAGTGCGTGATCAGCAGGACGCCCTTGCCGCCGCGGGCGTGGAACCGGTTGACACCGTCGGCGACGACCCGCAGCGCGTCGATGTCCAGGCCGGAGTCGGTCTCGTCGAGGATCGCGACGCGAGGGTCGAGCAGCTCGCAGCTGGAGGATCTCGTGCCGCTTCTTCTCGCCGCCGGAGAAACCGGTGTTGAGGTCGCGCTCGGCGAACGACGGGTCGATGGCGAGCTCGTCCATGGCGGTCTTGACGTCCTTGACCCAGGTACGCAGTTTCGGCGCCTGCCCGTCGACGGCCGTCTTGGCAGTGCGCAGGAAGTTCGACACCGAGACGCCCGGGCACCTCGACCGGGTACTGCATGGCGAGGAAAAGCCCGGCCCGGGCCCGCTGTCGACCTTCATGGCCAGCACGTCCTCGCCGTCGAGGGTGACCGTGCCGCGGGTGACGGTGTACTTCGGGTGGCCGGCGATCGAGTACGCCAGAGTCGACTTGCCCGAGCCGTTCGGGCCCATGATCGCGTGGATTTGCCCGGCCCGGACGGTGAGGTCGACGCCGCGCAGGATCTCTTTAGCGCCGGACTCAGTCTCAACGGAGACGTGCAGGTCGTGGATCTCCAGCGTGGTCATGACTGCAATGGCCTCCGAAACGGCAAGCTCGCGCTCGACGGCGGCGTCGAGCCGGCCGACGAGCTCGGGCACGCCGAGCTTGTTGATCAACGACGCGAAGAAGCCGCGGACGACCAGCCTTCGGGCCTGGTCCTCCGGGATGCCCGCGCGTCTGCAGGTAGAACAGCTGCTCGTCGTCGAACCGGCCGGTGGCGCTGGCGTGACCGGCGCCCAGGATCTCGCCGGTCTCGATCTCGAGGTTCGGGACCGAGTCGGCACGGGCGCCGTCGGTGAGCACCAAGTTGCGATTGAGCTCGAACGTCTTGATGCCCAGCGCCTCTGGACGGATCAGCACGTCGCCGACCCAAACCGCATGGGCACCGGTGCCCTGCAATGCGCCCTTGTACTCGACGTTGCTGAAGGCGTGCGGGGTGTTGTGGTCGACGAACAGGCGGTTCTCGACGTGCTGGCCGGCGTCGACGAAGTACATGCCCAGCAGCTCCGCGTCCCCGCCTGATCCGCTGTAGTCGAGCGACGTGCCGACCCGTACCAGGTCGCCACCGAAGGTGATCACCGCGTGCCGCACGGTGGCGTCCCGACCGACCTGCACGTGGTGGTGGGACAGGTGGACGGCGTCGCCCGCCCAGTCCTGCAGACTCACCAGCGTCAGGTGCGCGCCGTCCTCCACCACGACCTCGACGTTTTCTGCGAACGCGGCCGAACCCTCGTACTCGAGCACGACCACGGCTCGGCTGAACGCCTCCGCCGTGACGACGACGTGCCCGGCCGCAGCCTTCTCCGCCGACAGCCCACGCAGCCGGACAACGGTCGGCCGCTTTGTGACCACCTCGCGTGGGACGGTGACGGCCAGCACCTTGTCGGCCTCGGCCCAGGCGCGGGCGCTCACCCGGTCGATCGGCACGTAGCCCGACACGCCCCGGCGCGGATCGTCGGCTTCGCCGATCTCGACGTGTACCTGCGGGTCGGCGTCGACCTCCATCTCGTAGTCATGGCCATCCAGCGGGGTGTCGACATGCAGGCCACGCAACCGGACCATCGGCGTGAACCGCCAGGCCTCTTCCCGCCCGCGCGGCACCGGGTGGGCGTCGACGTCGAAGGACGCGAACCGGTGCAGGGAACTACCGCCGTGTCCGTCGGCACGGGCCGCGCCCGCACCGTGAGAGTGCTCGGTGAGGCCGTGCTGCGGCGACGTCGTCTGTCGTCGAGAATCGTCATCCGGCTCAGCCCACCGCGCCTTCCATCTGCAGCTCGATCAACCGGTTGAGCTCCAGGGCGTACTCCATCGGCAGCTCGCGGGCGATCGGCTCGATGAACCCGCGCACGATCATCGCCATGGCCTCTTCCTCGGACATGCCCCGGCTCATCAGGTAGAACAGCTGGTCCTCGCTGACCTTCGAGACCGTCGCCTCGTGGCCCATCGACACGTCGTCGTTGCGCACGTCGACGTAGGGATAGGTGTCCGACCGGGAGACGGTGTCGATCAGCAGCGCATCGCAGCGAACGGTGCTCGCGCTGTGCACCGCCCGCGGCATGACCTGGACCAGCCCGCGGTAGGAGGTCCGGCCGCCGCCACGGGCCACCGACTTGGACACGATCGACGACGACGTGTTCGGCGCCAGGTGCAGCATCTTCGCGCCGGCGTCCTGGTGCTGGCCCTCGCCGGCGAACGCCACCGACAACGTCTCGCCCTTCGCGTGCTCGCCCATCAGCCAGACCGCTGGGTACTTCATTGTGATCTTGGAACCGATATTGCCGTCGACCCACTCCATTGTCGCATTTTCGGCTGCTGTAGCCCGTTTTGTTACGAGATTGTAGACATTATTGGACCAGTTCTGGATGGTGGTGTACCGGCAGCGGGCGTTCTTCTTCACGATGATCTCGACGACCGCGCTGTGCAGGGAATCCGAGGAGTAGATCGGCGCGGTGCAGCCCTCGACGTAGTGCACGTAGGCGCCCTCGTCGACGATGATCAGCGTGCGCTCGAACTGGCCCATGTTCTCGGTGTTGATCCGGAAGTAGGCCTGCAGCGGAATCTCGACGTGCACATTCTTCGGCACATAGATGAAGCTGCCCCCTGACCACACTGCTGTGTTCAGCGCGGAGAACTTGTTGTCGCCGGCCGGGATCACCGACGCGAAGTACTCCTTGAACAGCTCCGGGTGTTCTTTCAGGCCGGTGTCGGTGTCCAGGAAGATGACACCCTGCTCTTCCAAATCCTCGCGAATTTTGTGGTAAACCACCTCGGACTCATATTGTGCCGCTACGCCCGCAATGAGCCTTTGCTTCTCTGCTTCTGGAATACCCAATTTGTCGTATGTGTTCTTGATGTCCGCCGGCAGGTCGTCCCAGCTCGCCGCCTGCTTCTCCGTGGAACGGACGAAGTACTTGATGTTGTCGAAGTCGATGGCCGACAGGTCGGCGCCCCAGGTGGGCATCGGCTTCTTCTCGAACAGGTGCAGCCCCTTGAGGCGCAGCTCGAGCATCCACTCCGGCTCGTCCTTCAGCGCCGAGATCTCGCGGACGACGTCCTCGGACAGTCCGCGGCGCGCGAGAGCGCCGGCGGCGTCCGAGTCGGCCCAGCCGAACTTGTAGCGGCCCAGACCTTCGAGCTCGGGATGAGCGGTCGTGGTCATCGAGCGATCTCCTCAGGGGTGTGCTCGCGGGACATCATGTCAACGCGCTCTGACAGTTCTCCTGGCCGGAGGCGCGGGATGTGCGTCGTGCAGATGCCATCGCCGTGGGCGATGGTCGCAAGGCGTTGGACGTGCGTACCCAGCAGCCGCGCGAACGCCTCCGTCTCGGCCTCACACAGTTGCGGGAACTGCTCGGCGACATGCGCCACCGGGCAGTGGTGCTGGCACAGCTGTTCGCCGGATCCGGTCGGTGCCGCCTCCACCGACGCGGCGTAGCCGTCGGCTGACAGGGACAGGGCCAGCGCTCGAGACTTGGCCTCTTGGTCGGCAGCCGCCGCGACCGTGGGCCGGTAGCGCTCCTCCAGCTCGGCGACCCGCCGCCGGGCGAACTGAGCGACCATCTGGTCTCCCCCGGTATCGGCCACGAACCGCAACGCCCCGACGGCAAGATCGTCGTAGGCTTGCTCGAAGGCATCGCGGCCGGCCGTTGTGACGACGAAGACTTTGGCTGGGCGTCCCCGCCCGCGATGCCCCCTGACTCGTGCTTGCCTGCCCTCGATCATGCCGTCGGCCTGCAGCGTGTCCAGGTGCCTGCGCACGGCTGCGGGGTGAGCCCGAGCCGCGCCCCCAGCGTGGCGGCGGTGGATGGCCCGTTCTCGAGAATCGACCGAGCAACCCGGGCCCGGGTACCCGCGTGCAGGTCATCGGTGACCTGACCCGGTGGCCGGCCTCCAGTCACGTCCCGCACGTTTTTCACAACACCATCGTGCTCTATTTCTGTTCCATGCTCAAGGCGACCGGCCAGTGGTGCAAATCACGCGCCGCGCGGTCGCTGCGTCCGCCGCCTGATCAGCACGTGGTCAACTCTAGGATGACGGCGTGGCCGTTGCCGAGACGCGGGCCAGGGGCACCCGAGGGATGTGGGACCGGGTGCCGGTCCCGGCCGATCGCACCCTGCGCTGGCTCGCGATCGCGTCGCTGATCTCGCAGATCGGCATCGTTGTAACCGGCGGCGCCGTCCGGCTCACCGGCTCTGGCTTGGGCTGTCCCGAGGTGCCCGACTGCACCGACGACTCCCTGGTCCCGACGCCGGAAATGGGCATCCACGGCGTGATCGAGTTCGGCAACCGGCTGCTCACATTCGTCCTCGGTGCGATCGCGCTGGCCATGCTGCTCGCGATTGCCCGGACGCTGCGCTCAGATCATCCGCGCCGCGACCTCCTGGTTCCGGCCGTCGTGCTGCTGCTTGGTATCCCAGCCCAAGCCCTGATCGGCATGGCGACCGTCCGGACAACGCTCAACCCGTGGGTCGTGATGCTGCACTTCATGTGCTCGGCGGCGCTGGTTGCGGTCGCCACGATCCTGGTCCGCCGAGCGCAGCGGCCGGCAGGAACCGAACCGGCCGAGATCAGGTCTCCGTGGCTGTACCGGCTGGCGGCCACGACGCTCGTCGCCGCCTTTGGCGCCGTCTACCTGGGCACCGTTGTGACGGGAACGGGTCCACACGCCGGCGACCCCGAAGCGCCGCGGACCGGCCTGGATCTGGAGTCCATTGCCCAGTTGCACGTCCACGCGGTGACATTGCTGTTGGGTTTGTCCGTTGGCCTGTACTGCGCAGCTCGTGCGATCGGGTCTCCGGGTCGCGCCGCCCGTTCAGCAGCGATCCTGATCGGGGTCGAGTTGGGTCAGGGCGCCATAGGCGTCGTCCAATACCTGCTGGACCTGCCGGTGGTCTCTGGTGGGACTACACATGCTCGGCGCCGCTTTGCTGGTTGCCGCTGCCGTCGATGCGTTCCTCGCGTCCAGGTGGTTGCCCGAGCCGGTGCCGTCACCACGAATCCGTCATCCGCGCCCATAGCCCTGGCCCGATCCGCAATCGCTGACCAGTGGCCAGGTCACCAGGCTCGCGCAGGGTGATCCGGGCCAAGTGGGTCACTGCGTCAACGTCTTCACCCAGCATCGCATCGGCCCATGTGCCATCGGGTGCTACCACCAGCAACCGAGCACCCGGCTCCCCCACAGTCGTGAGGTATCCCTCTGCCGGCTGACCTTCCTCGACGCCGTGTGCGCGGACGAACGCCCGCAGCCGGCGGGCAGTGCTGACGGTGCCCGCTGGAAGCACCGCGCCGCTGCGCGGTCGTACCATGCCGAGCAACGCTGCGGCACCGACCAGCCCTGCTGCAACTGCGACCGGCACAGCTCTTGCCACGAGGGCGGCGACGACCCCCAACCCTGCTGCCGCCACGACGAGCACCCCGCTCGATCGAGGCGGCAGCCGCCGCCCGGCCGGGACGTCGAGATCGGCACCGTCGTCTGCCGCACGCCAGATTGCGGCGTCGGCCAGTGCGAACACCACGCCGATGACGACCAGCGTGCCCACGGGCGCCGCTGCTCCGCCTGCAGCTGCCCAGAGCGTCGCGCCGCCGACGATTGCGACACCGGCGAGTCCCAGCAGACGGTCACGCACGTGCCGGAGCCTAACCGCCGACGGGTTGAGAACCGGCGAGTCGATCGCGCCAATGATCGATGGACCCGCCAGCGCGATCAGGTGACGATGAGAACATCGAGCGCCACGGCGCCGAACACCACCGTGAGGTAGGTGATCGAGCCGTGGAACAGCCGCATCGCCCGAAGTGCCGAGCCACTGGCGTCGGGTTTCGCTCGCCGGTACAAACGATGGGCCTCGGCGAGGAACCACACGCCTGCGAGCACGGCCACGATCAGGTAGAGCCAGCCGAGATCGGCCACTTGCCAGAGCACCAGCGTGGTCACGACCATGGCCCACGAGTAGGCGAGGATCTGACGGGCAACGGTCGCGGGCGGTGCGACGACAGGCAGCATCGGAACGCCCGCCCGCGCATAGTCGTCGCGGAAACGCATGGCCAGCGGCCAGTAGTGCGGCGGCGTCCAGAAGAACACGACCAGGAACAGCAGCACCGGCTGTACAGCCAGGCTCCCGGTGACTGCGGTCCAGCCGATCATGGTCGGCAGGCAGCCGGCTATCCCGCCCCAGACGATGTTCTGCGACGTCCTTCGCTTCAACAGCAGCGTGTAGACGACGACATAGAAGACATTCGCCGCGGCGGTCAATGCCGCCGCAAGCGGATTGACGAAGACCAGCATGAGCAGCACCGCGGCGGTCAGCAGAACCCCGGCGAAGACAGCTGCGGCCACCGGCGAGACCACCGCCGACGGGACTGGCCGCCGTTGGGTGCGCCGCATGACGGCATCGATGTCGCGCTCGAGCACCTGGTTGAACGCATGTGCACTGCCAGCTGCCAGCGTCCCGGCAAGCAGCGTCACCACGACCAGGCCGATCGGCGGCACTCCCCGCTCGGCGAGAACCATCGCGGGAAGAGTCGTCACCAACAACAGTTCGACGACCCGCAGCTTCATCAACGAGACGTACGCAGCGGCGAGCCCACGCCACGAACTCGGCCGAGATCGCACGTCCACCGGACGGTGCGGCTCGACGGTCGTCACGACCTACCTCTCTCGTGCCGCGAATGGCCGGCCCCGACAACCCAGCCCGGGACGACGCGAGTCTAGCGATACCTGGCTGCCCGAACGCACCAAGGACGCGTGGCCCGTTCGCTGGTGGGTAGGCTCCATCCGGGCCGTGCTCACGGCCATCCGTCCCCGGTCGACGCCCGAGAGGAGCCCGATCACGGTGACCGAGCAGAGCACTCTGGAGTGGACAGATCTCGACCAGCGGGCCGTGGACACCATCCGGGTTCTCGCCATGGACGCCGTCGAAAAGGTTGGCAACGGGCACCCCGGCACGGCAATGAGCCTGGCGCCGGCTGCCTACCTGCTCTTTCAACGCTTGCTCCGGCACGACCCACAGGATCCCGCCTGGCTCGGTCGCGACCGCTTCGTCCTCTCCGCCGGCCACTCCAGCCTGACGCTGTACATCCAGCTCTACCTGTCCGGCTACCCGATGTCCCTCGACGACCTCGCCGCCCTGCGTACCTGGGGCTCCATCACGCCCGGGCACCCAGAGGTCCATCACACGCCCGGAGTCGAGACGACGACCGGGCCGCTCGGCCAGGGCGTCGGCAACGCGGTCGGGATGGCGATGGCTGCCCGCCGCACGCGGGGCCTGCTCGATCCGGACACTCCGGTCGGCGAGAGCGTGTTCGACCACACGATCTGGTGCATTGCTTCCGATGGAGACCTGCAAGAAGGCGTGTCGGGAGAAACATCCTCGCTCGCGGGCACCCAGCGGCTTGGCAATCTTGTGCTCATCTGGGACGACAACCAGATCTCCATCGAGGACGACACCCAGATCGCCTTCTCCGAGGATGTCCCGGCACGATACGAGGCTTACGGCTGGCACGTTCAGATCGTCGACTGGGTAGGCGGCGAACGCGGGGACGGCCCCTACCACGAGGACGTCGAGGCGCTCTACGCCGCGTTGCGGGCTGCGCGCGAGGAAGCAGACCGGCCCTCGTTCATCGCGTTGCGGACGATCATCGGCTGGCCAGCGCCAACCAAGCAGAACACCGGCCCCGCGCACGGCTCGGCACTCGGAGCCGAAGAGGTAGCGGCCACCAAGAAGCTGCTCGATTTCGACCCCGAGCAGACGTTCGTCGTCGCTGACGATGTACGCGAGCACGCACTTGCCGTGCGCGACCGTGGAGCTGCGCTGCACAAGGCCTGGAACGAGCCGTTCGCCGCCTGGCAGACCGCTAACCCAGAGGGTTCAGTGCTACTCGACCGACTGTCGAGGTCGACACTTCCCGCCGGTTGGACCGATGCGCTGCCGGCATTCGTGCCCGGCAAGGACGTCGCCACGCGCAAAGCGTCCGGCGAAGTGCTCACCGCTCTGGCACCGGTATTGCCAGAGCTGTGGGGCGGATCGGCTGACCTGGCAGGCAGCAACAACACCACTCCTGACGGAGAGCTGTCCTTCCTGCCACCGGACCGGTCGAGCAAGGAGTACGAGGGCGACTGGTACGGCCGCGTGCTGCACTTCGGGATCCGCGAGCACGGGATGGCCTCGATCCTCAACGGCATCGCGCTGCACGGGCTCACCCGCCCATACGGCGGGACTTTCCTGGTATTCAGCGACTACATGCGCCCGGCGGTGCGTCTGGCGGCCCTGATGGGGCTGCCGGTCACCTACGTGTGGACCCACGACTCGGTTGGGCTGGGCGAGGACGGGCCGACCCATCAACCGGTGGAGCATCTGGCCGCACTTCGCGCGATCCCTGGTCTGGACGTGGTCCGCCCCGCGGATGCCAACGAGACTGCGGTCGCCTGGCGCACGGTCCTGGAGCACCATGCGACCCAGCCCCGACCGGCGGGCATCTGCCTGACCCGGCAGAACGTCCCGACCTTCCCCCGCGGAACCGACGGCTTCGCATCCGCCGATGGCGTGGCGCGCGGCGCGTACGTTCTCCTGGACTCCGCCGAGGACAGCCCTCCCGACGTGGTGCTCATCGGGACCGGCTCGGAGGTGCAGCTCGCTGTCACAGCACGCGACCTGCTGGCGAACGACGGCATCCGAGCCCGAGTGGTGTCGATGCCGTGCAAAGAATGGTTCCGACGAGAGGACCAGGCGTACCAAGACGACGTGCTGCCGCCGGCGGTGCGGGCGCGAGTATCGGTCGAAGCAGCGGTCGCGCAGGGCTGGCGGGAGTTGGTCGGCGACGCTGGCCGCTCGATCAGCATCGAGCACTTCGGGGCTTCGGCGGACTACGAGACGCTCTTCCGTGAGTTCGGCTTCACCGCGGAGGCCGTCGCCCAGGCCGCCAGGGAATCCATCGCTGCTGCGACGGGGTAACCGTCCACCGACCTACGGAGGACAGCTATGACGAAGACACCCACGATCCGCGAGACCGACCGGCTGCGACAGCTCACCGATCAGGGTGTCGCGATCTGGCTCGACGACCTGTCTCGCGACCGGCTCGAGACCGGCGCGCTGCAGGCGCTGGTCGACACGTGCTACGTCGTCGGGGTGACGAGCAACCCGACCATCTTCCAGACCGCGATCACGAAGAGCAGCGCATACGACGACCAGTTGCGGATGCACGCCGAGCAGGGCTCGGACGCCGAGACCGCCATCCACGACATGACCACCGACGACGTCCGCACGGCATGTGACCTGCTCGCGCCGGTGGCCGAGCGTACGGGCGGGCTCGACGGTCGCGTCTCGCTCGAGGTCGACCCACGGTTGGCCCACGAGACCCAGGAGACGATCGACCAGGCGCACGACCTGTGGGAGGAGGTCGATCGGCCCAACCTGTTCATCAAGATCCCCGCCACGGTCGCCGGTTTGCCGGCGATCACCGCCGCGATCGCGGACGGGATCAGCATCAATGTCACGCTGATCTTCACCGTCGAGCGCTACGGCGGGGTCATGGACGCTTACGCATCGGGTCTGGAGCAGCGGCTCGACGCGGGCGGGTCGCTCTCCGGCATCAGGTCGGTGGCGTCGTTCTTCGTCAGCAGGGTGGACACCGAGATCGACAAGCGGCTCGACTCGATCGGCACCGAAGAGGCGCTGGCGCTGCGCGGCAAGGCGGCGGTCGCCAACGCGCGGTTGGCCTACCAGGCATACGAGCAAGTTCATCTCCTCGTCGCGGTGGCAGCAGTTGGAGCAGGCCGGCGCCACGCGACAGCGGCCGCTCTGGGCGTCGACCGGCACGAAGAACCCCGACTACCCCGACACCCTCTACGTCACCGAGCTGGTCGCGCCCGACACCGTCAACACGATGCCCGAGGCCACGCTGGAGGCCGTGGCCGACCACGGCGAGATCCGCGGCGACACCGTCCGCGGCACCTACGAGCAGGCCAGCGCACTCTTCGACCAGCTCGAGCGCGTCGGCGTCGACCTGGCCGATGTCGGCCGCGTCCTGGAGGAGGAGGGAGTCGAGAAGTTCGAGACGAGCTGGGCCGACCTGTACGGCACCGTCGAGGCGAGCCTGCAGGCCGGTCGCTGATGAGCCGACCTCGCAGTATCGTCCCGGGTCACCGACCAGGCCGTCATCAGCACACTGGTGACGGACCAGGTCGCATCACGACTGGCCGCCGCCGATGCGAGCTTGTGGGGGCCGGCCGCACAGGAAGAGGCCGCGGTCCGGCTCGGCTGGGTGCGTCTGCACGAGACGTCGCGGCCCCTGCTCGCCGAGATCGAGGCTCTGCAGGCTGACCTGCGCGCCGAGGGGCTCGACCGGATCGTGCTCTGCGGCATGGGCGGGTCGTCGCTCGCTCCAGAGGTCATCACCCGCACTGCGGGCGTCGAGCTGACAGTCCTCGACACCACCGATCCCGGCGCGGATCACGGCCGCGATCGCGGACCGGCTCGACCGCACCGTCGTCGTGGTGTCCAGCAAGTCCGGATCGACGGTCGAGACCGACAGCCAGCGCCGCGCGTTCGAGGCCGCATTCGACGCGGCCGGGATCGAGCCCGGGTCACGGATGGTGGCCGTCACCGACCCAGGCTCGGGTCTCGCCGAGCTCGCCGCGGCCTCGGGTTACCGGCGGGTGTTCCTGGCCGATCCGAGCGTCGGCGGACGCTACTCGCGCGCTGACGGCCTTCGGGCTGGTGCCGTCTGCGCTGGCCGGCGTCGACGTTTCCGGCGCTGCTCGACGAGGCAGCGGCGGCCGCACCGACGCTGGCCGCTGACGACCCCGGCAACCCGGCGCTCGTGCTCGGCGCAGCGCTGGGCGGCGGCGTGCGCAGCCGGACGGGACAAGGTGGCCATCGCCGACGCCGGCTCCGGGCATCGTCGGCTTCGCCGACTGGGCCGAGCAGCTGATCGCCGAGTCGACCGGCAAGGACGGCACCGGCATCCTGCCGATCGCGCTCGCGGGAATCGACGACCCGGAGCTCCGGTGGCCGGCACCAGACGTGCTGCCGGCCGTACTTGGCCCGGCTGCCGCCCGACGGCGGCGTCAGTGTCAGCGGGCCGCTCGGCGCCCAGTTCCTGCTCTGGGAGTACGCCACCGCGGTGGCCGGCCGGGTGATCGGCATCAACCCGTTCGACCAGCCCGACGTCGAGAGCGCGAAGAAGGCGGCGCGCGGCCTGCTCGACGGGCGGCCCGAGCCAGAACCAGCCGCGTTCGCGACGGAGTCGGTCGAGGTGCGCGCGCGACTCCGAGCTGCTCGACTGGTGCTCGACTCGCTCGCCGACGCCGTGACGGCATTGCTGGCCCGGCTACCCGCCAACGGCTATCTCGGCGGTCATGGCGTATCTGGACCGCGAGGGCGCCGACGCGGCACTCGCCGACGTCCGGCGGCCGCTGGCGATGCGCACCGAGCGGCCGGTGACCTTCGGGTGGGGACCACGATTCCTGCACTCGACCGGCCAGTATCCACAAGGGTGGACCACCGACCGGGGTGTTCCTGCAGGTGACATGTGCCATCGAAGACGATCTTGCCGTGCCTGGCCGGCCGTTCACGTTCGGTGAGCTGATCACCGCGCAAGCCGCTGGTGACGCGCAGGTCCTGGCCGACCAGAACCGTCCCGTCCTGCGCCTGCACCTGACCGACCGGGCCGCGGGCCTGTCCCGCCTGCTCGAGGTGCTGCGGTGAGGGCGGACAGTCGCCCGAAGAACCCGCTGCGGGATCCTCGCGACAAGCGACTGCCCCGCATCGCCGGCCCCTGCAGCCTGGTGATCTTCGGTGTCACGGGCGACCTCGCGCGCAAGAAACTCATGCCAGCGGTCTACGACCTGGCCAACCGCGGTCTGCTGCCGCCCGGGTTCTCCCTCGTCGGCTTCGCCCGCCGCGACTGGGCCGACCAGGACTTCGGCAAGGTAGTCCACGATGCCGTCCGGCAGTATGCGCGGACACCGTTCAGGGAGGCCACGTGGCGGCAGCTCGCCCAGGGCTTTCGGTTCGTACCCGGTGAATTCTCCGACGACAACGCGTTCGACCGGCTGGCGGAGACAGTGCACGCCCTGGACGAGCAGCAGGGCACTGGTGGCAACTATGCGTTCTACTTGTCCATCCCGCCGAAGTTCTTCGGCGTGGTGTGCAAGCAGCTGGCCCGCTCAGGCCTGGCCGAGCCCGATGATCCCGATCAGTGGCGGCGGGTCATCATCGAGAAGCCATTTGGCCATGACCTGGCCAGCGCTCGCGATCTCAACAACACCGTCGAGGCCATCTTTCCGCCGGATTCGATTTTCCGCATCGACCACTACCTCGGCAAGGAGACCGTCCAGAACATCATGGCGCTGCGGTTCGCAAACCAGCTCTTCGAGCCGATTTGGAACGCGCACTTCGTCGACCACGTGCAAATCACGATGGCAGAAGACGTCGGCATCGAGAGCCGAGCGGGGTACTACGACGGAATCGGGGCGGCCCGCGACGTCATCCAGAATCACCTGCTCCAGCTCCTTGCACTGGTCGGCATGGAGGAGCCGGTCTCCTTCGACGCGAGTGACCTGCGGGCGGAGAAAGAGAAGGTGCTCTCCGCGGTCCGGCTGCCACCGGATCTGGCCAGGCACACGGCGCGCGGCCAGTACGCGGAAGGCTGGGCGGGCGGCGTCAAGGTCCCCGGATATCTCCAGGAGGAAGGCATTCCGGCTGACTCCCACACGGAGACCTACGCCGCGATCCGCCTTGACATCGACACCCGGCGCTGGGCGGGTGTCCCGTTCTACCTGCGAACTGGCAAGCGGCTGGGACGTCGGGTCACCGAGGTGGCCGTCGTCTTCGAGCGCGCGCCGCACCTGCCGTTCGAATCGACGGCGACCGAGGAGCTCGGCGAGAACGCACTCGTGGTTCGCGTTCAGCCGGACGAGGGCGTGACCATGCGGTTCGGATCCAAGGTGCCGGGCACCGCCATGGAAGTACGCGACGTCACGATGGACTTCGGCTACGGCCACTCGTTCACCGAGGACAGCCCGGAGGCGTACGAACGGCTCATCCTCGACGTGCTGCTCGGCGATCCTCCGCTGTTCCCCCGGCACGAGGAGGTCGAGTTGTCCTGGCAGATCCTCGACCCGATCGAGCGGTACTGGGCCCGATACGGCAAACCCGAGCCGTACAAATCCGGGTCGTGGGGACCTGCGTGCGCCACGGAGATGCTGGCCCGGGACGGCAGGGTCTGGCGGCGGCCGTGATCATCGACGTGTCGTCGACATAGGGCTACCGAGGAGGGTGTCGTGAACCGATGCGACGTGTGTGGCAACGAGTACGACCGCGCCTTCACGCTACGAACCGCTGACGGGGTGGATTACACGTTCGACAGCTTCGAATGTGCCATCCACAAGTGCGCCCCCGAGTGCGCGCACTGCGGTTGCCGGATCATCGGCCACGGCGTCGAGGTAGGGACCATGATCTATTGCTGCGCGAACTGCGCGCGGACCGCCGGGCAGCACGGCGTCGCCGACCACGCCGACGTGCCGACGTAGGCGATCGCCGACGGGGCCTGCTAGCCGGCAGGGCACGTGAACCCTCCCGGCACCCGTGCTACCGAGTTGGCTGACACAGGAGGGGCCACGTTGATCATCGACATGCCGTCGACCACGGCGCACAAGATCGCCAAGCGGATGGTAGACCTGCGCGAGACGTACGGCGCCGTAGCGCTGGGCCGGGTGCTGACGCTGGTCCTCGTAGTCGACGAGGCCAACGCCGAGCCGGCAATCGAGTCCGCGAACCATGCCAGCCACGAGCACCCCTGCCGGGTTCTCGTCGTTGCTCAGGAGACGGCTCGCGGAGCGGCTCGTCTGGACGCTCAGATCCGGGTTGGCGGCGACGCGGGTGCCGGTGAGGTCATCGTGCTGCGGACCTTTGGAGCGCTCACCAACCATCCGGAGTCCGTCGTCGTGCCACTCCTGCTTCCAGACGCGCCGGTGGTCGCCTGGTGGCCGGGCGCAGCGCCAGAGGTTCCCGCCGACGATCCGGTTGGGCGGCTCGCGAACCGTCGCATCACCGATGCGGCGGCGTCCAAGCGGCCAGCCGCAGCGCTGGCCGCAAGAGCCGAGACCTACCAGCCGGGCGACACCGACTTGTCCTGGACCCGGATTACCGGGTGGCGAGCATTGCTGGCTGCTGCCTTGGATCAGCCGCCTTTCGAACGCGTCACTGCGGCCCGGGTCACCGGCGCCTCAGAGAGCCCAAGCGCCGACGTGCTTGCCGCTTGGCTCGCCCTCACGTTGCGCGTACCGGTCACCCGCGCCAAGGCGAGCGGGGTGGACGGCGTGGTCAACGTCCGACTCGACCGGAGGTCTGGGCCGTTGGAGCTGGACCGGCCCGGCGATGACAATGCGACGTTGTCCGTCCCGGGCCGCCATGAGCGGCGAGTGGCGTTGCCCAAGCGGTTGGACCGGGACTGCCTTGCCGAGGAGCTTCGTCGGCTCGACCCCGACGAGATTTACCACGCAGTGCTCACCGAGGGGCTGGCCCGGCTGCGCGACAAGGGCAAAGTCACGCGCGTCCACGGCGAACCGCAAAAGGTCTCTGCTCGATGACCACCCCGCTCGTCGTGGTGCATCACGATGCCGACGTGCTCGCCGAGGCCGTAGCAGCCCGGCTGATCACCCGCATCGCCGACGTGCAGGCAGCCCGCGGCGAAGCATCCGTGGTCCTGACCGGCGGTGGAGTGGGAACTGCCAGCTTGGCGGCGATCGCCCGGTCCCCAGCCCGGTCGGCCGTCGACTGGGGGCGACTCGAGGTGTGGTGGGGCGACGAGCGCTTTCTCCCGAGTGGCCACGCCGAGCGCAACGAGACGCAGGCGCGGGCGGCGCTTCTCGACCAGGTACCCGTCCGCATCGACCGAGTCCACCCGATGCCGGTGTCGGACGCGGAGGACGTCCGCGGAGATCCAGAGGCCGCAGCCGATCTCTACCGGGCGACGCTCGCCGCGTGGGCCCATCCGGAGAATCATTCCCGGGTACCCGCCTTTGACGTGCTGCTTCTCGGTGTGGGCCCGGACGCGCACATCGCGTCGCTGTTCCCGGATCAGCCCGCGTTGTACGAGAACCGGCCGGTCGTCGCGGTCCACGGAGCGCCCAAACCGCCGCCCATCCGGCTGACGCTCACCCTGCCGGCAATCCGTTCCGCCCAGGAGGTCTGGTTGGTCGCCGCGGGCGACGAGAAAGCAGCTGCGGTTCGGATGGCGTTGTCCGGTGCCGGCGAGGTTCAGGTCCCCGCCGCCGGTGCACGAGGCAGGCATCGGACCTTGTGGCTCCTCGATCGGGCCGCCGCATCGGCCCTCCCCCGCGGCCTGGAGCGGATCGCGTCACCCTGACTGCGCCGCGCGAATCGCCGCGTCGATGGTGGGGAAAACGGTCAGCGCCGCGTCAGCTCCTCCTTCGCGAAGGACGTCCCGAACCTGGCCGATGTCGCCGACAACGCACAGCCGGACGTCGCGCCCGTCGAGCTCGCGCCGAGGATGCGGAGCATGTCGGCAGCCGTGGTGTCGATCGTCGGGGTGGTCTCGGCGCCCACACAGTCAGACCGGCGACCACGTCGTCACGCAGCCATGCCCTCCGGTAGCCCCGGAGCGAGCCCAGCAACCATGCCGGCGCGGCGCTACGACGGCTGCGCGTCGGTGAACACGGTCGACCAGT
Source organism: uncultured Actinomycetota bacterium (assembly GCA_963794465.1). Classification (GTDB taxonomy): domain Bacteria; phylum Actinomycetota; class Actinomycetes; order Jiangellales; family Jiangellaceae; genus JACVRX01. The sequence continues at coordinate 11,087 of CAWCED010000026.1, read as the reverse complement.
CGTTCTTGACGCTGATCACCGTCCACCCCTCGGCGGTGGCCTGCTCGAGCGCACGTTCGGCGCCAGCGGTGTAGTCGAACTCGCGATCGGCGTCGTCGTGGTTGACGAGCAGCGCCAGACCTGTGCCCGACCTGCGGGCGAACTGCAGCATCGGCACGTCACCGTTGGAATTGCCGCCCGCGAGGATCGGCCGACGCCCGATGCTGCTCCAGATCCGTACCGGCTTCGTCGGCCCGTCGTCGAACACGTCCGGCTGGGCCAGGTAGGCGAGCGTACCGGCGTCCTCGTCGTAGCGCAGCGCGTTGGAGCTGCCGATCACGCGCTCCGGTGGGATCCGTAGATCTCCCCGGCGATGGGCCGCATGAAGTCGCGATCCCCGCCCGAGGCGATGTACGCGGTGAACCCGTTGGCCTCCAGGTAGCGCAGCAACTCAAATCATCGGGCGATAGGCGCACTCCCCGAACCGGCGACCCAGGGTCGGATGTTCACCCTCGCGGACGAAGCTCCCCGCGGAGTCCTCGTAATCGTCGACAGTCATCCCGGCGAACGCGGCGAGGATCCCGCCCATCAACACCTTGACGTCGCTGTCGTCACCTGCGTAGTGCTTGGTGATGACGTCGCCCAGCCAGCCGTAGTCCTTCCCGTAGGCCGCCTTCCAGGGCTGACGGGACCGCAACGACTCGTCCTGCTCCGCCATCTCCGCCAGCCGCTTGAGGATGAAGGCGAGCTCGATCGGCATCGGCTTCTCGCACCACAGTGTGCCGTCGTTGTCGAAGGTGGCGATCCGCTCCTCGGGCGGAACGAAGTCAGGACCGGTGCTCGTCACCCGCCTGACGAACTCGGTGATCGCCTGCGCGGGTCGGTGTGTCGTTCCACGACGCCAGCAACTGCTCGTTACTCATGTGCCTCACCATCTCCTGGTTGGGCTCGGCCATCGACCGGACCGGTGGTGTACAGCCCGACCTGCACCGGCAGGTTTGCGACCGTCGCATAGGCCATCGCCTGCGGAATGACCACGCACCCGCAGCCACGGCGCGATCGGCAGGCCGGGCCTGGGGCTGCCGGTCACGGCGGATCTCAACCGCTGGCTCTTTGCCGTACGACGCACCGGAAACCGAGATGAGCCATCGACGTGTCGATCATCTGCGGTTGCCGCGCTGCCGGGCGGTAGCGCAGGCAGTAGTTCGGCGCGCAGAGGTGCGACCCGCCCTTGATCACCCTGCGCGGGATGTGCTCACCGGGCTGGCCGGGGTCGTAGCTGTGCGTCGGGTGAGCGTCACGCGCGGGTTGCTCGGGACGCAGCACGGGCTGCGGCGCTTCATCGCGGATGCCGCGGCGTGTACCAGTCCGAGGTCCACTCCCAGACGTTGCCGGCCATGTCGTAGAGGCCGTAGCCGTTCGGTGGGAAGCTGCCCACCGGTGACGTGCCCTCGAAGCCGTCGACCTTCAGGTTCTGCCAGGGGAACTCCCCCTGCCAGGTGTTCGCCATCGCCTTTCCGCCCGGGAATGCTCGTCGCCCCAGGCGAAGACCGCGCCGTCGAGCCCGCCACGCGCCGCGAACTCCCACTCGGCTCGGTAGGCAATTCCTTGCCCACCCAGGCCGCGTACGCCTCGGCATCCTCATAGGCGATCTGCACGACCGGGTGATGGTCGCGGCCGTTGATCGTCGTTCCCGGCCCGCCGGGGTGCCGCCACGACGCGTCGGGTACGTACTCCCACCAGTTCCGGTAGTCGTCGAGGTTCACCGGGCCTCGGGTCTTGCGGAACACCAGCGAGCCAGGTACGAGCAGGTCCGGATCGGCGTCGGGGTACTGCGCGGGATCCAGCGGGCGCTCCGCGACGGTCACGTACTTCGTCTCGCGCACGAACCGCCGGAACTGCGCCGCCGGTACAGGGTGCTCGTCCATCCAGAAGCCGTCCACCGCGACCTGATGGACCGGCCGCTCCTCGGGGTAGAAGTCGGCTGAGCCCATCGAGAAGGTCCCGCTGGGGATCCACGCGCATGCCGTCCGCTGGTGCCGCGGTGCACGTCCGCCGTCTCGACCGTCAGTGCTCAGTGTCCCGCGCCGACATGACGGCGTCGCTCATCTTCTCCATCGCCTGGTCGATGGTGAAGCTCGCCGCCTTCTGGCGCGGCGGGAACTCCTTGAACGTCGCCAGGAACTCGGCCACGATCGCCTGCGCCGCGAAGACGATGTAGCCGTGGTCGAGGAACCAGTCGTAGTAGGTGTTCGACGTGATGTCGGCGCGCTCGAACGGGTCGGTGCGCAGGTTGAAGAGCTTGGGCACGCGCAGCGGCGACGAACGGCTCCGCCCAGACCCGCAGCGTCCCTGGAGCACGCTGCTCCATGAACACGACCTTCCAGTTGTCGAAGCGCAGCGCGACCAGGTCGCCGTCGTCGTTGAAGTAGATGAAGCCCTGGCGCGGGCTCTTCTCCTCCTGGCCGGTCAGGTACGGCAGCAGGTTGTAGCCGTCGATGTGGACCTTGAACGTCTTGCCCGCCGCCTCGTGGCCTTCGAGAGCTTCTCCTTCGACGTCCGGCTCGCCGGCCATGGCGAGGAACGTCGGCAGCCAGTCGTGGTGCTGGACGATCTCGTTGGACACCACGCCGGCCGGGATCTTGCCGGGCCAGCGCACCGCAAGCGGCACGCGGAAGGCGCCTTCCCAGTTGGTGTTCTTCTCGCTGCGGAACGGCGTCATCGCGCCGTCCGGCCAGGTGTTCATGTGCGGACCGTTGTCGGTCGAGTACATGACGAACGTGTCGTTCGCGATGCCCAGCTCGTCCAGCAGGTCGAGCAGCTCGCCCACGTTTCGGTCGTGGTCGATCATGGTGTCGTGGTAGGGCGACTGCCACCGCCCGGCCTGGCCGAGGCTCTCCGGCTTCGGGTGCGTGAACAGGTGCATGTGGGTGGTGTTCACCCAGCAGAACCACGGCGTGCCCGCCTCGTGCTGGCGCCTGATCCAGTCCTTCGCGGCGCCGACGAACTCGTCGTCGCAGGTCTCCATGCGCTTCTTGGTCAGCGGGCCCGGTGTCCTCGATCCGTCTGCCTGCCGACCCGGCCCCAGCGCGGCTGCTCCGTGTCGTCGTCCTCGTCGGTGGCCCAGCAGTGCAGGACCCCTCGCGGGCCGAATCGCTCGCGGAACTTCGGGAAGTCCTCCTCCGGCGGGTAGTCGGGCATCTCCGGCTCTTCCTCGGCGTTGAGGTGGTACAGGTTGCCGAAGAACTCGTCGAAGCCGTGCACCGTCGGCAGGAACTTGTTCTGGTCGCCCAGGTGGTTCTTGCCGAACTGGCCGGTGGCGTACCCGTGGTTCTTGAGCAGTTCCGCGATGGTCGGGTCCTCGGCCTGGAGGCCGACCGGCGCCGCGGGAATGCCGACCTTGTCAGGCCGGTGCGGAATCCGCTCTGCCCGGTGATGAAACGACGCGCGGCCGGCCGTGCACGACTGCTCGCCGTAGGAGTCGGTGAACCGCATCCCCTCGTCGGCGATCCGATCGATATTCGGCGTCCGGTAGCCCATCAGCCCGTCGCTGTAACAGCTCAGGTTCGTGATGCCGATGTCGTCGCCCCAGATGACGAGGATGTTCGGCTTGTCCGGCATGCGCTCACCTCTCCTAATCGCGGGCGAGCGCAGCCGCCAGGTGCCGCTCGACGTCAACGCATGCGTCGTCGGTGCCAGGCAGGAACGCGTCCAAATCCGGCGTCGAGTCCCGGATGTCGAGCTTGATCTCCCCACCGAACTGCTTGGGCATCAGTTCTCCGATCGTCGGGCTCGTGTACGACCAGGTCGACTGCCCATGTTTCCGATCATCCTGGGTGCTGTCCACTAGGGTTTGGCGATCACGTGATCAACCAAGGGGTGCGGCATGGCAGTGGACACGTTCGTGGTATTCGTCGGGGTGTACGGCAACGTCGACGACGCAGAGGCCGACTATCAAGCCGTCAAAGATCTGCACGTCGAGGCCGGCTTGTTGGACGCGTACGACGCAGCGGTGATCGCCCGCCGCGACGACGGCAAGGTCAAGATCACCAAGAAACACGAGACGCCGACCCGGGTCGGTGGCGTGCTAGGCGGTGGAGTCGGGCTGGCGACCGGACTCGTCGTCGCGCTGTTCCCGTTTGCGGCGATCGGAGGAGGACTGCTGGCAGGAACGACCGCTGGGGGTGCCCTGCTCGGAGCACTCGCCGGACATGCTGCGGCCGGGATGAGCAGGCATGACCTCAAGGAGCTCGGCGAGCAGCTCGACGCCGGCCAGGCCGGTCTGATCGTCGTCGGTGTCGAAGACGTCGGAGCGCGTGTCGAGCAGGCAATGCGGAACGCCGAGAAGCTCGAGCGGAAGCAGCTGCAGGCCGACCCGGAGGCGATTGCCGCCGACGCGAGTTCCGAGACCTGACCTACGGCTGACGCAGCCTACGCAACCCTTGGAGCGCCTCCTCCAAGATGGCTGCGCCATCGGCGTCGCTGCGGCGCTCTTTGACGTAGGCGAGATGAGTCTTGTACGGCTCGTTGCGCGGCGCTGGCGGTGGGTTATCGGGGTCACGGCTGGCGGGCAAACCACAACGTGGGCAATCCCAGTACTCGGGAATCACCGCATCCGCGGCGAAGCTGGGCTCGGTCTCGTGCCCCTGGACGCAATAGAAGGCGATGCGTTGCCGGGGGGCGGACTCTCCCCGCTCGGCTTCGCCCATCGGCCCGGCGCCTACACGGCTGCCGCGGATCGCGTTACCACTTGCCACGAGTGGGACTCCCTTGGTGTCGGTCCTGGCAGGGGATGGATCAGACAGCGGCCTTGGCTAGCAGCCCGAGGCCGATGATGCTGGCTGCCCACAGGATCCCGATAGCGATCGTGATCCGGTCGAGGTTGCGCTCTGCTATAGAGGATCCACCCAGGGAGGACGAGATGCCGCCGCCGAACATGTCGGACAGGCCGCCGCCCTTGCCCTTGTGCAAGAGGATGAGCAGAACCAACAGCAGGCTGGTGATGACGAGCAGGACGATAAAGACGATCTTCACGGGTTGAGCGGTTCCTTCCGGTCGGCCGCCTGCGCGGCGCGCTCAGGCACAGGGTAACCCGATCTCCTCGGAGTCGATGAACCGAGGGCTCTGAGTCGGCACCATTCGGTCGTGGCTACCGCGGGCAGCATCACGCGGATTCGCGCTATTCACTCTCCGTTTGATGACTACGCGAACCGCAGTGACACCTGCGATGGTCCGGGTCAGGATCTCCGCGCTCCGACCGTCATGACCGCTGTCCGGTCCGGTCAGGATGACCTCACCCGTTCACCACCACCGACCACGCGGGCAGGTTGGCTTTTGACGGTGGCATCCCGGCCGACGGTCACGATCTGCCGCGTCATGAGCTCTCCGGCGTGCACGCTGACCTCCTCGATCCGTTCTCTCGAACCTGAGGCTGACCGGCCGCGCCAGCAGAAGGAACGGTCAAGGGTCCCGAGAACAGGATCGGAAGTTCCGAACGAGAGCCGACTTCAGCGCTCGGGAGACCCGCCGCCCCGTATTCGAGCCGGACTGATCTGCCGCGACCCTGGTCAGCGGACCGCAGTGCCGCTTGACTGCTGGTCCGAGACGCGGCACCTGGGAGGCTGGTCGTGCGGAGCGATGAATGGGATCGCCGATACGCAGACAGCGAATTCCTGTGGACCGTGGAACCGAACCGCTTCGTGGCCCAGGAAGTTGCCGATCTGCCACCGCGCCGTGCGCTCGACCTCGCGTGCGGAGAAGGCAGGAACGCGGTGTGGCTCGCCCAGCGTGGTTGGCAGGTAACGGCGGTGGACTTCTCCCCAATGGGCCTTCGGAAGGCTCGACAGCTGGCTGCCGCACGCGGTGTCACCGTCGAATGGGTGTTGGCCGACCTGCTCGACTACCAGCCGGAAACAGCCGCCTATCAGCTCGTCCTGCTCGCGTATTTTCATGTCGCGGCTGTGGAGCGGGCGGCCGTACTGTTGGCGGCTTGCGCTGCACTGGCATCGGGCGGCGAGATTCTGGTCGTCGGTCACGACCTGTCCAACCTCACCGAAGGCGTGGGCGGACCCCAGGATTCCAACCTGCTCTACACACCGGCCGGCATTACGGCCGAACTGCGCGGCGTAACTGTCCAGCGAGCTGAGCGCGTTCGCCGGCCAGTCGATGTCGACGGCCGGTTCCACGACGCGATCGACACGCTGGTGCGAGCGTCGCGGCCGTAGCCAACGTGCGCTCCGTCGGGGGCGGCTACGCACCGACCGTGGACGCCGCCGGCCAGTCGAACCACACGATGCCCACGATCAGGGCGGCATTGACGCTCAAGATGGGGAGATACCAAGCAATGAAGTACAACAGCAGCAGGACAGTGGACACGCTCAGCCCGATGACGGCAGTCGGCCGCCACCACTCACCATGCGCCCACAACGCGATGCCTGCCAGCACCAGAATGCCGGCCGCGGAGAATGCCAGGATCCTTGCGAGCGTCCGCTGATCGCCGAGCAGCCAGGAATGTGAAGCGTCGAAGGCCGCCTTTTCCGGGTCGTATCGCGGCGTCCAAATCGCAACGTGGACGAGCCCATGCGCAATCAAGAAGCCAATCAAGAGCACCCGCCACATGTCCCCTCACCTCCCTGTCAACAGACGGGCCACCTGAGTGCGGGACCATCGGGTTGTTTCCGTGGAGAGCTCGGTCGGAAGTTCTTGCCCGTTGATCCACGCTTCGACCATTCGGCAATGCAGTTCGGGTGATTTCGCGAGCCAGCCGTGCCCGTAACCGGGGGCGAACCTGGCCACGGCGTTCGGCATGAGGTCGGCAAGCGCGGCGTTCGACGCGCGGACGCTGTTGGGCTCTCGTTCGCCCGCCACCAATAGCGTGGGGCATTCGGCGCTGACTTCGCGCTGTGTGATCCGCGTACCGTTTGCGTCGGCGAAGGCCCGCCGAAAGGCTCGTGGGGATACCGCTCGCATGTCCGCTGCAAAGCGATCCCTGCCAGCGGTGTCAACGCCCACTCCGCGGGCGAACATGTCGATCATGAATCTGCGGTGGACGAACGGTGACACCGCTGCCACACCGAGCTTCATCGGCCCAACCCACCATGCGGGGAGCGCCGAACATCCGTCGGTGACAACGCAGTCGAGGAGGTCTGAATGTCGATCCAACAGCCCGTGAGCGACCGAGCCGCCCAGCGACAGGCCGACGATATGGGCCCGGCGGGATGCCGTACGACTCTCGATGAGCTGGGCGACCTGCTCCGTGGTGTCAATTCGCGAAATCCACGGAACCCGACAGCTGGTGCCATGTCCGGGGAGATCTGGCGCCAGGCAATGGCAGTCCGCGAACCATCTCATGTGCTCGTCCCACATGCCGGCGCTTGCACCGGTGCCGTGGAGGAAGACGACGGCCTGCGATCCGAGGCGCCCGGATTCGTGCACATGAAGTTCAGACTTCATGCTCCTAGATCGCCAGACGGAACCCTGGTCCCGGAAGGGCCGAAGGTCCCGCCGGCCCAGTACTCCGTCAGCATTGCTGGATCCCCGACACCGGGAAGTCGGTGCCGCGTCGTGAGGACCGTCGTATTGGATCCCCCGCACCCGCCAAAGAGCACACGACGATCATCACGGCTCAGGCAGGACCAATGACCCTCCGCACGACCGTCGAAGCCTGTGACGATGTTGACATCCACTGAGCATTCATCGAGGAGGCCATCATGCAGCGGCTAGAAGGGCGGATTGCGCTCGTCACCGGAGCGGCCAGCGGCATTGGGCACGCGATTGCAGTCCGGCTCGCACAGGAGGGCGCCGCCGTGGCGGTCACCGACATCCAGGACGAACCTGGCCAGGTGGTTGCCAAGGGAATTGTCGAGACCGGAGGACGGGCCGTCTTCGTTCATCACGATGTCGCCTCTCAGGACGAGTGGGAGCGAGCCGTCGGCACGGCGGCGTCGGAGTTCGGTGGTCTGGACATCCTGGTCAACAACGCCGGCATGGGCGATCTCGCTGGCATCGAAGAGACCTCGCTGGAGGACTACGAGCGCACCATCGCCATCGACCAGACCGGCGTGTTCCTCGGAATGAAGGTGGCCGCCGAGCTGCTGAGCGCGTCGCCGCACGGATCGGTGATCAACATCAGCTCAATCTTCGGCACCAGCGGCGGCTTCGGCACTTCGCCGGCATATCACGCGGCCAAGGGCGCGGTCCGGACGCTGACCAAGAACACTGCGCTGCACTGGGCGGACAAGGGCATCCGGGTCAACTCTGTGCACCCCGGTTTCATCGATACCCCGATTCTCGACGTCGCGAAGGGCACCGACTTCGAGCAGGTGATGATCTCGTTGACGCCGATGGGTCGCCTCGGCCGGCCGCAGGAGGTTGCTGCAGGTGTCGCGTACCTCGCCAGCGACGACGCCTCCTTCGTCACAGGTCTCGAGCTATACGTCGACGGCGGCTTCATAGCGCGCTGAGCGAACATGACTGCTCCCGAGCGAGACGGCCTGTACCTGCGATTCGTCAGGGCCGTCGAGGCTGCCGAACTGCCCGCGGGTCCGGAAGACCCGGTGCCGGTGACCGAGGACGACCTCGCCAAACTCCCGGAGGTAGTCCAGCGTTACCTGCGGTTCATGGGTGTGGTGGACCAGCCGCGGGACTGGTCGTTCCGGGCCCGCTTCGTCGGTCGGTTCAGACTGCGACCGCGCCTGGGCTGGATGCCCGCCGAGGCCTGGCAGTACAACACCAGTCTGGGCATCGCCCGCATCTTTGTGATGCGGCTGCGCTTCGCCGGCATCGTGCCCATGGTCGGCAGCGACACCTACCTGAACGGACACGGGCGCATGATCGGCAAGTTGCTGGACCGCTTCGTCGTAGCCGACGGACAGGGTTCCGAGTTCGACATCGGAGAGCTGACGACCTATCTCAACGACGCGGCCCTGATGGCGCCGTCGATGCTGCTTGGCTTGGCGACATCGTGGGACGGCATTGACGATGGCAGCTTCGATGTCAGCCTGACCGACGCCGGGCGCACGGTCACCGCCCGGATCTTCGTCGACGAACGCGGCGCGCCCTATGACTTCCGCACCACCGACCGATATGCGGACCTGCCGGGAGGAATGGTCCGGGCCGAGTGGCGGACACCTGTCCGCGGGTGGGAACTGATCCACGGCCGGGCATTGCCCGGGCAGGTCGAAGCCGTCTGGCAGCTGCCGGATGGTCCACTGCCCTACTTCACCGGCCAGCTGAGCTATCTGACCCGCAACGTTCCGCCGGGACGATGATCTGCCGGTACCCGTCCACGGCGTTAGGCGTCCGGGCGTGCCCTGTTCGGCCGGCGGCGGCGGGTCCAAAGCCTCTACCGCGAGGCAGACCGCACCGGGCACGCTCCCAGCATGGACGAGGAGGCTGCTGTGGCTCGCATCCGTCCGGAAGCCGTCGGCTCGGACCTGTTGCGGTTGCTCGCCGACGCGGCCGTGGACCCGGCTCCTCGGCAGTCCCGTCCAGGCCCGGACTGATCGGCGCATTCGATGTCGACCCGATTCCGTGAACACACCGCACATCGTGCGGACGGGGCAGCCGGCCGGCCAGGACCGAGGCGGTGGACACTCCCGGTCCTGCGTGCCGCAGCGCTCGTTCAAGGAATCGCGCTGGCCCTGATCGTCGGATCCGACGGTTCGCTGCCTTGGCAGGTGGCGCGAGTGGTGCTGGTCGTCGGTGTGACGCTCACTGCGGTGTGGCTCCTCGCCGCCGGCGGACGCGTGACTCGCGGCGTGGTCGCCCTGGTGCTCGGGCTCGTTGGCACCGTCGCCGGCGTCGGCACCGGCGTCATGCGCGTCAGCCACGACACTGTCGACCTGACCGCTATTGCCGGGCTGGTTGCGCTGGCGACCGGGTTGCTGCTGCTGGGCTGGGGAGCGGTGGCACTCGTGCGCGCCCTGCCGAAGTGGTGGAAGCTGCTGGCCGTCCCCGCTGCCCTGGCCCTACTGCTGTTCGTCCTGTACCCGCTGCCGAACGCGCTCTATGCGACGAACGTCCCGCGCCCGGCGCTAGGCGGTGCGACGCCTGCAGATCACAGCTTGGAGTTCGTGAACGCGGAGTTCGTCACGACGGACGGCGTGACGCTGTCCGGGTGGTATGTGCCGTCTGGCAATGGCGCGGCCGTGGTGCTGCTGCACGGCGCATCGTCGACTCGCGCGTCGGTACTGGACCAGGCCGCCGTTCTTGCCGAGAACGGTTACGGCGTGCTGCTGTTCGACGCCCGCGGACACGGGCGCAGCGACGGAACGGCCATGGACTTCGGCTGGTACGGCGACCTCGACATCGCCGCAGCACTCTCGTACCTGGAGAGCCGGCCCGAGGTCGACCCGGCGCGGCTCGGCGCCGTCGGCATGTCGATGGGTGGCGAGCAGGTCGTGGGCGCTGCGGCGACGGATACGCGTATCCACGCCGTCGTTGGCGAGGGGGCCACCGGTCGCGGCTTCGCCGACAAGGGCTGGCTCCCCACGCATTGGCGCGGGTGGATCCAGCGCGGTATCGACGCGACCCTTTACGGCACCGCCGACGTGCTTACCGATGCTTCGCCACCAATAAGCCTGCGGGACGCCGTCGCCGAGGCGGCGCCGACGCCCGTCCTGCTCATTGCCGCCGGTGCGGCCATGGGGAACGCGGAGGAGGACGCCGACCGGTGGATCCAGGCCGGTTCCCCTGACACGGTCGAACTGTGGGTCGTGCCCGACACCGGGCACACCGCAGCGCTGCGCACGCAACCGGAGCAGTGGGAGGCTAAGGTCATCGCCTTCCTCGACGCCGCGCTCCTGCGCTGACAAGTGCGAGTGGCCGGGGTACTCGTCCGGGCCGCCGCGCCCGTCCGACCAGGTCAGCTGCCGGCCGGTCCTGACAAGCTCCACGATGCGTCGGGGTGGTCTACTTCGGGGCGGCGGGGGTACCGGCGATGCCGGCCGGTGGTTCGCCGTGGTGTTCGGTGTACCAGTCGACATATCCCTGCACAGCCGTCGGCAGCGTCGGGAGGATGCGATCGTCTCCGACCCGCTCGACTAATCCGGCAGCGGCCAGCTCGTCCCGCAGGTCCTGCTTGACCCGGGCCAGAGCAAACACGATTA
>CAWCED010000025.1:0-66954 GCA_963794465.1 uncultured Actinomycetota bacterium | reverse complement strand
ATCGCGGACATCAGCGAGCCTGGTGAGGAGACCGAGCCAGCGCGGGTCTGACCGCTTCCCGAGCGCGTGCTGGGAATGCAATCTGGTGGACTGGCGAGGTGAGGTTCGGTGTCCACCTGCCTGTCATGGACTTCGGTGGCCAGCGGTTTGCCATCGAGCACCTGGTGGAGTATGTCGAGACGGCGGTGGCGCTCGGGTTCGAGGCTGTCTCGGCCAATGATCACATGGTGTTCGATGTGCCATGGCTTGACGGTCCCACCGCATTGGCTGCGGTGGTGTCGTGTTCGGGCGACGCGAGGCTGTTCACAACGGTGGCGAACCCGGTCGTCCGCGGCCCGGTCACCCTGGCCAAGGTGCTTGGCGCACTGGATGTCATCTCCGGTGGTCGCGTCGTGGCCGGACTTGGCCCTGGTTCGTCCGAGCGCGACTACGCGAGCGTAGGCGTTCCGTTCGAGGAACGGTGGTTGCGCTTCGACGAGGTGGTTGTGGCGATGCGTGCGCTGCTGCAGGGCAAGTCCTTCGACGGGCGCTTCTACGCCATGGACGGCCCGCTCGAGCCTGTCTCGCCGCAGCCCGAGGGACCGCCCATCTGGATCGGGAGCTGGGGGTCCGAAGCGGGCCTGCGCCGCGCCGCACGGCTGGGCGACGGCTGGCTGGCGTCCTCGTACAACATCACGCCGGGGCAGTTCGGGGACGCCTGGCAGCGGGTGCAGCAAATGCTCGACGAGCGCGGACGCGACCCAGCATCCTTCGCCAACGGGCTTTCGACGATGTGGTTTCACATCGATGACCGCCTGGCCGACGACGTGCTCGACCAGCGGTTGGCACCGGTGATGCATCGTCCCGCTGAACAGCTCCGTGAGCGACTGGCCTTCGGCCCGGCCGAGGTCGTGGTGGACAAACTCCTTGCATTCCGTGATGCCGGCGTACAGCAGGTATTCATCTGGCCGGTGGTCGATGAGATCGAGCAGATCTACCGGTTCAGCGAGCAGGTCATGTCCCAACTGGATGCGTGATCCCAGAGCTGCTTGTGGCTCGGCCTGAGGGGACACCATACGGTGTATAGTGATGTCATGGGCCGAACACAGGTGTACCTGGGCGCAGACGAGGTTGAGTTACTCGACCGTGTTGCGCGAGCGACCGGTGCGTCCCGCTCCGAGCTGATCCGCCGCGCTGTACGCAACACCTTCGGCGAGTCGACGACGGACGAAAGGCGGAGGGCCCTCGCTGCGAGTGCGGGTTCGTGGCGCGGTCGACGCCTAGCGGGCGCGGATTACGTCGACGCGCTCCGCGGCGATCTGAATGAGCGGCTGCGCCGGACTGGCGTCGAGTGAAGTCGCTTGACACAAGCGTTGCTATCGATCATCTGCGTGGCACATTGCCGGCGGTTGAACTCTTGACCACATTGATCGACGACGGGGAGACCATCGCTGCCAGTGAGGTGGTCCGATTCGAGCTTCTTGCGGGAGTGCGTGACCGTGAGGTCGAAGCCCTCGAGCTGTTCTTCTCTGCGCTGACATTGGTACCCGTAGACGAGAGCATCACTCGAGTCGCGGGCAATCTGGCGCGTCGGCATCGACGGGCCCACGGCGGAATCGACGACGCCGATTATCTAATCGCTGCGACCGCAGTTCTCCTTGACGCACCACTGCTCACCACGAACGTGCGCCACTTCCCGATGCTGAAGGATCTGCGCGCCGCCTACTAGACGCTGTTCGCGCCGCGATTTCAGCGCCTCTGACTCCTCATGACTCGGCGTCAGGGTCGATCACGGGGCACGAGGCGGATGGTCACCGATTCGACCTGCTCGCCAACGACGGTACCGACGATCGCTGGCCCGTGCCGGTCGTACTTCGCGTGATAGGCGGCGTCGATGGCGGCGTGCGCGTCCGGCGCGGCATCGGCAAAGGACACGTCACGCTCGATGCCGCCGGCGCGGATGCGGCCGGTGCCGCTCGTTAGCGCGCGGCGAAACCAGGGGTTGTTCGACCCGTAGGCCGAACGCACGAACAGGTCATTCCCGACCCGCACTACCCAGATCGTCACGAACGGCCGCAGACTGCCGTCCGGGCGGGTCGAGGCGATTCGCAGCTCTTCGGCCTGTCCTACCTTCGTGAGCTCTTCCTCGGTCCACGCGCTCATCGTCGGCCGTCCCTTCGGTTTGTCAGTGAGGTCGCGCCTTATCAGAGATCGACGGCCAGGCGGACCGTCACCATATCGCCGATCTCCAGCCTTCGGCGCACGTACCACGGCACCGGTCCTATCCAGAACCACATATCGCCGCTGAACTCCAGGTTCATTCGCGTCGGTATAGGAGCCAACCAGCCATGCCTCGCTCGGTGAAATAGCCAGCTCCGGAGGGCTGACTATCCTTGGCGCAGGGTGGGTGACCCGTATCGAGGAGGCCGGATGATCAGGCTCATCGAGGGCATGCCGGCCGGAACCATCGGCGTCGAGGCGGTCGGCAAGGTCACCGAGGACGACTACCGGGACGTGCTCGTCCCCGCCGTCACCGCAGCCCTGGATTCGAAGGCCAAGGTGTGGCTGGCTGAAGCTGCCGGCTAGCCAGTGTCGGCAACATCGGCACGAGTTGGTTGAGGCGGTATGGAACCCGGCCAAAGCGGGAACGCTGACCGATCACCCACGGCCGACGCGACATCGGAAACAGCGCCGGTGGTCCGGCCCGCGTCGGCGCTAGCCCCGATCCGCGACTACCCCATCTTCCGAGCACTGTGGATTGCGCAGTTCGCCTCGAACGTCGGCACCTGGATGCAGACCGTCGGGGCGCAGTGGCTGCTGATCGATGAATCCCCGTTGCTCGTGTCGCTGGTGCAGACCGCTTCCAGCCTGCCCATCGTGCTACTCGCCTTGCCGGCAGGCGCGTGGGCCGACCTCGTCGACCGGCGGCGACTGCTCTTCGGCGCCCAGCTCGGTATGTTCTTGGCGGCCGCGGTGCTGGCTGCCAGCACCTTCCTCGGCGCGCCGTCCGCGGCGGTCATTCTGACGCTCACCTTCATCCTCGGCTGCGGCAACGCGGTAGCCGGCCCTGCCTGGCAGGCGATCCAGCCCGACCTGGTGGACCGTGCGATCTTGCCCCAGGCCGCCGCGCTGAACGGGGTGAACATGAATCTGGCCAGGGCGGTCGGTCCTGCCCTCGGCGGCGTCATCGTCGCAACCGCTGGTGCGGGCTGGGTGTTCGCACTGAACGCGGTGTCCTTCGTCGGCATCGCCGTCGTGGTGGCGAGGTGGCAGGCGCCGGAGCGCCTCGACCAAGGCTCACGCGAGCGGTTGGTCGAGGCCCTTCGGGCCGGTGGCCGGTATGTGCGGCACGCGCTGATCGTGCGACGGGTGCTGTACCGGGCGATCCTGTTCATTCCGGCCGCGAGCGCGGTCTGGGCACTTCTGCCGGTCGTTGCGGCCAGGAACTTGGGCCTGGGGTCTGCCGGCTACGGGCTGTTGCTCGGCATGGTCGGGATCGGCGCCGTCGCCGGGGCGTTGGTCATCCCGAGATTGCGAGCCAGGGTCGGCTCCGCTCGGCTCGTCACCGGGGCGATGTTCGTCACCGCAGCGGCCACCGCCGTGGTCGCGACGCTCGGCAACGCGGTGCTCGTCGGTCTTGCCCTGGTGCCGATCGGTGGCGCATGGATCGCGGTGATGTCAAGCCTGAACTCCGGGCTGCAGCTGGCCTTGCCGAACTGGGTCAGAGCACGCGGCCTGGCCTACTACCTGGTCGTCTTCCAGGGCGCGCAGGCGCTGGGTGCGGTGATCTGGGGTGTGGTCGCGAACCGCACATCGGTGCCGACGGCGCTGCTCGCTGCAGCCGCGGTGCTGGCGCTGGGTGCCGTGCTGGGCCTGCGGACCCCGATGCCAGACACCAGCAAACTGGACCGGACGCATTCGGCGCACTGGCCGGCTCCGCAGTTGATGTTCACCCCGAATGCCAACGACGGACCGGTTCTGGTCACCCTGACCTATCGGGTCCCCGAACACAACGCCATCGCATTCACCGACGCCATGCGACATGTCGGCCGCTCGCGGCGTCGCACCGGTGCCCTGCGGTGGGAGCTTTTCCGCGACGGCAGCGACCCCACCCGGTTCGTCGAGTCCTACCTGGTCGGCACCTGGGCTGAGCATCTGCGGCAGCACGAGAACCGGCTGACCGGCGCGGATCGCAGGTTCGAAGAGCAGGCACAACGCTTTACTCTCGGCGAACCGGAGGTCGCGCACCTGCTTCCACCGCCCGCGTCCGAGCCGACCAAGCGGCCTAGGATTACTCGACCGTTGTGACATTGTTGATCTATCCTCTGCTCACGTTCACCCAGGAGTCGATGATGAGCACGCCACCAGTTCCGGACGCTCGCGGCGTCGACGATCTTCCCGATTGGGTGCGACGCAGTTGGCTGGTCCCGTTGATTCTCGGGACTGCCTTTGTGGTCCTGGGTCTGATCTTGCTGTTCAACATCAACGCCAGCGTCGGTACTCTCCGTTGGCTCGTCGTGATCTCGCTGGTGTTTGTCGCGATCGAGGCCTTTGCGACCGCATCGCTCCGCACCAAACCGTGGGTCGGGTGGCTGGTCGGATTCGTAGCCCTCGCCGGTGCCGTCGTCGGCGTCGTCTGGCCGGGCGTGACGCTTCTTGCTCTGGTCATCACCGTCGGCATTTCATTTGTTGTCGGCGGGATAATTCAAGCGGTCATGGCGTGGCAGTTGAGAGGGTCGGTGACCGGATGGGGTTGGGGCTTCGCGCTCGGGCTGTTGGAGCTTGCCGCGGGCCTGGTGTTGCTGTTCGGCAGTCCCATGAACTCGGTGGTATATCTCGCGATTGTCCTGGCGATCTACGTGCTCATGACCGGCTGCACCATGGTCATGCTGGCCTTTGCGGTGCGGCGAGTGACGACGGCGCTCGCCGCCGGCACCGTCGGTACGCCACCGGAGGTGTAGTTCACTGCCACCTAGCCTTGACCCATGCCGGACGAGGCCATCGATCAGATCCGTGACTATGCCGGTCGGCGCGTTCGGCGACATCGGCATGTCGATCAAGGTGCTCGGTAAGGTACGGGCTGGCGACCAATGGGACGTCGGGGGCGAGCTGCGACGTCGCGTCCTCGCCGCGTTTGCAGACGCGAGTATCAGCGTGCCCCACACCAATGTCCTGATCGAGCGCGACGAGAATGCCGGCGGGACCCAGGGCGGCGGATCCGCGGAACGTGCTGATCCTGGTTCGAAGTAGCCCGTTAGTGCGAGTCACGGGCCACCCGGTCACCGCTGGAGCCGACCAGGAAGTCCAGGTCCGCGCCGGTGTCGGCGCCCATCACGGTTCGACGTAGAGCTGCTCCCAGCCGCGGCGCGGTCGGGCCAGGCTGTCGGTCATGGCCTGCGACGGTGATCGCGGTCGAGCTCGGCCTGCGGCAGGTCGACGTCGACGCGTCGCCCATCGACGTCGAGCACGATCCAGTCGCCGGTGCGCACCCGGGCGAGCGGCCCGCCGGCGGCCGCCTCGGGGGCGACGTGCAGCACGACCGTGCCGTACGCGGTGCCGCTCATCCGCCCGTCGCAGATCCGCACCATGTCGCGGACGCCCTGCTCCAGCAGCTTGGCCGGCAGCGGCATGTTCGCCACCTCCGGCATGCCCGGGTACCCCTTGGGCCCGCAGCCGCGCAGGACCAGCACCGAGTCGGCGTCGACGTCGAGGTCCGGGTCGTCGATGCGGGCGTGGAAGTCCTCGATCGAGTCGAAGACGACCGCCCGGCCGCGGTGCCGCAGCAGGTGCGGCGACGCGGCGGCGGGCTTGATGATCGCGCCGGCCGGGGCGAGGTTGCCGTAGAGCACGGCGATGCCGGCGTCGGGCTGCAGCGGCTTCGTCGCGGACCCGGATCACCTCGTGGTCCCAGATCTGCGCGTCGTCGAGGTACTCCGACCAGCGGCCGCCCGGTGACGGTGACCGCCTCCGGGTCCAGCAGGTCCGCCACCTCGCGGAGCACGGCATGCAGTCCGCCGGCCCGGTGCAAGTCCTCCATCAGGTACCGCCCGGCCGGCTGCAGGTCGACCAGCAGCGGCACGCCGGCGCCGATCCGGTCGAAGTCGTCCAGCGCGAGCGGCACGCCGAGCCGGCCGGCGATCGCGAGCAGGTGCACGACCGCGTTGGTGGAGCCGCCGATCGCGGCGAGCGCGACGATGGCGTTGTGGAACGAGCCGGCGGTCAGCACCTGGCTGGGCCGACGGTCCGCGCCGACCATCTCGACGATCAGCCGGCCGGTCTCGTGCGCGCGAGTGAGCAGGCGGCTGTCGGCGGCCGGCATCCCGGCGATGCCGGGCAGCGTCATGCCGAGCGCCTCGGCGAGCAGCCCCATCGTCGAGGCGGTGCCCATCGTGTTGCAGTGCCCCCGGCTGCGGATCATCGACGACTCGGACTCGAGGAACGCCTGCTCCGACAGCGTGCCGGCGCGCACCTCCTCGCTGAGCCGCCACACGTCGGTGCCGCAGCCCAGCGGCACGCCGCGGAACGTGCCGGTCAGCATCGGCCCGCCCGGCACGACCACCGCCGGCAGGTCGACCGAGGCGGCGGCCATCAGCAGCGCGGGAATCGTCTTGTCGCAGCCGCCGAGCAGCACGACGCCGTCGATCGGGTTGGCGCGCAGCATCTCCTCGATCGCCATCGCGGCCATGTTGCGCCACAGCATCGCGGTCGGCCGCACCTGCGTCTCGCCGAGCGACACGACGGGCAGGTTCAGCGGCACGCCGCCGGCCTCCCAGACGCCGTGCTTGACGCTGTCGGCGACCTCGTCGAGGTGGCTGTTGCACGGGCGTCAGGTCGGAGGCGGTGTTGGCGATCGCGATCTGCGGGCGGCCCTCGAACGCGGATCCCGGCAGGCCGCGGCGCATCCAGGCCCGGTGGATGTAGGCGTTGCGGTCGTTGCCGGCGTACCACTGGGCACTGCGAAGATCCGCCATCATTTCCATTGTCGCGCCAAACTGGATGGCCCGCGTCTGGAGAACCAGTCATGCACCTCATGCGCATCGGCCCGGTTGGCGCCGAGAAGCCCGTCGTTCGTCTGGACGACTCCGCCTATGTCGACGTGTCTGACGTTGTCGAGGACTTCGACGGCGCGTTCTTCGCCGACGGGCTGAACCGGTTGCCGGCCGTCGCGAATGAGCGCGTCGCCAATGGCCAGACGCACCGGTTCGACGGGCGAGCGGATCGGCGCACCCATAGCGAGGCCTCATCAGATCCTCTGCATCGGCCTGAACTACAGCGACCACGCGGCCGAGACGGGGCAGGCGGTGCCCGAGGAGCCCATCCTGTTCAGCAAGTCACCCAACACGCTGATCGGCCCCTACGACTCTGTCCGGCAACCGCGCGGATCAACCAAGCTGGACTGGGAGGTCGAGCTGGGGATCGTGATCGGCCGAAGGGCCAGCTACCTGGCCGATGCCGACGAGGCACGCGGAGCCATCGCCGGCTACCTCGTCTGTCAACGACGTCAGCGAACGGGCGTTCCAGTTGGAACGCGGCGGGCAGTGGGTCAAGGGCAAGTCGGCCGAGACGTTCAACCCTGCCGGGCCGTGGCTGGCCACGCCCGATGAGATCGACGACGTGCTGCAGCTGGACATGTGGCTCGACGTCAACGGAGTTCGTCGCCAGTCCGGAAGCACGACGACAATGATCTTCGACCCGTACGAGATCGTGCGATACATCAGCCACTTCCTCGTTCTGGAACCGGGTGACCTCATCGACTCCGGCACACCGTCTGGTGTCGGCATGGGCCTGCGGCCGCCGGTCTTCCTGCAGCCCGGCGACGTCATGGAGCTCGGCATCGACGGGTTGGGCGTCCAGCGGCAACAGGTCCTTCCACCAAAGTAGAGGTGCTATGCGCGCACTCGTGTTCAACGGACCGTGGGAGATGGCGGTCGAGGATCGTCCCGAACCGCAGCTCGGAGACGGCGACACCCTGCTCGAGATCATCGCCACGGGCATCTGCGGCTCGGACCTGCACGGCTACACAGGAGAGACCGGCCGGCGCCACCCTGGGCAGGTCATGGGCCACGAAACCGTCGGCCGAGTGCTGGAAGACCGCACTGGCACCCACACCGCCGGCACCGTCGTGACGGTCAATCCGGTCCTGGGATGCGGGCACTGTCCGGCATGTGCCGCCGGTGCCTCGCAGCGATGCCCGCAACGGCGGGTCATCGGCGTGCAGCCCGACATCAGTGCAGCGTTCGCCGAGCGCATGGTGGCCCCGAGCCGCAACGTGCTGCCGCTGCCCGACGGTACGCCACCGGACATCGGCAGCCTGGTCGAGCCGTTGGCTGTCGGCTATCACGCCGTCCAGCGTGCGGCAGTGAGCCTTGATGACGCCGTCTTCGTCGTGGGCGGCGGCCCGATCGGGCAAGCCGCAGCCCTGGCCGCACGGCGGTTGGGCAGTTCTCGTGTGGTTGTCGCCGAACTCGACGCCGCCCGGCGGGATCTCGTAACCCGTCTCGGTTTCTCGACGGTGGATCCGGCCAAGATGTCCGCCGCGGAGATCACCGCGACGCTGGGCGGTCCGGCAGCTGTCGTCGTCGACGCGGTGGGGACCTCGCGAACATTGCAGAGTGCCTTCGACACCTCGGTTCCGGGAGCGCGAATCGTGCTCGTCGGTATGGGCGCACCGAGGGTGGAGATCCCGGCGTACGCCATAAGCACCGAAGAGCGGGAGGTCTTCGGCAGCTTCGCGTACGACGAAGCCGCGTTCCGCGACACCGTTCATTGGGCAGCCACAAACGCTGCGGACCTCGAGCGTTTGATCGAGGGTCGGGTCGAACTCGACGAGGCTCCAGAGACGTTTCGTGCCCTCGCCGCGGGCGAGTCGACCGGGGGCAAAGTGCTCGTCCAGCCACAACGGTCGGGACGGCAGGCATGACCGAACTCGATGGCTTGGTCGCTGCGGTGACCGGTGGGGCTAGCGGGATCGGCGCGGCCACCGTGACGCTCCTGCGTGAACGCGGCGCCAAGGTCGCCAGTCTCGACCTGGTCGTCAAGCCGGCCGCGGCCGCTGATCTCTCCGTGCAATGCGACGTCGGCGATTCCGGCTCCGTCGACGCGGCGATCGCAGCCGTTGTCGACCGGTTCGGCCGCTTGGACATCCTGGTGAACAACGCCGGCATTGGCGCGACCGGTGACATCGCCGCCAACGACGACAACGAGTGGCATCGCGTACTCGATGTGAACGTCGTCGGAATCGCCCGTGTGTCTCGCGCCGCCCTGCCCTACCTCGCTGCCTCACCGCATGCCGCCATCGTGAACACCTGCTCGGTCGTGGCTGTCGTCGGCTTGCCTGAGCGCGCGCTGTATTCGGCAAGCAAGGGCGCGGTCGCGGCGCTCACTCTGGCGATGGCGGTCGACCACCTTGTCCAGGGCGTCCGGGTGAACGCGGTGGTTCCTGGCACAGCCGACACGCCATGGGTGACGCGACTACTTCACGCCGCCGATGATCCCGTCGCGGCCGAGGCGGCGCTGCGTGCCCGGCAGCCGATCGGGCGGCTCGTCACGGCTCAGGAAGTCGCGTACGCCGTCGCATACCTGGCCAGCCCGCTGGCGGGCTCGACCACTGGCACGCTGCTCGCGGTCGACGGCGGCATGACCGGCCTTCGTCCGTCACCTGGATCCACGTGACAGATCAACAAGGTGATCATGAGAGCTGGCCCGCTCGAGGTGTTCATCGTGGCGCTGCGGCTGGGTGTCACGTCGTTCGGCGGGCCCATTGCCCATCTGGGGTACTTCCGCACCGAGTACGTCGAGCGGCGACGGTGGCTGGACGACCGCGCATTCGCTGAGCTCGTCGCGCTCGGTCAGTTCCTGCCCGGTCCGATGTCCTCGCAGGTCGGCATGGCCGTTGGATACACCCGCGCGGGTTTCCGTGGCGCACTGGCCGCCTGGACGGGCTTCACCTTGCCGTCGGCGGCAATCATGACTGTGTTCGGCGCCATCGCGACCAGCGGCGCCGTCAGCGGCGACGAAGTGTGGTTGCGGGCACTGAAGTTGGTAGCCGTGGCGGTCGTCTTGGACGCCGTGATCGGGATGGCGCGGCAACTGGCTGCCACGCCAAGGACGGCGGTGGTGGCTACGCTGACGGCCGCGGCGCTGCTCGCTCTTCCGGCGTCGGGGTTGATCCAGGTTGCCTGTCTGGTTGCGGCCGCCGTGGTGGGACTGGTCGTGTTTCGCTCGCAGGCGCTCGCGGAGCCGGGCGAGTTGCCGATTCACCTTGGGCACCGAACCGGCCTGTCAGCCCTGACGGCATTCGTCGTGTTACTCGCCGTGCTGCCGCTGCTCGCCGGGATTGGTCTTCTCCCCGAGCTTGCCAACGCAATGTACAGAGCCGGCGCGCTGGTCTTCGGCGGCGGACACGTGGTTCTTCCACTACTCGAGACCGAGACAGTGCCCGACCTGGTAAGCGAGACAGAGTTCCTCGCCGGGTACGGGATGGCTCAGGCGCTGCCCGGGCCTTTGTTCACGTTCGCCGCCTACCTCGGACAGGTCGCGACCGGACTTTCCGGCGCCGTGGTGGCGACGATCGCCATATTCCTGCCTGGATCGCTGATGCTGTTCGGTGTGCTGCCGTTCTGGCAGCAGGTTCGAGCCGATAGTCGCGTGCAGGCCGCGCTCGTCGGCGTGAACGCGGCCGTTGTCGGCCTGTTGGCCGCTGCCTGGATCGACCCCATCACGACCGGTTCCATCACGTCGGCACTCGATGTCGCCTTTGCCACCGCCCTGTTCCTGGCGCTGCATTTCTTCAAGGCGCCGCCATGGCTCGTCGTGATAGCAGCCGTGGCCGCAAGCCCGTTGCTCGGGTTGTGATCGCCGGGAATGGTCGCGGCACACCTCGGGTTGGCCAGGTCAGTCGCCGCCTGCAGGGCGGCCCGCCGCGACGGAGCAGCCGATGAAGGCATTGCAGTACGAGCAGTACGGCGACCCGGAGGTTCTTCGCGTCGTCGACGTAGCGGAGCCGCATGCCGGCGCCGGCCAGATTCGAGTGGCTGTCAAGGCCGTCGGGATCAACCCAGTCGACTGGAAAGGCCGAAGCGGACGATTCAAAGGACGGTTGCCGGCGATCACCGGCTCAGACGTCTCTGGCGTCGTCGACGAGGTTGGCGACGGTGTCACGGACGTCTCGATAGGCGGCGAGGTCTTCGGTTTCGCCCTCTCCGGTGGCGCGGCCCAGTATGCGCTGCTTCGGAACTACTCGCTGAAACCCGCCGGCATGTCGTTCGAGGAAGCAGCCGCGCTGCCAGTCCCGGTGGAGACTGCCGTGCGCGTGCTGGACATGCTCGGCTTGAGCCCAGGCAAGACGTTGCTGATCAACGCAGCGGCCGGCGGGGTCGGGAGTGCCGCCGTGCAGCTAGCCAGAGCACGCGAGCTGACGGTCATCGGAACAGCAAGCCCTAACAACCACGAATACCTGCGATCGCTGGGTGCCACACCGACGGCCTACGGCGACGGATTGGCTGGACGGGTCAAAGAGCTTGCGCTGCAAGGCGTGGACGCAGCGTTCGACGCAGCCGGCAGGGGAGCACTGCCGGAACTGATCGAGATCACCGGTGATGCCGCGAAAGTGATCACCATCGCAGATCCGCAAGCGGAGCAGTACGGCGTGCGCTATACCAGTGGACGCGGCGGCGACGCCCGCGCCTACCACGCGTTCCCGGAGGCCGCCGAGCTGTGGAAGCAGGGCAAGTTTTCGATGCCCATCGCTCGCACCTTTTCTTTAGCCGAGGGCCCGCAGGCACACCGCATCAGCGAGGAAGGCCACGTCCGCGGCAAGCTCGTGTTGGTGATCGACTGACGGCCTCATCGATCTCAACCCCATAGACCCGCGACCTCAGACTCTCGTGTGGCCGCCGGGCTCGAGCAGTGTGACCTCGGTCTTCTCGGGCGCCAAGCGCTGGTAATGCCCGTAGAACACCGCTGGTCTGGCCAGCAGCGCCTCGTGAATGGGGATCGCGACGCGTGGGGAAACAGCGCGCAGGAACCCGACGGCTTCGCTGAGTTTCAGCCACGGTGCCGCGGTTGGCAGGCCGAGCACGTCAACGCCGGCGTCCGGCACGGTGAACGAGTCGCCAGGATGGAAGAACCGGCCGCCAACGAGGTACCCCACATTGGGGACAAGGGGGATCTCCGGGTGGATCATCGCATGGTCGGCGCCGTGCACCGTTACCTCCATGCCGACGTCGAAGCGATCACCCTGTCGGGCTGTGCTGGCGTTGATTCCGTGGTCAGCGAGGATGTCCGCAGTTCCCTCGTCCGCGTACAGAGCGGCGTCCGGATTCCGTTCCAGCAAGGGACCCAGCCGGTCGACGTCGACATGGTCGGGGTGCTGATGAGTGACCAGGATGCCGGTCAGGCCGGTGAGCTCGTCGAATCCGCGCGTGAGGTTGCCCGGGTCGATCAGGACGCGGGCATCGTCGTCCTCTATCAAGACACAGGAGTGCGCGTACTTGGTCAACCGCATGGCTTCACCGTAGGAGCAACAGAGGGGCCAGGCCAGCAGACGTACGCACCGGTTGTAAGAGCGCCCGGTGCCAGAGAGTCCGCCGGCCTACGCGCGGTACTGCACGACCAGTGGGCAGCGGAACGGGTCACGTGCACCGAGACCGACCTGGTTGAGGTAGCGCACGACGACGCTGTATGCGCCAAGCAGGCTGGTTTCGGTGTATGTGACGCGATGGCGGGAACAGAAGTCGCGGACGATCGGCTGTGCGCGGCGCAGGTTGGGTCGAGGCATGCTGGGGAACAGGTGGTGCTCGATCTGGTAGTTCAGCCCTCCGAGCGCGAAGTCCGTCGGCCAGCCGCCACGGACGTTGCGGGACATCAGCACCTGACGCCGCAAGAAGTCGACCTTCTCGTTGGGCGGGACGATCGGCATTCCGATGTGGTTCGGCGCGAACGCCCCTCCCAGGAGCAAGCCGAACAATCCCATCTGCACGCCGAAGAACGCCGCAGCCTTGCCCGGCGGCAAGACGATCAGTAGCACGACGATGTAGCCACTGAGGCGGGCGAAAATGAACGACGCCTCGCACCAACGGTGCTTCACCGGCCCTCGGCCCAGGACCGTCTGGATGCTCGTGACGTGCAGCGCAAGCCCTTCCAACAGCAGCAGCGGGAAGAAGAAATAGCCCTGCCACCGGGCCAGCCGACGGCCCAGACCGCGCCTGCTTTGTAAAACGGCCGGTGTGAACGCGAACGCACCCGGAGCGAGGTCGGGGTCGGCGCCCTCCTTGTTCGGATTGAGGTGGTGGCGGTTGTGCTTCGACACCCACCAGCGATAACTCATCCCGCTGAAGAGCCCGGAGATGATTCGCGCGGCCCATTCATTCCAATGGTGAGTCGCGAAGATTTGGCGATGCGCGGCGTCGTGCCCGAGGAACCCGAACTGGGCGAGTACGACCGCCAGCGCGGCTGCGACCACCAGCTGGTACCACGAGTTTCCGAGGAACGCGAAGATCACCCAGATCCCGACGAACGCCAGGACCAGTCCGATGATCTTGGTCCAGTAGTAGGCGTACCGTCGTTCGAGCAGACCTGAGGACTGGATCTGTCGAGACAACTCGGCGAACTCGCTGACGTACCGTTCCCGCCGGGAGACGTTCCCCGCCATGGTGGTTGTGCTCATTGCCAACACCGTCCTCGAGTGCGGGAACTACGGGAGCCAGGGGCACGGTCTGTTGCAGGTTGCGGTGCTGGCCTACGTTCGGACGGCAACACTATAGGCCGTCGAAGTGCCCGAGAACGACGTTCTCGGAAGTAGACTCCGAAACATGGCCTCGTCAAACCCCCGATCCTTGTCCGGCACTCCTCGACGCGGCCGCCAGCCAGTGCCGTTGTCGGAGCGATTCGAGACTGTTCACGAGAATTACACTGCAGCGTTGACTGATACGACGCTGTCGGCAGAGACCCGGCGAACCTACGCCTCGAAGACCCGCCAGTACCTGGCGTGGCTCGAGACAGCATCCGTCGACGGCGATGCACTGACCGACCCTGCTGCCAGAGACTCTGCCGTCCGGGCCTGGCGAATCCGTCTGCTCACCGTCGTCGGCCAGGCGCCTACAACTGTCAACAATGCCCTCGCGGCAGTCGATGACTTCTATTCCCGGCGAGGCATCGGCCGCGCCGCGGCCGAGCGGGCCACTCTTCCCGCCCAGGCGCCCAGGACCCTCGACAGGCGCGCGCAACGACGGTGGCTACGCGCTGTCGATGCCCACGCGTCCCCCCGCGATCGAGCTCTGGCTGGCCTTCCGTTCTATGCCGGCGCCCGCATCGCCGAGACCGTCGGCCTTGATACCCGCGACGTCCACATCTCCGGGCGCAGGGGTGGGATCCGCATCCATGGCAGCGGCGCGCGGATGCGCGACGTGCCATTGCACCCGAAGCTGCGCGCCGATATCCAACTCTGGTCGAATGAACGCACCAACTGGCCCGGTTCGGACAAGAGCCCAGCGCTGTTCCTCAACCATCGGGGCGGGCGACTGTCCGTACGGGGAGCACGTGACATCATCGCCCACATCGCTCACGCGGCCGGTCTCGGCGACGACACCACCGCGCACGTCCTCCGCCACACGTTCGCCGCCACGCTCGTGCGCGGCGGCGCCGACTTGGTTGTCGTCGCCGCACTCCTCGGCAACGCTCGGCTGGACACCACTCGGGGCTACGCCAGGCCAACGGCGGCGGACCGCGGCAAGGCTGTGGATCTTCTCCCAGGAGCCTAAGCGCCAACGCCACGACGAACACGACCGCGCCTAGCAGCGACTGGGACTCGACGCATGGATACGTCGAGCGCGGCTCAGCAGCTCGAGCCAGTCCCGGTCGACCGCGGCGTCGCTGCAGCTCGGGAGGGCTCCTTCAGGATGGATGCAGGTCCAAGGTGATCTCCGCAGACAGGTCAAGGTCGCGGCTGGACCGTCCGACTTCGAGCCGAAACGTCCCGGGTTCGGTGACCCAGCCCCTGGTCGTACTGTCCCAGTGCTCGAACGCACGAGCCGCAATGACCACGTCGACAGTCGCGGACTCACCCGGGCCGAGCTCAACTGGTGCGAAACCTGCGAGCCATCGAACGGGTCGCTCGACGGCGGTGCCCGGCCGGGACGCATAGACCTGAACGACGTCACAGCCAGCCCGCTCGCCCGTGTTGCGGACCGAAACGCGCACTGCCACATCGTCGCCTGCCTGCGCTGCCGCAGGCGTCTCGATGGATTCGTAGGCCCAGTCTGTGTATCCGAGGCCGTGACCGAACGGGAACCGCGGCGTGTGGTTGTCCCGGTCGTAGGCGCGGTAGCCGACGTACAGCCCTTCGTTGTAGGGCAGCTTGCCGTCGACGGGCGTCACAGACGGATGACCGACCTCTGCCATCGGCCATGTGGTGGGCAGCCGACCGCCGGGCTCGACGTGACCCAACAGCACGTCGGCGAGCGCGTCGCCGCACTCCTGACCGGGAAACCAGGCCAGCAGCACCGCTGCGACGTCGTCAGCCCATGGCAGCAGCACCGGCGCGCCGGCGTTGACGACCACCACAGTGCGTGGGTTCACCGCGGCGACGCGAGCGACCAGCTCGTCCTGGCGACCGGGCAGGGCCAGGCTCATGCGGTCGAAGCCTTCGCTCTCGACCTCCTCGGTCGTCCCGACGACTACAACGGCAACGTCGGAGTCCGCCGCCAGCGC
This sequence comes from uncultured Actinomycetota bacterium, assembly GCA_963794465.1. Lineage (GTDB taxonomy): Bacteria > Actinomycetota > Actinomycetes > Jiangellales > Jiangellaceae > JACVRX01. The sequence continues at coordinate 51,267 of CAWCED010000025.1, read as the reverse complement.
GAGAGCATGCTCGAACTCGTCGTCTTCGTCCTGCTGTCGAGCAAGGTTGAGCTGAACAGTCAGCATCGTCACGGCCTCGGCGCCGAGTGTGGCTGAACCTGTCGCTGGCCAGTACGTGAGCACGACCGGAACGTCGCGTCCGGCAGACAACTCGGCAGATACGGCCTGCTGCGGGGGCTTCATGATGCCCTCGACCACATCGGCGCCGAGAGGAAGTTCAATGGTGGCGTCGAGCACGGTCGTCTCGTCGATCGACAGGGAGATGGTGCCAAGGCCGGAGGTGCCGACGACGTAGGTACCGTCGTCCGGAACCCGGATGGTCGTCCGTATCTCCAGGTGGTGGACCTGTGACGCGGTGAGCGCGTCGTCGATCGGTCCCCACCAGAACATCGATGCTGCCCGACGCTGCTGCCGGCCGAGCTCAGCACCCTCGGCGTCAAAGAACACCACCTCCACGCCGGCGTCGTCGGTTTCCGGAACTCTGAGTTGGTCGATGGGAGCGATCGGCAGCCGGTCGCCGGCCCGCGCACCGGCAGCATGAACCACCTCGACGTCATCTCCGAGGGCGGCCCGCAAACCGTCGAGCGGGGAGACGACATGCGAAGGGAACACGGTCGCGCTGCCGCCACCGAGGGTGCGTGCGACCGCAGCGTTCGGCCCGAGGACCGCGACCCGGTGAAGGGTGCCGGCGTCGAGTGGCAGTATCTGCCCGTCGTTTCTCGCCAGCACGAACCCCGCAGCCGCCGCCGACCGCAGCTCCGCCTTGATCGCCGCTTCCGTCCATGCCGAACCGCTTGGAACCGCAGCGGCGATTTCGTCCAGAGCGCCCACACGCGCCGCGAGGCGGAGGATGCGCAGGACGTGGTCATCGACGGCGGACTCGGGAATCTCGCCGGAGCCGACGGCAGCGACGAGGGCATCGCCCCACGGCCCGGTCGGGCCGGGCATGACCAGATCCAGGAGTCCGTCACCGGCTGCTGCGATTGACCGGCCGGCGTACCAGTCGGACATGACGACACCGTCGAATCCCCACTCGCCCTTGAGGACGTCGCGTTGCAGCGGGCTCTCGGTCATGGACGTGCCGTTGACCGAGTTGTACGCCGCCATGACCGCCCAGGCGCCGGCATCGCGCACGATGGCCTCGAACGGAGCCAGATAGAGCTCGCGCAGCGGGCGCTCGTCGACCTGGGCATCGACGGTGAACCGATCGGTCTCGGAGTCGTTGGCGACGAAGTGCTTGACCGTCGCGGCGACTCCACCGGCCTGCACGCCGCGCACGTACGCGCTGCCGATCCGTGATGTAAGCAGCGGGTCTTCGGATAGACACTCGAAATGCCGTCCGCCGTATGGCGTGCGATGCAGGTTGACCGTCGGCGCAAGCAGAACGTCGACTCCCTTGCGCCGGGCCTCGCTGGCCAACAACCGACCGACCCGCTCTAGCCGCTCCTCGTTCCAAGTCGCTGCCAGCGCAGTCGGGGAAGGCACGTTGGCCGACGGGTACCGCTCGTCCCACCACTCGCCTCGAACGCCGGCCGGCCCGTCGGACGTCACCAACCGGCGCAGCCCGACTGCCGGCTCTGTATGCAGCGCCCAGATGTCGGCGCCGGTGAGCAGCCGCACCTTCTGTTCCAGGCTCAACCGGCCGAGCCTGGCCGTCAGCTCGGTCTCGTCGACTACGGCGGGGATCGCAGCATCTGCCGGCTCGGCCATGGAGGCTCCCATCGGTATGAGGTGGTGAGTCAGGGTAAACGGATCCACGACGTGGTGGTCTGGCTACCACCGCAGCACTGTCTATTCGCCGGTGATAGCTGCGCAGCCTCTGTCGACCTGTCGACGAGTGCTGGCCGCGCCAGGGTCGCAGGCGCGGCGGCACCAGCCGGATCGCTTCCCAAATACGAATCGCTCACCGAATTTGGCTTCATTTTATCGAGCATTGGCTTCGGATAATCACCTTGGTATCCCATGTCTTTGCGATTTCCACAGTCCCGGATTGTGGGACGGGTTGTCCACAGATTTGGCGACGGCTTTCTGGTGGCCGCTTGTTGTCGGTGCTGGGCTTTATGGTCGGTGGCATGTCCAGTTCCACGTTCACTTTGGCCGGTGACCTGGTGACCACCGCGCTCGACGGCATTGCCGCAGCTGTGGACGCGACGGTGGGCGCTGATGTGTGGGCGGTGTCCGATGATGCGCTGGCCGATGGGCTGATCCGGTTGGAGGCGCTGGCCGCGCGGCAGGCCGAGTTCGGACTGCGGCTGGTGCGCGAGGCCGAGGCGCGGGATCTGGCCCGCCGCCAAGGCGCCCCATCTACGGCTGTCTGGTTGCGGGCGCGGCTGCGACTACGACCCGGCCAGGCGCGGATGCGAGTGGAGTTGGCCAACCGCTGTGACCCACCCGACCCCGAGCCGCCGGCAGATTGGGCCGCCAACCCAGATACCGGCCGATCCGGCCGGTCGTGGTCGATGCCGGCCACCGCGACCACGCTGGCCGAGGGTGAGTGCTCGGCCGAGCATGCGGCGGTAGTGGCGCGGACGATGGCCGCGATGCCGACCAGCCTCGACAGCGACCAATTGGCCGCGGCCGAGGCCGAGCTGGCCGGCTGGGCCCGCGCCTATGACCCCGGCGAGGTGGCCCAGCTGGGCAAGGCGGTGCTGCACCTGCTCGACGCCGACTCCTTGGAGGAGCGCGAACAACGGGCGTATGAGCGGCGTGAGCTGCACCTGACCGATTTCGGTGACGGTTCCACCCGGGTCCGCGGCCAGTTGGACACCGAGTCCGCCGCGCTGATCCGCGCTGCGCTCGACCCGCTGGCCGCGCCGATGCCGGAAACCGGCGACGGGCAGAAGGATCGCCGTTCTGCCGGGCGGCGCCGCGCCGATGCGCTGGTCGAATTGTGCCGTCGCGCCCTCGACGCCGGTGACCTGCCAGCCGAGCACACGGTCCGCCCGCACCTGAGTGTCATTCTCGATCTGGACACGCTGCTGGCCAAGGCCGCCGAGCGCGGCATCCACCCGGCGGCGCTGGAATTCGGCGGGCCGATGTCCGCGGCCACCGCGCGGCGGTTGGGTTGTGACGCCGAGATCACCCGGGTGATCACCGATCCGGCCGGGATGCCACTGGACGTGGGGCGTGCCAAGCGCACCGTCACCGCGGCTCAATGGGCGGCCCTGACCGTACGCGACGGCGGCTGCGCCTTCCCCGGCTGCCCCCGACCAGTTGCCTGGTGCATCGCCCACCACATCCAGCACTGGGCCGACGGCGGCCCCACCGACCTGGACAACCTCGTCCTGTTGTGTGATCACCACCATCGGAGCGTGCACCACCACGGCTGGGACATCGCCATCGCCGAGGACCGGCGACCCGAATTCCTCCCACCACCCTGGATCGACCCCGTCCGGCAACCCCGACGAAACACCCGACCCAAGTACCACCAACGCGCCGGCCCGTAGCCGATAGCGTGCAGCGGGCTGGCGACCTTCGCCGGGATCTCGTTGGGCGAGGCGACAACCGGCAACGCCGGCGCCGCAGCACGTAGCGCCAGCGTCGACCACGCCAATGAGTTGGACGCACGACGGCCACCCGCCGCGGATCCCCGCTGACCCGGGAGCGATCAGGCGGGCGGCTTGTCGGCCCCGATCACCACAACATGCAGGGTCCGCGGGCCATGCACGCCCTCAACTCGGCTGAGCTCGATGTCGCTGGTAGCGCTGGGTCCGGAGATCCATGTTTGCGGCCGGGCTGGGTCAAGCCGGGCGATGGCGTCAGGCACGTCGGCGACGATCTGCTCGGCGCGTATGACGCAGATATGCACGTCGGGCACGAGGCTGAGCGCACGGCGACCCTGCCCGGGACCGTGGTCCAGGACGACCGTGCCGGTTGTCGCGATACCGACCACACAGGTTGTGATCACTGCGTCGACCTGGTCGAGCACGGTTGCAATCAGTGCCGACGCTTCGGCGTCGGCGACGACTTCAGCGTTGTCGGGAAGCAGGTCCGCTGGGAAGCCGGCTGGCACGACAAGGCGTGTCTGAGGCGGAATCAGCTCGGCGATCGCCGTTGGGGCGCTTCCGAGGGAGCAGTGCCGCACGCTAGCCCGGTAGTCGCCGACCCGCTCGGTGAACACCTCGACGAGATCGTCGACCGATTGGCTTGGAACCGGCGCACGCTGCGCGGAAGTCGGTTCCTCGGGCGGGACGTCCACGAGTGCTTGACGTACCCGAGCGAAGACGTCGTCTCGCGCGGTCATCCGGCATCGCCTGTCCTGGGTTCAGGTGAGCGGAGCTCTGTCAGGGTCACGCTCCCGCGCGACTCGAGAATGTCCAGGTAATGCTGGTTGTACATAACACCGAGGATGTTTCCGAACGGGTCGACCACGGATGCGGGGACGAATCCTGGTCCGCGCTTGATGGGCTCCTGGTGCACCGTGGCGCCGAGGGACAGCAACCGCTCGAAGGTGGCGTGGACGTCGTCCACATGCCAGTAGGTCACCGCGCCACCGGCCTCGCCCGACCGGCCGGTTGGGGAGAACCGGCTGTCGACGATACCGAGCTCGTGCTGATAATCGCCGATGCGGAATTCGACATATGCCGGCTTCCCATCGACCTCGCGCATGAAGTATGGCTCGGTGCCGAGCAATTCGGTGTACCACGCCACGGCGACTGGCACATCGTCGGCGATGAGGTTGACAGTGGTGAGTCCTCGCAGCATTCGGGGTTCCTTCCCTTCGGACCGTGAGACCAGTGTTCGGTTACAAAATGCTCAGCAAATGCTGCGGGAACGTCGCCGAGAGATCCGTCATCACGACTCACCGCCATTTCGCCGTCCACCGTCAGTGCGTGCCCACCAGCGGCGGAACGACTCTGTCGGAGGGGCGGGCAGGTCACGCGCATCGGTCCACCGTGAACCCGGCCAGGGCAGCCGCCCGAGAGACGCGCGTCCGCCCGGCGAACGACGAGAACGAGAACGCGTCGCAAGCCGCCCGGCCAGACCGGCGAGGCGTTCCACCATTCCCAGCCGACTGGCCGATCCCAACGTCCACCCGGCAGTCTTCATCGCGGCGTCCTGGCCGTGCGGCACCCCTCCGCGGTGCGCGTCTACTACTTGGGCTCGAAGATGCACGAGCACCTCAGGGATGTCGATGGCAACCGGGCAGACCTCGTAACAAGCACCGCACAGGCTTGACGCGTAGGGCAGCGAGTCGGTCGCTGCGTCGTGGCCGACACCGCGCAGCATCGGAGTGAGGATGGCCCCGATCGGGCCGGGATAGACCGACCCATAGGCATGCCCGCCAGTACGTTCGTATACCGGGCACACGTTGAGGCAAGCGGAACAACGGATGCAGCGCAACGCCTGCCGGCCCACCTGATCCGCAAGCACATTCGTCCGGCCGTTGTCGAGGAGGACGACGTGCACTTCCTGCGGTCCGTCACCCGGCGTCACTCCGGTCCATGTCGACGTGTACGGGTTCATCCGCTCGCCAGTCGACGACCGTGGTAGCAGCCGAAGGAATACCTCGAGATCCGACCAGGTCGGCACGAGCTTTTCGATACCGACGACAGTGACCACGACTTCAGGCAGGGTCAGGCACATCCGTCCATTGCCCTCGGACTCCACTACGACGAGAGTCCCGGTCTCAGCCACTGCGAAGTTGGCGCCCGATACCGCCATCCGGGCCCGGAGGAACTTCTCCCGCAGATGCAGCCGAGCAGCGTTGGCCAGCGCGGCTGGCTCGTCGGTCAGGTCGATCGGAGCCGCACGACCACGCTGGCCATTTCGCGCAGGAAGATCTCGCGGACCTCGGCCCGATTGCGGTGTATTGCCGGCACCAAGATGTGCGAAGGCAGGTCGCCGCCGAGCTGAACGATGAGCTCGGCCAGGTCGGTCTCCCACGCTGCAATGCCCGCCGCCACGAGCGCTTCGTTGAGTCCTATCTCCTGGGTGACCATCGACTTGACCTTGACCACTTCGTCGACCCCGTGGGCATGAGCGACGTCGGCGACTACCGCGCACGCCTCAGCGGCGTCGCGCGCCCAGTGCACTACTGCCCCGGCGGCGGTGAGCGACTCCTCGAGTTGGACGAGGAGCGTGTCGAGATGCCGGAGGGTGTGGTCCTTGATCGCTGCGCCCGTCTGCCGGAGCGCTTCCCAGTCGTCGATCTCGGCGACCACCGCAGCGCGCTTCGCTCTGATGGTCGCCGTCGCATGCGCAAGGTTCCGGCGGAGTTGGGTATCAGCCAGCGCCGCTCGGGCGGCGACCGGGAACGTCGGCATGCCGACGAAGGTCGCCGTCATCGGGCCTCGCCGTCGGTGGTGGCGAGCACCTCAGCCAGGTGCATGACCCGGACTCCGGCCCGCTGCCGGGACAGCAGGCCGCCGATATGCATCAGACAAGAGTTGTCTCCCGCGACGAGCACTTCAGCCCCGGTCTCGCGGACGTGTCTGGCCTTGTCCGCTCCCATCGCCACCGACGTGTCCGCGTTCTTGATCGCAAACGTCCCCCCGAAGCCGCAGCACTCTTCGGCCGCCGGGAGATCGACCAGGGTGATGCCGCGCACCGCCTCGAGCAGCCTTCGGGGCCGGTCGCCGACCCCGAGCAGCCGCAGCGAATGGCACGTGGGGTGGTAGGTGATCCGATGCGGAAAGTACGCACCGACGTCGTCGACGTCCAGCACGTCGACGAGGAACTCACTGAGCTCGTAGACCCGCGGCGACGACTCGGCCACGGCACTGACGAGCGCCTGGTCGCCGGAGCGGCGGGCGACGAAGGAATGCTGGTGGCGTACCGAAGCTGCGCACGACCCGGACGGGGTGACCACGGCGTCGTAGCCGGCGAAGGCCTCCACATAGCGGCGTACCGCTGGGATTGCTTCGTCGACGTATCCGGTGTTCACCATCGGCTGCCCGCAGCATGTCTGGCTGGGCGGGAACTCGACCTCGACGCCCAGGCGGCGGAGTAGCCGGACCGTCGCACGTCCGGTCTCCGGGAACATCGCGTCGTTGACGCACGTGACTTGCAGCGCGACCTTCATGCACCAACCGTCCCGGATCTGGTCCGCGCGCCGTACGCCCGGGCTTCGACAGCTTGCCACGCCGCCGCATCTCCGGCGGGCTCAAAGCGACGGAGTTCCTGGGTCTCCCGGATCAGTGCCCGCATGGCAGTCAGGTCTGGCAATGGTGCGCCAAGCGTCCGAGCTTGGACGACGACGTTGCCGAGCGCCGTGGCCTCGACCGGCCCAGCCAGTACCGGCAGTCCGCATGCGTCGGCGGTGAGCTGGCACAACAGGGCATTGCGGGCACCACCACCCACGATGTGGACGACCTCGACCTCGTGCCCGGAGATTTCTTGGGCCTGACGAACAGTGCGCCGGTGAGCCAACGCGAGGCTGTCCACGATGCACCGGACCGTCTCGGCCGGGCTGCTCGGCGTCGGTTGGCCCGTGCTGCGGCACGCCTCGGCGATTCTTGTCGGCATGTCGCCTGGCGGCAGGAACACCGGGTCGTCTGGGTCGACAACGGCGGTGAACGGCGCAACTCCGGTGGCCTCGGCCAGCAACGATGACACGTCCGTCGTAACCCCAGCGGCCGCCCAAGCCCGCTGCGACTCCTGGAGCAACCACAGGCCCATGACGTTGCGTAGGAACCGGATGGTTCCGTCGACTCCTCCCTCGTTGGTGAAGTTCGCCAGCCGGGCATCAGCGCTCAGCACTGGAGCTGACAGTTCCACCCCGACCAGTGACCAGGTGCCGCACGAGATGTAAGCGAATCGGTCGTCGCTGGCAGGGACGCCGACGACCGCCGACGCGGTGTCGTGCGACCCGACTGCAATCACCGGCAGATCGGCGGAAATGCCGACATCTCCGGCAACGTCCGGGAGCACCGTGCCGATTACCTCGCCCGGCTTCCGGAGCGGCGGCAGGATGTACGTCGGCAAGCCGAGCCTCTCGGCGAGATCCTTGGCCCAGGTGCGGCGGCGAACGTCATAAAGCTGTGTGGTCGATGCGTTGGTCGCTTCGGCGCCAATCTGGCCAGTAAGCCAGTACGCGAGTAGATCAGGGATCAGCAGGAGCGTCTGAGCCGTGTTGAGTGCCGTGGTGCTGAGTGCGCTCACCAGTTGGTAGAGCGTGTTAAACGGCAACTGCTGGAGGCCGGTCGTCGCATAGAGCTCGGCTCCTGGAATCTGTGCGACAACCCGTTCCGGAATTCCGGCCGTGCGGGAGTCCCGATAATGGACTGGGTCCCCGAGTAGGGCGCCGGTCGCGTCGAGCAACCCGTAGTCGACAGCCCACGAATCGATGCCCAGACCGGCGAGGTCCGCGGTTTGGGCGGCCGCGCGGAGTCCGTCGAGCACTTCCCCGTAGAGGCGCAGGATGTCCCAGTGCAACGTCCCGCGTACCCGCACCGGGATGTTCGGGAATCGGTGCGCTTCGTCGAGGGTCAGCAGATGCTCGCCGACCCGTCCGACCATGACCCGGCCGCTCGACGCGCCGAGGTCTACGGCAGCGACTGCAAGGTCGGTCGTCACCGAAGAAATCCCGCGGCGACGCCGGCGTCGACGGGGATATGCAGACCAGTGGTCCGGGACAGCTCGCCCGCAGTGAGAACGAACACGGCGTTGGCGACGTGCTCGGGCAGGACCTCCTGCTTGAGCAGCGTGCGCTGTGCGTAATAGGCGCCCAGCTCCTCCTCGGGGACGCCGTAAACAGCCGCTCTTTTGGCACCCCAGCCACCGGCGAAGATGCCGGAGCCTCGGACCACGCCGTCGGGATTGATGCCGTTGACGCGGATGCCGAGTTCGCCGAGCTCAGCCGCGAGCAGCCGAACCTGATGAGCCTGGTCGGCCTTGGTGGCGCCATAGGCGACGTTGTTCGGGCCGGCGAAGACGGCGTTCTTGCTGGAGATGTAGACGATGTCGCCGCCCATGCCTTGGGCTTTCATGACCCGAGCCGCCTCACGCGACACCAGGAACGAGCCTTTCGCCATCACGTCGTGTTGAAGGTCCCAGTCCCGGGCCGTGGTCTCCAGCAGCGGCTTGGAGACCGAGAGGCCAGCATTGTTCACCACCAGATCCAGCCCGCCAAACGCCAGGACCGCGGCTTCGATCGCAGACTTCACCGCGTCCTCGTCGGACACGTCGGCTGCGACACCGACAGCGACGTCCGGCCCGCCGATTTCAGTCGCCGTGGCGTTGGCCTTCTCGGCGTCGAGGTCTGCGACCACGACGCAGGCCCCCTCCGCGGCGAGCCGCACCGCAGTGGCCTTGCCGATGCCCGACGCGGCACCGGTGACGAGGGCGATCCGGGTCGCGAGCGGCTTGGCCTTGGGCATCCGCTGCAGCTTGGCCTCCTCCAGCGCCCAGTACTCGATCCGGAACTTCTCCCGCTCGTCGATTGGGGCGTAGGTGGAGACGGACTCGGCGCCGCGCATGACGTTGATCGCGTTGACGTAGAACTCACCGGCCACCCGAGCGGTCTGCTTGTCCTTGCCGTAGGAGAACATCCCGACTCCCGGCACCAGGACGATTGCGGGGTCTGCTCCGCGCATGGGCGGGCTGTCGGGTTCGGCGTGCCGTTGGTAGTAGGCCTGGTACTCCTCGCGGTACACGCGATGCAGCTCTGTCAGTCGGTCGATCGCCTGGTCGAGCGGCGCCGAAGGCGGCAGGTCGAGCACCATCGGCCGGACCTTCGTCCGCAGGAAGTGGTCCGGGCACGACGTGCCGAGCGCGGCCAGCGCCGGGTGCTTCTCCCGGGCGACGAACTCGAGTACCAGGTCATTGCCGGTGTAGTGGCCGACCTGCGGCCGATCGGTCGACGCGAGCCCGCGGATCACCGGCGCGAGCGCGGCGGCGCGGGCGCGTCGCTCCCTTTCGGGCAGCGGCTCGTAGCCGGAGATGACCGACCCGAACGGCTCGGCGGCACCGTTCTCGTCCAGGTACACCTGCGCAGTGCGGATGATCTCCAGCGAGCTCGCCTCACACTGCTCGCTGGTGTCGCCCCACGCAGTGATGCCGTGCCCGCCCAGGATGACCCCGATGGCCTGTGGGTTGTCCCGCTTGACCGCCGCGATGTCCAGGCCGAGCTGGAACCCCGGTCGCCGCCACGGTACCCAGACCACCCGGTCGCCGAAGATCGCCTTGGTGAGCGCCTCCCCGTCAGCGGCGGTCGCCACTGAGATGCCAGCGTCCGGATGTAAGTGGTCGACGTGTGTGGCGTCGACCAGCCCGTGCATTGCGGTGTCGATCGACGGCGCCGCGCCGCCCTTGCCGTGCAGGCAATAGTCGAACGCTTCGACCATCTCGTCTTCGCGCTCGACGCCCGGGTAGACGTCGACGAGCGCGCGCAGCCGGTCGAGCCGAAGGACGGCCAGCCCAGCGGCCGTGAGCGTGCCGAGGTCACCACCGGAGCCCTTTACCCACAGCAGCTCGGTCGGCTGCTGGGTGACCGGGTCGATGACGGTGCCCTTCGCCGAGGCGTTGCCCCCGGCGTAGTTCGTGTTCCTGGGGTCCGAGCCGAGCCGGTTGGACCGGCCGATCAGGTTGGCCACTGGCGTGGGAGTTGTGTCCGTGGTCATGGTGGTCGCCTATGCACCCCAACCGGCGGCTGCGCCACCGACGCGTTCGGAGACGATCCGCTCGGCGTACCCAGACTTGTTGTAGGCGGTGACTGGGTCCGGGTCGAGCCCCATGTCGGTGCGAAGCTCGGCGAGCAGCGGGCGGACGTCGGTGTTGTAGGCGTCCATCAGCACGGCGTTGGCGCCGAGTACGTCGCCGGCGTTCTGCGCATCGGCGAGAGCCGTGGCGTCGACCAGCAGGGCCTTCGCCGTTGCCTCCTGCACGTTCATCACCGACCGGATCTGGCCGGGGATCTTCGGCTCGATGTTGTGGCACTGATCGAGCATGAACGCGATCCCGGCCTCCGGCCGCAGGGCGTCGGCCAGCACGATCTCGTGCATGATCCGGAACAACTGGAACGGGTCGGCCGAGCCGACCATGAGGTCGTCGTCGGCGTAGAAGCGGCTGTTGAAGTCGAAGGCGCCCAGCTTCCCTGCACGTAGCAGGAACGCGACGATGAACTCGATGTTCGTCCCCGGCGCGTGGTGGCCGGTGTCGATGACGACGGTCGCCTTCGGTCCGAGCTCCACGCAATGTGCATACGACGTGCCCCAGTCGGGCACATCCATGGTGTAGAACGCCGGCTCGAACAGCTTGTACTCCAGCAGGATCCGCTGATCGTCACCGAGCCGGTCGTACACCTCCCGCAACGCCTCCGCTAGCCGGTCCTGGCGGGCCCGGATGTTGTCTTGGCCCGGGTAGTTCAACCCGTCGGAGAACCACAACTTGACATCCCGGGATCCGGTCTGTTCGGCGATCTCGACGCACTCCAGCAGGTGGTCCGTGGCCTTGCGCCGCACACCAAGGTCCGGGTTGGTGACGCTGCCCAGCATGTAGTCGTCGTCCTGGAAGACGTTGGCGTTGATCCCACCGATCGCCACGCCACGATCTTTGGCGTGCGTTGCGAGCTCGCTGTAGTCGTCGACCTTGTCCCAGGGAATGTGCAAAGAGACGGTCGGTGCAATGCCAGTGAATCGGTGCACCTGTGCTGCGTCGTCGATCTTTTCCTGCGGCGTGCGCGGAACACCTTGCTGGGCAAAGACCTTGAACCGCGTTCCGGAGTTGCCATATGCCCACGACGGCGTCTCGATGCGCTGGTCGCGCAATGCGTCGAAGAGCCTGGTGCGGGTCGCGCTGTCCACGTCAGTCATGTCGATGCACCCTCCGCGTCCTTGACCTCGGTGATCGTGCCTTGCTCGACGCGCACCACCACCACGTGCCCCGAGTCCGCCGACGAGGTGGCGACGCGCACCACGTGGTTCCCGTCAGCCGGTGTTCGGCGGCCCGTACCTACATCCCACCTTGCGAAGGCGCTGGGGGAAAGTAGTGCCTCGGTTCGGGTCGTCTCACCTGCCCGAAGCGGAACTCGCAGCAGGTCTACCAATTCGCGGTTGCCTTGGGCGTCGATCTCCGCGTAACACTGAACAACATGGCAGGTCGGGCGATCGCCACCGTTCGCTACGTCGATCCCCAGCGCAAGGTCGCCGCCCCTCACGTCGGAGCCGACGACGCGGTGGGTTGAAACCGAATAAGACAGCCCGAATCCGAATGGGAACAGCGCTCCATGGCGTCGAACCCGGTCGGCTCGGTGGCCGATAGCGGCGCCTTCGTCGAAACGCAGTTCGGATGGGGTGTCTCCACGTCCATACTCACCGCCGGGCAGGTCGGCGACGTCCAGCGGGAAGGTCAGCGGTAGTCGCCCACCCGGCTCGGCGTCGCCGAACAGCACGTCGGCCAGGGCGGTACCGAACTGCTCACCCGGGTACCAGACCTGCAGCACGGCGGCAACCTGGTCGAGCCAGGGCATGAGCACCGCGCCGGGTGTGTTCAGGACGACGACCGTACAACCGGCAAGAAGCATGCGCGTCGTCATGCTGAACGCGGATGACCGCCTCTGATCGCATACCTGGAGGATTCAATTGGCTGCGTTAGAACCCGCAGTGACTCCACGCGGCCTGTCCCCGCCAGAAGGGCGCCGAGCGGGCTGGCTGTGGTGGGTCGTGAAACGTTTCTCACACTCGGATCCGGGGGCTGAACGCGTATGACAACCAAGGCGGGGCCGGGCGACCCAGGACTGGAAGGTCGAGAGCTCGGAACGACTTGGGCAGGCAATTACGCGTATCGGGCACAGAAGTTGCATCGACCGACGACGGTCGAGCAGGTGCAGGAAATCGTGGCGTGCAGCTCGTCCGTGCGGGTGCTTGGCTCACGGCACTCGTTCAGCGACATCGCCGACGCCGAGGAACTGATCTCGCTCGAGGCGCTGACCAGTGAGAAGACACTGCCGACGAATATGGCCGTCGATCACGATGCGCATACAGTGTCCGTCGGCGGGGGTGTGAAGTACGGCGAGCTAGTCGAGGTCTTGAACGACAACGGCGTTGCACTTCACAACCTGGCGTCCCTTCCGCACATCTCTGTTGCCGGCGCAGTGGCAACGGCAACACACGGCTCAGGGGTCCGGAACGGCAACCTCGCGACCGCGGTCGCGGCGCTGGAGCTGGTGACCTCGGACGGTGAGATCAACAAGGTGGCCAGAGGCGACCCGGACTTCGACGGCGTGGTCGTTGGGTTGGGCGCACTCGGTGCAGTGATCCGGCTGACGTTGGACGTGCAGCCGGCGTTCGAGGTTCGGCAGCGGGTGTTCGAGCGACTCAGTTGGGAGGCTCTTTACGAGCATTTCGACGAGATCACCTCCTGCGGCTACAGCGTCAGCGTCTTCACTTGCTGGGGCAAGGTGTGCGAGCAAGTGTGGGTCAAGACCCGGACGGACGAGCCCGAGCAGATGATCGACGAGGTCTTTGGGGCGTTTCCCGCGCAGGAAGACCGGCACCTGGTTCCAGGGCTCGACCCGATCGCCTGTACCCCGCAGATGGGCCGCCCCGGACCGTGGTCAGACCGCCTGCCGCATTTCCGGTTGGGCTTCACGCCAAGTGCAGGAGAGGAGCTTCAGTCCGAGTACCTGGTTCCGCACCGGCACGCCGTCGGTGCCATAGACGCCGTGCGCACACTCACCAACAAGATCCAACCGATCCTGCAGGTAGCTGAGCTCCGCACCGTGGCAGCCGATCGGATCTGGATGAGCATGAACTACGGCGGACCCTCGGTCGGGATCCACTTCACCTGGAAGCCCGAGCAAGAGACGGTCCGAGAGTCGCTCGTGCAAATCGAGGCCGTACTTGCCCCGTTCCAGGCACGGCCACATTGGGGCAAGCTGTTCCACGCAGACGCCGCGACGATCGCGCCGCTCTACGAGAAGCATTCAGACTTCGTTCGCCTCGTCGAGCGACTCGACCCGCGCGGCGCATTCCGCAACTCCTGGCTGGACACTCGCGTGCTCGGCAGCGCATAGACCCTGGAGATGGAACGGGCCCGGTGCAGAGCCACCACAGCGATGACATCGGAGAGAAGGGAGCCGAGCATGGACCGGACATCACGTGAAGAGGCGACTCGGATCGAGGTCACCATCGGTGTGCCTGTCCACGTGGTCTGGCGAGCACTGCGCGCGCCGGATCAGATCCGACGTTGGCACGGCCAGGACGACACGGCCTATGAACGCACTTGCGAGCAATGGACCGCGTGGTGGCGTAGGCATTTCCCGGACGCGTCGGCGCCGGTTTCGTGACGGCTGCTGCGCCGAGTGCGGCTCGTGATCACGCCTGACCGAGACGAGTCGGTGCCACCGGAGATGACGCAGCCGTTGCGCGGTTCGGTGCTCGTGGAGCAAGCCCTGCGCGACATGTTCTTCGTGCACTGGCCGCTCGATCCGGAGTCGGTGCGCCAACTGTTCCCTAACGGCACCCGGCCGGACACATTTGGTGGCCGGACCTACGTCGGAATCGTTGGCTTCACTGTGCAATCGATACGGCTCGGTGGCGTGATCGAGATCGGGCCCATGTACCAGCTCAACGTCCGGCTGTACTCCATCGACGACGCTGGCCGGCAAGGCGTGATCTTCCGGTCCATGGACGTGACCCGACCGGACATGGTCCTGGCCGCCCGCTTGTTGATCCGGCTGCCGTACCAGTGGTCCCACTTCGAGCCGATGCACCAGGGCCGGCGGACGGTCGCAGGGCTCCGCGTTCAGCGTCGCCTTACGACTCAGGTCGTCGCTCGGTTCGAGGTGGAAGTTGGAGAAGTGGTACCGCAGCCGTCGGCATTCGACGTGTTCTTGACGGCACGGTGGGGGTTACACACGCGCACGCTGCGCGGGACGACGTGGGTTCCGATCACCCATCCGCCCTTTGTGCTCCACCGGGCGCGCCTGCTTCATGCCGACGAGGCGCTGCTCGTCGCCGCCGGTATTCCGGCGCCCAACGACACGCCGGTCGGGGTCTTGTGTTCACCGGGGCTAGTCGTGCAGATCGGCCGGCCCGTCCGGTTGCGGTCATGAACACGTCTGGCATAGGAATGACCACGGGCCCGGCGTGGACTCCCTCGTGATTAGCCGAATTCGACCACGGGTAGGGCGTGAGTATGACGTTCGCGCTACTCAACAAGCTCACCGCTAAGCCGGACCAGCGGCAGCAAGTCGTGGACATTTTGCTCGAATCGGGCGAGTTGTTCGGCGACAACTCCGATTGCTTCCTATACCTGGTCAGCGAGGCCACCGAGGACCCCAAGGTCATCTGGGTGGTCGATCTGTGGACCAGCCAGGAGGCGCACGCCGAGGCACTCGAGAATCCCGAGCTGCGGCCGTTCGTGGAAAAGGCGATGCCGCTGCTCGAAGGAATGCCCGAGCAGATCGAGATCCGGCCGACTGGCGGCAAGGGCCTGCCGGAGTGACATGTCGGGCTATTGAGAAGTAGCCCGGGTCTGGCCGGGCCGCAGGGCTCCGATGTACACACCGGCCAGTACGAGCACACCACCCAGGACGAGGCCGCGGCTGATTGGCTCATCGTCCAACCATCCCGAAAGAACGACTGTGACGAACGGGACGAGGACGAATCCGTACGCCGCCCGGGTCGCGGCCCAGTGACCGAGCACGACGGCGTACAGGACGAACACCACACCGGACCCGATCACCACGAGATAGGTGATTGCCAACCATGTTTCGGTCCGGGTTGGCAACATCCAGCGCTCTCCGGCGATGGCCGAGCTGAGCAGCAGCAGCATCGCTCCCGTCACCATGCCGAGGGCGTTCATGGTCACCGGGTGAACCGGCGGGAACCGACGCACGAGAACGGCGCCTTGCGCAAAACAGAACACGCTGCCGATTGCCGCCAGCACGGACGGCAATGGGACCGACTCCCTCAGCGGCGCCTGCGACATCACCGCGATTCCGGCAAGAGAAAGTAGGCAGCCGGCGAGGGCCGTAACACGGAAGTGCTCCTGACGCCAGAGCACCGCGAGCAACAGCGTGGCCAGTGGCACGAGCGCTAGGAGAATCTGGCCGAATCCCGCGTGCATCCGAACCAACGCGTAGTAGGCAAACGCAAACGCCCCGCCGAACGTGAGCGCGCCGTACAACAACGCGCCGGTCAGCGCTCGGCCGCGGGGGAGCGGGAGGCGGAGCAGCGCCATGACGGCCAGCAGCAACGCCGCACCGAGAGTGAAGCGCAGACCTGCCCCCCACAGCGGAGCAAGCTCGCGATTGCTGAACCGGATGCCGACCCCGTTGCCACCGGCAAGGAGCGAGCAGGTCACGAACGCAGCCAGGGCCACCCGATCCGCACCGTGCCGCTCCGTTTCAGCTGCCGGCTGCTGCCTGACGCTCACTGCACGACCTCCTCAACAGCACGAGTCAGGTCGTATACCCAGAAATACCAGTCGTGAAGATCGTCGTGATGACGCCGCCCGTGTGCAAACGCGCTGCAGCCATCACGACGATCTTCACGACCGGGGAGTACGGCCGGACCTCCGGTGTCACCGACCGGCGTCACCGTCCGGCGACATAGACCGGCAGCCGGCGGCGTCCCCAATGCTGCATCGGGCCGTCGAAGACGCCCGGCAGCTGGGTCCCACAAGTCCGGCAGCGGCCGTGCTCGTCGAGCTGATAACTGCGGATGTCGTACCAGTCGCGGACGATCACTGTCGCAGAACAGGTGGGGCAGCATGTCGTGCCGCCCTCGGGGTCGTGGACATTGCCGGTGTAGACGAATCGCAGCCCGTTGGACACAGCGATCTGACGTGCTCGGGTGAGTGAGGACGCCTGCGTGCGCGGCACGTCGAGCATCTTGTAGTCAGGATGAAACGCCGTGAAGTGCACCGGCACGTCTGGTCCAAGGGTGTCGGCGATCCACGTGGTCTCGGCGTCGATCTCGGCGTCGGAGTCGTTATGGCCTGGAATCAGCAGGGTGGTGATCTCGAACCAGACGTTGGTTTCGTGCCGGAGAAAGCTCAGGGTCTCCAGTACCGGGTCGAGGCGCGCAGCGCACACCCGGTGATAGAAGTCGTCGGTAAAAGCCTTGAGGTCGACGTTCGCAGCGTCCATGTGCGCATAGAACTCGGCCCGTGGCTCCGCACACATGAATCCGGCCGTCACCGCGATGGCCTTGATCCCTCGGTCGTGACACGCATCGGCAACGTCAGCGGCGTACTCCCAGAAGATGACCGGATCGTTGTACGTGAATGCAACACTCCTGCAACCGAGTGACTCGGCTGTCCGGGCGATCGTCTCCGGCGCCGCCTGGTCGGCCAACGTGTCGATCTCCCGGGACTTGGAGATGTCCCAGTTCTGGCAAAATTTGCAGGCCAGGTTGCATCCGGCGGTACCGAACGAGAGCACCGGTGAGCCGGGCAGAAAGTGGTTGAGGGGTTTCTTCTCCACCGGGTCGACGCAGAACCCACTGGATCGCCCATACGAGGTCAGCACGATCTGGTCCTGAACCCGGGCGCGGACGAAACACAGGCCGCGCTGGCCCTCGTGCAGCCGGCAAGCCCGCGGGCAAAGGTCACATTGGACCCGACCGTCGTCGAGCCGATGCCAATAGCGGGTCGGCGTGGTGAACGGATCGTCGATCGTCGGCACGTCGGTCATGGTTTGGCCGCCTCTCGTCCACGGTATGCCGAGACCGCGCGTAGGACTACCGTTGCGATACCGCAGATGGGCGATTGCGAGGTGATCGTTGTGCCACCCGCCGGATGGAACGTCGAGATCCAGTTCGAGGAAGACGAGTCCTTGACTACGGCCGCCAGCCTGCTCCGGCTGACCGACGGCACCGAAATCCAGGGACGCGGCCAGGCCAGGCGCAACCCCGCCGATCCGGCCCAGCCCCAGATCGGTGAGGAGATTGCCGCGGCTCGCGCACTGTCAGATCTGGTGCACCAGCTACTGGACAAGGCCGCCGCTGAGATCGAGGACGTGACACACAAGCCGGCGCACCTGTCGGCCTGACACAGCTGCGAAGGAGGTTGCCATGTGTCTTGCCGAGACACACCAAGCGGTGAGCGGCCAACTTGCGGCGCCGCACACACACGGCGGAGCGCCGATTAGCCGTCGCGCCGTGATTGCCGGCGGGATTGGTGCCGCGGCTGGTGCGCTGGCCGGACCAGGTGCCACGGCTGCAGCTTCGCCCCGGCGGCGCGGCTCGCGGATGCGGGATCTCACGTGGACGTTCAGCCCGTCGTTCCCGGTCTTCGTCGATGGCGAGGAAGCGACGCGTTCGACGCACGTCACCATAGAGGACGACGGCTACTATCTGCAGCGCTGGACGTTCTACGAGCACACGGCGACACACATGGACGCGCCGGGGCACTTCACTCCCGGCGGCCGGTTGTCGCCGGAGATCACGCTGGACGAGTTGTTGTTCGTCCCTGCCGTCGTTATCGACATCAGCGACAAGGTGCGAGGCGACCACGACGCTGAGGTGACTGTCGACGACCTGATCCGGTTCGAACGCCGGCACGGCCGGATCCCACGCAAAGCTGCCGTCCTCATGTACTCGGGCTGGGAGACCCGGGCCGGGTCGACCGATCTGTACCGCGGCACGGATGCGAGCGGCGTCTACCACTTCCCCGGCTTCGACGTCGAAGCGATCGACTGGCTTGTTGAGCGGCGGAACATCACCGGGATCGGGGTTGACACCATGAGCCTCGACCATGGCCCGTCCACCACGTTCGAGGTGCATGTGAATCTGCTCGGCGCCGACCGGTGGGGCCTGGAGAACCTGCGCAACACCGGCGCCATCCCGCCCCATGGCAGCGAGCTGTTCGTCGGACTCATTCCGTGGGAGGAAGGATCTGGCGGGCCTTGCCGCGTGATCGCGCGCTGGTAGCGGTGGGTTCGCGACGGCGGGTTACCAGCGGCGAGCTCGCAGCTGATGCCTGCCTGCGCCCCAGATCGTGCGTGGCACGGTGAACAGTTCCACAAAACAGGGCAAATCACCCTGGAGAACAAACGGCTCGACGTGCCACGCGCAACGGTTTGGCGTGCCACGTGGATCGGCGCGGCACTAGATGACCGAACGGGAGGAGGACGCGCCGAGTCGTCAGGACGACTCTCGGTTGAGGAAAAGGAACTCGGTCACGCCAAGCAGACCGAGCATCTGGCGGACGACGGCAGGCACGGGTCGGCGCTCTTCGTATGTGACGATCCGCGGGTCGCCGAGCTGGACCTGCTTGCCGCGTACCGCCAGCGAGCAGCCGCCCGCAGCAAGCACGTTCCTCACCCAGTCGGTGTTGGATCCGTAGGTCAGCGCAATCACGTAGCCGCCAGGCGTTCGGAACACGTTCACGGGCGTGCGGTAAATGCGGCCGGACCGTCGGCCGGTGTGCTCGACGATCCCGAAACCCGGCAGCCAGCCGGCGACGAGCGACGAAACCCGGTTGGTGACGACCCGGTTGAACTTCGCCACCTGCTTCGGGATCACCACCGAGAACGGTCACCTCTCCAGAGAGAACCACGCCGCGCGTCGGAGTTTTCCGCGCCCGTCGAGCAGCGCTTGGCCCAGGAACAGCCCATCGTCGATGGCGACGAGTTCGTCGAGCACCCGACGGATGGACCAGGACGGATTCTCCGGCACGTCGCGGTAGTCGATCCGGAGCACCGTGGTGCCCGGATCGAGGGCGCTGGGACCGGTGGATGTGCGGAAGACGAATGCGCTGGACCGTCGGGTATCTTCGACCATCAGCTCGCGATAGCGGGGGAGAGCGATTCGCATGAGTCGCCCGGCGCCGGCGGTGAAGTCGTTCCGCCCGGTACCGGCAGCGTGGTCGAAGTTCTTGCCCAGCCACGGCATCCACAATCGGGTCGCCAACTCGGCCGGCAAGTCGACACCGTATCCAGCCGTCACAGCGAGCAGCCGACCGCGGAGCCGGCCATTCAGCGCAGGCGGCGGTGTCCCCGTAGCGAAGCAAGCTTCGAGCTCGCGAAGGCCGAGGGCGCGATCCTGCCGCAGCCGGCTGACCGCACGCCAGAATGCCGTCGCTCGCTCCGCGCTCATGCGTCGAGTCTGACCCTAAGGTGACCGGTGTGCACCTGAAGCCGGGAACGTCGTGGGCGGAGACCTATGCGCGGTGTTTGTCGGCGGCGCCGGAGGCGTTTGAGGCGGATCGGATTCTGAACCTGGTCGGAGGCGAGTGGCAGCGGATCGGCCGGCCCGGTGACCACGTCACTCCGGTCGACGGTTCGCCGATCCAGGGACCGCCCAGGGTGGACCATGGCACGGCGTTTTCCGCCGTCGAGGAGGCTCGTCGTCAGCACGAAGCCTGGGGCGGGGTCGGCTTGGAGGAACGAAGGGAGCGGGTTACCAAGGCGGTCGACGACCTCACCGCGAACCGCGACCTGCTTGCACTGTTGCTGGTGTGGGAGATCGGCAAGCCGTGGCGACTCGCGTGTGCCGACGTCGACCGATGCCTGGACGGCGTGCGGTGGTACGTCGACGAGATCGAACGGCAGCTGGCGCTCGGCACTGCAGATGAGCGACGCCCACTGTCCGGCCCGGTGTCGAACATCGCGAGCTGGAACTACCCGATGAGTGTGCAGGTGCACGCCGAATTGGTCCAGGTGCTCGCGGGCAACGCGGTGATCGCCAAGACGCCCAGCCAGGGCGGCTTCCATTGCCTGACGCTGGCCCACGCGTTGCTGAAGCGCGCAGAGCTGCCGGTAACGCTGCTTTCCGGTGTGGGGAGTCAGCTCGGCGACGCGCTGATCAGCAGCGATGGCATCGGAGCGCTGGCGTTCGTCGGTGGCCGGTCAAACGGGCGTGCTGCCGCGACCACCCTTTCGGACAAGAGCCGTCGGCACTTCCTCGAGCAGGAGGGCCTCAACGCCTGGGGAATCTGGGACTTCACCGAGTGGGGCTTGCTCGCGCAGCACGCGCGGAAGGGCTTCGAATACGCAAAACAGCGGTGCACCGCGTACCCGCGGTATGTCGTGCAGCGCCGCCTGCTGCCGGCGTTTCTGGAAACCTACCTGCCGGTGATCGCCGACATCCGGTTCGGTCATCCACTGGCGGTCACCGCGCCGGACGATCCACTTCCCGATCTGGACTTCGGCCCGGTCATCCACGCCAAGAAGGCGGCTGAGCTCAGCGACCAGTTCGACGAGGCACTGACCGGTCGCGGGCTGCCGCTGTACCGCGGGTCGGTGGGAGAGGGCCGGTTCGTCGACGGGCAGGACACCTCCGCCTACGTCGCTCCGGCCGCAGTCCTCGAACCGCCGCCACACTGGTCGCTACACCACGCCGAGCCATTCGGCCCGCTGGATTCGGTGGTGTGCGTGGACACCGAGGCCGAGTTCCTGGCGGCGATGAACGTCAGCAACGGCTGCCTGGTCGCGAGCATCGCCACCGACGACCACGACTTCGCGGCCCGGGTCGGAGAACAGCTGCAAGCGTTCAAGGTCGGGATCAACCGGCCCCGCAGCCGAGGCGACCGAGACGAGGTCTTCGGAGGCATCGGAGAGTCCTGGAAGGGCGCGTTCGTCGGCGGCGACCTGCTGGTCCAGGCGGTTACGCTTGGGCCGGCGGGCGAGGAAGAGCGTCTCTACGGGAACTTCCCGAACTACTCGCTGTACCCCGACCGCTGACACTCGGCGCCGCCGAACCGTATCAACGACCAGCTTGCCAGCTCTGCAAGAGGATCAGCGGAGCCACCACGAAGGGGGAAGGATGATCATCAAGCCGGAGACACAGCCAGCGGCGGAGCTGCCATCGGTTGACGACGATGGATTGGACCTGACCGAAGTCGTCGAGGTTCAGACCGTCAAGCGAGTCAGTGGCCGCTATGAGGCCTCCGCCGAGGAGGGGGCGTCATTCGAGACTCTCGGCCAGGCGACGGACGCAATGACGATCACCTCACTGCCCCAGGCAGCCGAGGCCAGCCGCGAAGAACTGCGGTTGGACGTCGATGGGACGTATCCGCAGCAGACCGCAAGCGGTGTGGCCGTCTTCGGGCTGCAGCGCGTCCACTGGATCGCATCCCTGACACCGGACGGCGAGTATCACTGGCGAGGGACGATCTTCTACCTGGACGGGCCGGCCGGCATCTTCCCGTACACCACCGTGCAGGTGCAGGTGAATCCAGGGGCGAGCGTCCGCAACCATCGAGTGGAGGTGCGGTTCGAGGCACCGGGCGGGTTGAGCCGGGTGCGATCGTTCGACTACAAGTCGCGCTATTTCCACAAGGTCGACTTCGAGTTCGACGCCGCCGAGGGCGAGGCCCCGACGACGGCAATCGCCACGGCTGCCCATCCGAACCACCCCGAGGGCCTTCCGGCGGAGAGACTGACCATGCGGAAGGTCTTCCAGCGGGCCGGCTTTTACGTGTCTCAGTCGCCTGGCGGGACGGTGCCGATCACCGGTGCCGGCACCAACGCCAAGTGGAGCGACAACGAGATGCACGATGCAATGCAAGTGTTCTGGTCCCGGTTCAATGCAACATCGCAATGGGCGATGTGGGTCTTCTTTGCGTCGCTGCACGAGCAAGGCACCAGCCTCGGCGGCATCATGTTCGACGACATCGGGCCCAACCACCGGCAGGGCACCGCGATCTTCAACGATGCGTTCATATCGGTGCCTCCTCCTGGCGATGCGCACCCGGAGGCGTGGGTACAGCGGATGATCTTCTGGACTGCGGTCCACGAGATGGGCCATGCGTTCAACCTCGCTCACTCCTGGCAGAAGGCGCTGGGAACGCCGTGGGTGCCCGGCCTGGCCAACGAGCCAGAGGCTCGCAGCTTCATGAACTATCCGTTCCGGGTTGCTGGAGGCGAGAGCAGGTTCTTCGCCGACTTCGAATTCCGGTTCAGCAACCCAGAGCTGCTGTTCCTGCGTCACGCCCCGGAGCGGCTGGTGCAAATGGGCAACGCGGCCTGGTTCGACCACCACGGATTCCAGGAGGCGAGGGTCTCGCCGCGACCGGCGCTCCGACTGGATCTCCGTGTCAACCGGGACGACGGAATCTTCGAGTACCTCGAGCCCGTCACCCTCGAGCTCAAGCTGACCAACGACTCCACTGAACCGCGGATCATCGACGCCAACGTCCTCCGCGGCGTTGAATCGATGACCGTGGTCATCAAGCCACAAGGCAAGCCGGCCCGGGAGTTCAAGCCGTTCGGACGGTACTGCTATCTGCCGGACAACGTCGTTCTCTACCCAGGTGAGTCGATCTACGCGCCGCTGGGAGTCTCCGCCGGGCTCAACGGTTGGGACATTGCCGACCCGGGTCGGTACCTGGTGCAGGTGGCGCTCCACCGCGACGACGAGGACTTGGTATCCAACGAGCTTTACTTGCGCATAGCACCGCCCCGGAGTTACGACGAGGAACTGATCGCCCAGGAGGTCTTCACCGAAGACGTCGGACGCGTGCTCACGGTGCGCGGGTCGGAGGTTCTATCCGACGCGAACGATGTTCTCCGCACGGTCGTGGACCGGCTGGGCGATCGGCGCATTGCGATCCACGCGGCGGTAGCGCTGGCGACACCGGACTCGAAGAACTACAAGGTCCTGACGCCGGCTCCGGACACCGAAGCTGGCTTGAAGGTGCAGAGCCGTGCCGCCAGACCGAAGGAGGCGCGCCGGTTGCTCGATCAGGCCCTGAAGTCCCATCGGCAGGATGCCGCCGAGACGCTCGGCCACATCGGGTACCTGCGTGAGACCGACGCGGCGTCTGAGTTCCTCGCCGAGACTGGCGACCCGGCGGCCGCCGCAGAAACCCAGTCGGCCGCCTACGAGACCCTGTCGAACCGCACGGTCCGGGATCGCAAGGTGCTCACCAGCGTGCTCGACGCAGTCGCCCGCAAGCGCGACGAGTACGAAGCGATGGCACAGCCGGTCAGGACGCAGTCCAGGCGCAGCAGGTCGACGCGGAGCAAGTCGACGCAGAGTAAATCGACGCGGAGCAAGTCGACGCGATCGAAATCCAGCAAGTAGCCGTCGCGAGGAGCCCTTCGGTCACAGGTAGCCGAAGGGCTCCTTCGACGTCCGGAAGACGATCTCGCCCTCCTGCAGCGAGACTCCCAGGTGCATCCGATCGGCGACGAGTGTTTCGAATCGGCCGGTCAAGCCCTGAGACGGCACCGAGACTTCGACGACGGCGTCGTCCTCGTCGACCGGCACCTCGAACGAGTCGGCCAGCCCGATTTGCATCCGGGTGTTGACGTCGGTGCTGTCGAACACCTGCTGGCCGTTGACCACGACGACGACCGCGTCCTGCTCGAAGCCCTCCTCCAACGCGACGTTCAGGACGCCCACGCCGCCACCACCTCTCGTTGCGGCCAACCTATGCCCGCCAGCTGGTGTTCGGTGCCGACTTCAATGATCAAGATCCGCCCAATACGAGTTTCGCTCGCTGTTTGACGCGTATTTGATCATTCAAGTCTTAGATGTGGGGCAAAGCCCGAGACGTCAGTCGACGAGCTTGACGGCCGTGGAGAACCCGGTGTTGCGTGACATCTGCAGCGCGATGTGCAGGAAGCCGAGCCCTTCTAGGTAATGGGCGTTGGCCAGCGAGCCGACGTCGATTGGACGCAGCCCACCGGCCTCCACGATCCCGGCGACGGCGTTCTTGGCGTCGGCGTCGTCGCCGGCGATGAACACATCGAGCGGAAGGTCCTTGACCTGTCCTTCGACCAGCGTCCCGGCGAACGTGGTGTTGAACGCCTTGACGATCCGGGCGCCGCCAGGTGCAGCTTTGGCGATCTCTTGCGCAGCGGAGCTGTCGGCCGGGGTGACCAGTCCGTCGAAGGTCTCGACGTTGATCGGGTTGGTGATGTCGACGACGACTTTGCCGGCGAGCTGGTTGCCGTACTGCTCGACCAGAGGCGCGGCCGCCGGGTATGGCACCGCCAGCACCACGACGTCGCCGGTCAGCGAGTCGCCGATCGCCCCGCTGGTCGCCGAGCCGCCGAGTTCCGCGGCCAGAGTTGCCGACTGGTCCGGCTCGCGGGCCAGGATCTGGACGCTGTTGCCGCCGGCCAGCGCCCGGGTGGCGATACCGCGGGCCATGTTTCCCGAGCCGAGGATGCTGACAGTGGTCATCGGATGTCCCTCCGAAGGCGAACGGTTGATGTTTCAAGTAAGCCTGCCAGACCAAGGTTGAAACGTCAAGTAAGATGCGCTACATGGTCGAACCTCGCTGGCTCTCCGACGACGAGCAGCAGTCCTGGCGCAAGCTCGCCGGCGTGCTCACGCTGCTTCCGGCGGCGCTCGATGCACAACTGCAGCGCGACGCCGGCCTCACGCACTTCGCGTATTGGGTGTTGGCCATGCTGTCCGAGACACCGGGCCGCGCATTGCAGATGTCCGAACTCGCGGCGGCGTCGAGATCGTCGTTGTCCCGCCTCTCGCACACCGTCGCCCGGCTGGAGGACAACGGGTGGGTCCGCCGCGAGCGGTCGCCAGACGACGCTCGTGCGACGCTCGCCCTCCTCACCGACGACGGCTACGCCAAAGTGGTCGACACTGCGCCCGGGCACGTCGAAGCAGTTCAGAAGCTGGTCTTCGACGTGCTGAGCCAAGCCCAGGTGCGTCAACTGGCGGACATCTGTGCAGCGCTGCTCGACGGGCTCGCCGCGGACGACGCTGCATCGGCCCGTTCTGCCGCCGGCACGAACTCGCGGGTCGGCGAGCCGACGTAGAGCTGCCTCGGGCGGGCGATCTTCTGCTCCTTGTCGTTGATGAGCTCCAGCCACTGCGCGACCCAGCCGCTGGTACGAGGAATGGCGAACATCACCGTGAACATCGTCGTCGGGATCCCCAACGCCTGATAGATCAGGCCGGAATAGAAGTCGACGTTGGGATAGAGCTTCCGGCTGACGAAGTAGTCGTCATCCAAAGCGATCCGCTCCAGCTCGAGAGCAACGTCGAGTAGCGGGCTCCCGCCGGCGGCGTCGATGACCTCCATGGTGTGCCGTTTGATGATCGTCGCCCGGGGGTCGTAGTTCTTGTAGACCCGGTGGCCGAACCCCATCAGCCGCTCATCACCACGCTTGACACCCTCGATGAACGCCGGGATGTTGTCGACCGACTGCACGCGTTCGAGCATGGAGAGAACCGCCTCGTTGGCGCCGCCGTGCAGGGGCCCGTACAGGGCGGCGATACCTGCGGCGACGGCCGAATACGGGTCTACCTGCGACGATCCGACGGAGCGCACGGCGTTGGTCGAGCAGTTCTGCTCGTGGTCGGCGTGCAAGATCCAGAGCACGTCGATCGCCCGTTCCACCCGGGGATCGACCTCGTAGTGATGCTCGGACATCTTCCACATCATGGACATGAAATTGCCGACGAAAGACAGCTCGTTGTCCGGATAGACGTAGGGCAGCCCCTGCGAGTGCCGGTAGCTGAACGCAGCGAGCGTCGCGACCTTGGCGACAAGGCGGACGATCTGGCGCTGGACCACGTCGTCGTCGTCGAGCTTCGACGATTCCGGGTAGAACGTCGACAGTGCGCCAACCGAGGCGAGCAGCATGCCCATCGGGTGTGCTGTGTACCGGAAGCCC
Source organism: uncultured Actinomycetota bacterium (assembly GCA_963794465.1). Taxonomy (GTDB): domain Bacteria; phylum Actinomycetota; class Actinomycetes; order Jiangellales; family Jiangellaceae; genus JACVRX01. The sequence continues at coordinate 24,785 of CAWCED010000025.1, read as the reverse complement.
ATCATGAACTGCTTGATGTTCTCGTGAACGAACGTGTGATGGGTGATGTCATGCACCCACTGGTCGTACTGCTCCGGTGTGGGCAGCTCGCCGTGGATGAGCAGGTACGCCACCTCCAGGTACGTGGACTGCTCCGCCAGTTGCTCGATCGGATATCCCCGGTACGAGAGCTGACCCTTGTCCCCGTCGAGAAACGTGATGGCGCTCCGGCAGGACGCCGTGTTGACGAAGCCCGGATCGAAGCTGGCCAGGCCAGGGTCCTCGTCGTCCAGCTTGATCTTCTTGAGCTCGCTCGCCTTGACGGCGCCATCTTCTAGCGGCAGCTCGTACGTGCGTCCCGTTCGGTTGTCGGTCACCGTCAACGACTGCTGCGGTCCATGATCCCGGCCATCGCCTCGCTCGTCCTGGGTCACGCTCACGGTCAGACCTCGCTATCTATCGGGCGGGGGCAGCATCTCATCGTTTCGCATACCCAGCATGCGGGAATAGCGGACCTGAGGTAGAGATTGCGGGGAACGCAATGGACTGGTCGGAGGCGCCGCGACATGCGGCACTGGTCGACCTGCTTAAACGTGCCCATTTGTGCCAGCCGGACGAACTGCCCGCGGAGATCAACGCCGCTGTTCGCCCGCTTGGTTTGGAGATCACGGTCCACGTTGTCGATTACGAGCAGCACTTACTGTGGCCGCTGATCGAGCGGGGCAAGCCGAGACCGGAGCCGTTGTCCGTCGAGGGGACGCTGGCCGGCCGGGCGTTCGCCTTGGTGCGGACCATGGCGGCTGGTGAGCCGAACCGTCCCGACCGACTGTGGGTGCCGATGATCGACGCCTCCGAACGGCTGGGTGTGGCAGAGGTCGTCCTGGGCGAAGCGCCGCCGGACCTGGCCGATTTTCGCGAGTTCTGCGAAGTACTGGTCGGGCTCGTCGGGCACCTGCTCACGGTGAAGCTGCCCTACGGGGACTCGATCGAGCAGGTGCGCAGGACGCAGCCGATGACAGCCGCGGCCGAGCTGCTGCTCGCATCCTTGCCGCCGCTGACGTTCAGCTGCCATCGGCTGGTGGTCAGCGCAGTCCTCGAACCGAGCTACGACGTCGGTGGCGACGCCTACGACTATGCCGTCGACGGTTCCATCGCCCAGTTCATGGTCCTCGACGCCATGGGCAGAGGGATGAGGGCGGCGGTGACTTGCGTCGTGGCGATGGCTGCGATGCGAACCGCCCGTCGCGAGGACAAGGGCTCTACGCGATGGCCCGGGCAGCCGACACCACGATTGACGAGCACTTCGGGGACCAGCGGTTCATCACCGGTGTTCTCGGTGAGTTGGAGATGGACACCGGTCTGCTGCGCTACATCAACGCGGGTCACCCGGCGCCACTACTGCTGCGGAATGGCAAGGCGGTTAGTGCGCTTACCGGTGGGCGGCGGATGCCCCTTGGCCTGGACGACAGCGTCGTCGACGTCGCCGAGGAGACGCTCGAGCCGGGAGATCGGCTGCTTCTTTACACCGATGGCGTCATTGAAGCGCGCGACAGCACGGGCGAGCTGTTCGGCACCGACCGCTTGGTCGATCTCGCTGAACGCAGCGCAGTCGCAGAGCTACCCGCGCCGGAGACGTTACGCCGTCTCGCACACAGCGTGATGGAGCACCAAGGCGGCATCCCCACCGATGACGCCACGATCCTCCTGGTGGAGTGGTCGGAGAAAGCAGCGGAACGGACGCAGCCATGAGTGAGTCCTCCAACAGACGGGCATTCTCTGGTGACCTCTCCCCGCGCACTCGTGCGCGAGCCACGGCGAAGGTGACCGACATCACCCGCGAATACACGGTCGTTTCGGCGGCGGGTGAGATCGACTTCCAGAGCTACCAGCCGCTACAGGAGTTGTTGACGACCCAGCTGCGGTCTGGGAGGTCGAAGCTGGTGCTCGACCTCGATTCGGTGAGTTTCTGCGACTCATCCGGTCTCGGGATGTTCGTGTCGATCCATCGCCGCGCGGGCATGGCCGGTGGCTGGCTTCGATTGGCCCGCCCGAATGCTCAACTTCGCCGCATTCTCGCCGTCACGAACCTCGACCGGTTGCTAGGCGCCTTCGAAACCATCGAAGCCGCGGTCCAGGGGTAGGCACCGCCACCCGGTCACTCGATCTGAGCGGCCGCTGGCACTGTGAGGAAGTCGACATAGTCGTCGTCCAACGCCACTTGCTCGAAGATCTCCCGCGCCTTGGCGAGGAGTTCCGCATCGAATGAACCGGCGTCGAGCTTGTCGGTCTCCTCGTCGAGGATCCGACGGACGAACTCGGGCGTCACGCGTTCGCCAGAATCCAGTACGACGTCGTTGTGGATCCACTGCCAGATCTGCGATCTGGCGATCTCCGCCGTTGCGGCGTCCTCCATCAGGTTGAAGATCGCGACGGCGCCGTTGCCGCTCAACCAGGCGGCTAGGTACTGCAGCGCGACGGACACGTTGCTCCGCAGCCCGCTTTCGGTGACCTGGCCGCTGGTGCCGGCGACGTCGAGCAGCTGATCCGCCGTGACCGTCACGTCGTCCCGATTCCGGTCCAGCTGGTTGGGACGGCGGCCCAGTACGCGGTCGAACACCTCCTGGCAGACCGGGACGAGATCCGGATGGGCGACCCAGGAACCGTCGAAGCCGTCAGCAGCCTCTCGTTCCTTGTCTGCTCGAACCTTCGCCAGTGCCACCTCGTTGACGGCCGGATCTCGACGGCTCGGGATGAACGCGGCCATCCCACCGATCGCGAACGCCCCTCGGCTGTGACAGGTGTGGACCAGCAGATCGGTATAGGCCCGCATGAATGGCGCAGTCATCGTGACTGAGTTCCGGTCCGGCAGGACAAACGCCGGCCCGGCGTCCCGGAAGTTCTTGATCACGCTGAACAAGTAGTCCCACCGCCCGGCATTGAGCCCCGCCGCATGGTCTCTCAGCTCGAAGAGGATCTCGGCCATCTCGAACGCCGCCGTGATCGTCTCGATGAGAACCGTCGCACGGATCGTGCCCACCGGTATGCCGAGCTTCGCCTGAGCGTGGTCGAAGACGTCATTCCACAACCTGGCTTCCAGGTGGCTTTCCATCTTCGGGAGGTAGAAGTAAGGGCCACTTCCGCGCTCGAGCAGGGCTCGGGCGTTGTGGAAGAAGTAGCAGCCCGAAGTCGACGAATGCAGCGACGACGGGGGCATCGTCGACCAACACGTGCGGCTCATCGAGGTGCCACCCCCGGGGGCGAACGACGATGACGGCGAGCTTTCCGTCCTCCCTGAGCCGGTAGTCCCGGCCATCAGGTCCGGTGAACGCGATCGTCCCGCGGACGGCGTCGAAGAGATTGACCTGCCCGGAAACGACGTTCGACCAATGCGGGGTGTTCGCGTCTTCCAGGTCGGCGAGCCACACCCGCGCTCCGGAGTTCAAGGCGTTGATGGCCATCTTCCGTTCGGTCGGCCCGGTGATCTCGACCCGCCGGTCCTGCAGGTCTTGCGGTGCCGTAGCGACCCGCCAGCCCGCGTCGGCGCGGATGTCGGCAGTCTCAGCCAGGAAGTCGAGCCGACCCGACTGCGCGATCTCTGCCCGCCGCTCCCGGCGCCTGCCGATCAACTCCTCGCGGCGCCCACCGAAACGGCGCTGCAGGTCGGCCACGAATTCCAGGGCCTCCGGAGTGAGGACCTCCGCGTCGCGCTCCACCGGCCTGCCAGCCGCCACCCGCACATCCGAAATGACCACGTTCACCACCCTGGTGGGTACGTCACCAGGCCTGCAAGCCTGGTGACCTATCGACAGGCATGGTGAACCTGGTCATTTCACCGACGCGGGACGACGGGGTTGGTAGCCAATCGCGCAAGGCGGGCCTGGCCATGTGGCCCGAGGAGTCGGGACCTTCGACCCTCCCGTCGGGAAGCTTTTCGGTCCAGGGTTCGGGTCATGAGCACCCAACCGAGCGACCTCATGACCGAGCTCGACGAATCCGCGTGCTGGACCCTACTCCGTACCGCTGCCGTCGGACGGCTCGCGATCGTCGTCAACCATCGGCCGGAGATCTTTCCCATCAACTTCGTCGTTGACCACGCCACTGTGGTCTTCCGGACGGCGGAGGGGACGAAGCTCGACTGGGGCGCTGGCCGCGATGTGGCATTCGAGGTCGACGGGCACGAGCCGGAGGTGGGCGAGGCCTGGAGTGTGGTGGTCAAGGGACTGGCCCGCGAGGTTATGCAGATGTACGAGGCGCTCGAGGCCCTCGAGCTGCCGCTGTTTCCATGGCACGCTTCGTCCAAGCCGCACATCGTCCGGATCGAGCCCGACGCGATCACCGGTCGTCGGTTCCGCGTCGCCGACGCTCCCGCCCGGCACCCGGCACACGAGGGATGATGAGCTGGTGACGGTCGGAAGTGAACGCGAACGCCCGATCCGGGTGTTCCTCCTCGACGATCACGAGGTCGTCCGACGCGGTCTTCGCGAACTGCTGGAGGACGAACCGGACATCGAGGTTGTCGGTGAGGCCGAATCGGCGGCGTCGGCGCTGCGCCGGATCCCCGCATTGCGGGTCGACGTGGCCGTCCTCGACGCCAGGCTTGGCGATGGCAGCGGGATTGACGTCTGCCGCGAGATTCGCAGCCAGGACGAGTCCATCCGCGCGATTATTCTGACGTCGTACGACGATGACGACGCGCTGTTCGCAGCCATCATGGCCGGCTCTGCTGGGTATGTGCTCAAGCAGATCCACGGCACCGACCTCGTCGACGGCATCCGGCGCGTTGCGGCCGGCCAGTCGCTCCTCGACCCGGCACTCATCGCTCGGGTCCTGCAGCGGGTCCGGGACGGCTCGGGTCCGCCGGACGAGTTGGCCGGCCTCACCGAGCAGGAGCGGAAGATCCTGGCGTGTATCGCCGAGGGCATGACCAACCGGCAGATCGGCGAGCGGCTGTTCCTCGCCGAGAAGACGGTCAAGAACTACGTTTCTAGCCTGCTCGCCAAACTCGGCCTGGAGCGACGAACCCAGGCCGCCGTCCTGGCCGCCGGCCTGCTCCGCGACTGACCGCACCTTCGGAGAGAGGCGCCTCAGGGCCGCCCCCGGCCGGATCCGCATCCTCGACCCAACCTCGGAGCATGCTCACTGGTCGGCGGGCACCCACCAGCGCAGCAGGGTTCCTGTCGGCTGTCCCGGAAGTGCCTCGAGCTCGCCGCCGAGCGCCTCCGCTCGGTCGCGCAGGTTGCGCAGGCCGCTCTCGGTGATGCCCGGCGGAATACCACTGCCGTTGTCGCTGACCTCCAGCGTCACAGCTCGGCCGACCTCCAAGCGCACGTTCACCTGTGACGCACCCGAATGCCGGCCGGCGTTGGCCAGCGCCTCGCGAAGCGTTGCCACCAAGTGCGGATGGATCGACTCGGGAACAGCGCGCTCGACTGGCCCTTCGACAGTCCAATGTGGCGCGAGCCCGTACGAGCTCTCCGCTTCCTTCATGACCGCCCGCAACTCGGCCGTCAGTGTCTTCTCGCCTGCCCGCTGATGTAGCTCGAAGATCGTCGAGCGGATCTCCCGGATCGTCGCGTCGAGGTCGTCGATGGCCGCCTGCACGCGACTGCTCGCCTGCTCGTCGTCGATGAGCCGCAACGTCCCTTGCAGGCGCAGCCCCGAGGCGTAGAGCCGCTGGATGACCAGGTCGTGCAGGTCGCGCGCGATTCGGTCCCGGTCTTCGAACACCGCCAGCTGGGCGTGGACGGCTTGGGCACGGGCCCGTTCCAGGGCGAGAGCTGCCTGCGCCGCGAACGTCCCGACCAGCTGGACATCCTCCTCCAGGTAGCGCACGTCGATTCCGGCCTCCACTCCGACGATCAGCACACCCCGGGTGCCTTCGGACGAGCCCAGCGGGGCGGCCACGGCCGGGCCGAGATGCAGCAGCGTGCGCTCGAGGTCGGTGAGTGAGATGGGACTGCCAGCGTCGTCGTCGGACATCATGGGCGTGCCGGAACGAGCGACCTGGCCGAGCAGCGTGCCTTCCATCGGCAGCCGCGTGCCGTGCTCAAGGGAATGGGCCGGGCTGCTGACGGCGGCAAGGTCCAACTCGTCGCCGTGGACCACGAAAATGGCGGACAGGTCTGCGCCGGCCAGCTCCCGCGCCCTTCGGGCCACCAGGTCGAGCGAAGCGTCGCGCTGCGGGTCGCCGAGAATCGCCTCGACGATCTCGGCGCCACCTTCCAGCCACTGCTGCCGCTGCTGTCCACGTTGATAGAGGCGGGCGTTCTCGATCGCCACACCTGCCGCCGACGCGAGTGCCATGACGACCTGCTGGTCTTCGTCGGTGAACTCAGCACCGCCGGCTTTCTCGGTGAGATACAGGTTGCCAAAGATCTCGTCCCTGATCCGGAGGGGGACACCCAGGAAGGTGTGCATCGGCGGGTGATGAGCAGGGAACCCGTGTGCCCGTGGATCACTGGCGATATCGCGCAGTCGCACCGGATGTGGTTCCCGGATCAGCAGGCCGAGGATGCCGTGGCCGTGGGGAATCGGCCCGATGGCCACCCGCTGCTCGTCGGATAGGCCATGGGTGACGAAATCGGATAAGGCGCTGCCATCCAGGCGTAGGACGCCGAGCGCGCCGTATCGTGCGTTGACGAGCTCGCAGGCGACGACGACGATTCGGCTCAGCGTTCCGCGCAGGTCCAGACCGCTGCCCACGCCGACAACGGCGTCCAACAGGGCACGGATGCGATCCCGACTCGCCTGGATCTGCTCAGTGCGGGTCATCAGCTCGCCGAGCAGGTCGTCGAGCCCGACCCGCGACAGGGGCGGCAGGATCGACGACGGCTCCGGATCGGTCGGCACTGTACCTCCACGAGACGTCGGTCTGTATCAACCTGTCAGAACACCGTCGAGCGGTGGAAGGACTTTGGTCCTGCCGGTCAGGTCATTACGACCCTTTCTGATGTATGCGAGCTGCGATGGGATGAGAACGCAAAGAGGCATCGGCCAGCAGTCATCGGGCAGTAGTCACCAGAAAGGGAAACACGACATGGCCACCACGGAGCGGCCCGGCAGCCGGGTAGAGGACATCGATGGGCGAGACACGTCGCGTATCGCGCCGTATGTCTGGGCAATCACTCGCATCTCGCTTGGCTTGATCTTCCTGTGGGCGTTTCTCGACAAGGCGTTCGGTCTCGGCCGGGCGACTCCCGCGGAGAACGCCTGGCTCGACGGCGGGAGCCCCACCAACGGCTTTCTGGCCAACGCCCCCACCGGCCCGTTCGAGAGCTTCTACAAGGGCATCGCAGGTGCCTCGTGGGCGGACTGGCTGTTCATGCTCGGCCTGCTCGCTATCGGTGTTGCGCTGATCCTCGGCGTGGGCATGTGGTTCGCCGCCATCGCAGGCGGGTTGCTGCTCGTGCTCATGTGGTCGGCGGTGCTTCCTCCGGAGAACCACCCGTTCATGGATGACCATCTGATTTATGCGCTGGTGCTCATCGGGCTGGCGGCAGTGCACGCAGGAGACGTCTGGGGTCTCGGCAAGCAGTGGGCCAGCACCAACCTGGTGCAGCGGTATCCCATCCTGCGGTAGTCCGTCCACGGCGAAAGCGGGCCGCCACCCCAACCGTTGGGTGGCGGTCCCGTCGTGCATCAAAAGTTGACACCCGATTCGGCCAAGAGTTTCCGAGTTCGTCGTGGTTGTGACGCCTGACGAGGTGCATGCTTTGAACAGCCGTGCCCTTCGCTCTCCCCCGTGGGTGAGGGGCACGGCCCCTTAGCCCGCCGCTGGCGGCTGGTGCAGACCGAAGGGCGAGCCCTGGTTGTCCTTGCACAGCTTGAACCGGCCGAAGCGTTCGATCGTGTCGGGATCGCCTTCGACATCCCCGTCCTCGACTTCCCCGCCGAGTTCGCGGACCAGCGACACCGCAGCGTCCATGTCGTCGACCTGGAAGAACACATACGGCGATGCTCCGGCGTCGCCACCGTGCATCCCGCCGGGAACGTTCGGGGTCGTGATCACGAACCCGCCGCCGGGCCCCGGCTCCAAGCTCCAGCCAAACAGGGCTTGGTAGAACGTACGGCCCTTCGCGACGTCGGCCACGCCGATCTCGAAGAAGGCCAACTCACCCGCCATGGATGTCTCCCTTCGGCACGTCGGTTAGGAACTCATGTGCAGCACGGCCGCACCGGTGACCCGGTCTGCCGCAAGATCGGCGAGCGCACGGTCCGCATCGTCGAATGCGTACGGCGTGGTCGTGACGTTGAGCCGATGCCGGGCCGCGAAATCGAGGAACTCGCGCCCATCGGCCCGGGTGTTGGCGGTGACACTGCGCACCTGCCGCTCGCGGAACAGGTGCCGCTCGTAGTTCAGCTCCGGGATATCGCTGAGATGGATACCGGCAATCGCCAGCGTTCCGCCGCCATCGAGCGCTTCCAGCGCGACGGGGACAAGGTCGCCGACCGGTGCGAACAAGATTGCGGCATCCAACGGCTCCGGTGGCCGGCCGTACGCGTTGCCCGCGGACGACGCCCCGAGAGAGAGGGCGAGCTCGCGGGCTTGCGTCGCGCGGGTGAGCACGTGCACTGTCGCGCCCTCTGCGAGCGCTACCTGGGTCGCGAGATGAGCGGACGCACCGAACCCGTACACGCCCAACCGGCCGCCGGGTGGCAATGCGGCCCGGCGCAGCGCCCGGTAGCCGATGATGCCGGCACATAGCAGTGGGGCCAACTCGTCGTCCGAATACCCTGCCGGCAGCGGGTAGGCATAGGCAGCGGGCACGACAGCGTATTCGGCGTAACCGCCGTTGGCGTCCCAACCGGTGTAGCGGGAGGACGGACACAGGTTCTCGGCGTTCCGCCGGCAGTACCGGCATCGACCGCAGGTCCAGCGCAGCCACGCGATGCCGACCCGCTGCCCTGGCTCGAAGTCAGCGACGCCGTCGGCCGACGCTACGACCCGCCCGACGACCTCGTGCCCCGGCACCACATCTGGCGCCTTAGGTACGAGATCTCCTTCGGCGAGATGCAGGTCGGTTCGGCATACGGCACACACCTGGACGTGGACGAGGATCTCGCCGGTATCCGGCTGGGGCACCTGCAACGTCGTGCGGCGCAACGGATGGCCGTCGGCAGGCCCGGGCTTGTCGACGACCCACGCGGTCATCTCCGCTGGCAGGTCTTCCCACACCGGCATATCAGGCAGCATCGCATTTGGCACACGCGCTGGCTGGCTCGATACGCTAAAACTCGTGGCGAAGAAGACTTCGATGAAGAACCGCACCAAGGACTCGTCGACGGAGCGGCTGCCCAAAAGGCCGTACGAGAAGGAACTCGCCCGACTCCAGGCAGAGCTGGTGAACCTCCAGGAGTGGGTGCGCACCGAGGGGGAACGCCTGGTCGTCGTCTTCGAAGGACGCGACGCGGCCGGTAAGGGCGGCACGACCAAGCGGGTCGCCCAGTATCTGAACCCCCGGATAGCGCGGATCGTGGCGTTGCCGGCGCCCACCGAGCGGCAGCGCGGCCAGTGGTACTTCCAACGCTATGTCGAGCAGTTGCCAGGGGCAGGAGAGATCGTCCTGTTCGACCGCAGTTGGTACAACCGGGCCGGCGTGGAACGGGTCATGGGTTTCTGCACCGATGTTGAGTACCGGCGGTTCCTGCACCAATGCCCGATCTTCGAGCGCCTGCTCGTGGAGGATGGGATCTTGCTGCGCAAGTACTGGTTCAGCGTTAGCGACGCGGAGCAGGAGCAGCGGTTCAAAGACCGCCTCGAGGATCCGATGCGGCAGTGGAAGCTTTCGCCGATGGACCTGCAGTCCATCACCAAGTGGGAGGAGTACTCGAAGGCGAAGGACGACATGCTGGTTCACAGCGACGTTCCGGAAGCGCCCTGGTACATCATCGAGAGCGACGACAAGCGCCGGGCTCGTATCAACATGATCGCCCATCTGCTGTCAACCATCGACTACAAACAGGTCAAGCGGCCGACACTCGAGCTTCCCAAGCGACCGAAACGAACCGGCTATCAACGCCCGTCTCGCACCCAGTTCAACTACGTGCCCGACTACGCCGCGAAGCTGGCAGCCAGCTGACCGGATGCGCGCCGTACGACTACACGGTCCTGGAGACCTGCGCCTCGGTGACGAGGACGCCCCGGTCCCACGCTCCAACGAGACCCTGGTTCGGGTGACCGACGTCGGGCTCTGCGGGTCGGATCTGCACTGGTTCGAGGAAGGCGGCATCGGGGACGCCCAGTTGCGTCGACCCCTGGTATTGGGCCACGAGATCGCCGGAGTGATCCACGAGGGCCCCGATGCAGGGACTCCGGTGGCAGTCGACCCGGCGATCCCGTGCGGCGCGTGCCGGCAATGCCGCAGCGGTCATCGCAACTTGTGTCCCGCAGTGCGCTTCGCCGGCCACGGTGTGCAGGACGGTGGACTGCGCGAGCTGCTTGCCTGGCCGTCGTCGCTACTGCATCCACTTCCCAGTGCCATGAGCACGGTCGAAGGCGCGGTTCTGGAGCCACTCGGGGTCGCAATCCACGCGCTCGATCTCGGGCATCTGCGGACGGCCACCAGCATCGCCGTGGTCGGCTGTGGGCCCATCGGCCTGCTCCTGGTGCAAGCCGCGCCAGCCTCGGGCGCCACGTCCGTCCTCGCCGTCGATCCGTTGTCCCACCGCCTCGACGAGGCTCGACGGCGCGGCGCCGACCTGACGCTCACTCCGGCCGAGATCGCCCAGCGGCTGCACGAGTTCGAGGTGGACGTCGCGTTCGAGGTCGCGGGCAATGATGACGCCGTCGTACAGGTGATGTCCCTGGTTCGGCCCGGCGGTCGCGTGGTCCTCGCCGGGATACCGAGCGACGACCGCACGTCGTTTCCTGCCTCGCTTGCTCGGCGCAAGGGCCTCACCATCGCACTGGTGCGGCGGATGAAGGAGGACGTCTACGAACGCGGCATCCGGTTGGTGGAGACCGGCCGGGTCGACGCCACATCCCTGGTGACCTCGCGGTTCCCGCTGGACCACGCGGCCGATGCGTTCGAGTCGGCGGTTGCCCGCGCCGGCCTCAAGGTCGTGATCCAACCGTCGAGCTAGCCGTCCCGATCACGGCTGTAGACCCGATGCAGGTTCGTGGACCCACACTTGCATCGGCCCGGGTGCCCGGTTGTCCCAGCTGTAGTACGGCACCGCCGTTACGTCGACCGGCACATTGCGGGCGGGTGAGTCTCGGTACAGCGTCTGGTCCCAACCGGTGGCGTCGAGCCTGGCTGCCGTGCCTTTCAGCACCACTGTTCCCGGCAGGTCATCCTGTTCGGCGGGTGTGAGCCGGATGTCCCTGGACAGCGTCAGGGTTTCGACGTTGCCATTGTCGGCGCCCTCGAAGCAGTAGATCAGCGGACCTCGAGCGATCGTGACCCGGCCGACGTCCGCCGCGACGTTCGGATGGGCATAGCACCGCCGAACCGGCATAGGCAGGTCAAGCCGTACCTGGTCGCCGTCGCGCCACTCCCGGCTGATGCGGGCGTAGCCCCGGTCGACCACAGCGGAAACGCCGACCTGCTCCCCGTTGATGCTGAGACGCGGGTCGGCGCACCACTCAGGTATCCGTATCGACAGTGTGAAAGTGACTGGCCGATCGACGCTCGGACGTAGCTCGATCGTGCCTTCCCACGGATATTCCGTTCGCTGCTCCACCGTCACGCGCTGTCCGGCCAGATCGAAAGATCCGGTGCCTGCCACGAACAAATGGACGACCAACTCGTCCTCGCGTTGTGCGTACACGTAGCGACCTAGCGAGGTCAGCAATCGGGCCAGGTTGGGCGGGCAGCATGCCACGCCGAACCACTCCTGCCGATGGTGCGCACCAGTGCTCGTGAGCGGATTGTCGTAGAAGAAGCGTGAGCCGTCAGCCGAGATGCCGGCCAGCACCCCGTTGTAGAGCGAGCGTTCGAGAACGTCGACGTACCGGCGGTCCCTGTCGATCAGGGACATCCGATGGGCCCAGAACACCAGGCCGATTGCTGCACAGGTCTCCGCATAGGCGGATTCGTTGGGCAGGTCGAAGTCCTCGGTGAACCCCTCGATCCGCGCCGTCGACCCGATGCCTCCGGTGACGTACATCCGACGAGTCATGAGATGCGCCCAGAGCCGTCGGCACACATGCACCAGGTCTTGATCGTCGGTCTCCGCCGCGACGTCTGCGACAGCACTGTAGAAGTACATGGCGCGAACAGCGTGGCCGACCACCTCACGTTGTTCCCGTACCGGAGCGTGCGACTGGTTGTACATGCGGAACGGCTCCGGGTCCTGCTCGCGCCGGTCGAAGGGTGGTCGCGAGCCGAAGTAGCCCGGAGTGCCACGTTCGGCGGCTTCCTGGTCGAAGAAGTAGGGCTGCCGCCCACGTTCGTCGACGAAGTACGCAGCGAGCTGCAGGTAGCGCTGCACGCCGGTGACTCGAAACAGCTTGACCAGCGCAAGCTCGATCTCCTCGTGGCCGTCGTAGCCGTGCTTGTGATCCGGCGCGGGCCCGAAAACGGTGCCGATGTGATCGGCGTAGCGCGCCACGACGTCGAGAAGGGTGCGTTTCCCGGTCGCTTCGAAGTGCGCCACCCCAGCCTCGATCAAGTGACCGGCGCAGTAGAGCTCGTGGGCGTCGCGCAGATCGGTCCAGCGGCGGCCTGGCTCGACGACGGTGAAATAGGTGTTGAGATAACCGTCGTCGTGCTGGGCGGCGGCCAGCAGCTCGATGGCCTCGTCGACCTGCTGCTCGAGCCGCTGGTCCGGTGTGGTGGTCAGGCTGTAGCTCGCAGCCTCGATCCATTTCGCGACATCGCTGTCCCAGAAGATGTGCGGGACCGGCTTCGTGCCGGGCTTCCAGCCCAATCGGAGCGCGTCGAGGCGGCCGGTCGTGCGCAATTGGTCGTATTGATGGGGCAGCGTGATCTCACGAACTCGGCCAATTCGCGGAGCCCAGAACGTGTCCGCGATCGATACGGCGTCGAGTGCGAGCGGTCGGTAGTGCGGCGCAGCAGTCACGGGCGGACTCCAGATGGCCGACGGTCAGAGCCCTTGCGCCAGCCGGTAGTAGGCCTGGTTCCACCGGATCTCCTTGCTCAGCTGCGCGATGGTCGTCGAGGAGTCGATGGTCAGCAGCTCGGTGCCGGCGATGGCGGCGAAATCGGCCAGCGCCTCCATCCCGACTGCCGAGCTGAGGACGGTGTGGTGCGGGGCCCCAGCCAGCAGCCAGCCCTCCGCCGAGGTCGCCAGGTCGGGGGCGGGCTTCCAGACCGCCCGCGCCACGGGCAGCTTGGGCAGCGGCTCGTCCGGCTCGACCAGTTCCACCTCGTTCGCGGTCAGCCGGAACCGGTCGCCGACATCGGACGAGCCCGACGACGAATGCCGGGCCCGGGTCGGCGGTGAAGACCAGCCGGACCGGGTCCTCGCGGTTGCCGATTCCGAGCGGATGGATCTCGCAGCTGGGAACCTCGGACGGTGATCGACGGGCACACCTCGAGCATGTGGGCACCGAGGATCTTCGGCTCCCCTGGACCGAGGTGGTAGGTGTAGTCCTCCATGAACGACGTGCCCCCGTCCCGGCCGGCCGACATCGCCTTGAGCACGCGCAGCAGCGCCGAGGTCTTCCAGTCACCTTCGCCGCCGAACCCGTAGCCGTCGGCCATCAGCCGCTGTACGGCCAGGCCCGGCAGCTGGCGCAACCCGCCGAGGTCCTCGAAGTTGGTCGTGAACGCGGTGAAACCGCCGCTGTCGAGGAACTGTCGCAGCCCGAGTTCCTGGCGGGCCGCGTAGCGCAGCGACTCACGCCGATCGCCGTCCGGCCCCAGCACCGAACTGACGGTGTACGAATCGTCGTACTCCGCGACCAGCTTGTCGATCTCCGCGTCGGACACCGCGTCGACGACGGCCACCAGGTCGTTGACCCCGTAGGTGTTCACCGAGAAACCGAACCGCAGCTGGGCCTCCACCTTGTCCGCCTCGGTGACAGCGACGTCGCGCATGTTGTCGCCGAAGCGCGCCAGCCGAAGCGTCTGAGCGGTCTGCCAGCCGAGCGCCGCCCGGCACCACGTGCCGATCCGCTCCTGGACGGCGGGATCGCTTCCGTGTCCGGCCACGATCTTGCGGGCTAATCCGACCCGGGACTGGATGTGGCCGAATTCGCGGTCCCCGTGCGCGGCCTGGTTGAGGTTCATGAAGTCCATGTCGATCGTCGCCCATGGCAGCGACGCGGTTCGCTTGGGTGTGCAGGTGCAGCAGGGGCTTGCGCAAGCTCTCCAGCCCGGCGATCCACATCTTCGCCGGCGAGAACGTGTGCATCCATGCGATGACCCCGATACACGCGTCGGACGACGTCGCGTCCATACACGCTCGCCGGATCGCGTCCGCCGTCGTGAGCACGGGTTGCCACACGATTTGCGCGCCGACCTCTGCGGATTGGCCGATCAGGTCGGCGACCTGCCGCGACTGTGTCTCGACCTGACGGAGCGTCTCCTCGCCATAGAGCGATTGACTGCCAGTGAGGAACCAGACCTCGCGGTTCTCGAACTCTGCGGCGTTCAGCACGTCGACTCCTCTATCCGTTGTCGATCGCGATCGCTCATGGTTGGCCATAGGCGTTCTGGTAGCGGTCGTACAAGCGGTCGATGTCGGCCGGCTCGATGGGCACCGGCTCGCCGAGCTGACGCGCGAGATGCACGCTGCGGGCCACGTCCTCGCACATCACCGCGGCTTTGACCGCGGCCTTCGCGTCCGGCCCGATGGTGAACACCCCGTGGTTGCGCATCAGCACAGCAGGCGAGCGGTGGCCGGACAGGGTCTGCGACGATGCCCTTGCCGATGTCGTCGTTCCCGATCAACGCGAACGGGCCGACCGGGATCTCGCCGCCGAACTCGTCGGCCATCGCAGTCAGCACGCACGGAATCGGTTCGTTGCGGGCGGCCCACGCACAGCGCGTACGGGGAGTGGGTGTGCACCACCCCACCCACCTCCGGCATCGCCCGGTACACGTACGCATGAGCGGCGGTGTCGCTCGACGGCGCCAGTTCTCCGTCGACGACGTTTCCGTCCAGATCACAGACGATCATGGCGGCGGCGGTGAGCTCGTCATAGGACACCCCGCTGGGTTTGATCACCATGAGCTCTGCGTCGGGCACGCGGCCGGAGACGTTGCCGGCCGTCCAAGCCACTAGGCCGTACTTGGTCAGCTCCGAGTGGAGCGCGGCCACCGTCTGTCGCAGGGCCGTCATCGCTTCCGCTGTGGAACTCATCGGCCGCACCGGGCCGAACACCGGCGGTTGCTCACGACAGAGCCTCCTTCCGCATGGTGCGGAGGCGGTACATCACGTCGTTACCCCCACGCCCGAAGTAGTCGTGCAGCGTCGTGTACTCGGCGAACAAGACGTCATATGCGCGCGCACGCGGCTCGTCCGGGACGAACACCTCCCGCTGCACGCGTCCCATTGCCTCGGACGCGGCGTGGATGTCCGGGTAGGCACCGGCGGCGACCGCGGCATGAATCGCGGAACCGACCGCCGGGCCCTGCTCCGAACCGATGATGCCCAACGGGAGCCGCGTGACGTCGGAGTAGATCTGCATGAGCATCGGGTTCTTCGTCAGTCCGCCGGCGGTGAACAACTCGGCGACCGGCACGCCCGACTTCTCGAAACTCTCGATGATCGTCCGGGTTCCGAAAGCGGTCGCCTCGACCAGCGCCCGATACGTGTCTTCGGGTCGGGTACTCAGCGTCGCACCGAGCAGCAGGCCGGACAGGTCGTGATCGACGAGCACTGACCGGTTTCCGTTGTGCCAGTCCAGCGCGATCAGCCCGTGCGCGCCGACCGGATGGGCTGCAGCGAGCTCCGAGAGGTACTCGTGCACATTCTGACCGCGCCTTTCTGCTTCTTCGCGGTAGGACGCCGGCACACAGGTGTCGACGAACCAGCCGAAGATATCGCCGACTCCGGTCTGCCCCGCTTCGTATCCCCACAGACCGGGGACGATCCCGCCGTCGACGACGCCACACATCCCTGGCATCTCGCCGAGCCGGTCGGAGTTCATGACGTGACACGTGGACGTCCCCATGATCGCCAACATCTGTCCGGGCTCGACTGCCTGCGCAGCCGGCGCCGTGACGTGCGCGTCGACGTTGCCCACACAGACGGCGATGCCCTGGGGTAGTCCGGTCCAGTCCGCTGCCGGCGCGGTCAAGCTGCCGGCCAGCTCGCCGAGCTGGCCGATCTGATGGGCGACCTTGTCCTCGACGAACCCCGCGAAATGCCGGGTTCAGCGTGGCAAGGTAGTCCCGCGACGGGTACATCCCGTCTTGGTAGATCGCCTTGTAGCCGGTCGTGCAGGCGCTGCGAACGTAGCGGCCGCACAGCTGCCACACGATCCAGTCCGCCGCCTCGATCCAGTGGTCCATGTGGTCGTAGATCTCGGGGTCTTCCTCCAAGAGCTGCAGGCCCTTGGCGAACTCCCATTCCGACGAGATCCGCCCGCCGTACCGCACCAGCCAGGTTTCCCCGCGGGCTTCGGCAAGCTGGTTGATCCGGTCGGCGTGCGGCTGCGCCGCGTGATGTTTCCAGAGCTTGACGTATGCATGCGGCCGATCGGCGAGCTCCGGACGTTCGCACAACGGCGTCCCGTCTGCCAGGACCGGCAGGATCGTGCACGCCGTGAAGTCGGTGCCGATGCCGATGACTGCCTCCGGCGACACGCCACTTGCGGCCAGCGCTTCGGGAACGGCTGTTCGCAGTACGTCCCGGTAGTCCGAGGGCACCTGGAGGGCCCAGTCCGGTGGCAGGCTCTGGCCGGTTGCTGCGAGGGTGCGATCCATCACGCCGTGGGTGTAGGCATGCACGGCGCTGCCCAGTTCGGCACCGTCACTCACCCGAACCACGACAGCGCGACCGGACAGGGTGCCGAAGTCGACACCGACGACGAACTGATCCGATGGGTCAGTAGGGATGGGAGCAGTGGTCACGCTCGATCTTCCCTCACTCTTGACTGCCACGTCGCGGCTGGGCGGGCGCCGATCACTCCACGACACCGGCATAAGGGCTTGAAGTCAACCGTCCTGAAGATTGGCCTCCGACAAGTTGGCAAGCGCGACCATCAGCCCGCGTCGTGACCACGGTGGCGGCGCCCTCTGGCCCAGGTCAGCCCTTGACCCCCCCTGCGGTGAGACCGGATTGCCAGTACCGCTGCAACATCAGGAAGGCGGCGATGAGCGGAACGATGGAGATCAGCGATCCGGTGACGACAAAGGCGAGTAGCTCTGGTGTCGATCCACCACCCCCAACCGCCTGGGACGACCACGTAGCGAGCCCGACGGTTACCGGGTACAGCGAGGGGTCGTTCAGCATGATGAGCGGGAGGAAGTAGTTGTTCCAGGTCGCCACCAGGTTGAACAGCAGGACAGTCACGAAGCCGGGCCCCAGCATGCGAAACGCGATTCTGAAGAAGATGCCGAACTCACCGACGCCGTCGATGCGGGCCGCTTCGATGATGCTATAGGGAACGGCATCCTCGGCATACACACGCATGAGGTAAAGGCCGAACGGGCTGACCAGCGAGGGAAGGATGATCGCCAACGGAGTGTTGACTAACCCCACCCTGGCGAAGAGCAAGTAGGTCGGGATTGCCAGGGCCGTCGACGGAACCATGATCGAGCCCAGAATCAGCGCAAAGCTAATGTTCTTTCCTCGGAACCGAAACTTCGCGAACCCGTAACCGCCCATGGCAGCCAGCAGTGAAGCGCCGACGGCGCTGACGACCGCATAGAAGAGAGTATTGAGCAACCACCGGCTGAAGACGTAGTCGTCAAACGTCAACGTATCGCGGATGTTGGTGATCAGAGAAAAATCATCGGCGAACCAGAGACCGAAGCTCGAGAAGAGGTCGCTGGTGGTCTTGGTCGCAGCGATAAACAGCCAGAAGAGGGGAAGGACGAAATAGATCAGGGCGGCCAGCATGGCGAGCGTCAGGACATTGCTGCGCCGCTCGGACAGTGGTTTCGGCCGACGCGTGGCTGTGGCCTGCTGCTGCGTCGCTGTTGTCGATGCGTCACGCACCGGTGCCGCGGTCATTGTCGGCTCATCCCGTTCAGTCATGACCGGCTCCGCCTGTTGGTGATGATCAGTACGACGTAAGAAGCCACCACGATCACTGCACCGAGCAAGAAGGAAACAGCGGCGGCGTAGTTGGGCTCTTGACTCGTGAAGGTCAGCGAGTAGGCATACAAGTTCGGGGTGTAGGAAGAGTTGATGACGTTGGGCGCGAGCGGCTGCAGGAGCTTCGGCTCGTTAAACAGCTGAAATGCTCCGATGACGGAAAAAATCACCGTCAAGACAATGGCTGACCGAATCGATGGGATCTTGATGCTCCAAGCTGTTCGTATCGCGCCGGCGCCGTCCACGGCCGCGGACTCGTAGAGTTCCGACGGAATGGATCGGAGCGCCGCGTACAGGATGATCATGTTGTAGCCAACGAACTCCCAGGTCACGATATTGGCAATGGACCACAGCATCTGACTCTCGCCCAGGAAATTGAGTGGGGGGACCCCAATCGCCTCCGCGAGCTGGGCAAAGGGGCCGAAGTCGCGCCCGTACAGGTAGCCCCACATCAGCGCAGCGACCACACTGGGTACCGCAAACGGGAGGAAAATGCCCAGCCGGAAGAGACTGGGGAAGCGCAACCGGCCGCTGTCGAGCACAAGAGCGAACAGCAACGCCAAGCCGAGCATGATCGGCACCTGGACACAGAAGAACTTGACGACCCGAAGGGTGCCTTCTCTCAGCTCCTCGTCTTGCAGCGCTCGGATGTAGTTGTCGAGGCCGACAAATGAGGTGCCGCCAACGAGCTGCTCACGAAACAGACTGATGTATGCCGCGTAGAACAGCGGTATGACGAGCATCGTGATAAAGACGAGGAGAAATGGGGCGACGAACATCCACCCGGTGCGGGCCTGATGCGCGTCGATTGTGCTGCGCTGCCGGACCGTCGAGTGCGACGGAGGATCTTGCACAGTCGTACTACTCACGGATCTCACCTTCCGTGCGGAGTGCGGTGGTACGAATGACCACCACGCGGGAGGCTTGCTGGGCGCCGGACGGGGTCGCCCAGCAAGCCGGCGTGATCATTCCGCGATCGTGAAGCCCTGGTTCTCGGCGTACGACGTCACACGGGACTGCCACTCGTCGGCAGCGGCGGCTGAATCACTCGCGTCTGCAAAGGACTTGCCGATCGTCTCGTCCCAGTCCGTGTAGACCTGATCCATGAACGGGGCCCATTCGAAATCGAGGGGGACCGTGTCGCTGATTTGGGCAAAGAGCTCGTTGACCGCCTGACCACCGTAGAACTCCGGTTTCTGCCCGATGAATTCAGGATCGGACAGCAGTGCATTCGTCGCTGGGAACAGGAATTGCTCCGTTGCGAACATCTTGGTGGACTCAGGGTCGGTATTGATAAATTTCGCCAGTTCCGCGGCGGCGATGGGGTTCTTCGTCGTTTTGATCACCGCGGTGGTGGATCCTCCCCAGTTTCCGGCAATCTCCTGACCTGCTTCCCACTGCGGAAGCGGCGCCGCACGCCACTTCCCACTGGTCGAAGCCGCGCTGCCCGACAGGAACACCGGACCCCAGGCGGCCGTGAGCCAGGTCGCGTACGTGCCCCTGTTGAGTGCCTGGAACCATTGGTCGGTGAAGTCCGGGTCGGCCGAGATCACGCCTTCGTTGATCAGATCACTCCAGTACGTCGCGATGTTCTTGGACGCCTCGTCATTCAGGTTGATGGCGATCTCTTCCTCGGCCACAATTGTGAACGGATCCGTTTCGCCTTGCCAGAGCAAGCCCATATAGGAACCGCCCTGGTTTGCCGCCATGTTGGTCAGGTAGACCTCGGGATCCGCGGCGTGCAGTGTGCGGGCGGCCTCGGCGAACTCGTCCCAAGTCGCAGGTACCTCGATTCCGTGCTGGTCGAATATGTCCTCTCGATAGAGCATGCCCATCGGCCCGGTGTCCTGGGGATATGCCCATACCTCGCCGTTCGGCCCGGTGACTTGCGACCAAGTCCATTCGACAAACTCGTCCTGGAGTGCTTCCGCGCCATAAGGTCGCAGGTCGAGGAGGCTTTCCGTGATGGTGAAAGTGGGGATGTATTGGAACTCGATCTGTACGGCATCTGGTGCCCCGGTACCCGCCTGCAGTGCGGTCCGCAGCTTGGTGTATTGGGGTTCGCCTTGTCCGGCGTTGACAACTTTGACATCGATGGCTGGGTACTTCTTCTCGAAGAGAGCGACCTCGTTTTCGATGTCGGGCACCCACGTCCAAAAAGTCAGCTCGGTCGGCGTCTGCAGCGCTTCGTCGATTTCCGCCTGCGGCAACACTTCCGGCGCTTCGCTGCCCCCAGACGATTCCTCCGTATCGCCGCTGTCCCCGCCGCACGCTGTCACGCACAGACTGATTGACGCCAGAGCGGCGAGCCAATGGCTGGCCCGGCCCCCACGCCGTCTATTGCTCGCTGTCATGCCGCGCTCCCTCCTGGTGGCGTAGGTCCGCCGCCGATCCATTTCGCTCGACGATGATTCGGACGTCCCATGGACCGAGGTTCAGCCGCTCCCCGGCGGCGAGCGATGCGCCGGAGAGAAGATCCTGGGCGGGACCGGGCACCCGCAAAGCGGTCTGTTCCCAGCCCCAGTTGTGCACGAACCGCAGTACTGACTCGTCGCTGGCCACCGCTGACGTGCACGTCACAGCAGGAGGTCGGTCCTGGCGCCACGGGTCGGGTGGCAACGAGACGGCGGCGATCCATTCGGCGAGGCCGCGGGAGAGTTCCCGGTCCGGGACCGTTCCGACATAGGTGACGCGTCCCTTCCCGTAGTCGTTCGTGGTCACTGCGGCGAACTCGCCAAGATGCGGATGCTGGTAGGCAGCGAGGACGGTGGCTCCTTCGGCCACGAGGCCGTCGGCCCATCCGGTGGCCATCCCCGTCAATGCCGTCTGCGACCCGCGCTGCGTTGGTCTCACGGGCACAGGCGTGGCGAGGTTGGTGAACTCGAGGTAATAGGCACCAACGGCCGCACGCAACACCCCCGGCATCACGACATGGCGCACAACTGCCTCTTCGTCCGCGTAGCCGCAGCGGGGGGTCAAGACGAGGTGACCACCGCCTTCTGCATAGCGGCGTAGCAGATCCAGCGTTGCGTCAGTGGCGACATAGAGCCCGGGCACAACCAGCACCGGCCAGCGGGCCACGATGGTCGCGGGTTCTTCGGGCAGTTGAGCCGGCGCGACCACGTCGGCAGAGAGCCCGCAGTCGAACAGACCACGATAGAAGGCCTGCAGGATCCGTTCGTAGGACTTGGGGTCGCCCGTCCAGCTGGGCGTCGTCCCCTGCAACGGCGCCATGAACTCCATCGCCCATCGGCTTTCTGCCGAGATCAGCACTGCCAGATCGCTCCGTGGTTCGAGATCCGCGACGGTCGGCGCCGCTTCGCGCAGCTCGCGACCCACGGCGGAAAGCTCCTCGTACGTCCGGCCCGGGTGGAGGCTGTGTCCGAGGATGCCCCCCCAGTACGTCTCAGCCCCGTAATGCAGCGAGTGCCAGTGCCAGTACTCGATCATCCGGGCGCCCCGTGCGACCAAGGCCCACACGACTTGTCGCCACTGCCCCTGGTACGCGGGGTAGTTGTCGGCTGATCCTCCGATCGATGACGCGTTGGTCTCGGCCACGAGAAAGGGCCCTTGCCGGGTACCTCGGCCAATGTCCGCCTGCAGATACAGGTATGCGGTTCCCGACCACGGGATGAAGTGCGGAGCAGCAGTGCCGTCCGCAGCCTCTGGAGCCAGCCCGTCCTGCGTCGCGTAATAGATGTTCGCGGCAACCACGTCGAGTGGAGCACCGATGGCGGCGACGTCCTGGGTTGGCTGGCGCAGCGCCAAGCAGGTCGTGACGAACTGATGCTCCGGTATGAGCGACCGGACCAGGTTGGCCTGCCACGCGATGTACTCGTGCGTCAGCTCGGCCTGGTACCTGCGCCACGCCAGGTCGTACGACGGAGTTGTGTTCCCATCGGGAGTCCACAGATCGATCCAGTCATGTATCCGGTGCGACCAGTACGTCAGTCCCCACCGGTCGTTGAGCGTCTCGACATCGCCGTAGCGCTCCTGCAGGTACTCAATGAAGCCGTAGAACACCGCGGGGTTGTGCAGCTTGTTGATCCCCGGCTCGTTGTCAACCTGCCATCCGATGACGGCCGGGTGATCGGCGTACCGGGTCACGATCAGGCGGATCAGCCGCTCGGCGAGATACCGAAATCCAGGATGGGTGTGGTTGATGTCCTGGCGAGCGCCGTACGGGATCGGCTCCCCCGTCGCGCGGTATGCCGTCGTTTCCGGGTACTTGCGTCGCAGCCACGGTGGAACGGCATATGTCGGCGTCCCCAGGATGACACGGATGCCACGCTCGTAGGCCGCGTCCAGTACCGGCTGCAACCAGTCAAGATTGAAGACGCCGTCCTGCGGCTCCCAGGTCGACCACACCGACTCGCCGACCCGAATGACCGTGAAGTCGCCATCTCGCATCAGGTCGAGGTCTTCTTTCAACCGTTCGACCGGCTGGTACTCCGTGTAGTAGGCCGCCCCGAACAGCACCCCACTAGGCAGGTCCACGCCTCGAGCCTCCTCAGCTTGGCCGGACGCTGGCGCCATGGCTGATCTTGCCGATGCTCGAAGCAGCGAGTTGATCGAGCACGCTCGCCGAACCCTCCAGTCATCAAGCCGCAGCCTGTTGGACTGAAGACCGCTGCACGAGCGGCGTTTAGATGGAAATGTGAACGTTCACGACGCTGTGATTGTGAACGTTCACACAACCGGTGTCAAGAGTTCAGATCATCTCGGTTCGGGATACGTTCTCCCGACGCACGTGGCGACGTGTTCCGCCCTTCTGGTCAGGAGCGGGACGTCGGCGGCTCCGAGGGGCAGCTGTGCTGGCCCGGACGACAAGCGGTGGGGTCTTGTGGCGGTGCAGGGGGACTGGCTGGTCACCCTCCAACTCGGCAATCAGGGCGCGCACTGCGAGCCTGGCGCATGTCGAGAAGTCCTGCCGCACAGTGGTCAGGGGGGGCACGAAGTACGCAGCTTCGGGGATGTCGTCGAAACCGACGAGGCTCACGTCTCCTGGAACGGATCTCCTGGCCTCGCTCAATGCCCGCAGGAGTCCGAGTGCGATGTGATCGCTCGCCGCGAATATCGCAGTGACCGCGGGATCACGCGCCAGCACCAGCCCCGCCTCGTACCCCGCTTTCGCGGTCCACTCACCGCCGTCGACGGGTGAGGGAACGTTCGCCTTGTGGGCCTTGAGTTCCGCACGCCAACCATCCAGACGCTGGCGCGCCGACGTCCAGTCCAAGGGGCCGCTGACATGCCAGACGGTTGGATGTCCCAGGTTCAGCAGGTGGCGGACGGCCAGCCGGGCTCCTGCCCGTGCGTCGATGTCCACCGTCGGCACCACATCTGGCGCCCGACCAATCACGACCAGGGGGACGTGCGCCAGCAGATCAGGCACGCGAATCGGCGGCATCCGGTTGAGGTGAGCCCGCGATCACTATGCCGTCGACGGCCCGGCTGCGTAACTGCTTGGCGGCTTCGGTCACGCCCCGTCCGTCCAACTGCCGTACGCGGGCGATGACGGTCGCGTATCCGGCCTGGCGCACCGCTTCGTCGACCGTGTGCACCGTCCTCGTAGGACCAAACAGGTCCGAACTCGCGCTGATGACGCCGATCACGCGCGATCGGCCGGACACCAGCGAGCGGGCGAGGGAATTCGGCTCGTAGTTCAGCTCCTTCATCGCGGAGAGCACTCGTTCGCGAGTGTCGGAGCGCACGCCAGCCTGGGCGTTGATCACGCGGGACACGGTCTGGTAGGAGACGCCAGCCATTGCCGCCACATCAGTCATCGCCGGGCGCCGGCGTCGCGCGCCGTCGATCGGGTTTGGCCGCTGGTTTCCGTCCTCTCCCCTGATGGGTGCCTGGTGTCCTGCCATGACCCGAGTGTGTCATGTGAAAACTCGGGCTACGGCCGGCTTTCGTCGGGCAGGAGCCTGATCAGATGCCACGATGCCGGAGGAAGGACGACCTCGACGCGGCCGTCCTGGATCCTCGCGTCGTCGAGCTGGCGTGGGGTCACCCGGTCCGGTAGCTCAGCGCTGTTGACCGCGTCGGGATCGTTGTCGTAGACCGCCGTGTGTTTGGCGATGGCGAGATCGGGCTGGGCCCGCACGTCGATCGCTGTTGCCAGCGGTTCGTGCTGGTCGCGGTTCACGACGAACAGGCTCACCGCCCCGGACTCGGCGTCGAGCGTGGCTGCTGCGTCGAGGGCCGGCACGTCGCCGAACCACGACGTCTCGAATGTCGGGCTGTTCGCCTCGGTCCGTACCACCGACCCTCGGCCGTATCGTGAGGTCAACGCGAACGGATGGAACGTCGTCTGGCGCCACGCCGGTCCGCCGGGCTCGGTCCGGATCGGAGCAATGACGTTCACCAGTTGGGCGAGACAGCCGATCCGCACGCGTTCCGCGTGCCGCAGCATGGAAATGAGCAGATTGCCGACGACGACAGCATCGACGACGTTGTACGTGTCCTCGATCAGTCGCGGCGCCTCGCCGATCGCGAGGTTCTCCTCACCGACGAACTTCTTCTTGTACCAGACGTTCGACTCGTCGAGCGACACCTGGATGCGTTTCGGGTGGTGAAGCACGGCACGGACGTGGTCGCACGTGGCGACCACGCCGTCGATGAAGCGGTCC
>CAWCED010000024.1:0-41951 GCA_963794465.1 uncultured Actinomycetota bacterium | reverse complement strand
ACCGCACGAGCACCGTACCCGAGGCAGAGGATGAAATCGGTGTGCCCGAAGTGGGCGTAGTAGCGCATGACGTGCCACAGCACGTGGCCGGTCGCCGATCAGGCATCATCGGCTTGGGCGCGCTCGTCGCTCGTCACGCATCCGCATGCCCAAGTCCCCGCAGAACAGGACCACCTTCATGGCTCCAGATCGGGTCAAAAGACCTCGAGCTCGGGCAGCGCGAACACCAGCCGGCCACCCCAGTCGCGGACATACGACAGCTGCGCCGCGATCTCCGTCGCGAGGTTCCACGGGAGCACCAGCACGTAGTCCGGCCGTGTCCTCGGCGATGCGGTCCGGCCGGATGGATCGGGATGTGCGTGCCGGGCAGGTACATCCGTGCTTGTGCGGGTTGCGGTCCACGGTGTACGCGAGCAGGTCGCGACCGGATGCCGCAGTGGTTGAGCAGGGTGTTTCCCTTGCCCGGGGCGCCGTAGCCCGACGACCGTCGCGCCCTCGCGCGAGCGCGCGAGCAGGAACTCGACGAGATCGTTGCGCACCTCGGAACACCGGCGCGGCGAAGCCGGCGTGACCCTCCAGCGTGTGCAGGCCGGCGGCGGCCTCGGCGGCCAGCACGCCTTACGGTCGGCGCCGGCGCTCGCCGGCCGCGTCGGCCGGGCGGGCGTGGACCAGGTTCGCAGCGAGCCGCCGTGCGTCGGAAGCTCCTCGACATCGACGACGGTGAGTCCGGCCGGCCGCCAGGCCCGCTGGGTCGTCAGCAGCGACAGGTACGAGTAGTGCTCGTGGTAGATCGTGTCGTACTAGTCGGCCCTCGATCAGCCGCAGCAGGTGCGGGATCTCGATGCTGACGTGTCCGCGGTCGGCGACCAGCGCGCGCAAGCCCCTTGGCGAAGTCGACGATGTCGGGCACGTGGGCGAACACGTTGTTGGCGACGACGAGGTCGGCCGCGGCCGTGCTCGCTGGCGATCTTGCCCCCGGTCTCCTCGCCGAGGAACAGCACCTCGGTCGGGATGCCCCGGTCCACGCGCGACCTCGGCGATGTTGCCGGCCGGCTCGATGCCGAGCGCGCGGATGCCCCGCGACGACGTGCTGCAGCAGATAGCCGTCGTTGCTCGCCACCTCGACGACGAACGAGTCGCTGGTCGAGCCCGAGCCGGCTGACCGCCGACTCGACGAAGCGCCGAGCGTGGGCGACCCACGAGTCGCAGTACGACGAGAAGTATGCGTAGTGACTGAAGATGTCCTCGGCCGGGATGTACGCCGGCAGCTGGACGAGCAGGCATTCGGAACAGACGCGAACGTGCAGCGGATAGAACACCTCACCCTGGTCGAGTTGCTCGGCGCTGAGATAGCTCTCGCACGGCGGCGACATGCCAAGGTCGACGAACGTCTGCGTGAGCTCGGTCGAGCACAGGCGGCAGCGCGGCGTGATCATGTCCTGCTCCCTGAAACGGCTGGAGTGGTGGGTCTGCGCAACTCGTCGTCGAGCCAACCGTCCCGGGTCAGTTCCCGAATCTTGGCCAGTCGAACGTAGCGCGGACCTTCAAAGTCATCTGCGGACAGGCCGAACCGTCGCATGTCCCGGGCGAGTTCCTCGATCCCGTCCGCGACCGTCCATCTGGGGGCAAAATCGGGAAGAACCCTGTTGATCTTGGTGAAGTCCACTCGGTAGTCACGTTTGTCCGGGCCTGCGCCGTCGGCGAAGGTGACCGGTGCATCGAGAGCAGCGGCCACCAGCGTGGCGATGTCGCGTATCTGGACGACGTCCTCGTCGCGGCCGACGTTGAATGCCTGGTTGTGCACGACGTCGCGTGGTGCCTGAATGACAGCGCCGACTGCTCGGGCGATGTCTTCGGCGTGCACCAGCGGCCGCCACGGGCTACCGTCGCTCTGCAGCCGAACCTCGCCGCGGGTAAACGCGATGCCGGTGAGGTTGTTGACGACAATGTCGGCCCGCAGCCGGGGAGAGGACCCGTAGGCCGTTGCGTTCCTGAGATATGTCGGGCTGAAGTCGTCGTCGGCCAGCTCCGATAGCCCCGCCTCGGCGAGCACCTTGCTCTCGCCGTACGGCGTCACGGGATTGAATGGCGCATCCTCGGCGCAGGTTACTGCAGCGGCCGCAGCTCCATAGAGCGAACAGGACGAAGAGAACACGTACCGCGAGACACCCGCAGCCTTCGCCATTCGGCCGAGGTGAATTGCACCGTTGGCATTGACCGAGTACGTCGTCTCGCGATTAAGGTCACCCACTGGATCGTTGGAGATCGCCGCAAGGTTGATGATCGCGGCAAAGCCAACGAGTTCGTCGGGCTGAACGTCGCGGATGTCTCCGGTTCGCTGTTCGTAACCCGTCGGTGGTGGTCCGAAATTGCAGCCGTCATACCAGCCCGCGTCGAGACCGACGATCTCGTGACCGGCTTTTCGAAGATACGGAACGATCACGGCACCGAGATAGCCGCGGTCGCCCGCAACGAGAATACGCATTGGCCCCCCGCCAAATAGACAACCGGTGCTGGCCCCCCAGACCAGGTTGCTCGGATCCAGCGTAGCTGGTGCAGGCGGATCCGTCGACTTTCGGGTCCGACTTACTCGGGCAGCGTTGTCCGCACGCCGACGCGGACGTCAATCACCATAGAACACGTTCTGAGCACGTTTGCCGGAGGACATGGCGAACAATGCAGACCATGCGTATAGTCCTTTTCCTGATGGACCCGTCCGGGGTTGGGGAACCCTGGGCGGTGCAGGGTCCGCTGGGGGTTGGGGAACGCTCGGCGGCTGGGGGGTTTGCAGGGTCCGGGGGGGATCATGACGACGGTCGGCTCGCGTCCGGGTGGGGGCCAAACGCAGCGCAGGACGACTCTGTCGCGCATTGCCGCGCGCAATCGAGGTGGCGGCAGCGACCCGGCGCGATCGCGGGTCCGGGTACCACCATGGCTGGTGGCGGCGGTGGTGGCCGGCGATGCGGTGGCGGTGGTTTTGGCGTTGACTGGTAGCCAGATCATCTTTCCCACGCGGCATCCGTTCGAGGTGTTGTTTGGGCCATCGGGTGCGGCGTTGTTATGGCCGGTCCTCCTTGCCGCGCTCGGCTGTTACACCAAGGCTGGGTTGACAGCTCGCGACACCCAGCGGCTCATCGGGCGAGCGGTGATCATGCTGGTCGCATTGTTCGCTGTCGTGTCTGCCGTCCTGGAACAAAGCGTTGCGATGACGACCGTCGTCGTCGTCGCGCCGCTGGTCTTCGCAATATCGATGGGTGCGCGGCGGGCGGTCGCCCTGCGATTGCGTCATGTGCGACGAGCCGGTATCGCGGTCCGACGGGTGGTCGCTGTCGGCCGGGGTGAGGCGATCACCGAGCTGGTCGACCAGCTCGCTCGGGTCACCGACCATCCGATGGTTGTCGTTGGCGCGTGTACCGAGGGTGGTGCGCTCGTCGAAGACGTCCCGGTCGGAGCCGAAATCCGGCTCGACCCTGCTTCCGACAGGGAAGCCCTGCGTGGCGGTGCGGCAGTCGACACAGTGCTCGAAGTGGCGCAGCGGTTGGACGCCGACACGATCTGTGTCGTGGGGGCGTCTGCCTTCTCCGGTGACCGCCTGCGCGCGCTGTCCTGGGAGCTGCGGGACAGAGGGATCGACCTGTTTACGGCGCCCGGTCTGGTCGACATGGCCTCGCATCGCGTGACCTTTGATCGAGCCGGCGTCGTCACGCTTCTCCAGCTGCGTTCTGTTCCGCTGCGTGGCGCACGCCGGCTCGCCAAGACCGTCTTCGATCGGGTCGCAGCAGCGTTGATGCTGGTCATACTCGCGGTACCAATTGCCATCGTCGGAGTAGCGATTCGGGCGACCAGCAGCGGTCCTACCTTCTACCGGCACACCCGAATCGGGATCGGCGGCCGGCCATTTCAGATGATCAAGTTCCGGACGATGGTCGCGAACGCCGATGCTCTCCGCATCGAGCTTCTCGGGGCGAACGAGAACGACGGGCTGATGTTCAAGCTCCGCGACGATCCGCGCGTGACAAAGCTTGGACGCGTGTTGCGCAAGACATCGATGGACGAATTGCCGCAGCTGATTAATGTGGTGCTGGGCCACATGTCGCTGGTAGGACCTCGTCCGCCACTGCCGGACGAAGTCGCGGAGTATGGCGCCCTGGAACACCGTCGGCTATCAGTTCGGCCCGGGATGACCGGCCTGTGGCAGGTCAGCGGCCGGTCCTCGCTCAACTGGGACGAAACACTCCGCCTTGATCTTCGCTACGTCGACAACTGGACCGTAGGCACTGATTTTCGCTTGCTGTGGCGGACGATTGGCGTAGTCATCCGCGGGACCGGCGCCTACTGACCAGATCCGGTTCGGTCGGCTCACCAAGCGCGGGAACAATTCTGGTCACGAGCTCATCGATCTCGTCGACGACCTTCTTCCACACTCCTACTCGCCGCCCGATCGGATCAATCACGTCGTCCTCAGGGTCGGCACCGAGAACGTGGCGCGGTTCACGGTCAGCTCCGACGCTTTCCAGCCAGTCAGCCAGACGTTGGTGTCGGCGGCGGGCGCCGACCCGTTCTGCGCGGCGAACGAAGTCTTTGAATGTGAAAGTCTTCGGCCACACTTCTGGTGACATGGCCACGACTTCCCGAACGTGCTCGCGAGTCAAGCCCAGGATGACCCCGGCCTCGGCTGCCGACTGGGCGGTCACCTGGCTGCTGACGTGATTGGAGAGGTTGAGACCGTACTCAGCCATCAGCGACACGCCGATCGGCGGCATCGGTTCACCCGCGAACTTGAGCCCACGTGAGCCGACGGTTACCCGTGACCCCGGCCTCAGGCGCTGCTCGAGCAGAGCGGCCGCGATGGGTGAGCGGCACCGCCCCGCAGTGCATACGAACAGGACGTGGATACTGCCGCTCCTCTCCGCTCGCACTGCTGCGCCTCACGACCCCGACGATCCTACGGCGGCCCCTCTCGCGGGCCGCTGCATACCTGTGGCGCGACTCGTCGAGCAAACCTGTCGAGTTCGTGACAACGAGGGCTCAGGTGGCGTAGAAATGACCCCACGAAGTCCGGGGCCGTGAATGGAAGTGGGCGGGCCTCCGCGGGGGATGAGCAGGGGTTGTGATGGAGGTTCGGGAGCCAAGCGCGACCGACTCGAGCTTGGGTATTTCTCGTCGCACGCTGTTGCGGCGCGGGGCGTTGGTCGGCGGCGTGCTGGCTTGGACGCCGCCAGTGGTGATCACGCTGGCCAGCCCAGCGGCGGGCACGGGAACACCAGTCGAGCGGATCATTCGTGGTGATCCGCGCTGACCCAGTGACGACGGTACTGCCGTCCAGCCTGTTCCCTGCGCCTGATGCCTGACCGGGCTGCCGACGTTCGGACCGGGCCGGGCTCAGGGCGGGCCAAGCCGGGGAAGTCCCGCTTGCGCATTCTGCACGTGGTCAAAGGACTCGGCCCGGGTGGAGCCGAGCGACTGCTGTGCTCCGCCGCCGCAGTTCGAGACCGTGACAGGTTCGACTACGACGTGGCATATGTCCTGCCGTGGAAGAACCATGTCGTGCCGCAACTCACCCGCAGCGGCGCGGCCGTCCATTGCCTCGGCACAGGCGAACCAGCGGGCCGCGCGTCCTGCTGGACCCGCGGTGGGCAATCCGGCTGGACCGCCTCCTTCGATCTCATCGCTACGACGTGGTGCATGTGCACTCGCCAATGATCGCCGGCGTGGTCCGGCCCATGGTGCGGGCACTCGGCAGACCGACGGCCGAGGCTGGTCTCCACCGAGCACAACGGCTGGGCTACCTATGCGGTACCCACCCGGCTGATCAACCGGTTGACCTACCGCCTCGACGACGCGCAGTTCGCCGTCTCTGAGCAGGTGCGGTCGTCGGTGTCCAGGCGACTTCGCCCCAGAGTCGAGGTGACCGTGCATGGTGTGCGGGTCGATGACCTGCGGGCCGTGCTGGCAGAGCGGGAGGCGGTCCGCACCGAACTCGGCGTAGGGGATGCCGAGATCGCGGTCGGCACGGTGGCCAATTATCTTGCGCAGAAGGCTTATCCGGACTTGTTCGCTGCTGCTCGGATTGCACTGGACGCCGAGCCGAGGCTGCGCTTCGTCGCCGTCGGGCAGGGCCCACTCGAGTCGGAGATCCGCGCAGAGCATGACCGGCTCCACCTCGGTGAGCGCTTCACGCTGGTCGGATACCGCCCAGACGCGGCGCGGGTCATGGCCGGCTGTGACGTCTTCACGCTCGCGTCGCACTACGAGGGCTTTCCGGTTGCGCTGATGGAGGCCCTGGCGCTGGGCCGGCCAGTGGTCGTCACGGCCGTCGGCGGCATTCCCGACGCCGTCACCGACGGACGGGAGGGTTTCCTCGTGCCTGCCGGCCATCCCCAGCAGCTCGCCGACGCGATTCTCCGCCTGGCTCGCGACAGCGATCTCCGCAGCCAGATGGCCGAAGCCGCCTACCGGCTTGGCACGGCTTTCGACATCCGGCCCGCCGTGCAGCGCATGGAAATGACCTACGCAGCACTGGCAGACTCCGCGCGTTGAGCCCGGCAGAAGGGTAAACAGTGTCGCGTTCCGCAGCCGAGGTCTCCATCCGGCCGAATGCAGCCGGCAGACGAGGTCCAAGTGCTCGCGCTTATCGAGCTCGCGCTCGGCCGCCGGCCGGATCCCCGCAACGCGGCCTTCTTCGCGTGGAAGCATCGCGAGAACGCCTTCGGTCCGTCGCCCGCGTGGGTTGCTGTTGACGGCAATCGAATCGTCGGTCTTCGCACCCTCATGCGCTGGGAGTTCGAAACGCGTGACCGCCCGGTCCGCGCGGTCCGAGCCGTCGATACCGCCACGCATCCTGACCACCAGGGGCGCGGCATCTTCTCCGCGCTCACCCGGCGCGCCGTCGACGAGTTGCGTGCCGAGGGCGTGGACTTCGTTTTCAACACTCCCAACGACAAGAGCCGACCCGGCTACCTGAAGATGGGATGGCAGCCGGTAGGCCGGTTACCGACTGGCCTCCGGCCGGCGTCGATCACGGCGCTGCCCACGGATCGCCAACGCGCGGGTGCCGGCGGAGACTCTGGTCGACATCGACTCCTGCCGGCGTCACACCCGACGAGGCGCTGAAGCGACGACGATGCGATAGCACGCCTGCTCGACGCGGTTGTGTGGCCACCTGGCGTTGTCACTCTGCCGCACGCCGGCCTACCTGCGGTGGCGCTACGGGTTCGCGCCACTCGCGTATCGCGCCATGCTGGCCGGGTCCTCGGCTGAGGAAGGATTGCTGCTGTACCGGCTACGTCGCCGTGGTCAGGCGACCGAGCTCGTCGTCGGTGACCTGCTGCTGCCAGAGGCGGCGCCTTCGGCGGCTCGCCGGCTCTGGTTCGCGCAGCCCTGCGGGCGTCGGGTGCGGACTATGCGCTTGGGGCTTCGAACGACGCCGACCAGCGGTCTTCTGCCGCTGCCCGGGCAGGGACCGATGCTCACCTGGCGAGCGCTTGCTGCGGAGTCAATGCCGCCGCTGGGCGAATGGCGGCTCTCCCTCGGCGACATCGAGTTGTTCTGACCCGACGAGCTCGTCGATCAGTCGGACTGCGTGGTTGAGGTCGCCGACGGAGAGCCGGTAACAGTCGGCACTCACGACGACCCGTGCCAGCACGGAGAGGTTGCGCCGGGCATTGTCCTGGAACTCGAAGGTGGAATCGGCGAGGTTCATCAGCATCTCGCCTCGGTGACACCGGTTCCAGCCGCGTCGTCGAGCCGGCGCTGTAGGCCGGCGTGACGAGGAATCCGAACGGGTGCCGGGCCGGCCACCGCATCCGGGCGGATCAGTCGAGCCGGAAGATGCCACTGCCCGGCCCGCTGATCGTGGTGCGGTGGGCGAAGATCGGCCAGCACGCCCCACGAGCCACGAGTCCACCGAGAGTGCCTTGGGATAGGGCTGGGCAAACAGCGTGTCAGGGTCGATCGCGACTGCCTCGTCGGTCAGGTAACCGAAACCGGCCCGCACCAGCCCTGCGACCGTGGTTGTCTTTCCGCTCTCGGCGCGCGCCGGCAGCAGCACTGCGACACCACGCGACACCGCAGCAGCTGCGTGGACAATTGGATAACGCGGGATGGAGCACCGCACGGCCTCCGCGTTGACATGCCAGAGCAGCACCGCGAGTGCCCGGTCCAGCGATTCGGTGGCGATGACCGGCTTGCCGTTGAACAGGATGCGGTATGGCTGGCGGCCGACCTGAGAACCCAGGTCGAGCAACTCGTAGCGTTGCGCGTCGATGACGCCAGGAGACGCCAAGTCGATCAAGATCTCCTCGAGGTAGTCGCGCACTGCGGCATCGTTCGTCGCCACCTCGAACTCGTGCTCCAGCGCACGATGGCTGCGCGTCCGGTGCTGCCCTTCGGGCAACGGCTGCTCAGGCATCCCCGGCTGGTGCGGTGTACTGAGTGGCCCAGGCCGTACCGGATACTTGGCGGGCTGGCGCAGCGCAGATAGTCGCGGACGGTTCGGAGCCGTTCAGCAGGCCGCGGTCCCAGAGCCGGACGACGAGGTCGGCGATGTCGGCGCGCACGGCTCGCTCGGACGCCCCGAATTTCGCCGCCATCCGCACGGCAAGGGCATGGAGCGTGACGTCGCCATCCAGGTGTGACCACACGGCGGATGCTGTCTGGTCCAGGTGGTGGAGCAGATCGGCCTCAGGGTCGTACACCACGGTCTCGCTGTCGACCGGTACCACCACCAGCCCAGGCTTCGGCGGCGGCAGGGGTGCGGAGCCAAAGGGATTTCCGACGACCGGCAGGGCGGTCACAGTTGCAAGATCACCTCACCTTGGAAACTCCAGCAAGCACCTCGTACACAGCCTCCGCCGACTCGTGGCAACGGACGACCAGGTCGGCCAGCTGTCGCACGGTCTCATCGCGCATGTGGGTCCAGAGCGGCAGGGTCAGAACTCGCGGCGCGATGGCATCGGTCACCGGCAGCGCTGCCGGTATGCCGAGGTGGGCGTAGGCCCGCTGCCGATGCACGGGCGGAAAGAAGTACCGGCGGGTGTCCACGCCCTCGGCCGCCAGTGCTGCACTGAGGGTCGGGCACGTCCAGCCCGAACAGCTGCTCGTCGATGACCAGGGTCAGGTCCTTGTACGTCGATACGTCCGAGGGGTCGACCGTCGGCATGCGGATACCTGGAACGCCCGCAACCTGCTCCAGGAAGACCTGCACCAGCTCGTTGCGGCGCTGAACCCGCTGCGGAAGCGCGGCCAGCGATGCCAACCCCACGGCGGCATGCAGCTCGGACATCCGCGCGTTGAGCCCGATGACCCGGCAGTCGTAGTCACCAGGGTTGCCGTAGTTGCGGGCGAGCCGAATGTGCTCGGCCAGGTCCGCCGCGCGAGTCGCGACCAAGCCACCCTCACCCGCCGGGGCAACCTTGGTCGGGCTCATGCTGAAGACCTCAGCGACGCCGAAGCCGCCGATGGGCAGGTCGCGGCGTCGACTCCCCAACGCGTGGGCGGCGTCATAGACCACCGGTACGCCCGCCGCCGCAGCCACCTCGTCGATCCGCTCGACCTCGCACGGCGTCCCGTAAATGTGCGTCGCCATGAGAGCGCTGGCACCGCTCAGACGTGCGGAGGCATCGTCGGCATCAAGTGTCAGCGACTCCGGATCGATGTCGGCGAAGACCGGCTGCCCGCCTGCCCAGGCAGCGGCATGGGCGGTTGCCGAGAACGTGAAGCTCGGCATGACGACCGGCCCAGTCGCCTCGATCGCCTGCATGACCAGCATCGAGCCCAGTGGTGCAACTGGCGACTGCGACGACATGCGGGACGTCGAGAAAATCCGCAGCCTGCTCCTCGAGCTCGCGAGACGTTCGGCCCGGCCGTCAGCATGCCGCTGTCGAGGATGCCGTCCAGGCGCTGCCGCACCCGCTGCCGGTCAGGTACCACGACCCGAGTAAGCGGAACACCGCCCGGAAACAATGCCTCACCCCCGAGCACGGCGAGCTGCACGCCGCTGACACGGTCACGCACGGCGGATTCAGTCACGGTTCTCCCTGACCCTCGAGATGGGCTGATCGCTCCGGCGGTTGCCGGCTCGACTGGCTGGCTTGACGTGCGGGCGGCGAACAGCTCGGAGACCGCGTGCCCGAACCGCGAGGCGTAGCCCGGAGTGTCGCCCGGTGAGGTAACTGCGGCGAGGGAAGGCCAGGGCGGACACATAGACGCAGCCGATCACGCACAGTGGCGGATCGCGCGAACCGAGTCGAGCGCCTGAGCCGTGTATGAGTAACCGAGCGACGTGGCCCGAGCCAACTCACGCTGTTGAGATCCCGCGTGAGTCCTCGGCAGCCCACGCGGAGAGCGCGACCACGTCGGTCAGCCGCAGCGTCGCCCACGCGGTCATGATCGCGTGTTTGACGACCGCCTCCCCTCGCCATGCCGCAGCGACTGTCCGCACCCGGTCCGGGTCGACGGACCCGCACAGCAGCATCTGGGCGATGTCACGTAGCGGAACCAGCCGGGGCGGGGCATTTCCGAGCACCGCGTGATAACAGGCGTGGATGAACCGTTCCGCCGGGCCGAGCGCGAACGAGCGTCCGACCGCCGAGGACGAACTGCACCGGTGTCGCGTCCCACAGCATTGCCACCTTGACTCGCAGGCCGAAAACGCCTGGCGCGAGTGTCCGGTGCAGGTCGAGTTCCTTACCACCCGGGTTCACCACGCTGACGCTCTTGGTGAAGCGGCGGTCGAATCCGGCTCGAGGCTCGGGGAACCGTCGGGCGAATCCCTGCTCGGTCAGCACGGCGATCGTCCGGTCGAGGTCATCGGGCTGGATCAGCAGGTCGATGTCGCCGAAGTCACGAAGTGCCGGATCGGGATAGTCCAGATGTGCCACCGCAGGGCCCTTCAGCACCCGGAATGGAATGACCGCATGCTCGAAGGTCTCCGCCACCCGGAGCAGCGTCGCCTCGAGGGTCAATTCGGTGGCCAGTAGCCTCGGTGTCGAGGTCGACGACTTCGGTCGCTTGGGCATCGGTGGCGGGAAAGAACCAGTCCGAGATCGCCTGCGCGAGCAACCCAGTGATGCGCTCTCGGCGGACGTGGGCGAGCAGGCCGTGCCAGTCGTCGTGGTCGAGGGGCCTTCGTGGTGCCACTGCCGAGGAACCGGGCAGTCCGTAGGCCGCCACATTCGCAGCATCGCCGTGACCTCGGCTCGGGTCATGCCGGGTCCAGTCGATCAAGTACCCCGCGGATGGCCAGATCGTCGAGCACTGGGGCAATGTCGGGTGCGATCGCACCTGGTGACCTGTCGTAAACCTCGGCGAGCTGACGCGCGGCCTGGTCGACAGTCAGCGGCTCGGAGAGCAGTTGCCAAAGGTCCGCCCCGGTGCCAACGAGCGCCAGTACGTCGTCGCCTGCGGTCGGAAGCACGAGCACGGTGCCATGCGCATTGCGCCATACGGTTCGGCTGGCCCGGCGATACCGAACTGGCACCACACCTCCCTCTGCGGCCTCCTTGCAGCACTCACCGACCGATAGCCGCTGATCCGGGCTGACGGCTCACCCAGCCGACCGGAACGCCTGCTCTTGCTCGGCATCGCTTGTGTCGTCCGCGGACTCCCCTTCGGGCGATTCCTGCATCGGGCTCGATCCGTGCCATCGGTTGTAATGCAACTCAACCGGTCGGTTGTCCGGTTCGCCGTTGTGCTGCTTCTCCAGGCTCTCGCCCACCTGCTCGTGCCGTCGGTGGTAGCGCCGTTCCGGCGGTTGCGGGCTTGCTTCTTGGTGGTCGTCTGCTTGCGGGTCGTCTGCTTGCGGGTCGTCTGTTTGCTGGTCTTCGTGGTCTTCTGTCTGGTCCTTCCAGTGGTCTTCCCAGTCGAGTCGCCAGTCCTCTTGGTGTCGTTCTGGCTGCCGCTCCTCCACAGGCTCATCCCACGCCGGCGCCACGGGATGGGTCTGGCTGGCAGCCGGTTCTTCGGTCTCATGCCACGCTGGCACCACGGGATGGATCTGGCTGGCTGCCGGGTCTTCCGCTGCGGTCGGTGCTGTCCGCGTGCTCGAGAACGCTCGCCGACTCTGGTTACTCGAGGCTCGGACCCATTCCCGCAGCACAGTGCGGAATGCCTGCAGTCTGGTTGGCCGGCCATAGGCCGTGCCCCGCACCGGCTCGGTACCCGTGAGGACAACGCCGAGCACCGGTACCTCGGCCCGCTGCAGTACCAACCGCGAGCGCCGCGCCTGCTCATGTGTGGTGCGCCTGAGCCGGCAGGTGACTACCGCCGCGTCAGCGTACGGCAGCACGTCGACAGCCTCGCTGACGACAAGGAGCGGGCTGCTGTCGATCAGTACGACATCCGCGCGCTGGCGCGCCTCAGCGATGACTCCTGCCAGCCGTGGGATCACACTCGCCGGCTGGTTCACCGGCCTTCCACTGGTGATCAGACGCACGCCGGAGATCGACGTGTGCTCGATGACGTGATCGAAATCTCCATCGAAGCCGTCCTCGATCGCGTCGGTGAGCCCCCGACCGGCAAGCGCACCCAGAAACAGATGCGCTTCCGGCTTGCGGAAGTCGCAGTCGATCACGATCACGGTCCGGCCTATCTCGGCGAGCGCTGCGGCAAGATTGGCGACGGTGGACGACTTGCCTTCGCGGCCGCGGGCTGCAGTGACGACCAGCACCTGATGGGTCGGTGGGATCTCCAGTGCCGTCTTGCCATCGTTTCGTTTGCTCTGTGCCACCAGCGTGATGGCTGATCGCAGCGATCGGTACGCCTCCGCGGCTGTGCTGTCCGGCCGGGTCTCCGTGACGATGGCGTGGTGGGCCCGTTTCCTACGTCGGATCCGCGGAATCTCACCCAGCACCGGGAGGCCGAACGTTTCCTCGGCTTCGTCTCGTGTTCGCAACCTGGAGTCGATGCGATCGACTGCGAGAGCAACGCCCAGCCCGAGCACCAGGCCGAGCACACCGGCCAGCAGCGCGCGGGCCCGGCGGTCCTGGGGGGCGGTGATGACGCCGCCCTGCAGTGATTCGACCTCTGGAGTGCCGATCAGCTGAAGGGGCGCCGGGCCTGATTCCGCTCGGCTGAGATCCTCCACGCGCTGACGCACGGCGCCGTACCGAGCTGTTTCGCTGTCGAGTCTGGCCTGCAGCACCGGATCTACCGGCGCCAGCGGGTCAAGGGGACGCTCCGCACCCAAGGCCTCGAGGCTTTTCACGACGGCCTTGAGCTCCTTTTGGGCGGCCCCCAGTGCCACTTCGCGAGAGCTAGCCGCGGACGCGTTGAGGAACTGGATCGTGGCGTCTCC
The DNA here is from genome assembly GCA_963794465.1 of uncultured Actinomycetota bacterium. Classification (GTDB taxonomy): domain Bacteria; phylum Actinomycetota; class Actinomycetes; order Jiangellales; family Jiangellaceae; genus JACVRX01. The sequence goes on along the minus strand of CAWCED010000024.1, from coordinate 28,657 downwards.
GTAAGTCTGGGCAAGAAGGACGGCGCTGTTCCGGTCCAGGTCGGTGGCCACGATTGTCACTGCGCCCGCGTCAGGGTCAGCAGTCGCGGTGATCGCCGCGGGGTCCTCCGGTCTGATCGTGGGAGGCAACTGTTCAGCCGCGAGCTTCGTGACGTCTGGTGTCGTTGCAAGGTGGGCGGCGAGGTAGAGGTTCGGCGGCGTGCTCGTTGACGCGGCGGGTCCGCCGCCGGAACCAACGTCACTGCGGCCTGGAAGCCGGAGCCCTTCGGCGCCGCCGGCTTCTCCGGAGAAAGGATGTACCCGGTCACAACGGCGAGCACGAAGCACGCCAAAATGACCCGCCACCGTCGGCGGATGACCTTCAGATACTGCGGTTGCCCCATCGTTACCCCGTCATGGTTCGGTTGCTCCTTACAGCCCGTCAACGGAGACCGCTGGCGTGCCTGCCGCATGGACCTTAACTCGTCGATCATCGTCAAGCGGAACGGGCTGCGGTGTGGCGGCTCCGGTAAGCCGGAACAGGACGTCTCTGACCTGCCGATCGTCACCCGCGGCTGCCGCTCGTTCCAACGCCGTCAGGCCGGCGTCGAGGTCTGCCGGCGGCATCGCGGCTGGACGAAGCCGCCGAATGGCCGGGTGCAGTGTCGGCTGCAGCTCTTCGCCGAGATCGTGCAGCTCCTCCACCAGCTTCTCCCCGGGCCGGATCCCAGTGAGGCGAATCTCGACGTCCTCACCGACCCGTCGCCCGGCGAGGCGGATCATCCGCTGGGCCAGGTCGACGATGCGCACCTGCTCGCCCATCTCGAGCACGAACATGTCCCCGCCATACGAGATGGCGGCCGCCTGGAGGACGAGTTGGACGGCCTCTCGGATGCTCATGAAGAAGCGGGTCATCCGCGGATCAGTGACGGTGACCGGACCGCCGCTGTTGATCTGGCGGACGAAGGTCGGGATCACGCTGCCTCGGCTGCCGAGCACGTTGCCGAACCGAACGGCGCAGAACTGGCTGTCGACCGATGAGCTGGCGAGGACGATTTGCTCGCCCAGCTTTTTCGAGGCGCCCATGACGCAACTGGGGTTGACCGCCTTGTCGGTCGAGATGAAAACCAGCCGCTGGACGCCTACTGCTAACGCGGCATCCACGATGTTGACCGTGCCCAGGACGTTGGTCCGGATCGCCTCGGCCGGATGCTGCTCCAGCACGGGGACGTGCTTATGGGCGGCTGCGTGGAAAACGATTTCTGGGCGATACTGCGCGAAAAGTCGGAGCATGACTTCTCGGTCGCGAATGTCGGCCAGCAACTGAACGGTTCGCTCTTCGCCGACTGGCCCGGCGAGTCCCGCGCACAACTCGTGCAGGTGGGTCTCGTCATGATCCAGCACCAGGAGCGCTGCTGGCTCGGCCGCGGCGACCTGCCGAGTAATTTCCGAACCGATCGAGCCGCCCGCGCCGGTCACGAGGACGCGACGGCCGGTAATCAGGCTGCGCACCGCGTCCAGGTCGGTGACCACCTGCTCGCGCCCGAGCAGGTCCTCGATCTGCAGGTCTCGAACGTCGGAGAGGGTGACTTGCCCCCCCACCAGCTCGGCCACACCTCGCAGCACCCGCAGTGGGACGTCGGCTTCCTCGGCCAGGTCAGCCGCCCGCCGTACCAGCTCGGTAGGCGGATCCGCGACGGCGAGCACGGCCTGGTGCAGCGGCAGATCCGCAGCAACCCGCGGCAGACTGGCGATCGGCCCGAGCACCGGCACACCCTGGCATTGACGTCCGTGGGTGCGTGGATCGTCATCGAGCATCGCGACCGGAATCAGGCCCGCGCGCGGGCTGCGCATCATCTCTCGGACGAGGGTGGCGCCGGACTCTCCGGCACCGAGGACGACAACCCGTAACCCGGGTCGATCACTTTGCTCGCGCCGCAACGCGAACAGGCGGGCCTGGAACCGAGTGGACCCGCAGAGCACCGCAAAGAGCAGGCAGCCCAGACCGACGACGGACAGCGGCAGCAGCCGCGGGCCGATGACCATGACGGCGGTGAGCACCGCGCCGGTGCTGATCGTCGCCAGGATGATGCGCCGCGCCTCGAGCACGCTGGCGTGCTGCCAGAGCTGACCGTAGAGGCCCCACAGCCAATTCATCGCGAGCGCGACGACGATGACGAGCGGGAGAGCCACCAGGTATTGCTTCCAGTAGCGTTCCGGCACCACGCCGTCAAACCGCAACAGCAGAATCGCGCCGAACGCGATAACGACGAAGACCATGTCAAGCAGTGCGAACGGCAAGTCAACCCGTACTTTGGCCGCGACCGAAGCAAACCGCGTCAAAAGACCCGGCCATTTGGTGTTACCTGGCCGGGCGGCGGATTCAGCCGTCATTTTTGGTTCCCCCACACACGCGGTACCTGTGCCATCCCCGCCCGGATGGGATCTTCGCGTAGTCCCCGGGCGGGCGCAAGGGTATCGGGTCAGATCGTTACTCCCACGCCACCCCCGTTCGCCAGGGCCACTTCAGCCCATGCCACGGTTGTGCCGTGCGTCTTGACGTCCTGCATGTCTTGCCGTCGAACCAGCGACGCGGCGCGGAGACGTTCGGGTGTGACCTGCACGCAGCCCTCGCCGAGCGCGGAGTTCGGTCCGATATCTGGTGCCTCAAGCCCGGCCATGGGAACAGATCACTTCCGGTTCCAGCGTTCGCGAATCGCAGGTTCAGCGTCGCTGGCGTGCGCGCGTTGCGGCGTCGTGCCATGGACGCTGGACTGGTCGTGGCACACGGTTCGAGCACGTTGCTGGCGTGTGGGCTGGGACTGATCAATCTTCCCGTTCCATTCGTCTACCTCAGCATCGGTGACCCTCGGTACTGGGCGGGAACGCGAGCCCGGCGGCGCCGTGCCGGCTGGCTGCTCGGCAGGGCAGCGGCCGTCGTGGCCATCACGCCCAGAGCGCGGGATGTTCTCATCGACCACTACCGCCTCGACCCGGAGTGCGTCCATGTGATCCCCAATGGCCGGCCCAGCGGTCGGTTCGCGCACGCTGGCCCTGCCGCACGGTCCGGTGCACGTCGCGAACTGGGGTTGTCCGCCAGTGCCGACGTTGTCGCGGTCGTGGGCGCGTTGAGTCCGGAGAAACGGGTGGATGTCGCTATCGAGGCTGTCGCGCCGCTGGCCGGCGTCGTATTGATCGTCGCAGGCGACGGCTCCGATCGGCAGGCACTGGAGACGCTCGCCGCGCAGATCGCTCCTGGTCGGGTGATCTTCCTGGGCGCGATCGACGAACCGGCGACCGTGCTGGCTGCCGCCGACGTTCTGGCGCTGTCGAGCGACAGCGAAGGGCTGCCCGGTGTTCTCATCGAGGCCGGCCTGGCCGGGCTACCCGTCGTCGCCACCGATGTCGGATGGGTCAGTGACGTGGTGCGCCAGGGGGAGACCGGGTTGCTGGTGCCTCCGGACCGGCCGGACCTGTTCGGGGCGGCGCTTCGCGAGGCCTTGGCCCGGCGTGCCGATCTCGGACCGGCCGGTCGAGCGCACTGTCTGGCCGAGTTCGAGATGGCCAAGGTGGCCGACATGTGGCAGCACCTGATCGAGCAGATCGAGCGGCAGAGTCGTAACGCCTCGGTCGTCTAGGTCGATGACACGCGGCGGATTCGAACATTTCTATCGCCATCACCCTCAGGTGGCCCTATAGTCCTCTGCCGGGAACAGGCAAGTCCTCTGCCGGAGCTGGGCCTAGCTGCCCGCGTAACGCTTGCTGTGAGGGGGATCAGTGGGGGGCGCGACCGTTCGCGTCGGGCTCAAGCGCGCTCTCGCGCGCTACCGGTCCCGCCGGACAGCACCCGGTGTCACGATCTTGACCTACCACCGGGTCGGTGGTGGCACCGCGGACGAACGTGATCTTGACCCGGCTGTCTTCGCGGCCCAGGCAGATGTGCTCGCCAGTGCGAACGTCGTGAGCCTGGACGATGCCACCGCACGGCTGGAAGCAGGTGACCGGGCGCCGTACGTCGTGCTCACGTTCGACGACGGGTTCGCAGACATCTACCACAGCGCGTGGCCATTGCTGCGTGAACGACGGCTGCCGTTCACTCTCTTCCTGACGACCGCGTATGTCGGCGGTCGGATGCGATGGGAAGGGTCGACGGCCCGAGCCGACGGCCCGGCGCTGTCGTGGCAGCAAATCGATGAATTCGTAGCATCCGGGCTTTGCACGATCGGCAACCACACGCACAGCCACGCCCGTCCGGAGCGGCTGACCACCGAAGAGCTCGATGTGTGCAACGCCGTAATCGAGTCGCACCTCGGCATGCGACCACGGCATTTCGCCTACCCGTGGGGTATTCCCGTCCCGCACCTGGAAGGCGAGTTGCGCCGCCGTTTTCGCACCGCCGCCACCGGAATGGTCGGCCGCAATCTCCCTGGTCTCGACCCGATGCAGCTGCGCCGGGTACCAGTACGGCGTACTGATCCACTGGAGTTCTTCGAGGCAAAGCTCACCGGTCTTCTCGTGCCGGAGCGGACCTACGGCGTTCTCGTCGCGACCGCAAAGCGGGCAGGTGCCCGTGCCTGAGACCCTCACGCTGCCGCGCCTGCGTGGACCGGGTGGTCGACCGGTGCGGGTCGCTCATCTGACCACGTCGACATGAGCCTGGTCTTGCTGCTCGGGACGGAGCTGCGCACAGACGTCGAAGTGGGCTCGAGGTCTACGGAATCAGCGCACCCGGCTGCTGGATCGACCAGGTCGCGCAACTTGGGGTCACCCACGTGCCGGTGCCGTCGCTGACCCGCTCGTGGGACATCGCGCGCGACGCGGCCGCTGGACGGGAACTTTCGTCGTGCGCTGCAACGGCTGCACCTCGACGTGCTGCACACGCACAACCCGAAGACCGGCGTGATTGGCCGACTGGTTGGTCGGATGGCCGGCATACCAGTCGTCGTGAACACCTGCCACGGATTGTGGTTGCGCCCCGGCGACAGCCTTGCTCGAAGGACATTTGTGCTCGCCGCGGAATCCGCTGGCGGCGCGGGCGTCGGACATCGAGCTGTACCAGAACGTCGAGGATCGTCGGGCGTTGCGCTGGGTCGTGTCCGCGGGACGGTCGCAGGTGGTTGGGAATGGCATCGATCTGACCAAGTTCCGGCCGAGCCTCGAGCGCCGTATCAGCATCCGCCGGGAGCTCGACGTGGCTGACAGTGACCTGCTGGTCGGCGGGGTCGGTCGGCGGGTGGCCGAGAAAGGGATCGCTGAGTACGCCGCCGCCGCGCGGACGCTGGCCGGCAAGGCGCGCTTCGTCTGGATCGGACCGGACGACCCGGACAAGCCGGACGCCGCTGCGAACCGACGAGGCGGGCGTCGAGTTTCTCGGCGAACGGCACGGACATGGCCGCTATCTACTCGGCTCTCGACGTGTTCGTCCTGCCGTCGTATCGCGAGGGGTTCTCGCGGTCGGGCATGGAGGCAGCTGCTTGCGGGGTTGCGAGCGTGCTCAGCGACATCCGGGGCTGTCGGGAAATCGGCACGCACGAGGGTGAGGTGCTGCTGGTACCACCGGGCAATCCGTCCGCGCTTGACCGCGGCGATTGAACGGCTGATATTAGACGCGCCGCTGCGGCGGCGAGCTGGCCCACGCGGCCCGCCAGCGTGCCGAATTGCACTTCGACCAACGGGCGGTGGCGCGGGCGTCCATTCAGACGTATGCCGCAGTGGCACGAAGAAAAGGCTTGAACTGGCAGGTCGAGGAGGACGAATGAGACGGCTGGTGGACGTGGCCGTTGCTGGCATCGGTGGCGTTGTGCTGGCGCCGGTAATGGCGTTCATCGCCCTGCTGATCAGCTGGCAGCTGGGCAGCCCCGTGTTGTTCCGGCAGCAGAGGTCGGGGCTGCGCGGGCGGGAGTTCACCATCGTCAAGTTCCGCACCATGCGGCCGCCGAGCAACGCCGCTGATACCGACCAGGAACGAGACACTGCATTGGGCCGTCGGCTGCGGGCCGCGAGCCTGGACGAGCTGCCGCAGCTGGTCAATGTGCTCCGTGGCGACATGAGCCTGATCGGGCCGCGTCCGACACTTCCAGACCAGGTTGTCCACTACGACCAGCGGCAACGCGGCCGGCTGGCCGTTCGGCCTGGGATCACTGGTTGGGCACAAGTTCACGGCCGGAACTCGATCAGCTGGCCGGAGCGGATCGAGCTTGACCTCTGGTACATCGCAAACCGGTCGTTGCTTGTGGACCTGAAGGTCCTCGGGTTGACGGCGCTGAGCGTGATCCGGCCACACGGCATCGTCGGGGCCGGCGGCGTGAATCCTGGCTTCCCGCTTCCGGAGGGCGGGTCGACACCGTCCCATGCTGCCGTGGGAGTGCTTTCCGAAGACGGCGGGCGACCATTGTGAAATACGTGGTGACAGGTTCGGCCGGGTTCATCGGCCGCCATGTCTGTGCTGAGCTACTCGAGCACGGGCATCAGGTTGTCGGAATCGATGCGTTCACCGACTACTACGACCCCGCGTTCAAGCGAGCGAACTCCGCCTGGCTCGAATCGCAGCATGGATATCACGGAGTCGAGCTGGATCTCGCCGTTGCCGATCTGGACGAATTCTGCGACGGTGCTGATGTCGTCATCCATCTGGCCGGTCAGCCCGGAGTCCGGCTGTCTTGGGCCGAACACTTCCACGTCTACGTCGAGCGCAACATCACGGTGTCCCAACGAGTGCTGGAGGCGGCCCGTCACACCGCGGTGCCCCGGCTGGTGCTGGCGTCTTCGTCGTCGGTCTACGGCAATGCTCCGGAGTATCCGACGACCGAGGACTCACCGACCCGACCGCACAGCCCGTACGGCGTGACCAAGCTGGCAATGGAGCAGTTGGCCACGGCCTATGCCGCGAACTGGCAGGTTCCGGTCGTCGTGCTCCGCTATTTCACTGTCTATGGTCCGGGTCAGCGCCCCGACATGGCCATCCATCGGTTCATCATCCAGGTGGATGCCGGAGAGCCAGTTGTGCTTTACGGCGACGGTGAGCAGGTCCGTGACTTCACCTACGTCTCTGACGTTGCTGCCGCCACGGTCGCGGCCTCGATCGCTGACGTTCCAGCCGCGGCGGTGTTCAACGTCGCGGGAGGCGCGTCAAGCACGGTGAACGGTGTGTTGGGGCTGGTCGCCGAGAACGTTGGGCGCGACGTGCTCATCGCCCGGGAGCTGGAGCAGGCGGGCGACGTGCGAGTCACCGGTGGTGCCATTGATCGTGCTCGGCAGATACTGGGTTGGGAGCCGGCGATCCCACTCGAGGAGGGCATCAAGCGGCAGGTGGCATACCAGCTCGGAGGAAACCACACCCGGCGGTGAGCCAACAGATGCGGGTCTTGCAACTCGTCGACTCGTTGGCTCGAGCCGGCGCTGAGCAGTCGTTGGTGTCGCTGGCCCCGCACCTCGTTGCCCGCGGCATCGACCTGCATGTCGCCTACCTGGTCGATAGGGACGACCTTCGCGACGACCTCGAGCAGGCCGGCATTCCCGTTCGCTCGCTGGCCGACGGCGCAACGAGCCGGCGGCATTGGCTGGCCAGGACAACTGACCTCATCAGCGAGCTCCGGCCCGCGGTGGTGCACACCACCCTGTTCGAGGCGGACCTCGCCGGCCGACGGGCCGCGGCCCGTGCCGGTGTCCCGTCTGTCTCGAGCCTGGTCAACACGGCGTACGGCCGCATCGAGTCAGACCGGGACGGGCTGAAGAAGACGCGTCTTCGAGCGGCCCAAGCCGTGGACGCCATCACGGCTCGACGGGTCGCACGATTCCACGCCGTTACCCACCACGTCGCACGTGTGATGAGCCGGCGGCTGATGATCCCGACGAGCAAGATCGAGGTCATTCCCCGCGGCCGGGATCCACAGCTGTTGGGTCGCCGCTCGAGCGAGCGTCGAGCCGCTGCCCGCCGGCGGCTTGGAGTGTCCGACGAGTGTCCGCTGGTCCTCGCGATCGGCCGGCAGGAACCCCAGAAGGGCTTTGACGTCTTGCTCGCAGCCGTGCCCTCGGTGCAGGCGTCGTGTCCAGACGTCCGGGTATTCATCGCCGGCCGAGAAGGCAGGTCGACCACGGCACTGAAAGCGATGACCGCGTCGTCTGATCTCGCCGACACGGTTACCTTCCTCGGGATGCGCGACGACGTGGCAGATCTGCTCGTCGCCGCTGATGTATTCGCGTTTCCATCGCTGTGGGAAGGCGCAGGCGGCACCCTGCTGGAAGCGATGGCACTCGAGTGCCCGATCGTCACGTCCCGGTTGCCGACGCTGCTCGAGACGGTGGACCACTCGACAGCGGAGCTGGTTTCGCCGGCAAGCGCGGACGACCTGGCCCGCGGTCTGCTGGCCGTCCTCGGTGATCCGGGCGCCGCGACCGAGCGCGTCCGGGCGGCCCGGGCACGTTTCGAAGACCAGTTCAGCATCCAGGTCTGTGCGCGTCGGATGGCACAGCTCTACTCCCGCGTGGCGGCTGCATAGTCCTCCTCGACGGCATGCGGTTCGACGCCACCGTGCCGGCCCGAGCGTCGACTCGCGGTGGCGGCGGGGAGGGCGAGCAGGACCAGCACGAACGGGTAGACCATCACGCGTTCGCGGGCGAGGATGCCGAAGTTCTGGAACGCCGAGAACACCAAACAGAACAGCACGGTGTAGGTCAGGCAGAACGTGACGTAGGGCTGCTTGCGCAAGCGCCCGGGAATGGTCCGGAGCCGGGGCCAGGACAAGACGAACAAGGCCATGAGCACGGTTCCCTCGATGGCCGCGAGCAGGGCAGGCACATTGTGCACCTCGAACGGGAACGGCCGGAACAACACGGTGACCAAGTTGATGGGCAGGTTACTGAACGCTGGCCTACCTCCGGAGAATTCGGATCCGCCCTGGGCACTCTGGCCTTCGGCGTACTCAATCGTCTGCGCGGCCGTTTCGAGGCTGAATTCCTCGAGCTCGAAGAACGCGGCAACCCGCCTGATGATGAAGAACGTCACGATCCCGATCGCGGCCAGGCCGAACACGGTCCGAATCCGGCCCAGCGCGAGACCTGTTGCCCGCTGCGGACTCGGAGCAGGTAGCCCAGGGCCAGGCCGGCGACCACCAGTGCCGCGACATGTGGCCGCACCGCGAGAATCCCGGCCAGACCGACGGCCAGGTACACCGTCGCCCCAGGTTGCCGGGCCATCAGCAGCGCTGCACCGTAGGCCGGCAATCCCCAGCACGAGTGTCATCCACGCCTCTTTGCCGATGCTGGACGGCCAGAACAGCATCGACGGCAACAGGAACAGCAGTAGCGCATACCGGGTGGTATCGCCATCGGGGATCGCGACCCGAAATGCCCGGTAGAAGAAGAACAGCCCCCAGAAGCTGAGCCAGGAGAAGAACAGGAACCCACCGATGAACGACGGCCCGATGATCGTGTAGACGACGCCGGTGACGATCTCGACGAACTGTGTTCCGGTACGTGAATCCACGCCCAACGTGACAAGACTGAAGTTGCCGGCCAAGAAGTCCTGCCGCAGTTCAATTGCCGTGCCGGCGTAGCCGTAGGAGTCGCCGTACCCGTAGAGGTAAGCCACCATGTAATAGCGCGGGACCGCAGCGGCCAGCTTGAGCACCAGAGCGGCTACCAGCAGCCGGCCCATCAGCGGGTTCGGCTCACCTCGCGCGTACCGCAGCAGGATCGGCGCGCTGATGGCGATCAGGACCGGGGCCACCCAGAGCGCCCCCCAGACGTCATAGGTGGTGTGTTCCATCGCGTACACGAACACGGCGACGTACCCGGCCAGAACCGGCAGGAGGACCGCGAAAACGACGGACGACCGCACCGTATCTGCGGACTGACCCGAGACTGCACTCGTGGTCACAGGCGCCCCCCTCTCACGTCACGCGCTCAGCCGTATGCCCGGCGTACCGGCTCAGCAGCCATCGGGTAGGCGGAGATAACGGTCCACCGGCAGGTCGCGCAGCACGATGTCCGGATGTCCTGGTACGGCTACCTCCAGATCGATCTCGGTGACCGCCCCGAGGCCGAGGTGCAGCATCTGCTCGCGGCCGGAAGTGTATCCCGCGGAGGCGACGATCTCGCCGCTGGCGAGGAGACGGCTCGGATCGCCAGCGCCGCCTGCTTCGAACGCCGTCACCCGAGTGCCGATGCCGCCGCCGAGTTGCGCCCCGACCGACACCGCGATCCAGTGGCCCGCGGCACTGGTGTTGTGCAGGAGTAAGGACGGCAGCGCTGGCTCCCACTCGACCAGCAGCAGATCCATCCGGCCATCGTGGTCGACGTCGGCGAGCGGTCCGCTGATCCAGTACTGCGGATCACCGAGCCCGGCGGGGGCGGTGAACCGGGGGATGCCGTCGACGAGGTCGCCACTGTGCCGGAACACTGCTGGGGCGTGTCCGTCATCAGCAGATGCGGTGGTCACCAGGTCAGGCCAGCCGTCGTTGTCCAAGTCCGCGAGGGCAAGATCAGGTGCCTTCGTGGGCAGGCCGATCAGGCCGGCTTCGTCGGTGACGTCGACGAACTCGGGCGCCTCCGCAGGCTCGGTCGTGCGGTTGAGGTAGAGCCGTACGGGCACCTGCTGACCGTCATCGACGGTGCTGTTGAAGTGGTGGCCGACGACCAGATCCAGCCAACCGTCGCGGTTCACATCGCCGAACACCGCACCGGCGACCAGATCTTCCTCGCCGTAGGTGTCCCATGCGAATACGTCCGAACTCACGTCCGCGAATCCCTGCCCGTCCCCGATGAACAGCCGGTTCGAGCCGCCGACGAACATGTCGGTCCGTCCATCGTTGTTCACATCACCCGTGGCCAGTCCCAGGCCGTAGATGTCGAGGGGAAGCCCTGCGGCGGTAGTGGCATCCTCGAACCGGAAGTCACCGAGGTTCCGGTAGAGACGGCTCGAGCCGCCTTCGTAGATGTCCTCGACAATGAAAAGGTCCAGCAACCCGTTGCCGTCGTAGTCGAGGACGCCGATCGACCTGCCGCCCAGCAACGGATCGATGCCGCTGTCCTCGACCGGTTCGAACCGGCCCTGTCCGCGGTTGGCATAGGCCGTGGTGGGTGCCGTCTGCCGCTCGCCGTCGCGTGGGTTGCGCGCCACCACCAGGTCCAGCTCGCCATCACCGTCCAGGTCGGCGAAGACTGCTCCACTGGTCCGTCCGCGTACCTCCGGAAAGTCATCGACCCGGAACGATCGGTCGTCGAGTCGCAGCATCATGTCTGGTGCGGGGCCGCTTGCGCCGCGGTGCTGATAGTCACCGTCCGGTCGATCAGCGAACGTGCCGACGAACAGGTCGGGGAAGCCGTTGCTGTCGATGTCACCCCAGGCGGCGGCATGGCCGTACATGCCGGCAAGCGGCTCGACCAGGCCGTAGTCGGCAGTGACATCGTCGAAAGTGATCTCGCCACCCGCCCCGGAGGCGGGCGCTGCCCAGCAGGCGAGGCCGTCGAGGTCACTCGGCGCCGGAGCCTCGGCGCCGCCCTGGTCGTCCGCCGACCCGCTGGAGCACGCGCATACGAGTCCGGCGATGAACACGGCGCCGGCTCTCGGAAGTCTCACTCGATCTCCACGACGACCAGCACGACCTCGCCGAACGAGCTCTCGGCACTGGGTTCGGCGGCATTCAGGCCGAGATAGAGGGTCGAGCCGGTGTCGTCGATGGCGATGTTGTACGTGCCGCCCAGAGACAGGCCGAATTCCTCCTGCGCCAGCGGATCCAGCTCGACCACGGTGTGCTGGTCGCCGGTCCGGGTGTCGACCTCGATGATCGGCGTGCCCTGGTCCGCTGCGTCACCGTGGGCGCCAGGGACATACCACAGCCGGCTGCCGTCGGGAGCCATGGCCAACGAGGTCGTATAGCCCGCCGCCGGGCCCAGTTCACGCAGGTCGCCGTCGGCTTCGAACGCGAACAGCTGGTCCGGATTCTGGGTAGCGAGGTACACAGTGCCGTCGGGATCCGGTGGTGTGGCGGCACGCAGGAACTCGCCGGGCAGGACGACATCGAGCTCGGTGAGCTCGCCGGTCGCTGGGTCCCACTGGGCCAAGCCACCGTTGGCGCGGGAGAAGATCGACCCGGCCGTCCTGGTCGACGGCCATCGCCCGGAAACCTCGATGATCTTCCTCGTCTGGCGTGGCGAAGACCTGCTCGCCGGTGGCCATGTCCAGCACGACCAATGCGCCGCGCTGGGGATCGGAGCCCGGGTCGGCGGCCTCGGCGTAGAGCAGCCCGCCGCCGGCCCAACCAGCCATCGAGGGCACGCCGTGCTCCTCCAGGATCGGTCCGAGGTTCTCGATGGTGCGGTCGTCCGGATCGAGCCGAAGGAGCAGATCGCCTCGGTAGTCGCCCTCGTAGATCAGCTCCCTGCTGGTGCCCCAGTACGTCGCCGCATACACGTCGCCGCATGGGCCGGCGACCATCTGGGCGTGGATCTTGCCGTAGCCCCATTCACCGTCGGCGTGCTCGGTCAGGGAGAGGATGTCGCTGACCTGAGTCAGCTCATCCTGGGCCGGGTCGTATTCGTAGAGGTAGGAGTTCCCGTCCGGACCGCGGTGATCACCAAGTGCTGAGAAGAACCGTCCGTCGGGCAACACGACGCCCTGGCCCCACTGCGACCACGGGTTTCCCTCGTAGTCGGGGCGGGGATATACCGCTGCGCGCACCGTCGGCCCGTCGCCGCCGTCGGAAAGCGAAACCAGAGGCACCGACACGTCGGCTGACCACTTCCGGGCGGCTGCACCGGACTCCGGGCAGCCAGCGGGGTGGGTGTCGGCTTCGGACGCCGCAGCCGACCTGCCAACAGTCTGCTCCGGCTGAGCGGCAGGTGCCGAGCCGGTGGTGGAGCATGCGGCAATGAACAGCGGGAGCAGTGCCCCCGCGGCCAGTTTGACCTGCACCGTCACGTCCCCTCCGCCGCCCGGGAGCGACCCGGGACTGGGGTCGGCTCAGGCGCAGCGCAGCTCATACGCCTGGCAGGTCCGCTTGTCCGGGATGGCCAGCCCGCGCCGGGCTCGCCCGAGCACCCGCGAGAATTCGGTCATGGTCCATGAATACCGCCGGGGCAGCAAGTGATGCTTGGCGACGATCGTGAACCCGGTGGCCTCGACCAGCCTGGAGAGTTCGTCGGCTGTCCACTCCCGAATATGTCGGGGATTCCCAGGTGGGCCGAGCGAATTCGCGCTGCACCGCGATCGGTCGGGTGTCGACAGGATGAGCAGACCGCTACCGGTCAGCGTGCGCAGCCGCCTGAGCAGACCGAGCGGATCAATCAGGTGTTCGATCACGTCGGAACAAATCACCAGGTCCGGCCGGTACGCAGTCAGGACGGTCCAGAACTGCTCGCTGTCCAGGTCACCCGACAGCCATTCGATCCCGGTGAATCTGCTCTTGGCCAGGCTGATCGCGCTGTCCTGATCGACGCCGACAACCCGGGACGGCGCCGTGCGGAAGAACTCGACGAGCTTGTCACCCGAACCACAGCCGATGTCCATGACCAGGCCCGGCGAGAGCATGCGGGCCCGCTCGGCGGCAAGTCGGTACACCGGTACCTGGTAACGGATGTCATTGTGATCAAGGCCGTCTTCCCAGTACGGCGTACCGTCCCGGTCCGCCGAAGCCGGGTGGTTCGTGCGGTATCCCTGGGGAAGAAAGAGCTCGGCTTCACGGGTCATGCCGGCACCTGTGATTCGTAATCGGCGGTACGCCACGCACGGCGAGCCAGAGGTGGGCAACAGGCCGCAGCCAGCCGGATCCATCGGCGCGCGTTGAGCGGTTCTGCGCGGGCCGATGTCAGCAGTGCAGAACGTGCCTCCGACCAGTGCTCGAGCCGTGCCGCACTTACTCCGAGGACGCCGTACGAACTCGCCCGCTCGAACCGGTGCTGAGCGAACCGATCACGATGTTTCTCGAGCAGGACGCGGGTCCCGTGGTACAGGGCCGCCGGGTTTGACATCGGCCGCTCGTTCGCGTCCCGGCGCTCGAGTCGCAGATGCGCCCGATTCGTGCTTCGAATCCGCAGCCCGCGCTCGAGCATCGGGGGCATCAACCGCATCGCCAGCTCGGTCTGATGTGAGCAGGTAAGTCGCTCGTCGTAGCCACCGACGGCGTGCAGCAGATCCGTGCGGCACGCGAACGTCCCTGCCAGGAACAGAGCGGTTTGGTGGCCGAACATGACGCCCATCGGTCTCGGCAACGCGACGCCGAGCAGTCTCCCGGCAGACGTGCAGTATTCGGCGCCACAGCACACCAGGCCGGTGCGGTCGTCGATGAGATTCGCGAATGCGAACAGCCAGCCCGGCAGTGCCAGATCGTCATCGTCCAGGAAGGTCGTCCAGTCTCCAGATGCTCGCGCTATCCCAGTATTGCGAGCAGCGCTCAGGCCACCGTTGTCACGCCGCATCGTGACGATCCTGGGATCGCTGATCGTGGTGAGGTAGGAGCTCGTCGCGTCGGTCGAGCCATCGTCCACGACGATCAGCTCCAGATCGACGCCTTCCTGGCAGAGAACGCTCTCTACCGCTCTGGGCAGCGTGTCGACGCGATTGAACGTCGTGATGATCACGCTGAATCGCAGCACGCTTCCCGGACCCCCACTGACCCGGCCGCCCTCGGCCAGCCTGCCGCGGCAGCATACCCGTAGGCATCAGCGAGCAGTAGGGGGCTGGCCGGGGCGTTATCCCTGGAGCAAACGTGCGATGCGCGCCACTTGTCGATCCGAGAACGCGAGCCCGAAGAGACCTTTCCAAGGGGCCGCCCACAGGGGGTTTCGCGCCATGGCGAGAACAAATGCACCGGCCGCCGACCCCTTGCGGCCAAGGTGCCGGTATTGATGTCCGATCCGCAGATCGGAGTATGCCTTCGCTTTGCGATCGAAGAGGACTGCATGCTTGTCCCGGAACCGCCGCCGACCAGCAATGCGGCTGGCTATCGAGATCGCTGATGGGAACTCGGCCGGAGTGCCAAGCACCGCAAGCACAGAACTGAGTTCGACCACCCGACCCGACGTCGCGAGCCGGAGCAGATAGTCCAAGTCTTCCGCGGCAAGGAATGACTCATCAAACCGAACAGACTTGTGCACTTGGCTGGGCACCACGACCCCGTCGATATGCGGTGGCTGGCGATGCAGCATCCGGCCAACCGGATTCGGTACCACCCGTATGCGCGGAGCGCCGTTGTGCCGCCTGCCCCAGTCGAATGCGACCTGATGGAAGACCAGGGCAGCATCAGGGTAGGAGTCGAATGCCGACAGGCAGGCCTGGACCTTTCCAGGGAGCCAACGGTCGTCGTCGTCGAGGAAGGCCACCAAGTCAGCGTCGATTGCGGACGCGCCCTGATTGCGAGCGGCCGCGGGGCCGCGCGCGGTGTCGTTTCTGACGATCACTACGGCGTCGGCCAGCTCGCCCAGCGCCTCGGCCGCCGGCGGATCGGAAGCGTCGTCCACAATCACCGCCCGCACCGTCACGTCCGCAGGCAGCTGCTGGCTCAGCACACTGCCAACCGCGACCGCTAACAGTTCAGGTCGGTTGTGCGTGGGAATGACCACCGCGACCGTGGTCATGGATCAGCCTCTGTTGCTGGCTCGACACCCCAATCGGGCGAGCCTACGGAGCGTCGACGCCCGCTACCCACTGTTGTACCCTGCCTCGCGGATCGATCGCGGGTGGCCGCCCGGACGGCGGCCGCACCGGACAGGGGGGAAATGCGGGTACTCGTCGCTGGCGACCGGGGGTATCTCGGCGCCGTGGTCACCCCGTTCCTGCATTCCGCCGGGCACCAAGTCGTCGGGCTCGACGCTGGCTGGTATGAAGGCTGCGATTTCGGACCCGTCGAATTCCACTACGAGCAGCGTACGGGTGACATCCGTGACGCACACGCAGAGGATCTTGCTGGATTCGACGCGGTCGTCAACCTGGCGGCGGTCTCCAACGACCCGGTAGGTCACCTGAACCCGGAGGCCACCTACTCCGTCAACGCACATGGCGCGATCCACCTCGGTCGGGTCGCGAAGGACGCGGGGGTGTCGAGGTACGTGTTCTCGTCCTCGTGCTCGCTCTATGGCGCGGCGGGTCACGCGCCGGTGACCGAGGACGCCGCATTCAATCCAGTCACCCCATATGGAGAGAGCAAGGTGCGGGCCGAGGCCGGGCTGGCGGCTCTGGCCGATGACGACTTCAGCCCCACCTACCTCCGCAACGCCACCGCATATGGTTCGTCCCCTCGGCTGCGAGCCGACATTGTCGTCAACAACCTCACCGGACTCGCGTTCACCCGTGGCGAAGTGCGGTTGCAGAGCGACGGGACGCCGTGGCGTCCGCTCGTACACGCAGAGGACATCGCCCGGGCGTTCCTCGCTGCGCTGGAGGCGCCCCGTGAGGTCGTGCACGACCGGGCATTCAACGTCGGGCGGGACGAGGATGTCGTCCAGATCCGCACGATCGCAGCCCAGGTCTCCGAAGTCCTCGGTGCGCCAGTGACCTTCGCGGCTACGGCGGGACCGGACAAGCGCGACTACCGGGTCGACTTCAGCCGCATCGGCGAGCTCCTCCCCGCCTTCAAGCCCGAGTGGACGATCGCCGCCGGCATCGACGAGCTTGCCCGCGACATGCACGACCATGGCTTGACCGCCGAAGACTTCGAAGGGCCGCGTTATGTTCGGCTGGAGAGGATCCAAGAGTTGATCGCCGCTGGCCGGCTGGACGACCAGCTGCGGATGAACGGATGATCAGCGTGAGGCCGTCGCTGCGGTGCAGACTGTGTTCTGCGGAGCTCACCCACACGTTCGTCGATCTTGGCATGTCGCCGCCGTGCGAGAGCTACCTGACTGCCGAGCAGCTGGACGAGGGCGAGACCTTCTATCCGCTGCACGTTCGCATCTGCAGTGACTGCCTGCTCGTCCAGCTTCCGGCTTACATACCGGCTGAGGACATCTTCACGCACTACGCGTACTTCTCCTCCTATAGCGATTCCTGGGTTGCCCACGCCCGCCATTTCGTGGACACAGCGGCGCGCCGGCTTGGACTCGGCCAGGACTCATTTGTGGTCGAAGTGGCCAGTAACGACGGTTACCTCCTGCAGCACGTCGTCCAGCGCGGCATCCGAGCGCTGGGCGTGGAGCCTGCCGGCAACGTCGCCGAAGCAGCGGTCACCAAGGGCATCCCCACCGTCGTGACGTTCCTCGGTGAGGAAACCGGCCGAAAGATCGCCGAGCAGCACGGTCTCGCTGATCTTGTGGTGGCGAACAACGTCATTGCCCACGTGCCGGACATCCTGGACTTTGCCAAGGGCTTGCGAGCCTTGGTCGCCGACCACGGCCGGATCAGTATCGAGATCCCGCACCTGCTTCGGCTGATCGAAGGGCGCGAGTACGACACGATCTATCACGAGCACTTCTCCTACCTGTCGCTGCTGACCACGCAGCGCGTCCTGGCAGCGGCCGGGTTGATGGTCGTGGACGTCGACGAGCTGGCGACCCATGGCGGATCGCTGCGCACCTGGTCGATGCCCGCCGAGCAGGCTGGCGAGCCGAGCGCGGAGGTAACTCGAGTACTCGAGCTCGAAGAGCGTGCTGGGCTGCACACGCTGAGTGGCCATGCCGGGTTCGCCGTCGACGTCGCAGCCGTCCGCAACGACCTGGTCGAGTTCCTGGTTGCCCGGGCCCGCGAAGGGGCCCGCGTGGTGGGATACGGAGCCCCCGGCAAGGGCAATACCCTGCTCAACCATGCTGGCATCCGGTCCGATCTGCTGTCGTTCACTGTCGATCGCAACCCGGTCAAGCACCGCAAGTACCTGCCGGGCACGCACATCCCCATCCATCCGGTCGAACGGCTGGCCGAAGTGCGCCCGGATTACGTGCTCCTTCTGCCGTGGAACCTGAGGGAGGAGATCTCCACACAACTCGGTTACGTCCGGGAGTGGGGCGGGCGGTTGGTCGTGCCGCTGCCCCAGCTCGAGGTGTACGATCCACCGGGTCACGAGGGGGAGTCACGGTGAAGGTCGTGATCTTCTGCGGGGGGCTCGGATTGCGGATGCGGTCCAGCGACGACTCCGCACCGAAACCGATGGTGCCGGTCGGGCACCGCCCAGTGCTCTGGCACGTCATGCGCTACTACGCCCACTTCGGGCACACCGAGTTCATCTTGTGTCTGGGCTACGGCGCTAATGCCGTCAAGGACTACTTCCTGAACTACCAGGAAACCCACTCGAACGACTTCGTGTTGTCCAAGGGCGGCGAGCAGATCGAGCTGCTCAGCAGCGACATCAGCGAGTGGCGAATCACCTTCGTCGACACTGGCATCGACACCGCCATCGGTGAGCGACTCCGGCGGGTTCGCCGCTATCTGGATGACGACGAGGTCTTTCTGGCCAATTACGGTGACGTGCTCACCGACGCGCCGATGAATCAGATGGTCGACCAGCTGTTGGCGACCGACGCTGCGGCCAGCTTGCTGGCCGTCCCGCCCCAGGACTCGTTCCATGTCGTCTACATCAACGACAAATCACGGATCACCGGCTTCGTTCCCGCCGCCGAGATGAACATGCGGATCAACGGGGGCTACTTCGTTCTTCGCCAGGACATCTTCGACTACCTGAACGAAGGCGAGGACCTGGTCATGAACGCGTGTGTGCGGGCCGCGGCGGACGGCCGCATGCTGGCGATCCCGTACGACGGGTTCTGGGCGGCCATGGACACGTTGAAGGAACGGTCTTGGCTGGAAGACCTGTACCGGACCGGGCAGAGCCCTTGGGCGGTCTGGCGCGACCAGCCGCCCGCCCCAGGGCGCGCGATCGGCGCCGTAGACGTTCCTGACATCAACGGAATCCGGTAGATGTTCGCCCTCGAGTTGCCGCCCGGCGCGCTGCGGATCGTCTGTCTGGGAGCCCACCCCGATGACATCGAGATCGGTTGCGGCGGCGACGCTGCTCACCCTGGCCGAGTGCCGAGATGCGCGCGCGGTCGTTGCCATTGCAACGGGTTCGGAGACGCGCGTCGAGGAAGCTGCCAAGGCGATGTCCCGCTTCCTGCCAGCCGTTGATGTCAACATGCACGCCATGGGGCTTCGAGACGGTTTTCTTCCCGCGCACTGGGCGGCGGTCAAGGACGGTCTTGAACAGGTTGCCGGCACGCCGGCCGACGTCGTGTTCGCACCTCGACGCGACGATGCCCATCAAGACCATCGCCTGATCGCAGAAATCGCCCCCACCGTGTGGCGCGATGCTCTCATCCTGAACTACGAGATCCCGAAGTGGGACGGTGACCTGGGCAGGGTGAGCCACTACGTGCCGCTTGACGCCGAGACCGCCCACAGAAAGGTGGAGCTGCTCAACGAGTGTTTTCCGTCGCAGGCGGATCGTGACTGGTGGGACGACGAGACGTTCCTCGCCGTGATGCGGCTGCGGGGAGTCGAGTGCAGACGCCGGTATGCCGAGGGATTCGACGTCGCCAAGGCCGTGCTGTCGTTGGCGGTGGACGGACGTCATGGCTGATGTCACCAGCGCGGTTCATCCCACCACTGCAGAGCCGGCCGAGGTCAGTCGCTCGTTCGAGAAGTCAAACGCGGCACAGCGTAGGTTGCACGAGCTGGTTCCAGGCGGTGCACACACCTACTCCCGCGGGTCGGACCAGTACCCGGAGTTCATCACTCCGGTCCTCGTGCGGGGCGAGGGTGCGCGCGTGCTCGACGTGGACGGCAACTGGTACGTGGAATACGGCATGGGGCTGCGGTCGGTGACGTTGGGCCACGGTTACCGCCCAGTTGTCGCGGCTGTTGCTCGCGCGGCTGCTGACGGAGCCAACTTCACCCGTCCAACGATGCTGGAACTCACGGCGGCGGAGACGTTTCTCGACCAGGTTCCAGGTGCCGACATGGTGAAGTTCGCCAAGAACGGCTCTGACGTGACGACGGCTGCGGTCAAACTTGCCCGAGCTGCCACCGGTCGTCCGCTGGTGGGTGTCTGCGTAGACCATCCGTTCTTCTCGACAGACGATTGGTTCATCGGTACGACGGCGATGACGGCTGGCATCCCGGTTGAGCACCGGCAACTGACGGTCTCGTTCCGTTACAACGACCTCGATTCGGTCCGTTCACTCCTGGAGAGCCGACCCGGCGAAGTCGCCTGCCTGATCCTGGAGGCCGCCACGGCGATGGCCGAGCCGGAGCCGGGCTTCCTCGAGGGCGTCCGGTCTCTTTGTGACCACCACGGCGTCGTGCTGATCTTCGACGAGATCATCACCGGGATGCGGTGGTCCGTTGGCGGCGCCCAACAGGTCTACGGCGTCGTCCCCGACCTGTCGACGTGGGGAAAGGCGTTGGGCAACGGCTTCGCTGTGTCAGCGTTGGCCGGTCGTCGTGAGTTGATGACGCTCGGCGGGCTCGATACCGACGCATCCCGGCCGTTCCTGCTGTCCACGACCTTCGGTCCGGAGACGACTGGCCTGGCCGCATACCTGGCCGTCCGGCAGGCGTATGCCGAGCGCGACGTCATCGAGCTGATGGAGCGGCAGGGCAGCAAGCTGGCGACTGCCGTGAACGCTGCTGCTGGCGAGCTGGGTGTGGCCGAATACGTGTCGGTGGTCGGCCGACCGTCCTGCCTGGTGTTCGTCACACGAGACCCGAACCGGGACAGGTCGCAGGAGTACCGAACCCTGTTCCTCCAAGAACTCCTCCGCCGGGGCGTTCTCGGCCAGTCCTTCGTCATATCGGCGGCTCATACCGACGACGACCTCGCGCAGACCATCGACGCGGTCATACCTGTCCTCGCGGTGTATCGCAAAGCTCTCGAGGCGGGCAGGGTGGAGGACTTCCTGGATGGCCGGCCGGTCGCGCCTGCCCTCCGGGAGCACGCATACCCCCGGCGGTTGTGATCGCGCCGCACGAAACGGACAGGCAGCGGACATCGATGACGGGGCCAGGGTGCCGCGCATGCGGCGGTCGAGGTGGCGAGGTGGTCCTCGACCTGGGGGAACAGCCGGCCAGCGACCATTTTCCCGCGCACGACGACCCCGGTCCTGATCCGGTCTACCCACTGCAGATGTGGCTGTGTTCCTCCTGCGGGCTGGCTCAACTGCTCGAGGACCCGACCGTGCCAGAGGAGCCACGTGGGACTGAGCCGGCCGCATTGGTCGAACAGGCTGCTGATGCCGTTGCTCGCGTCGCCGCGGCGGAATGGCTGCTGCCCGGTACCCGCGTGCTGGAGTTCGGCAGTCCACACGGCGGTTCCTGGCTGCCGCTGCTTGCCCAGCGCGGATTGTCCCCTGTCGTCAACGGCACCGCCGACGTGGTGCTGGACTGTTTCGGGCTCATGCACGAGGCCCGCCAGGCAGCTGCTCTGGCCGGGCGCGCTGCGCTGGTGGCGCCTGGCGGCTCACTGCTGGTGCAGTATCACTCGCTGGCAACGATCTTGCGGCTCGGTCAATGGAACTCCCTTCGCCACGGGCACTACGCCTACTACTCGACGACTGCGCTCGTGGCCATGCTGGAATCGGTCGGATTCACCGCGCGTTCGGCGTGGCAATTCGACCTCTACGGAGGGACAGTGCTGCTGGCTGCCACCCGGTCCACCGACGATGGGCCCAGGGCCGACGGTTCGGTTGACGCGTTGCTCGACGACGAGGACGAGCTGAACCTCCGAACGGCCGACGGTTTTCGCGATCTGCAGCGCAGCGTGGCCCGCAACGCCCATGCCGTGCACGGCTGGCTGGGCGCACAGCAAGCTGCCGGGGCGACCGTCGGTGGTTACGGTGCCGCATCGCGCGCTGTCGCGCTGTTGTGTCATGCCGGAGTCGACAGCAGGCTGCTTCCGGGCGTGGCGGACGCATCCATTGCCAAGCAGGGCCGTCGGATGCCCGGCACGGATATCCCGGTGATCAGCCCGCAGGAGCTCGTGGTTGCGCGTCCCGACAGTGTCTTGCTATTCCTACCGGACCTGCTGGCCGAGGTACGCGAGCGCTTACCTGAGATCGAGGCCGCAGGCGGTCGCTGGGTCATGGCCGAGGAGCTGACGTGAGCGACGCAGAGCCGCGCAGCCCTCGGGTCAGCATCGGTATCCCGACGTTGAACCGGCCTGATCTGGTGAAGGCTGCGCTGTCCACAGTCTTGTCGCAGAGTCACCGCGATCTCGAGGTAACGGTTGTCGACAACGGCTCGACGCACGAGACGATTGACGCGCTGCACGAGCTGTCCGATCCGCGGGTCGTGGTGCGGCGCAATTCGGAGACAATCCCACGGACCGAGAATTACAACATCGCACTGCACGCTGGTTCGGGGGAATATGTCGCGATCCTTGCTGACGACGACGAATGGCTGCCGGAGTTCCTCGCTCGGACGGCCCGGATTCTCGATGAGCGGCCGGATGTCGCGCTCGTTCACACCGGATACGACGTCGTCGACGCTCAGGGTGAACCGCTGTATGTCGTCGACCAACTCGGCCGGAACCGAGATGGATTCGTCTCGGGGGAGGACTATCTCCGGTCTGTGCTCGGCGGGACGCACCGCATCGAATTCACCGCGACCCTGCTGCGGCGAGCAGCCCTACCGGTTGGCGGGTTCCGCCCGGGAGACGATGTGGCCGACGACATCGGCCTGCTGCTTCGCATGGCGACCAACGGAAACGTGGCCTTCGTCAATGAGCCGCTGGCTCGAGTCCGATTCCACGACCGCAGCGCGTCGACGACCAGGGGAAGCCAGCTGATCCATGATCGCTATCAACGCAGTGTTGCCTACCGGGCCGCATGTACCGAGGTCAAGCTGAGGTTTCTGGCCGAGAACGCGCAGGTGCTGCCGGAGTATCGGGAGCTGCTCAGAATCACTCGCCGGTCCTTTCGTCGGCACCTCTTGGTGCCGGCGGCTCGTGCCTTGCGTCGGCCACCCGATGTCCGCAGCGCACTGCGGACGGTGGTTGCCGATACGGCGTACGACCGATGGTCTCTGGCCGATCCGGGTGCCTGGAAACAAGCAGTGGCGGCGTACCTGGATCGAGCGTCATGACCGCTGATGTCGGACGACGCACTCCGGTCGGGCGCGGACGTCGAGGTCATCATGGCCCGTTGCGGGTTGGTCTCATTGGCGGATTCGGTGTCGGCAACCTCGGCAACGATGCCTCGCTCGATGCTGTGATCAGAATTGTCCGACGGATCGATCCGGACGCGGTTGTGACCTGCATCTGTCCTCAGCCGGAGGTGGTCACCAGGCGCTTCGGCATTGCCGCCCATTCGATACGGACCCGACGGCCGACGAGCAAACTGCTTTCCACACGAGTGACCCGGATCCCGCATCGGTTCGGTGACGCATGGCGAGCTCAGCGCATTACCGGATCCCTCGATGCGCTCTTGGTGCCAGGCACGGGAATTCTCGACGACTACGGCGGTGAGAAACCGACCGGCTGGCCATTGTCCCTGGCTGTATGGTTCGGCGCGGCTCGGCTGCGAGGGGTGCGGACCGGTCTGGTGAGCATCGGCGCTGGACCGATGCCACACCCGGTATCGCGCCGGCTGGCTCGGCTGGTCGGAGGCTGGGCAGACTATCGCTCGTTCAGGGATGCGGGGTCCCGGAACTTCATGATCAGCACCGGTCTCCACGTGCCGTCGACCGAAATCGCGCCCGATATCGTGTTCTCGCTGCCCTGGTCGGAACCAAGCCAGCAACGTCAGGACCGGCCGCTCGTGGCAATACCGGTCATGAAGTACCGCGGCTGGTACGCAAGTCAGCAAGCCGGATCGATCGGCGAACGCCACACCGATGCGCTGGGTGCCTTTTGTGGCTGGCTGCTGAACGAGGGGTACACGGTTCGGTTGGTGACGGCTGATGCGGGCGACCAGCCGGCGACAGAAGTGGTGGCCAGGTCGGTCACGTCAACAAACCCCGAACTGGTTCGACGCTGGCTGACGATGGCGGTTGCCGATGACTTCGACGACCTCAACCGGCTCCTTGCCGATGCCGCTGTTGTTGTTGCCACCAGATATCACAGCGTCATCAGCGCGCTGATCTGTGGAAAGCCGACGCTCTCGGTCGGTTATGCAGCGAAGAATGACGAATTGATGGCCGCCGTTGGGCTCGGCGCATACTGTCAGCACGTCGAGCACCTCGACCAAGATCTCCTCCGTCGGCAGTTCACCGATCTGATGGCGCACCGGCGGCAGCTGTCACTCGAGGTGAGCACTCGGGTTTCGGAGTTCCGGGGCCGGCTTGCCGGTGAGGAGCAACGGCTAGCGGCTTGTCTGGGCTTGGCGGTCAGCTCAGATGAGAACGGGCACGCAACGAAGGCGGCATGATGCAGGTGCGGATGACCAGCCTGGCCGGAGCGATGCTCTTCGTGCCGGAGCCCCACCATGACGACCGCGGGTTCTTCACCCGGACGTTCGACACCGAGGTCGCGGCTGAGCACGGAATCGATAGCACATCGTTCTTCCAGGACTCGCAGTCACGGTCCTGGCGCGGCGTCCTCCGGGGATTGCACGGCCGGGGCGGCCGGGGCGAGGCGAAGCTCGTCCGGTGCGCGAGCGGCACGATCTTCGACGTCCTGGTCGACGCCCGGCCCGACTCACCGACATTTGGACAGCACCAGACCTTCGTCCTGGACGACGAACGGTTTTGGCATCTGTACGTGCCACCGGGGATGCTGCATGGGTTCCAGGTGCTGACCGATTCCGCCGATGTCTGCTACCGGATCAACCGGCCACACGACGCGTCGGAGGATCTCGCGGTGCGCTACGACGATCCGGACCTGGCGATTCCCTGGCCGGCTGCGGTCACCACGATCAGCGACCGCGACGCGAACGCAGGTTCGTGGCAGGATCTGCAATCCCTACTCCGGAGCTAGTCGCCGGTCAATGGGTGTGGGAGCCGGACGTGGATGGTTGGCCGGTTGGATCCAGGGATATGCCAGACAGGGGCGGCGGAGGCTGCTCGATGTCTGCGGGCATGGCACCGGGTGACCTGTTCTGGATCTCGATGTGCGCCCTGTTGGACTCCGCCGTGTTGCCGTTGATGTCGGTGGCCACGAGCTGCAGCCAGAGGTCCCCATCGGGGTGCTGCCAACTCGGAACCAACAGGTGATACGGCGGTTTGTCGGTACTGGCCAGCACCACGCCCTCATCAGTTACGAGCTCCACCTTCGCGATTCCGCTGTCGTCGCTGACATCGAGGGTCACTTCTCCGACGCCGGAAAATGCTTCATTGGCGTCCGGGTACCACATGGTGACCTGGGGTTTTTCGGTGTCGTCGGCGAAGATGGGCCGGGGCTGCGCACTCCCGGCCGTGATGAAGACACTGGTATACGCGGAGATGCCGCTGTTGCCCGAAGCGTCGACGGCGCGGGAATGGATGATGTGCCAGCCCGCACCCTCGGTTGCTGTGTCCCAGGAGAAGTCGTACGGAGCGGCGTCGGCGGTGCCGCGGCGGACGCCGTCGACGAAGAAGTCCACGCGTGAAATAGCCGAATTGTCGGAGGCATCGACTGCAGCCGTGACTGTTCCGGTGACGCTGGCGCCACCGGTGGGGGAGACAATGCTGGTCTGCGGCTCGTACCAATCGTGGAACGAAGCCGCGAAGGGCTCAATGCTCCGATCGCCGTCCTTGGTGACGAGTGTGGCCGTGGATCCGCTCTGTATGCGGGCCATGTTGCCGGTGTTCTCGGCAGGGTCGTAGACGACATCGGCGGGAGTTTGGAAGTGGCAGTCGATGAAGTCGATCAGATCCGGCTGGTCGCTCTGGACGAAGAGCAAACCGCCGCTCCTGGTGTTTTTGAACGTAACGTTCTTGAACACCGTTGACGTGGCCGTACCGTCGAACTGGTGGTGTGGGGCGACCACCGCATAGTCGCTGATTCCGGCGCCATCGATCACCATGTTCTCAAAGGCGATATTGGGCGTGCTCTCGGCGGTAGTGGCCCGGAGTTGAACGCCTGCCTCCGCGTTGCCGTAGAGTTCGGTATTGGCAAATGAGTAGATATTGGCGTAAGCGCCCAAGTCTATGCCGACGCCGCCATTATGGTAGGCGGTGAAATTGCGCACGTGATGGTGTTCACTATCGTTTTGCCAGATGAAGATACCGTCGGTGCTGTTGTTGTGCGCCATGTTCCCGGTGGAGAAGTTCCAGACGCCATGGTCCTGCGAGCGCCCTCCCGGCTCGGGCCAGCCGAATCCCGATGCGTCCGTGCTCCCTTGAATTCCCACCGCCACCGAGTCACGGATCGTGTTCCGCAAGCCGGCCATGAGGGCGAAGCCGGTGAGGCGGTAGCCGCGAAAATCAGGATCGGACTGCGCCTTCGCGGCTAGGGCGTGGTCGATGACGACGTCGTGTGATTCGTCGTCACGGGTCTCGCCGTCCCACCAATACGCGTCGTCGAACGTGTCGTAGGAAACCGTGTCCTTGAGCGTGACTCCGTGGCTACGGTGCACGACAAAGGCTCGGTTGCCAGCGTCGTGGACGACGGTGCCGATGACCTGTGAACCCCGAGCGGCATCGAACGAGTGGTGGAAGTGCAGGCCGTAACGGCCTGGAACCAGCTCGGAAGGATTGTCGTCGGAACCGGGCACGTGTCGTGGGCCGACGTGGCGGAGCTCGACATAGTTGACCGTCTGGAAACGCTCGGAGCGGATGAAGACGTGGGTACGCCCGGTGGCAGTGCCCTCGATTCTGACATTGCGCGTGAGGTTGGCGACCTCGGCGGTCCATCGACCGTTGACCTCAGGGTGGGCCCGGGCCGTCGGGTCGGACCAGCTGAGATCGGCACCGGAAACACCGGTGAGCTTGGTTTCGTCGAATCCGTCCCACGAGGCGGCACCAACGGTTGGGGGTTCCGTGGGCGCGATGACGACTTCGTCCCCGGCCGCCCAGCCGACCGGCTCGCTCTGCAGGGTTCCGCTGGTTGCGCCGGCCGCTATTCCGTCGGCCAAACGCAGCCAGCCGGACTTCTGACTGCCGATGAGCTCCAACTGGCCGCGGCCCATGACCCAGAGTCCGATGTCAGAGGCGAGGGGATCCATACCACCGCCGGCAAAGTCGTTTTCGGTGATGCCGGTGAAGCGCAGGGTCTGGATTACCTCGGGGTTTTCCGGCCGCATCACGAGCTTACCGTTGACGATGACATTGGCCGAAGAAGCAAGCGTGGTGGAGCGCTCCGGACTAAAGCTGAGAATGGCTTCTTCTGCGACCGTCATGCCAGCGATGTCGAGATTGCCGACATCGTAGGTGATGTGGTGGCCAGCGCCGATCTCGATCACATCACCGGCCTGCGGTTCGATTTCGCCAGCCCAGACGTCAGGGTCGGACCAGTTGCCAGACTTGACCGTTGTTCGAGGACCGGGCGCTCCGCTGGACGAGACAAATGGCCCGTTGGCAACAAACACAAATACGCCGACCGCGACCAGCAAGATGGCACCGAGGGCGATGAGCAGTCGGGCCGTGGCGGGGGATCGCCTATTTACTGGAGCCGCTGTGCTCAAATCTCCCCCCGGCTATTGCTACGAGAGCGGGCACTACGTGTTCCGACCGACACTCCCGACGCACTGGCGGCAGCGAAGTTACCACACGGTCACATCGGCCTTGCGGATCTCGGTCGGTTCTGGTCCCGCCGATCAGTGCGAATTGATCAACCCGGGGACCGCTACGGTGGGCGGCGATGCGCTGGCGGTCTGCTGGGGGCGGTGTGACACAACCCGAATCTGTTCCCCCAGGGCGGGACATCCAGGTCCTCGCCATCGTCCTGACTTTCCATGCCCCGGCCTCGCTGCAGCGATGCTTGACGGCCATTGGCGGCCAAACCAGGCGACCAGACGGGGTTCTGGTTGTCGACAACGGCGAGCCACCGAGGGCTACTCTCGCGGGCCTGCCCGACAGCCTGACCGGCCGAGCGCAGCTGTTGCCGACCGGCGAGAACCTCGGTCCGGCCGGCGGTCACGCCCTCGGGTTGCAGACGTTCCACCGCCTGGAGCAGTACACCCATGCGTGGGTCATGGACGACGATTGCGTGCCGCAGCCAGCCGGACTCGCAGAACTCGTGCGGCACGCGGGCAATCTCGGCAACGGTCATGTCGTCTTCCCGTCATGGGTCGACGGCCGGACCGGGGCTGCGACGAATTACCCCGGTTGGTGCGGACTGCTGATCGACCGGTCGGCGGTCGGGGCCGCGGGTCTTCCGCGTGCGGAATTCTTCTGGTGGGCCGAGGACACCGAGTATCTGCAGCATCGGATGCCCCGATCCGGAGTTCAGGTGAGTCGGGCCCCTGCGGCTGTCGTGATTCACGAACCGGTCCGCCGCGCGGCTGGCCGGAGGCCGTGGATGATCTATTACGAGGCCCGCAACTCCATCTACTACCGGCTCTATGTTCAGCGCCGCTGGCCGATCGGACCGCTGAAGCTGCTACGCGCCCTGGGCGCAATCCTGCTCTCCGCACTCCGTGAGGCACCCCGCTCCGAACGCCTGCTGATGTTCGGCAGGGGCGTGGTGGACGGGCTGCTGGCCCGGCTCGGCCGGCGCATTGAACCGAAGTGGACCCGCACGTCGTGACCCAAAGGTGGAAGTGGCACCCCATCCGCAATCAGGTGGCACCCTGGTGGAGGAAACCCGGTCGCGAGACGACCTGGTAGAAGCGCAGTTCTCGGCTGCTGCGTCGGTCGCCAGGTACGCATGGTGGCACCAGTTCGGTCCCGGAGCCCGCTACTAGC
>CAWCED010000023.1:0-9448 GCA_963794465.1 uncultured Actinomycetota bacterium | reverse complement strand
CGCGTTCGGCCGCGCCGTTCTGGAACAGGGCCGCCGCGACCTGGGTGATGGCCTGACGCGAGGTCCGCTCGCTCATTCCCATCAGCACGACGCCGTTGCCGACGGGCATGATGTCGCCACCTTCGAATGTGGCCTGTCCCCAGTCCTTTTCCGGATCGCCCCACCACACCGTGGAGCCGACGAAGTCGGGATGGAACTCGTAAATCGCCTTGTAAAGCAGTGTCTCGTCGTGCCGAGCCGGCCAAAACAGCGGATTGAACGTCACCCCGCCGTACAGCCAGCACGTGGTATCCCGCGTGTACAGGGTGTTGGGCAGCGGCGGCATCAGGTACTCGCGCACGCCGGTCGACTCACGAGCCAGCGCGACGTACTCGGGCCGAAAGTCGTCCGGCAGGTCGGAGGTGGCGAGCCCGCCGATCAGGTACTCGGCGAGCTGCCGGTCGCCGAGTGACTCCAGAAAGGCCCGCGTCTCGTCGACCAGTCCGATCCCGACCTCGTTGGGGACGATCTTACGGTCGAGAATCCAGGACTTTGCCTCGGGAATTGCCACGGTTTGGGTCAGCAGATCGTGCAACTCGACGACGTCGACTCCCCGCGTACGCAGCTTGTTGACGAAGTCGGCGTGGTCGCGCTGAGCGTTCTCCACCCACAGCACGTCATCGAACAGCAGATCGTCCGCGTTGGTAGGCGTGAGCCGTCGGTGAGCCAACCCCGGCGCACAGACCAGTACCTTGCGCAGCGTGCCGACCTCGGAGTGCACGCCGTAGATCGCGGAGGGGGAATCGGTTGCGTCTGTCACGGGCGTGATTCTCCTAGATAGTGATCCAACCGGTAGCGAGGGCGACGACGCCGACGATCGCGCCGAGGATCGAGATGGCCAGGATGACGAGTTCGACTGGCGAGAACAGTCGCCGGCCCTGCTCGCTGCGGGACATGACGAACAGAATGCTGGCCGGCGCGTAGATGACGAACGAGAGGAGGATGAACTTCGCGCCTGCGGCGAACAGCAGGAATGCGGTACAGACCGTGGCGAGCGCACCCACCACGAGCTCACGGCCGTATCCCTGTGGATTCTCGATGTACGTCTCCCTCGTCAGCACCAGCTTGAGCGCGTAACCGGCGGCGAGCAGGAACGGGATCAGGGTCAAGGCGCTGGTCAGATCGAGCGCGAAGTTGAAAGCGTCCTCGGAGAATACGGTGACGACCAGCATGATCTGGATCAGGATCGTCGACATCAGCAGTGCGGCAGTCGGCACGTCGGTGGCGTTCTGGCTCCGGAGGAAGCGGGGCATGTCGTCGTCCTTCGCCACCACGAATAGCACCTCGGCCGCCATCAACGTCCACGCCAGCTAGGCGCCGAGAACCGACACGATCAGGCCGACGCTGACGAATAGGCAGTCGCGACGTAATACCAGCCTGGTGCGAGGACCTGGATGCCGTAGTACACGAGGGTGGGGATGGTGCCGGACAGGTTCCATATATCCCGATCAGCGCCTCGACCGCCAGCAGGATGAACAACGCGCTGGTGATGGAGGACAACGCGATCTGCCCGACCCGTTGGACGTCCTCCCAAGTGTGACCGTTCTTGAGCGCGATGAGCGCCGCGACCATCGCGCACATGATCAGTGCGGCCTGGATCGGGCCATCGAGCGCGTCCAGTCCGAACAACGCCAGGGATCCGCCGATGAGCACGACCAGCGTCACCATCGGGATGACGGCGTCGGCCACCGACGGCTCGCGCAGCGGTCGCCGAGTCTCCGGCGAGGTCATGTCGTCTCCGCGAGTGCCAACTCAGGAACCACGACAGCCCGCACATACTATGCCGGAACACATGCGTTGAGCGTTTCCACCGACGTCGGAGGTCACGACATGGTCGAGGACACGTCCGTAGAACTGTCCTTCGAGACAGACCGACTGTCCGCGTCGGCCGGTTGCAACACCCTCACCGGGCCGGCCCCGTGGGACGACGGCACGCTCGCAATCAATGCCGACTCCCTGGCCACGACGATGATGGCCTGCGAACCCGAGTTGCAGGCACAAGACGATTGGCTCACCGGCTTCCTCACCTCTTCCCCTGCCCTCGAGCTCGACGGATCCACGTTGACCATCGGCGATGATGAGTCGGGTATGACACTCGAGGAGGAATAGGCGGGCTTCAGAACTGCGGTCGCTCATGGATGTCACCGCCTGCTCCCGGCTGAGCCGGTTGCTCGGCGAGCCACTCGCCGGAACCGCGCCCGTCGCGAAGTCGTGGCTGGTGCTCGAACAACCCGGACCCTGGGGTCGGAAAGCACTGACCCAGTCACACCTGGATCCCGCGCTCGGCGCTGCACTGGAAGCGTCGGCAGCCGCACACGCCACCCGAACTGCACTGATCCGCAGGCCCGGCCCACATCCGGACGACCATCGCGGGCGACGACGCCGGATCTGGATCGCCTCGACCCGGCCCGCGGCGAGCTGGCTGCTCGGTGGGGCGGTCGACAACGTCGGCGAGCTGGTCAACCTGAATTGGCAGGGTCTGGAGCGAGGTGACCGCGAAGCCGTCCGCGCATCGCTGCCTGAAGTTGAGGCGGAGACCGATCCGCTGCTCCTCATCTGCACCAACGGCCGCCGCGATGTCTGCTGTGCGTCGTTCGGTCGCCCGGTCGTCACCGCCATGCATCAACGCAGTCCCGGTCGAGTCTGGGAGACCACCCACCTCGGTGGCCATCGGTTCGCCCCCACCTGCGCTGTATTGCCGTACGGCATCGTGCACGGCCGAATGGACGTCGACGCCGTGTCACACGTGTTGGATGAGGCTCGCGACGGTCGGCTGGTCTTGGCCGGATACCGCGGGCGGAGCACGTTCGACGCACCGGGCCAGGTAGCAGAGGCGGCAGTGCGGGAGGCAGCCAGCCTCACCGGGCTCGTCGAGCTGGACGTCGACGCGATCGAAGCGGACGACGATGGCCAGTCGTGGCGCATCGCGATCGCTCACACCGACGGCCGGCGCTGGCAGGTCGACGTGACGACCCGTGTACTGGAACCGCCCCGGCCGGAGTCATGCAACGGGCCCGCCGTCCAGCCGGTGGCTTACGTGGCCGATGGTGTCGTCCTGAAGCCGGGATGATCAGGCCAACTCCGTACGCGGGCGATGGCCGACGAAGAGCTCTCGCGGTGTCCGGTCCTCCGTTGTCACTTCCGGAACGGCCTGCGGTTCGAAGCCCACGTCCGCGAGGGTTGCCAGCCAGATCTGTCGGCCGAACAACCCGAATCGATGCGTCTCGTGCACGACCTGCACCGAACCGTGAGCATCGCGGAGCAGCAGCACGTACTCGGCCCGGGTCGTCGTGTCCTCCGGATCCGGATCCCAACTCCACTCCAGGTAACGCGCACCACGTCCGTCGGGTCCATCGGAGCCGCCGTGCTCGGTGCCGGCTTGGAACGTCTCGGCGGTGTCGTCCGGTACGAAGACGGCAACCCCACCCGGCCGGCAGTGGACGAACGCCGTCTCCATCGCACGGCGCAGGTCTGCTGGCGTGATCATGTAACCGACGGCGTCGTGGACGAACACGGCGTCGAATGTGCGACCGAGCCGAATCGAGCGCAAATCGCCGCGCAGATGTTCACATTCGGGGTTGAGCCGCTGCGACACCTGCAGCATGTCCGAGGAGAGGTCGACCAGCGTCATGCTGAATCGGGCCTTGAGGTGGACAGCGTTGTGTCCGCCGCCGCTGCCCAGCTCCAACACATGCCGGACGGGAATCGACGCCGAGCTCAGCACGGTTGCTGCGAATGCCGCCTCCTCGGCATAGTCCTCGGGCGGGGAGATCAGCGGCCACCACGGGGCAGCGTCGTGGTAGAAGCGGTATTCGGTCGGCTGATCCACGGCGCCATCTTGGCCCAGGGCGCGGCTGATCAGCCCTCCACATGGGAGAACGAATCCTCACTATGGTGGCCGTGACCATACCCAGGCAGTGCCCAGGACGGAGGCTGCACGGTGACGTATGCCGCCGCGCCCAACCGATACGAGACCATGCCCTACCGCCGGGTGGGGCGCAGCGGCCTGAAGCTTCCGGCCGTTTCGCTCGGGCTGTGGCACAACTTCGGCGACCAGACTCCGCTGGAATCCCAGCGCGCGATTCTGCGCCGCGCCTTTGACCTGGGGATCACGCATTTCGACCTGGCCAACAACTACGGACCGCCGTACGGATCGGCGGAGATCAACTTCGGCCGGATCATGGCCGACGACTTCGCCGCGCACCGCGACGAACTGATCATCTCGACCAAGGCCGGTTATGACATGTGGCCAGGTCCGTACGGGGAATGGGGCTCGCGCAAGTACCTGCTGACCAGCCTCGACCAGTCCCTGGACCGGATGGGCTTGGACTACGTCGACATCTTCTACAGCCATCGCTTCGACCCGGACACTCCGCTCGAGGAGACCATGGGCGCGCTAGACGCCGCCGTCCGCTCGGGGCGCGCGCTGTACGCGGGAATCTCGTCCTACTCGGCACAGAAAACGGCAGAGGCCGCCGCCATCCTGCGCAGTCTCGGCACTCCGCTGCTCATCCATCAGCCGTCGTACTCCCTGCTGAACCGCTGGGTCGAACAGGGCGAACCGACTGTGCTCGAGACGCTGGCCGAGGAGGGTGTCGGCTGCATTGCCTTCTCACCACTGGCACAAGGGATGCTCACAGACCGCTACCTCGACGGGATCCCAGCGGACTCGCGAGCGGCTCGTGCAGCGTCGTTGTCCCCGGATCTGCTGACCGAAGAAACGCTTCGCCATGTCCGCGCCCTGAACGACATGGCGACCAAGCGTGGGCAGAGCCTGGCCCAGATGGCGATCGCCTGGGTGCTTCGGCACGAACAGATGACCTCTGCACTGATTGGCGCCAGCAGTGTCCGGCAACTCGAGGCCAACGTCGCGGCGACGGAGAATCTGGGCTTCACCGACGACGAGCTGGCCGCGATCGACCAGGACGCCGTCGATGCGGGGATCAACCTCTGGGCGAAGTCCAGCTCGGACTGAGAGAGGAAGCAATGTCGACAGACGGCATCGAGTCGGAAACCAACCGGTCGACCTTCCGGCTTCGACACATGGTTTCGGCTGAGATCCAGGCACCGCCGGAACGGATCTGGACGATCTTGACCCGGGCCGATCGCATGGTGGAGTGGAACTCCACGTTGACCAGCATCGAGGGAGACATCGAGCCTGGCGGCACCGTACGGATGCAGGTCCCCGAGGCGCCGGGCAGGACCTTCACGGTCAAGGTCACGCGGTTCGTTCCCAATGAGGAAATGGTGTGGCGTGAGGGCAATCCGGTGTTCTTTCTCGGCGTTCGGACCTACTCGCTGACGCCGAAACCGGATCGAGCAGCCACTGGGTTCCGGATGACGGAGGAGTTCACTGGCGTCCTGCTGCCGTTGATTACCCGGAGGCTGCCGGACTTCGGACCGATCTTCGAACGGTATGCGGCTGACTTGAAGGTCGAGGCGGAGAAGTAAAACCGACGGCCCGCTCACGCGTCGATGCGGGCACGGTCGAGTTCCGCGGCACCAGCGACGATGAAGTCCTTGCGCGGGGCGACGTCATTGCCCATCAACAGTTCAAAGACCGCCTCGGCTGCTTCGGCGTCGGGTGCGGTGATTCGTCGCAGCCGGCGGTGCCGTGGGTCCATCGTGGTCTCGGCGAGCTGGTGGGGGTCCATCTCGCCCAACCCCTTGTACCGCTGCGGCGGCTGCTTGAAACGGGCGCCCTTGCGGTCGAGGTCACGCAGCGTCCGGGTCAACTCGGCGTCGGTATACGTGTAGA
Organism: uncultured Actinomycetota bacterium; assembly: GCA_963794465.1. Taxonomy (GTDB): domain Bacteria; phylum Actinomycetota; class Actinomycetes; order Jiangellales; family Jiangellaceae; genus JACVRX01. The sequence continues at coordinate 3,651 of CAWCED010000023.1, read as the reverse complement.
TATACCGATCTTGGCTCTTGCGGGCATTGGTCAACTCGATCCGGTGCAGCGGCGGTACGGCAGCATAGAGCCGACCGGCCTCGACCAACGGCCGCATGTACCGGAAGAACAGCGTGATCAGCAGGGTGCGGATGTGGGCGCCGTCGACATCGGCGTCGACCATGAGAATGATCTTGCCGTAGCGGGTCTGGGACAGGTCGAACGAGCGCCCGCTGCCGGCGCCTACGACCTGCAGGATCGCGGCGCATTCGGCGTTGTGCAGCATGTCGCCCACGGAGGCCTTCTGCACGTTGAGGATCTTGCCCCGGATGGGCAACAGGGCCTGGTACTCCGCGTCCCGGGCGGCCTTGCCGGTGCCGAGCGCGGAGTCACCTTCCACGATGAACAGCTCCGAGCGGTCCAGCGCGCCAGAGCGGCAGTCGACCAGCTTGGTGGGCAGCGCGCTGGTCTCCAGGGCGTTCTTCCGCCGGACAGTCTCCTTGTGCAGCCGGGCGGCGACCCGGGCCTTGGCCGCAGCAACGACCTTCTCCAGCACCGCCGCCGCCTGGGTTTTCTCCGCGCGCTTGCTGCTGGTGAGAACCGCCGAGAGCCGACGCTCGACAATCCGGGCAACGATCCCGCGGACCGCGCTGGTGCCCAGGACCTCCTTGGTCTGGCCCTCGAACTGCGGCTCAGCCAACCGGACTGTCACAACCGCAGTCAGGCCTTCGAGCACGTCGTCTTTCTCGATCTTGTCATCGCCAGCCTTGAGCCGCCGGGCGTTCACCCGCACCTGGTCGCGTAGCGACTTGAGCAGCCCCTGCTCGAACCCGGCGACGTGGGTGCCGCCCTTGGGTGTCGCGATGACGTTGACGAACGAACGCAACTCGGTGTCGTAACCGACGCCCCACCGCAACGCGACATCGACGTCGCAGTTCCGCTCCACCGTGCGTGAGGTCATGTGCCCGGCGTCGTCGAGGATCGGGACGGTTTCTGCGAAGGTCTCCGCCCCGTGCAGCCTGATGACGTCGCTCACCGGGGCATCAGAGGCGAGAAACTCGGCGAATTCGACGATGCCGCCGTCGTGGCGAAACCGCGCCTCGACCGGTTCGGACCCGCGCTCGTCGCGCAGCACCAACTCCAGTCCAGGAACCAGGTAGGACGTCTGCCGGGCTCGCGTGACGAGCTCGTCGAAGGAGAAGGACGCGTTGCGGAGGAAGATCTGCCGGTCCGGCCAGAACCGGATCCGGGTACCGGTCTCGCTCTTGCGGCGCCGACCGGTCACTCGAAGCTCGGAGCGCTTGGTGAACGGGGTGAAGTCCGCGTCTGGCCCGTCGTCGGCAAAGACCCCGGGTTCGCCGCGGCGGAACGACATGGCGTGCGTCTTGCCGCTGCGGTCGACCTCGACGTCGAGGCGAGCGGACAACGCGTTGACGACGCTCGCGCCGACGCCGTGCAGGCCGCCGGACGCGGCATACGATCCACCGCCGAACTTGCCGCCCGCGTGCAGCTTGGTGAAGACGACCTCGACGCCGGACAGCCCGGTCCGATCGTGCAAGTCGACGGGAATGCCGCGCCCATCGTCGTGGACCTGCACTGAACCGTCCGCGGCCAGCCGGATCTCGATCATCGTGCAGACCCCGGCGAGGGCCTCGTCGACCCCGTTGTCGATGATCTCCCAGAGGCAGTGCATCAGGCCCCGGGAGTCAGTCGACCCGACGTACATGCCGGGCCGTTTCCGGACCGCCTCGAGGCCTTCCAGTACCGAGAGGTGCCGGGCCGTGTACTCCCCCCGAGACGCTCGCTTGGCCGCGGGCGTCCGCAGCGGCAGCTCGGCCGGTTGTGCGGACACGTGTGCTCTCCTGTCGCGGGTTCGCTCCTACCCGCGCTGCCAGGGTAGTTGGCGGTGCTGACGACCAAGCCGGGACGCGCCGCGGTACCGAATCCCTGACGACCGTCGCTTCGCTCTGAGCGAAGCGACCCACATGGATGAGGTCGGAACAGCCGATGCCTGTTTTCATGTTGATACAGACGTTGGACCGTCCGCCGAGAGGAGCACCGTGACCACCGCCGTCCTCAGCCCATTACGGGCCGTCGACCGCTGCGATCGCTGCGGCGCTCAGGCCTACATCCGCGCCGTGCTCGCCAACGGCAGTGAGCTGCTGTTCTGCGGGCACCATGGTCGTCGCCACGAGCCCAAACTTCGTCCGCTCACCGTCGAGTGGCACGACGAAACCGGTCAGCTGGCAGCGACGCCGGCGATCGCTCCCGACGGTGAGGTCTAAGAATCTGATCTGAACGACACAATCCGGGCCACGACCTCCGAGGTCGTGGCCCGCTCCCATTGCTGGCACGATGCCGACGTGGATCCCACCGGTGAGGCCTTGGTTGCGATTGCGATCGCCGTCGGGCTGATCGGCATCGTCGTCGTGCTCCTGCCCGGCTTGCTCATCGTGTGGGCAGCGGTCGCCCTATGGGCCCTGGTGGAACGCACGCCGTTGGCGTGGGGCGTGTTGGCGCTGGCGACCCTGCTGGCTCTGGCCGGGACCGTCGTCAAGTACCTGTTGCCCGGTCAGCGCATGCGAGACGCGGGAGTCCCAGGGCGCAGCGTTGTCTTCGGGGCGCTGCTCGGCTTCATCGGGTTCTTTGCGATCCCCGTGATCGGTCTGTTCATCGGCTTCATCCTCGGCATCTACCTGGCCGAGCGGATCCGGCTGGGCGCCCACGGCGAGGCCTGGCCCTCGACCGTGCACGCGCTCAAGGCGGTCGGCTTGTCGATCCTGATCGAGCTGTTCGCGGGCCTACTCATCGCAGCCTCGTGGGCGTTGGCAGTCACCGCCGGTTAGCCTGTCAATGGCCGTTGACACTGTGGTGCCGGCTGGACGCCGCAGCGGGCTATCCAGGGCGATTGCCGGTCTGGCTCTCTTGGTCGGCATCGTGGCTCTTGGCACTGCGGCCGCGCTCCCTCTGAACCAGCTGACCCAGCCCGGCGGAGCCGTGCGCGTCGCCGAGGCCGGTTCCAGCGAGGCGCTGATCGGTATCGACCTGCCATACGGGACCTGGCTTGCCGAGGATCCGTCGGGCGATGTCATCTTCAACGTGTTCGAGCTGCCCTGGCACCTTCGTCTGCTGACCGAGGCGCCGGCCGTATCGAGTGCGCTGTGTCTAGCGATCGCTTCCTTCCTGGTGTGGCGAATCCTTCGGTCTCGACCACCGGGCGCAGTGTCGCCTGAGCGCAACAGGTTGCGATTCGTGGTCGCGGTCGCCGTGCTCATGGCCGGGGTCGGCTTGAGCGACCTGTTTGGTCACCTCGCGACGGCTGAGGTCGTCGCCTGGACCGGTGCGGTGTTCCCGCCCGCCCTTTGATCCGGCGGCCCGACCGCAAGCCCGCTCAACTCGCGGCTGAGCGCGGCCGTTCGGGCAGCTTGCGGTCGAGGACGAGGTACGCCCCTGCGACGGCAAGCATCAGAACCAACAGGCCGAGGATGTTGATCAGAGTTCGGCCGTACCCGAGATCGTCGACGTTGATGAAGTGGTACGGGTACCACTGCCGGGTCCCGTCGTCCTGGGTGTAGGTGATGGACGGACTGCGGATCAGCGTGTATAGGCCATAGACGAGCGGTATCGACGCACTGTGGCCGAGAACCGGGGGCGCGGCCCGGCCACCAGGTA
>CAWCED010000022.1:0-30113 GCA_963794465.1 uncultured Actinomycetota bacterium | reverse complement strand
TTGTGCACGAACCGCAGTACTGACTCGTCGCTGGCCACCGCTGACGTGCACGTCACAGCAGGAGGTCGGTCCTGGCGCCACGGGTCGGGTAGAACGAGACGCGGCAATCCATCCGGCGAGGCCGCGGGAGAGTTCCCGGTCCGGAACCGTTCCGACATAGGTGACGCGTCCCTTCCCTAGTCGTTCGTGGTCACTGCGGCGAACTCGCCAAGATGCGGATGCCGGCAGGCAGCGAGGACGGTGGTTTCTTCGGCCACGAGGCCTTGGCCCATCCGGTGGCCATCCCCGTCAATGCCGTTTGCGACCCGCGGTGCGTTGGTCTCACGGGCACAGGCGTGGCGAGGTTGGTGAACTCGAGGTAATAGGCACCAACGGCCGCACGCACACCCCCGGCTCACGACATGGCGCACAACCGCCTCTTTGTCCGCGTAGCCGCAGCGGGGGGTGAACAGAGGTCACCACCACCTTCTGCATAGCGGCGTAGCAGATCCAGCGTTGCGTCAGTGGCGACATAGAGCCCGGGCACGACCAGCACCGGCCAGCGGGCCACGATGGTCGTGGGTTCTGGCAGTTGAGCTGGCGCGACACGTCGGCAGAGAGCCCATGGAAGAACCACGATAGAAGGCCTGCAGGATCCGTTTGTAGGACTTGGGGTCGCCCGTCCAGTGGCGTCGTCCCTGCAACGGCGCCATGAACTCCATCGCCCATGGCTTTCTGCCGAGATCAGCACTGCCAGATCGCTCCGTCGTTCGAGATCCGCGACGGTCGGCGCTGCTTCGCGCAGCTCGATGACCCACGGCGGAAAGCTCCTCGCTCGTCCGGCCCGGGTGGAGGCTGTGTCCAGAGATGTCCCCCAGTACGTTCTCAGCCCCGTAATGCAGCAGTGCCAGTGCCAGTACTCGATTATCGGGGCGCCCGTGCGACCAAGGCCCACACGACTTGTCGCCACTGCCCTGGTACTTGGGTAGTTGTGGGCTTATTCTCCGATCGATGACGCGTTGTCTCGGCCACGAGAAAGGGCCCTTGCCGGGTACCTCGGCCAATGTCCGCCTGCAGATACAGGTATGCGGTTCCCGACCACGGGATGAAGTGCGGAGCAGCAGTGCCGTCCGCAGCCTCTGGAGCCAGCCCGTCCTGCGTCGCGTAATAGATGTTCGCGCAACCACGTCAGTGGAGCACCGATGGCGGCGACGTCCTGGGTTGGCTGGCGCAGCGCCAGCAGGTCGTGACGAACTGATGCTCCGGTATGAGCGACCGGACCAGGTTGGCCTGCCACGCGATGTACTCGTGCGTCAGCTCGGCCTGGTATCTGCGCCACGCCAGGTCGTACGACGGAGTTGTGTTCCCATCGGGAGTCCACAGATCGATCGAGTCATGTATCCGGCGCGACGAGTACGTCAGTCCCCACCGGTCGTTGAGCGTCTCGACATCGCCGTAGCGCTCCTGCAGGTACTCAATGAAGCCGTAGAACATCGCGGGGTTGTGCAGCTTGTCGATCCCCGGCTCGTTGTCAACCTGCCATCCGATGACGGCCGGGTGATTGGCGTACCGGGTCACGATCAGGCGGATCAGCCGCTCGGCGAGATACCGAAATCCAGGATGGGTGTGGTTGATGTCCTGGCGAGCGCCGTACGGGATCGGCTCCCCCGTCGCGCGCGGTATGCCGTTGTTTCCGGGTACTCGCGTCGCAGCCACGGTGGAATGGCATATGTCGGCGTCCCCAGGATGACACGGATGCCACGCTCGTAGGCCGCGTCCAGTACCGGCTGCAACCAGTCAAGATTGAAGACGCCGTCCTGCGGCTCCCAGGTCGACCACACCGCTCGCCGACCCGAATGACCGTGAAGTCGCCATCTCGCATCAGGTCGAGGTCTTCTTTCAACCGTTCGACCGGCTGGTACTCCGTGTAGTAGGCCGCCCCGAACAGCACCCCACTAGGCAGGTTGACACCCTCAGCCTCCTCAGCTTGGCCGGACGCTCGGCGCCATGGCTGATCTTGCCGATGCTCGAAGCAGCGAGTTGATCGGCACGCTCGCCGAACCCTCCAGTCATCAAGCCGCAGCCTGTCGGACTGAAGACCGCTGCACGAGCGGCGTTTAGATGGAAATGTGAACGTTCACGACGCTGTGATTGTGAACGTTCACACAACCGGTGTCAAGAGTTCAGATCATCTCGGTTCGGGATACGTTCTCCCGACGCACGCGGCGACGTGTTCCGCCCTTCTGGTCAGGAGCGGGACGTCGGCGGCTCCGAGGGGCAGCTGTGCTGGCCCGGACGACAAGCGGTGGGGTCTTGTGGCGGTGCAGGGGGACTGGCTGGTCACCCTCCAACTCGGCAATCAGGGCGCGCACTGCGAGCCTGGCGCATGTCGAGAAGTCCTGCCGCACAGTGGTCAGGGGGGGCACGAAGTACGCAGCTTCGGGGATGTCGTCGAAACCGACGAGGCTCACGTCTCCTGGAACGGATCTCCTGGCCTCGCTCAATGCCCGCAGGAGTCCGAGTGCGATGTGATCGCTCGCCGCGAATATCGCAGTGACCGCGGGATCACGCGCCAGCACCAGCCCCGCCTCGTACCCCGCTTTCGCGGTCCACTCACCGCCGTCGACGGGTGAGGGAACGTTCGCCTTGTGGGCCTTGAGTTCCGCACGCCAACCATCCAGACGCTGGCGCGCCGACGTCCAGTCCAAGGGGCCGCTGACATGCCAGACGGTTGGATGTCCCAGGTTCAGCAGGTGGCGGACGGCCAGCCGGGCTCCTGCCCGTGCGTCGATGTCCACCGTCGGCACCACATCTGGCGCCCGACCAATCACGACCAGGGGGACGTGCGCCAGCAGATCAGGCACGACGGAATCGGCGGCATCCGGTTGAGGTGAGCCCGCGATCACTATGCCGTCGACGGCCCGGCTGCGTAACTGCTTGGCGGCTTCGGTCACGCCCCGTCCGTCCAACTGCCGTACGCGGGCGATGACGGTCGCGTATCCGGCCTGGCGCACCGCTTCGTCGACCGTGTGCACCGTCCTCGTAGGACCAAACAGGTCCGAACTCGCGCTGATGACGCCGATCACGCGCGATCGGCCGGACACCAGCGAGCGGGCGAGGGAATTCGGCTCGTAGTTCAGCTCCTTCATCGCGGAGAGCACTCGTTCGCGAGTGTCGGAGCGCACGCCAGCCTGGGCGTTGATCACGCGGGACACGGTCTGGTAGGAGACGCCAGCCATTGCCGCCACATCAGTCATCGCCGGGCGCCGGCGTCGCGCGCCGTCGATCGGGTTTGGCCGCTGGTTTCCGTCCTCTCCCCTGATGGGTGCCTGGTGTCCTGCCATGACCCGAGTGTGTCATGTGAAAACTCGGGCTACGGCCGGCTTTCGTCGGGCAGGAGCCTGATCAGATGCCACGATGCCGGAGGAAGGACGACCTCGATGCGGCCGTCCTGGATCCTCGCGTCGTCGAGCTGGCGTGGGGTCACCCGGTCCGGTAGCTCAGCGCTGTTGACCGCGTCCGGATCGTTGTCGTAGACCGCCGTGTGCTTGGCGATGGCGAGATCGGGCAGGGCCCGCACGTCGATCGCTGTTGCCATCGGTTCGTGCTGGTCGCGGTTCACGACGAACAGGCTCACCGCCCCGGACTCGGCGTCGAGCGTGGCTGCTGCGTCGAGGACCGGCACGTCGCCGAACCACGACGTCTCGAATGTCGGGCTGTTCGCCTCGGTCCGCACCACCGTCCCTCGGCCGTATCGTGAGGTCAGCGCGAACGGATGGAAGGTCGTCTGGCGCCACGCCGGTCCGCCGGGCTCGGTCCGGATCGGCGCGATGACGTTGACCAGTTGGGCGAGGCAGCCGATCCGCACGCGTTCGGCGTGCCGCAGCATGGAGATCAGCAGATTGCCGACGACGACCGCGTCGACGACGTTGTACGTGTCCTCGATCAGTCGCGGCGCCTCGCCGATCGCGAGGTTCTCCTCACCGACGAACTTCTTCTGGTACCAGACGTTCCACTCGTCGAGCGACACCTGGATGCGCTTCGGGTGGCGAAGCACGGCGCGGACGTGGTCGCACGTGGCGACCACGCCGTCGATGAACCGGTCCAGGTCAGTGGCGCAGGCCAGGAAGCTGGCCCGGTCGTCGACCGCGCTGCTCGTAGTAGCTGTGCATGGAGACGTAGTCGACGATGTCGTACGTCTCCTCCAGGACGGTTCTCTCCCACCTGCCGAAGGTCGGCATGCGGACATGAGAGCTGCCGCAGACGACCAGCTCGATCGACGGGTCGACCCTGCGCATCGCCGCCCGGTCGTCGCCGCGAGCAGGCCGTACTCGCTCGGCGGTCTTGTGACCGATCTGCCACGGCCCGTCCATCTCGTTGCCGAGGCACCACAACCTGATGCCGTACGGATCCGCCGCGCCGTTGCGCCGGCGCAGGTCGGACCAGTCCGTGCCGGACGCGACGTTGCAGTACTCCACCAGATTGCGTGCGGCGTCGACCCCTCTGGTGCCGAGGTTGACCGCCATCATCGGCTCGCTGCCGACGGTCTTGCACCACGGCACGAACTCGTCGACGCCGACCTGGTTGGTCTCGAGCGAACGCCACGCGAGGTCCAGCCGGGTGGGCCGATCGTCAACCGGGCCGATCCCGTCCTCCCAGTTGTACCCCGACACGAAGTTGCCACCGGGATAGCGGATGACCGGCACGTCCGAGCTCGCGGACGAGGTCGGCGACGTCGGACCGGAAGCCGGCTTCGTCGGCCTCGGGATGCTCCGGCTCGTAGATGCCGTCGTAGACGCAGCGGCCCATGTGCTCGACGAACGAGCCGTACAGGCGCGGATCGACGTCGGCCACGCGGAATGCGGGGTCGACGGTCAGCGCTGCAGTGCTGCACCTCAGCCTGCCTCTCATCCCTTCAGGCCGGTGCCGGCGATGCCCTCGACGATGTGGCGCTGGAACAGCAGGAACACCGCAAGCAGCGGCAGCGCGCCGAGGATCGCGGACGCCATGATGTCGGCGTACCGGATCCCGTACGAGCCCTGCACGGTGGCCAGCCCGACCGGGATCGTCATGAGATCCGGGTTGGTCAGCGACCAGCAGCGGCCAGAGCAGGTTGTTCCAGCGACCAGACGAACGTGAAGATCGCCACCGCCGAGACCACCGGACGGGACAGCGGCATCACGATCGTGCCGGTAGATGCGCAAGGAGCCGGCGCCGTCCATCCGGGCCGCCTCCTCCAGCTCCTTCGGCAGCCCGTCGAAGAACTGCTTGAAGATGAACACCGCGATCGCGGTGGGGATCTGCGGCAGGATCACCGCCCAGTACGTGTTCAGCAGGCCCATCACGTCCATCTCGCGGAACAGCGGAACGATCAGTACCTGGCCCGGAATCATGATCCCGGCCAGCACCAACACAGAACACGAACGGCTTGCCACCGGAACCGCAGCCGGGACAGGGCGTAGGCGGCCATGCTGGCCGTGATCACTGTTCCCAGTGCGACGGCAGCAGAGGTGATGAAGCTCGAGGCCAGCCACTTGGGCATGTCGCCCTGCTCGAGGATCGTCCGGTACGCCTCCAATGTCGGATCCTCGATGAACCATGTCGTCGGGACGTCGTCGTCTCCGCGTTGGGCTTGAGCGAGGTGTCGATCGCCCACGCCAGCGGGACCAGCCACAGCAACGCGAAGACGACCAGCACGGCGAAGCAGATCCAGTTGAACAGCCTGTTCCGGCTGTCGTAGGACGCCGCTCGCGTCGAGGGCCGGGACTGCCGGGTCGTGGTGATGGTCTCGGTATCGGTAGCCATCTCAGACCCCCCTCTCCTGCCGGCGGACGATCGCGAGCCAGCTGAAGGACACGACGAGCACGACGACGAAGAACAGCATCGAGACAGCTGCGCCGTATCCGGTTCGGAAGTCGGTGAAGCTGACGTCGTAGATGTACTCGAGCGACGGCCTGGTACTGAAGTTCGGACCACCCTGAGTCATGATGTAGATCTGGTCGAAGATCTTCAGCGACGCGATGACCTGCAGGACTGCCACCAGCGTCGTGGTTCGGCCGAGCATCGGGATGGTGATGCGGCGTGATCTGCTGGAACGGCCCAGCGCCGTCGATCGCGGCCGCCTCGTAGAGCTCACGCGGAATGTCCTGCAGCCCGGCGAGGTAGAGCACGAAGTTGAACCCCAGCGTCCACCACACCGTGGCAGCGGCGACCGAGATCATCGCCCAGTTCGGGTCACCGAGCAAGTTCGGCGGCGTGATCCCGATGCTGGTCAGCCAGTCGCTCGCGAGACCGATCGCAGGTGTGTAGATCCAGATCCAGATCAGCGCCATGACGGCCGACGGCAGCACGTACGGGGCGAAGAAGGCGAACCGGAAGAACCATCGTCCTCGCCCCACGCGGTCGGCGAGCAGGGCGAGCACGAACGCCAAAGCCACCAGCGGTGGCGTGGTGAGGATGCGTGAAGCAGATGGTGTGCCACAGCGACGACCAGAACGCGTCGCTGGTGAGCGCCTCGACGTAGTTGCCGATCCCGGCGAAGCTGCCGAGACCGGGCTGGACGAGGCTGGAGTCGAAGAAGCTCATGATCAGCGCGTAGATCAACGGGCCGATGACGAAGAGCAGATACAGGATCAAGAACGGCGCAAGGAACAACAGTGCTTCCCGGCCCTGACCGCGCCGTCGCTGCACCGGTTCTGCCGGCGCGACAGTGCCGGCGCCGGCGATCGTCTGGGTGGTCACGAGTGTGCCTCCTCTGATGGACGGGTAGCCGCGGTTACACCGGCGGCGCAGTGTCGGCGAGAACTTGGAGGTCTTGGCGCATCTGTTCGATCGCGGCCTCGGGTTCGGCTTGTCCGGCGCGAACCGTGGCGATGGCCGAACCGGTGACGATCTCGAAGTTCGAGCCCGATCCCGAGTACCACGCCGGGGGGTCGAGAACGGCAGCGTCGGCCGCAGCGGCGTAGTTCGACTGGGGCTGGAGCGCCTTGTACTCGGCGCTCTCCTGTACCGGCAGCCACGACGGCACGTGCCCGCCCTCAGCCCAGATCAGGCTCTGGTCGAGCAGCGACCGGATGAAGGTCAGAGCGCGATCGGTCCGCTCCTGATCGTCACCAGATCGCAATGGGACGACCAGTGTGTGCAAGTCGGCCTGAACGGCGTATGAGCTGCCGCCGTACACGTTGGGGAACAGCGTCATGCTGAACGGCATCTCGGCTGTCTGGAACGTCGCGATCTCCCATTCGCCCTGCATGTAGAAGCCGGATTTCCCACTGGCGAACAGCGCGACAGCGCCGCCGTAGTCGACGCTGGCCGGCATCAGGGTGTCGTCAACCGACAGGCTCTTCAGGAAATTCAGTACCTGCAGCGCCTTGTCGTCGTCGATCACCACCTCGGTACCGTCTTCGGCGAGCACCTCGCCGCCGAGCTGGGAGTACATCGATTGGAAGATCCGCCAGTTCGTCGACGTGTCGCCGTCCAACGAGCACACCGCGCCCCATTCACCGGACACCTCCTTGGCCCGGGTGAAGGCGTCGGTGACCGCCTCCTCGCTGTCGAGTGGGACGAGCTGGCCATCTCCATCGAGTAGCCCGGCCTGTTCGCAGATGTCGGTGTTGTAGAACAGGACGAACGGGTGGGTGTCGAGTGGGATGGCATAGGTCTTGCCGTTGACCTGGCAGCCCTCCCAGGAACGATCGCTGAACTTGTCAGCCGTCATCTCGTGTCGCTCGAGGTCCTCTGGGGACAGCTCCTGCAACAGCCCGGCTGCCACGAACGTCGGCACCCTGGACAGATGAGACACCGCGACATCGGGCGGTTGGTCTCCGAGCGTGGCCAGGGAGAGCTTCGTGTAGTACGGGTTTCCCCAGGCCAGGGTCACGGCTTGCAACCCCAGCTCCGGGTGTGCCTGCTGGAAGCCGTCGAGCATCTGCTGCATGCGTACGCCGTCCCCACCGCCGAACAGGTCCCAATAGTCGACCGTGCCCGGAGCGACGTCGGAGCCGACGAGCCCGGCGCCGAGCGGCGTGCCGCAGCCAGCCACCGTCAGCCCGCCGGTGAGTACGAGTGCGCCTTGCAGAAAGCTCCTGCGGGACATGCCCGGGCCGGGTGGCCATCCCGGGCTTGGTTGTCTGGTCATCTGTCACCGTCCTCGTCGAGGGTGGCTGTGCACCGTCCTGTCTTGACCGCTGCCTGGAGGCGTCTCCGGAGGAGCGGACGTCGAATCGCGCACTACGAGGTGTGTTGAAAGAAATACCCGATTAGGCACTGTTTCACCCCGGATCAATTGCAACAAGACTCGCGCGGCTTGTTCGCCGGTCTCCTGAAACGGCACGTGCACCGTGGTGAGCGGGGGAGCTAGGAATGGGGCGAGGTCGAGGTCGTCGCAACTCACGACCGAGCAATCATCCGGCACTCGCCGGCCTTGGCTCCGCAACGCGTGGAGCACGCCAACCGCCATGACGTCGTTGTGCACGAACAAGGCGGTGAAGCTCGGATCGACCTCGTGAAGCCGGTTGGCTGCGGCGAAGGCTCCGGCAAGGGTCCAATCAGCCTCTGTGACGAGACGTGGAGACAACCGTACCCCGGCATCGTGCAGGAAGTTCCGGAAGCCGCGATGGCGACTTTTCACGACCCGGCGGCCACGCGGGCCGGTCACCGTGGCGAATTGTCGATGACCGAGCGCGAGAAGGTGTTCGGCCGCGAGAGCACCGGTAGCACCGTGGTCGGAGCCGACCAGGGGGATGCCGCCGCCGTGCACGTGGTTGACGCTGACCGCGGGCAGTGGTCCGCGCATGGCCGTCCCGAGCCGCGGATCCTCCTCCAGGCTCGGCGCGATGACCAGGATGCCGCCGACCCGGTGCTCCTGCATTTTCCGCACAGCCAGTACGGGATCCATGCCCGGTTCCACAGCCACGATGAGCACGGCATGCCCCTGTAAAGCTGCCGTGCGCTCCGCGGCCAAGACAAACTGCGACAGCGCCGGATCGGTGACGTCGTCGATGAGCACGCCAATCGTCAGCGACGTTTGCCGAACCAATCCTCTGGCCAGCGCGTTCGGGACATATCCGATGTCCTTGGCTGCCTTCAGGATGCGTCCGCGAGTCCGCTCCGACACCACGCCGGGATGCCCGTTCAGCACTTTGCTGGCGGTCTGGAAGCTGACTCCAGCGCGAGCAGCGACATCCTTGAGGGAGACGTACATCGACGCTCCGAGGCTTGAGCGAACGTTCGCGCAGAGCGAACGTTCGCTCAAGCATGCGCCCGCCGAGGGCGGTCGTCAAGAGTGCGGCTTGCACCCGACTCACGACGAGCGGCAGGTCAAACAAGGCCCAATGGCCATACCTACTGGCGCACCAGTCATGCACCCTGACGATGAGCAACCTGACCACTGGGGAGGTAGTGCTGACGAACCGCAACCGGCCGGCAGCGACTGGCAGCCAAGCGGAGCTCTGCCAGAGCAAGTACGACCGGCTCACCGGGGCAGACGTAACGAACCTGCTGGCAGAGCGGCCGGACACTCCCTGGCACATCGGTCTGCTCGGAGTTCTCGACGGCGGCCCGCTGACCGGCGCCGATGGCCGGCTCAGGCTGGACGGCCTGCGCGCTGTGCTCGAGGCGGCGGTGCGTGCTACCCCCCGGATGCGGCAAGTCGTTCGGCGCACCCTTCCTGGACAGGGGCGGCCGGTGTGGATCGAGGCCAGGGACGTGGACCTCGACCACCACCTGCGGGTCGTTCCAGTTCCGCATCCGGGCAGCGAGCGGGCGTTCCTCCGCACATGTGAAAGCGTCCTGGCACCGGTAATGGACCGCTCCCGCCCGCTGTGGGACCTCACCCTGTTACCAGGTTTGATCGACGGCCGAGTCGGTGTCGTGCTGCGCTTGCATCACGCGGTCGCCGATGGCGTCGCCGCGGTCCGGATCGTCCAGGCGATGTTCGATGGCCCAGCTCTCGGTTCTGCAGGTCAGGGCGTGACCGGACGGGCGCCGAGCGGCCGCGAGCTGGTGGTCGACGCTTGGCGCGTTCGCCGAATGACAGCGCGGACGGCATTGCGCAAAATGCGCCGGATACGGGACCTGGCGCAGCCAGCCGGCGCGCTCGGGTCTCAACTCAAGGCACTCGTGCGGCCAGCTGAGCCCGTGCCGCGCACGTCCCTCAACCGGCCGGTCGGTCCGGATCGTCGCTTGGCCGTCTTGAGCGTGCCGTTCGAGCCGGTGCACGCCGCGGCCCATGCGCGCAGTGCGAGCGTCAACGACGCCGTGTTAGCGGCCGTGGCGGGTGGGCTTCGTGCTGTGCTTGCTTCCCGAGGTGAGCCCGCGGACGTGACGCTGCGAGCGTCGGTGCCGGTCTCGTTACGCACGTCGGAGTCGGGAGCCTCCGGCGGATTGGGCAACCGGGTCGGCGTACTGCTCGTTCCGCTCCCGCTGGCCGAGCCGGACATCGTGCGGCGGCTGGACCGGATCGCAACGGTCACGCGCGGAGAGAAGGTCAAAGCCAGGCGGGCCGGGTCTCTCGCCGTGACCAGCACCACACTGGGTGTGCGTCTCGCGCTCCCACTGCTACGGCGCCAGCGGCTGGTGAGCATCTTCGTCACCAACATCCCCGGTCCGCCGGACACGTTGCAGCTGGCCGGCGCTCGTCTCATGCACGCGTATCCAGCCGCTCCGATTGCGGGCAACGTCACACTCGGTGTCGGAGTGCTCTCCTATGCCGGCGAGCTTGGACTGGGGCTGGTCGCCGACGCGGACGCATGGCCGGACTTGCCTGTGTTCGTCGACGCCGTTCGCGAGTCGTTCGAGGCACTTCTCGGTACCGCCTGACAACTCCGGTCATAGGGGTTCGACCGCCGGGTGACGTGTGAGCCGAGGCCGCGGCGCGGTGGCCGGCACCTCCTCGCGGACCAGCGAGACCACGAGAACCGGGCATGCCGCGTGAGCCACGCAGGCGCGCGCAGTCGGCCCGATCACGTCCGCGCTCTGGGTGGTAGGGCCGATAACGTCGGCATAGTCGGTGCGGCCGATCACCAGCAGTTCGGCATCGCGTGCAGCGAGCTGCAGCATCCGCGAGGCGGGCCCGTGCAGCCGCTGATAGGTCACCGTCACATCGGGCGACAACGTCGCCGTCGTACCACGGACGAAGTCGTCCTCAGCACGGGGCACTGTCTCGGTTTCGTGCGGCGGAGCGTACGGCGCCCTCGGTGGCGGTGGCTCGTCGACCGAGACGACATGAAGCACCGCGTCTCGCAGCTTTGCCTCCACGGCGGCGGCCATGAGCGCCGCGAGCGATGCCTTGGAGCCGCTGACCCCAACGACGACGCGTCGTGCAACGGCTGGCTCAGCAAGGGTGGGCGACGTGGTCATGTGTCTTCGCCTCCCGACGAGATCTTCAGACGGCCTCAGACTCTGCCGCTACCAGCGTCCCCCGGCCACTGCCGCACTCATGGGTCCAACGACCACGGTCGATACGACAATAGTCCTGCCACGGTATCGGGAGCACCCCTAGCTTTGCCGCCTACGCGGGGGCCATTGGCCCTGCCAAAGCGAGGGCGAAGCAATGGACGATCGGCACCGTGACATCAAGGTCTTGGTGGCGGCCTGGTCGATACACGGGCAACCGCCGAGATCGCCGAACACACGGAGGCCGGAGATAACTGAAGGAGTACTCATGGCAGCCATCGACGGGCTGCGCCGCGATCCACCCCAGATGAACCCGGCCAGCCGGATCCCGTTCGCCCCCATGCGGCGACCGGGTCGAGTGACGCGGAGGACGGCCGTTCGGTCGACCACGACGACCCGAGCGGCCTAGGCCCGGATGATCAGGTGCGATTGTTCGTCTCTGACGGGCTGATCCGGATCCGGCCCGACGCCACAGTGCGGCAGATTGCCCAAGTGCTGGCGAGCGAGGCGTCGGTGGCCCAGGCTGACTGGGTGCATGGCGTCGTTTCCGAACGTGATCTGGTGCTGGCCATCGCCGCGGGCCAGGATCTCGGCGCTACCACCGCAGCCGACCTGGACCCGGCGACGACCATGGCGGAGCTGCCTGTCACGGCTACGCGGCACACACGGTCGTGCGGTTCATCCGCCGGGTTTCCATCGATCAGCCACTCTCGGCATCGGCGTCGGGCTCGGATCCCTGTGGTGTTCGCCCCAGGCGTCCACGGGTCAGGACGACGAGGACGAGCGCAGCGGCCACATAGGTACCGAGGATGACGAAGTCGATCGTGCCCAGAGACTCGGTATGGACGACGGCGTCGGGAAGCAGGACGAGGTGGTCCTGTGCGGGTGTGAAGCTGGCGTGCAAGAGGATGCACAACAGCACGCTGCCGGTGCGGTTGTACAACCGACGCCATCCGGGCTCCTCCAGCCCTCCCCCAACGAACACGGACTGGGTACGTCGGTGGCTTAGTCCTCGACGGGTCCCCGCACCGCGACGAAGCGGCGGCCGGTTACTCGTACAGGGTCGATTCGGACGAAGACCGGCTTCGGGGAGGCGTCCCAGGGGAACAGCGGCAGGTCCTGGGCCGCGAAGACGTCGTTCAACTGCTCGAGCCGTTCCGCGGAACCGTGGACGACCACACTCCATGCCTGTCCTGTCACCTGGTCGTAACCGTCGATCTCGAATGCAACCCGGCGGAGCCAGCCAGGGAAGCAAGCTTGGTGCCTTCATCAGTGCGGAACAGGATCGTCCGGTTATCGATGACGAAGTTGACCGGAAAGATCTCCGACATTGTGAATCCAGACGGCCAACCGTCCGACCTCTGTCCGGGCGAGCAGCTGCCAGCAGTCGTCCTCACCGAGAATGGTGGTCGCAGCTTCTCGGTCGCTTGTCATGCCTCCACTGTTGCAGCTATTTCATTGGCCGGGCAGTGGCCGGAGGTCCTGGGGGGCGGTGGACCTCCGGCCACGCGATCAGGCGGCCCGGTCGTCCAGCAACGTCAGCAATTTGTCCACGGCATGCTCGATATCGGTGTAGTCGTTCTGCGCCGCTCGCTGTTTGGCCGCGATCAGCCCACTGCGATGCACTCGACGGAAGTCGCCATACGGAAAGCCGTATCGGTCCTTGGTCTCCTCGGCGGCGCTCTCGTCGATTCCGAGATGCCATTCCCCGTATTCGGCCCACGAGTGGGCCTCGAGGAATGCGTTCCCCTCATTCGCTGACGGGTTCGCCTCACCCCAGGAACTGTCCAGGACGTATTGCGAACTCTCGATCATGCTCTTGGCCTTGCGCCGGCCCGCCTCATTGAGCTTCATTCCACTGGACCTCAACCCGGCCGCATCGCACCGGCGAACGGCTTGGCAGAGCCGCCTGCCTGGTACATCGGAGCCGTGGTCACGTCGGTACGTGGGTTCGAGGCGTGCACGACCATCCCGTCTCCGATGTACATCGCGACGTGACTGACCGGGCTGTCGTAGAACAAGATGTCGCCGGGCTGCAGCTGGCTGACCGAGACCCGGGTGCCCTGGCTTGCCTGCGCCCGCGACGAACGCGACAGGCTCACGCCGGCCTGCGCCCAGGCCCAGCTGGTGAACCCGGAGCAGTCGAAGGTATTGGGACCGGCGGTGCCGTACACGTATTGCGCGCCGACCTTCGACAACGCAGCCCTGACGGCGATCGCTGCCCGGCCGCTCGCCGGCACGTTGGGGGCGGGCGTGGAGCCGCCAGCAGTCGATGTCTCGCCGCGAGAAACCCGCTCCGCGGCTCTGTCGCGGTCGGCTAGTGCCGCGAGCCTGGCCTTCTCTTTTGCTCGGGCGAGCCGAGCCTTCTCCTCTGCAGTCAGCTTGGCGAGCAACTCCTCCTGCTCGGCGAGCAGGCCATCGACCTTCTTCTTCTCCGCCGTGATCACAGCCTTGATCGCAGCCTGCCGCGAGCGTTCCTCGTCGACGATGAGCCGCTTCTGTTCCAGCTGCTGCCGCTCGGCGGCGACGGCGATGAGTTGTTCCGCTTGCTGGGTCGCGTAGGCGTCGATGACCGAGCTGCGGGCGAGGAAATCGTCTGGATTCTCGGCGAGCATGGCCTGCACGGTCGGGTCTAGGCCGCCGGCGCGGTAGGTGGCGGCGGCGAAACCGCCCATGTCCGCGGTGAACTTGTCGACCCGAGCCTGTTGACGCTTCGCGTCCCGCTCGGCGGTCGTGAGCCGGCGCTCGACTTCGGTGAGCGTTTCCGCGGCGGCGTTGTAGCGCTCATTCGCAGCACTGGCTTGTTCGTGCAATTCGTCAACCCGGCGCTGGACCTCGGCCAGGGTGGGCCTGGGATCGGCATTGACCGGAACGGTCAAGATGGCCCCGCCCAGGACGGCGACGATGCTGAGACAGACGACCAGGAGGGTCTTCGGGCGTGCTTGGCTGCCTCGGTTGAGTAGCTCGGCCAAGGCGCGAGACCTCTCTTCCGCTGCCGCCTACCGGGTTAGCTGACGGGTTCGGGGGGGAAGAGCCCCTACGGCTGCCTCCTTGCAGCCGATTCACCCCGGGGAAGTGGGTCCCCGGCTCCGGCCTGCCGGCCGGATTCGGCGGGGTGCCTGCGTGCCGGCCGGTACGGCCGGAGCAGGGGACACAGGCACCTCGGCCGTACGGTAGCGAGCCGGATAGGTGTCGGCAACCGAACACTCGGTCAAATTCGGGCTGAAATATCTGGACAAAACAGGTTCAACGCGGCGATTCTCGGGTGCAGCTGCACGTGACAATGGCGGTGCACGCGACACACCATTGAGCGCGGGCACGAAGGCCAGTGCCTCCGTGCCCGCACCCTGCCGCCGCGGCGCGGCGGCAAATTCAGCGTGTTACTCGAACAGCGCGTTGACCTCCCCGTTGGCATCGGACAGCGATGACACGTCAGCCTGGCCCGACATCACCGCATCCATGGCCGGCAGCATGATCGCGTTGATATCAGCGGCGTGGTCAGTGATCGGGAAGAGGAATGTCGTGCCTTCCTCGATGTGGACCGTGAATGCACTGACGTCGACACCCTTCTCCTCGAATGCCGCCTGGGCGGCCGGGATCGATTCCTCGATTGCCGGGAACACGACGGCAGCCTCAGCTACGATGTCCTGGCATTCCTTGGAGCCCAGGAACTTCACCCACTCCCAGGCCGCGTCCTGGCGCTCCGAACCCACCCAGATGGAGTCGGCAAGCCCGTTGAACATGCTCCTGCGGCCCTCCGGCCCTTCCGGAAGTGGAGCAACGCCAAGCTCGATGCCCTCGTAACCGGAGTAGGCGCCGATCATCCACGAACCGTTGGTGTTGATCGCCGCCTTCCCGGCAGCGAACGTGTCGTTGACGGCCGCACCGACCGTCGTCTCGAGCGGCGGCATGTAGCCCTTCTCGATCAGGCCCTGCCACCAGGCAATACTTTCCTGGAACACCGGGTCGTCGAAGTTGTAGTGCGTTCCCCAGGGGTTCTCGTCGGTGTGTGTCCAACCCAGAGTCGTGGGGTACATGCTCCACTCGGTCTGCCCGTTGGGACCGCCGGACCCGGCGAGTCCAAGGCCGTAGACGGCCACGTTGTCCTTGTCGAAGCCGGGCTCGTCACCCCGTACGCCGTTGGCGTCGACTGAGAGCTTGGCGATGACCTCCTCATAGGTGCCACCGTCGTCCGGGTTCCACGTAAGCGTATTCATCTGCTCCTCGGTGATGCCGGCCTCGTCGGTCATCGCCTTGTTGTAGAAGATCGCCACCGTGTCCCAGTCTTTGGGTAGGCCGTACGTCGCCTCGTCCTGCCCAACCCAGAGCTCCGCTAGACCTTCGGCGTAGATGTCGGTCGGCACGCTGTCCTGCTCGATGTAGTCGTCCAGTGCGACGAGCTGTTCCTGGGCGACGAACTCCGGGTACTTGGACAGGTGGTTGGTGAAGACATCCGGAGCCGTCTGGGAGGCAAAGCCGGTCGTCAGCGTGGCCCAGTAGTCATCCCAACCGCGCTGAGTGATCTCGATGGTGATGTCCGGGTTCGCTTCTTGGAACGCGTCGGCGCACGCCTGGTAGGCCGGTTGCTGGTTCGAATCCCACAACCAGTACGAGACAGTGCCGGTCGCTTCGCCGCCGCCGCCGCCGCACCGCCGCCGCCATCTCCGCCGCCGCCACAAGCGGCAAGGACGAGTGCGAGCGCGGCAAACGGTAATGCCAGTCTTCTGGTCTTCATCGTGCTCCTTCCTCTGTTGTCTAAGCAGTTTGGATTACTTGATGCCGGAGAACCCGATCGAGTTCACGACCTTGCGGCCGAAAATGATAAACAGGATCATGATTGGCAGCGCCGCTATCAACGTCGCGGCCATCATGCCTGCCCAGTCGGGGGCACCCTGTGGGGTCTGGGAGCGGAATACGCCCAGCGCGACCGTGAGGACACGAGACTCCTCGGTCTGCCCGACGAGCAAAGGCCAGAAATACTCGTTCCACGCGGTGATGAACGTCAGCAGGCCGAGGGTGAACATTGGCGCGGCCGTCATCGGCAAGATGATCCGGAAGAAGATCCGGAAATGGCCGGCACCGTCGATCTTCGCTGCCTCTTCCACCTCTCTGCTGATGCCCAGGAAGAACTGGCGAAGGAAGAAGACCGCGAAGGGTGTCATGAAAAGGAACGGCAGGACGATGCCCGGGAGGGTGTTGAGCAGTCCAAGGGACCTGATGGTCAGGAAGTTGGGCAGCGCTGTGAAGATCGGCGGCACCATTAGGGCGGTCAGGAACAGGAAGAACACCGCGTCACGTCCAGGCCACCGCATCCGGGCGAAGGCATAGGCAGCCATGGCACTGAAGAACACTTGCCCAGCGGTGATCAGCGCGGCGACGATGGCCGTGTTCCGCAGGTAGAGCCAGAAGTTGATCGCCGCACCCGAGCCGCCCTCGGCTAATGCCTCTTCGGGGGTTGAGAGACCCAGCACACGCTTGTACGGGTTGATGGTGAAATCTGCCGGTAGCAACGACGTGGCATTCTCCAACAGCGCGCGGTTGTTCGAGAACGACGTGCGTAGCATCCAGTACAGCGGGAACAGGGTGACGAACAGGGTAAGGATCATCGCTGCCCAGGCGAGCGCCCGGCCCCAACTGAACGGCTTCTTTTCCGGCTTAGGTGGTGGGGTGGCGGTGGCCGGCTCGATTCCGATCTCGGTAACTGCCATGTCGGCTCCTAAGCCACGTCCGACTCGCCACCACGCAGAATCTTCATCTGCGCGATCGCGACACCGGCAAGGATGACGAACAAGATCATGGAAAGCGCGGAGGCGTACCCGAAGTCGGAACGTTCGAATGCGCGCTCGAAGATGTAGAACATGATGACTCGAGAAGCGTTACCGGGTCCGCCGGCGGTCGTCACGGCGACCGTGTCGAAGATCTGGAACGACCCGATGACAGTGAGCACAAGGACAAGAACGAGAATGGGCCGAAGCAGTGGGACGGTGATCCTCCAGAACGTTCGCCATTCCGACGAACCGTCGAGCGCGGCAGCCTCATAGACGGATATTGGAATCGTCTGCAAACCGGCGAAGATGAGCAGCGCCGTGTATCCGACGAACCGCCACACGTTCACCCAGGCAATCGTTGGTATGGCCCACGTCTCGCTGCCGAAGAACGGAATCCGGTTCAGCCCGATCGCCTCAATGAGTTCATTGACGATGCCAATATTGAAGTCCAGCATCCAGAACCACAGCAGCGACACGACCACCATCGCGATCAGGTAGGGGGTGAGTACCAATCCCCTGAGCACCGTGGATTGGGTCAGCCGATGCATGAGAACCGCCAACCCGAGCGCGATGACGGTCTGGAAACCGATGTTGAGGATGACGTACCAGAGGGTGACCTTCATCGCGTTCCAGAACAGTTCGTCGCCGACGATGTTCTGGTAGTTCTCCAGGCCGATGAACTCGGGCGTACCGAGCAGGCTGTACTCGGTAAAGCTCAGGTAGATGCCACGCAAGGTCGGATACAGGTAGAAGACGCCGAACCCGATCGCTGCGGGCGCGATGAACAGCAGTGCCACCCACAGATCGCCGAGTTCGCGTCTGCGCTTGATTGGCGGCGCGGCGTCGGCCCGGGGTGGTGCTTCGACTTGCTGGCTCATAGCACTCCTTTCTTCTCCTCGGGCGATCGGCGCGGAGCCGGTCGCGTCACGTCGCAGTGAGCTGGAGCAGGGTCAGCTGCTCTGGGAACGTCACCGGCGCTTGGATGCCCACCTCACCGAGCACCCGACCGGTCAAGGCCATGCCACGCTCGTCCATCCATTCCGGCAGTTCCATGTGGTACGGCCCTGCGGGCCTGTCGCCAGGAGCGAGCGGGCGGACGGTATAGACGCGGTCCGGCGCGAGACCGGGCAGTCGGACCCGCCCGGGCAACGAGGACAGCGCCGTCGACATTGCCACCAGGGCGAAAACGGCCGATCCGGCATCGCGGGCAACAACCCCGTGCACCCACAGTGCTGGGTCCGGATGATCGCCGGTGACCACGACGCCGGTGTGTAGCAGCCCGCGAAGGTCTTTGTACAGACCAACCCACTCACGAAGCTCCGCGCGTTCGCGATCGGTGGCCGCAGCGATGTTCCATTCGATGCCGAAATGGCCGAACAACGCTGTGCCGGCCCGGAAGGCGAGGTCATGCGTGCGACCGGACGTGTGCGATCGCGGTGGCCCGACGTGCGCGCCGATCAGTTCCGGCGGCAACAGCAGACTGGTCCAGCGCTGAATGGACTGGCGCTCCAACGGGTCGTTCGAATCGCTGGCCCAGACCCGATCGGTTCGGCTGAGGATGGCGAGGTCAATCCGGGCTCCGCCCGAGGAACACGACTCGATCTCCAGTGTTGGATGCGCCATGCGCAACTCGTCGAGCAGCCGGTAGATGGCCATGGTCTGGACGTGGACTCCGGCCTCACCGCCCGGTGGCAGTCCAGCATCGACCAGGTCGCGGTTGTGATCCCATTTCAGGTAGCCGATTGGGTACTCGTCCAGGAGCGCCGTGAGCCGTTCCAGGATGTACGCGTAAGCATCAGGATTGCTCAGATCAAGTACCTGCTGCTTACGGGCCAGTATTGGCTGCCGCCCGCCGGTTGACAGGATCCAGTCCGGATGAGCTCGGGCAAGATCGGAGTTCGGGTTGATCATCTCGGGCTCGACCCATAGCCCGAACTCCATACCCAGGTTGCGTACCCGATCGACCAAGGGATGCAGGCCGTCCGGCCATACCTTCTCGTCGACGTACCAGTCACCGAGGCCGGCCCCCTCGTCGTTCCGGTTGCGGAACCAGCCGTCGTCGAGGACGAACCGCTCGACACCGACCTCCGCTGCATGGTCGGCGAGCTTCAGGAGCCGGTCCAGTTCGTGATCGAAGTAGACCGCCTCCCAGGTGTTCAGGATGACCGGCCGCGGGCGAGTACGGCTCGGATGAGATGGGCGGGCGCGGAGGTACTCGTGGAAGCGTGCGGAGAGCACGTCGAGGCCACGGCCATATGAGGCGCACAGCCAGGGCGTCGAGTAATCGTCACCTGGGTCGAGCGAGATTTCGCCTGGTAGGAGCAACTCGCCACCGCCCAAGACGGCCTCACCCGGAGGCAGCCGCTCGGCATAGGTGCGGTGGTTGCCGCTCCAGGCCACATGCAGGCCCCAGACCTCGCCGGACCGGAACCCGAAGCCGGCTGTGCCCGCGGCCATGATGAGTGTGGCGTCGTGGCCCGTCCGGCCACGACGGTTGTCACGCACCGTGTTGCCGATGCCGAACGGGCGCCGCTGCGGTGCACGCTCGCGAAACGGTCGGCCCGTGAGATCGAGCAGTTCGGTCGCCTCGGCTGGTACCGGCAGAGCGAGCACCAGCCCGTCGAGGGCATACCGAGCCGTCGGGTGGTCATTGCGCACCGATGCCCTCAACCAGAGCAGTCCGGAAGCCGTGAGCTCGACCTCGATGGATAACCCGAGCGCGGCTGCGGAATCCGTGGCGTGGATCGTGAGCTTGCCGCCCATGTCACCAGTCGCGCTGACGTCTACGGAGGAGAGTACGAACAGCGGCGACCAGTCGAGACCGGCTCGGTGGCCGCGCAAGCCGGGTAACCCTGCCCAGCCGTTGGCGTGTTCCGGGAGCAGGCTCACCCGGCGGGGCATGCCGAAACTGGTCGCCCTGAGCAGAGGCGCCGAGGCGAGGGCGATGGCCTCGAGCTGAGCTGCATCCAGCTCACCGAGGTCGGCGCCCCAATGCAGGATCTCCGGCAAGCCCGGGCCCTGGCAGTCAAGCACGACACCGACGCCGGCCGCCCGTAGCTGCACGACGCCGAACCCATCGCTGTTCTCGGGGGCAGCTTCCATACACCGGCCTCAGCCTGAGAGGACCACCAGCAGCAGTGGGTTCCGACCCACTTATTCGTTTTAGTTGTTCGGAGCGTGTTCCTGTTCGGCAGCCGTGTCAAGACTTGGCGGCAAGGTTGTTTCCGTAGCGTTACGCTCGGCGCATGGCCGAGGTCGCCAGTTCCCCGGTCGCTGGTCGCCGCCGGCCGACAATGGCCGACGTCGGGCGCCTCGCCGGAGTGTCGCCGACAACGGTCTCCTTCGTGATCAACAACCGGGCTGATGCCGGAATCAGCCCAGAGACCCGGAAGCTCGTGCTGGAAGCGGTCGAGCTGCTGGGTTACCGGCCGAACCGGGCCGCCCAAGGGTTGCGAACCCGCCGAACGCACACCATCGGCCTTGTCACCGACAAGGTTGCGGTCACGCCACATGGGGGTCGGACCATTTCCGGTGCCCACGATGTCGCCCAAAAGCACGGCAGCTTGCTGCTGATCGTGAACAGCAATCCTCGGGTGATAGGCGCAGCGGTCGACGACCTGCTCGACCGTCAAGTGGACGGCATCGTGTTTGCAGCCGAAGGAACCACCCGCATGACGCCGCCCGCGGCTGCGCGACAGGTGCCGACGGTGCTGGTCAACTGCTTTACCCCGGGGAACACGGTGCCCTGCGTGTTGCCGGACGAGGAGCGGGGCGGGCGCGAAGCGACCGAGCTGCTGATCGCAGCTGGACACCGGACGATCGCGCACATCACTGGCCCCCGAGCCGCTTGGGCGACTGGGGGCGGCTCAAGGGCTACTTCGCGGCTCTGGCCAGCGCTGGCATTCCGCGTGACGACGGCCCTGTGCTCACCGGTCACTTCCGTACCAACTGGGGCTATGAGCTCACCCGAGCCCTGCTCGCCGCGACCAAACGGCCGACCGCCATCTTCTGCGGAAACGACCGCATGGCGATGGGTGCGTACCAAGCCTTGGCGGAGGCTGGGCTTCGGGTTCCTGACGACATGTCGATCGTCGGGTATGACGACCAGGAGGACCTCGCCGCGGAGCTACGGCCGCCGCTCACCACGCTTCGGCTGCCGTACTACGACATGGGACGGTGGGCTCTCGAGCAGATCTTCGCCGGCACGGTTGCGACGCTGCCTGCGCGCACGTACATGCCGTGCCCGGTCGTCAAACGCGGATCGGTCGCATCGCCGTCGCACGTGACTGATTCGATTTAGCAAGCGGGCCGTTGGGGGGCGCGGTCGCCCGATTCATCCCCGACCCGGGTCCGTGGCTCGTGGCGGCGCGGCGTTAGTTGCGCTGGTGGTGGGATTCCTTGTGCGCCGGGCCCGACGGCGACGACCGGCAGGCCCGGCGAACCGGCAGGTCAGTTGACCGGGCTGGTCAGAGCGGCCGGACGTTCTCCGCCTGCGGGCCCTTCTGACCTTGGACGATCTCGAACTCGACGCGCTGGTTCTCGTCGAGCGAGCGGTAGCCCTCCGACGTGATCGCCGAGTAGTGGACGAAGACGTCCGGCTCGCCGCTGTCCTGGGCGATGAAGCCGTAGCCCTTCTCGTCGTTGAACCACTTGACGGTTCCCTGTGCCATGTGCGATGTCCTCCGGGACTTCGTGGGATCCGCTCCGTGCGGATCCATCGGCTGCTGCGGCCGAGATCCCGTCCGAACCGTCGTACGACAAACGCCCGCGAGCGTGGTGTCCGCGGGCGTTCGAGAACGTGCGTGGAACTACAACTGCAACAACTTGCTATCAGCGATATCAGTTTCGGTGCCAGCGTCGCATCCCTTGGGGCGACTCCACACTGGTCGGCGTCGAAGCGAGCCAGTGCGGCAAGGGCACGTCCGGGCAGAGGCGCCCTACCTGTTTGCCGGTCACCGTTGGTGCTCTCGAACCCAAGCTCCAGATAGACATCGTTCAGGGCTTGGACCGCCTCACAATTGACGATCTCCCAGGTGACGTCCACAGGACGCGATACGTCGGGGCCGACCTCTCCGGGCTCAAACTGCACGGGGAGTGAAGCATGGATCAACCCGAATCCGGGAGCGGTAGCGGTCAAGTCCGTGAGCGCGAACCGCAGATTCGGGTCGTCAGCATGAATCTGTAGCCGCATCGTCAATGTGTCCGCTCGCAAGGGCGGCACGATTTCGACCCCGCTCGACGTAGGCACCGAGTTGGTCGAACGACCGGCAAACGGACGTGTGGACGTCGCGCATGAGGCCGGCCATCGGCAGCGGTAATGTGATCACCCTTTCCCGCGTCCGCGTGCGCACCTTCATCTCGGCGACGTCTTCGCTGACGATATCCGTGCAGTCGGGAATCGCTCGGACCCGGACCGGTACCCATCGGTTCGGAGGCAGGGCGATCGGATGCCGGGTTGCTGTCTCCGCCACGGTCCACCCCTTCGGGCGTATCCACAGCAGCTCGACTTCCAGCGCGCCGGCGTTGTACAGCGGCACCTGAAAGGGCGTGTCTGGCGCGGTGACCATCACCGGGGCGCCCACGATCAGATCGACCTCGGACTCTGCGGCAGCGAGGTCGGCGGCGTCGCGGCGCGCATAGGAGCCGAGCACGCCCACGATCAGGCCGGCGACGACCGCGACAGTCGGGATGGCCCATTGCCACCATCGCGGCCGACTGCCGCGTTCGGCAGTTTCGTCGTCGCCTCCGGAAGGCTCGCCGATCTGTAGGGGCGGGAGCGACTCGGGCGGGTCGCTTCGTTCGCGCCGCCCTGGGCGGACGAGATCGAGGATCTCGTCCGGTGGGTCGTCATATCTGCTCACGACATCCGGGTCCGGCTTCCGACGCGCGCTCACTCCCGCATACCTCGACTATCGGACAGGTATCCGCATAACGCCAGGATCAGCCGCAGTCCACCCACGCCATAGGTGTCTGCAACAGATGGTCGTCGTCGCCGGATGTGGCCGTGGGCTGGCCATGAACTCCTCGACTTCATCGCCGTGCGCCGTGTCCGGGCTGGCGAGATACGCCTCGATCAGTCGGGGCTACTTCGACCTTAGAGTGATCGTCCGCCGGTGACTAGCAAGGACCGAGGGGACGTATTGCGGACGTCTCCCGGAGGGCGAGACCATCAAGAACCGGGTCCAATTGGATCTGCAGCCGCAGGGAGTCCGCCGTGACGACGAGGTCGAACGGCTGGAGGCGCTGGGAGCGACCATCGTCGACCGGACGGAACCGGATGGGTGACGATGGTCGACATCGAAGGCAACGAGTTCTGCGGAGAGCGCAGCGATCTCGGCTATCTGTGGGGGTGCTCATGAACATGGCCACACGGCCCCTCGGTCGCACCGGTCTGATGGTCAGCCCGTTCTCGCTTGGCTCGATGGGGTTTGGCAGCAAGACAAACGAAGAGGAGGCCGCGCGCCTGTTCGATCTGGCCATGGATGCCGGGATCAACGTGGTGGACACGGCCAACATCTACGCGGGTGGGCTGAGCGAGCAGATCGTCGGACGTCTGATCGGCCCAGAGCGCGACCGGCTCGTGCTGGCGACGAAGTTCTCCGTTCCGACGGACGAGGATGATCCGAACTCAGGAGGCACGTCACGTCGCGCGGTCATTGCCGCCTGCGAGGCAAGCCTTCGCCGGCTGAACACCGACCACATTGACATCTACTACGTCCACCGGCCGTCCACCCAGACGGCCATTGATGAAACACTCCGCGCGTTCGACGATCTGGTGCATGCCGGGAAGATCCGGTACATCGGCACATCGGGCTTCGCCGGGTGGCAGCTCGTCGAGACTTTGTGGTGCGCACACGACCTTGGTATCAACCGGCCGGTCGTCGAGCAGGCCGCTTATCACCTCCTCGACCGACGTGTAGAACGCGAGCTGGTGCCGGCCGCGCTCACGCACGGAACCGCGATCACGGTCTGGTCCCCTCTTGCCGGAGGTCTCCTGACCGGCAAGTATCTCAATGCCGGCGCGACATCGGGCGGACGACTGTCGCCGAACGACGACTGGGGCGCCAAGCACTTCACGTCCACCGCCACCACGGCGGTTGCGGCCCTGGCTGAATGTGCGAACCGGAACGGCGTCTCCCTCATTGCCCTCAGCCTCGCCTGGACCTTGCAGCGTCCAGGCGTGGCGAGCATCGTCTTGGGGCCGCGAAACGTTGAGCAGCTCACGGCACAGCTGGCGGCGCTGGAGGTGGTGCTGGACCCAGAGCTGCTCGCCGACATCGACCGCATCGTCCCGCCGGGAGATGTCACCGTGCCGTACTACCTGGACGACGCGTTTGCCGACATCCGGCCGCAGCTCCATCACTGGTGACGGCACCCTGTGAGCAGACGCTCGAGAATCGGCATCTTGGGTTCCGGGTCGGCCGCCCAGACACTCGGCACGGCATTCATCAAGCACGGTCATCCCGTAATGCTCGGCTCCCGCGATCCCGCCAAACTGGAGCCCTGGCGAGCTGGCGCGGGCCCGGACGCTCACGTCGGCAGGTTCGAAGACGCTGCACGCTTCGGCGACGTGGTCGTCTTGTCGATCCTCGGCAGCGCGGCCGAGGACGTTGTCCGGCTCGCGGGCATCGAGGCCTTCAACGGGAAGGTCGTTCTCGACGCCAGTGACCCTCTGGACTTCTCCTCCGGGCGTCCCGGACTGTTTGTCGGCACCACGGATTCACTCGGCGAGCGTATCCAGCGGCTGCTTCCACAGGCTCATGTCGTGAAGGGACTCAACACCGTCGTCGCACAGGTAATGGTTGATCCCACCCTGAGCGGAGGGGATCCCGACATGTTCATCGCTGGTGATGACGATCGTGCCAAGCAGACGGTGACTGCCCTGCTCGAGGACTTCGGCTGGCCGGTCATCGACATGGGTGGCATCGAGAGTGCACGCTGGCTCGAAGCGTTGAGCCTCGCGTGGGTCGTGTACTCGCACCGCACCGGGAAGACACACCATGCGTTCAAGCTCGTGGGCAAGTGACAATCGCGCGGGACGGCGTGGTAGCTCCCTAGTCAGATGAGGGGCGTCGGCAGATCTGCACGACCGATTGTGGCGCAACCAAGGCAAAGCCCGGCCCGAAACCCGCGACCTCCAGGGGGTGGCGAGAGGCGCCTCGCCCACGCAAATGCCGGTGTCAACACGGCAAGGGTGCCCTTGAGACCGCGACGTCGACGATCGTGGATGGCGCCCGCCCTCGTGCAAGGTCAGACCAAGGTGCACGTGCGGCAGCCGCGTTCGGAGCATGAGCATGGGCGCCTTTCCGACCGCTGTGCCCACCACCAACATCTGCACATGCCGCGAAGAGTAAAGGCGCGATCACGCGACATCCTTTTTTCTGCGGCGGGGAGAGAAACGGTT
The DNA here is from genome assembly GCA_963794465.1 of uncultured Actinomycetota bacterium. Classification (GTDB taxonomy): domain Bacteria; phylum Actinomycetota; class Actinomycetes; order Jiangellales; family Jiangellaceae; genus JACVRX01. The sequence goes on along the minus strand of CAWCED010000022.1, from coordinate 4,568 downwards.
GCTCGGGCTCCGGCAGCAGCGCGAGCGGTCCGCGGATGCCGTGACGGTCCGTCGGAGTTCGGACAGTCTTAGCGCATGGAAGAACGCCGCCCGCCCAAGGTCCACGCGCAGTCCGATGTGCAGTCCGATGCGCCGTCCTATGCGATGCAGGTGCTGACGACCGAGCACTGGAGCCTGCTCGCCACCCGAAGCCAGGGCTTTAACGAGGCCTTCGCCCGCGCCGGATTGTTCCTGACCATCCTGACCGGCTCGGTCGTCGCGCTGGCGTTGGTTGCCCAGGCGTCGGAGTTCGACGAGCGGTTCACCACCTTCGCGCTGGTGCTGATGCCGGTGGTGCTGTTCATCGGCCTGTCGACGTTGGTCCGACTCGTCCAGAACAACTTCGAAGACGTCCAATGGGTGATCGGCATGAACCGCATCCGACACGCCTACCTCGAACGAGAACCTGACCTGGCGCCGTACTTCATGACCTCGCCCTATGACGACGAGACCGGCGTGATGACCACCCTGGGCGCGACACCATGGCGGGAGCAAATGCGCGGCACGCACGCGTTCGTCACCACCCCCGGCATGCTCGCTGTGGTGAACGCCACGCTCGCCGGGGTGATCGCCGCCATGGCCGCCTCGGTCGTGGGAACCGGACCTGCCATCGCGGCCGCGGCCGGCGTGCTCGGCTTCCTCATCTGCTACGCCGCGCTCCATCGATACACGCTGAAACAGATCAAGTCGTTCCGCCGATGGAACCAACCACAATTCCCCACACCGCAATAGCGACGGTGACACCAGCCCTTCAGGAGTGATCTGGGGTGACGGGTAGTGGGCATTGCATCCATGCGCGAGTGCGCATACGCGGGCAAAGGTTTGAACCCGTCACAACCCTGTCACTTTCATCGGTCAGCCGCCTCCTTCGTCCGCATATAGCCCGATTCCCTGCCAGACCCTGCCGACGTTGATCACCCTCTTGTCGTAGCCCTTGGGGGTCAGCGCATTGCTGATCCCGGTCTGCGTTCCGGCGTCGACGCTTTCTCGCTTGTTCGCCGCCGCTCTGAGCGAGCCGTCGCCGAGAAATAGGCGCGGATCAGGGCAACTTCCAGTCGACCGGCTCGACCCCCTGGTCGACCAGGAGCTGGTTTGCGCGGGTGAACGGCCGGGAGCCGAAGAACCCGTTGCGCGCCGACATCGGGCTCGGATGGGCGGACTCGATGCAGGGCACGCCGGTAAGCAGGGGCCGCAGGTTCCGGGCGTCCCTACCCCACAGGATCGCGACGAGTGGGGTACTTCGGGCCGCGAGGCCCCGGATCGCCTGCTCTGTGACCTCCTCCCAGCCCTTCCCGCGGTGTGCGGCCGGCCGGTGCGGGGCAACCGTCAGCGCCCGGTTGAGCAGGAGTACGCCGTGTTCGGCCCACGGAGAAAGGTCGCCGGTACTCGGTTCGGGATAACCGAGGTCGTCGACGTACTCGCGAAAGATGTTGACCAAGCTTCCCGGAAGCGGCCGAACGTGCGGGGCTACCGAGAAGCTGAGGCCGACTGCGTGTCCGGGTGTCGGATACGGGTCCTGTCCGACGATGAGCACCCGCACGTCGTCGAAGGGTTGCGTGAACGCTCGCAACACATTCGGTCCGGCTGGCAAGTACGACCGGCCTGCCGCGAGCTCTGAGCGGAGGAAGTCCCCCATGGCGGCGACCCCGTTCGCCACTGGTTCCAGAACATCGGCCCACCCTGGGTCGACGAGCTTGTGCAGCGGCCGCCCCGGCATGGCGTCACACCCTAGTGGTCATTCTCCTGAATCGGCCACGCACCCTGGACCGCGGGCGGCGGAACGGGACAGGCTCGCAGCATGGCCTACCACGAGGCGTTTCCGATCATCTACACGGCGGACCTGTCGAAGGCGTTGGCGTTCTACCGGGACGCACTCGGCATGACTCAGACATTCCGGTTTCCGCTCGACGGAGAACCGACGTTCGTATCGCTTACCTTGGCGGACCACTCAGGGTTGGCACTTGCCGGCCCAAGCGCAACGCCTCCGTACCACGGGCTGCCGGTGCGACCGGGCGCCAAATCGTTCGAGATGTGCGTATACACAGACGACGTCGACGAGGCGGTCGCCGTGCTGCGTGCCGCCGGTCACGCCGTCTTGTACGAGCCGATGGATCAGCCGTGGAACGAGCGGATGGCCTACGTTGCCGACCCGGACGGCAATGCGGTCATGATTTGCGCCCGGATCTCGTAACACCGGCAATGACCGCCAAGGCGTGCCGGGGGGGTCGACGATGATGATCATCGACCCTGCTGGATTCACTGCTGTGGTTCGGGGACCCGGTACGGGCGCCTGGCGATCCGGTGCGATAGAGCCCGGCGAAACATCGAACTGCTGCTATGCGACTGGATCCCGCGCAAGATCGTCGCCGATATGCCGTGCGTGCTCGCCAGTAGTTACACACAGGGCGTCGCCGAGCAGATGTGATGCTTCGCGGTTTGTCAGACCGCACTCTTAGACTCGAACACATGTTCGCTGAGGCGGTGGAGATCCGGGACCGGTTGGCCGTGTTGGTCGACCGGTTGGATCCGGATGCGGTGTCCGGTTGGCCGCCCGCGAGCTGTGGGGGTGCTGGACAGATCCGAACGGTTGTGCGCGGCCGGCAAGATGTTGTTGGCCCGCCGGGTCGCTCAGACCCATCAGCGCAGCGGCGGCACCCGCACTGCGGCGGAGGAGTTGGCCCGCCGGGGCGGCACCTCGACCGGGCAGGCGGCGGAGTCGGTGACCACCTCGCAGCGGCTGCCCGACCAGCAGCCGGTGGAGGCGGCGTTGCGCCGCGGGCAGCTGTCTTTGCCGCAGGCCGCCGCGATCTCCGCCGCGGCGGTGGCCAACCCGGCCGAGGCGGCGCGGTTGACCGAGTTGGCTGGGCGGGTGTCGCTGGGCGAGTTGCGGGAGGAGTGCGCCCGGGTCCGCGCCGCGGCGGATCCGGACCCCGACGCCACTCATCGGCGGATCCACGCCGCGCGTCGGTTGCGGCATTACACCGACCCGGAGGGCGGCTGGAACCTGACGGCCCGGGGCACCGCCCAGGCCGGGGCGGCGTTTTTGACCGTGCTCAACGTGTTGACCGATGCGATCTTCCGGCAGGCCCGCCGCCAGGGCCGGTGCGAACCGCCCGAGGCCTACGCCTTTGACGCCCTGATGCAGCTGGCTGAACACGCCGCCGGCCGCTGCGACGGCCACCGCAGCCGGCCACCGCCCGGTCCAGCAACGGGGATGCCGAGGCGACCGCCGCGGATGTCCCGGCCGGCGCTGCCGGCGGGGTGGATCAGCCGGTTGCTGGCGGTGCTGGCCAACCGGGCGGTGCGCCGGCAGCAGCAGGCGACGAAGAGGACCGCGGCGGCACCGCAGACCACCCCGGCCCGGCCCGGGCAGGGGACGCATCCGCGGGCCGGCCGGGCGAGGCCAGCTCCGGACTCGCCGCCCAACCTGCCGGCGATCCGGGGATCTTCGCCGCGGCCGCGGCCGGGTCGGCGTCGTCGGGGTGTGCGGTGCGGCCGGTGTCGGTGAGTCCGCGGTATTTGGCGTTGCTGCGGGTGGACGCCGAAGCGCTGCGCCGGGGCCGGGTCCAAGGGGCAGAGCTATGTGAGATCGCCGGCGTCGGGCCGGTGCCGGTTTCGGTAGCCCGCGACCTGCTCGGCGACGCCGTGCTCAAGCTGGTCATCACCCCGGGGTGGACGTGGCCAACGTGACCCACCTGGGCCGGGGGCCGACCGCCGCCCAGCGGGCCGCGCTGTTGTGGACCAACCCGACCTGCGCGGTGGAGGGCTGTGACCGGCGGCGGATCGAGTACGACCACCAAATCCCCGGGCCGAAACCCGCCATACCCGGCTAGACGAGTTGGACCCGCTGTGCGGCTTCCACCATGACTTGAAGACCCGGCTCGGCTACACCCTGGTCCCCGGCAAAGGCAAACGCGCCTTCGTCGCCCCCGACGACCCCCGACACCCCCGACACCAGCCCGACAGCCGGGACCGGCCGACCGGAACCAGCGGACCACCCGGGCCGACCCAAGCACGACCGACCATGCGCGACACGGCCCCCGGCGCGGACCCGCCAACCCGACCCGGCCCGACAACCCGACGCCGGACCCGACGGCGCGCCGCCACCGCAGCCCAAACCACCCTGCCCGACCCACCCGGCGACCCACCGACGAGCTGACCCGGACGACGCCTCATCGCCTTTGCTAGGAGCCGGGAAGCGCCGGGCCCTGGTCAACCGCACCCAGCTGTTGACGCCGCAGGCGGGGGGAGCGCCGGGCCCTGGTCAACCGCATCGAGCCGTTGACGCCGCAGGCCGGGAGCGGGCCGTTTTCGCTCGCCGGAACGCCTCGGCGGCAAGGAGCCTCAGGCCTTGCGGCCGGAGGGTGAGAGACGCACCTACGTCCGCGGCCACCGTCGGGCTCGGTCGACCGGATTTCCGCTGCTGCCGTCATGACCTCGGCAGCTCATCCCGGCGGTAGCGTCGTCGCGGTAATGCGGCACTGCGAAATGACGCAGGATCGCGACTGACGGCGTGCCAGCCACCGCAC
>CAWCED010000021.1:0-18707 GCA_963794465.1 uncultured Actinomycetota bacterium | reverse complement strand
GCCGCCACACGGGCTGACGCTCGAGGCCGTCGGGTATCCACCAGACGACGAGCTCGCTGCCCGAGCTGAACGGGCGCGCAGCAGACGCACACTGTCGAGCTCCGGTTGACCGCGGCGGCCGTTTGGATAGTCAGGGGCGAACCAGGGACGACCCTGATTCGCGCCCTGCACTGCTCGCGTAGCCTGGAGGGATGCTGCAGGACGTCATCTCCATCGCCATTGCCGCGGTCGGCGCCGGCCTGGTCGCCCTTTCGATCGGGCGGGCCAGATCCAAGGGCTCAGCGGGCGCGCTCCAGCTGGCGGCGATTGGGTTCCTTCTGATGGGCGCGTCTGCGATCGGCGTCGTCAGTTTTGTTGCTGGAATCGCGCTCAGCCCGCTCGCCTGGCTCGGTATCGTCGCACTGGCGCTCGCCGGCATCCTGTTCGTCGTCGGCCAGCGCCTCGAGGGTCGGCAATCCACGCGCCCGCCGGCAGCTTCCGGGCGCGCCCCGAAGGGCGAGGTCGCGGCGAAGGCGCCAGCGGAGGACGACTTCTCCGACATCGAGGCCATCCTCAAGAAACACGGCATCACGTAGAGGATCCGCGCTCCCGTTCCGTTGATCATGGCGCAGTGGCTGCCTGCTGCCCGTTTGTCCAACCACTTCGCCGTGATCAACAGGTCAAGAGGGAGGGTCACGCCGTCGAAAGTGATTGGCAGCCGAGCCGCGCGACCAGTGAGACTGGATCCTCGTGGGCCATGTCGACCTGAACTCGGTCTCGTACACGCTGCCGGACGGGCGCGTGTTGCTCGATGAGGTCTCGTTCCGGGTAGGGGACGGCGCGAAGGTGGCGCTCGTGGGCGCGAACGGCTCGGGGAAGACCACCCTGCTCCGCATCATTGCCGGCGACATCGATCCGGCCGGCGGAGCTGTCACCAGGTCGGGCGGCGTCGGCGTCATGCGTCAGTTCGTCGGGGGTGGCTCGACAAACGTTCGCGATCTGTTGTTGTCCGTCGCGCCGACCCGGGTGCGATCAGCCTCGGCGGCGCTCGAGGCAGCCGAACTCGCGATGATGGAACACGACGACGAACCCACTCAGATGGCCTACGCCCACGCTCTCACCGAATGGAACGAGGCTGGCGGATACGAGGCCGAGGTCCTGTGGGACGTGTGCACGACCGCTGCCCTCGGAGTGCCATACGAAAAGTGCAAGTGGCGGCAGCTCGGCACGCTGTCCGGAGGCGAGCAGAAGCGGCTTGTCTTGGAGGCTCTGTCGCGGGGGGTCGACGAGGTACTCCTCCTGGACGAGCCGGACAACTTCCTCGACGTGCCGGCCAAGCAGTGGCTCGAGGATCGGCTGATCGAAACCCCGAAGACCGTCCTCTTCGTCAGCCACGACCGCGAGCTGTTGGCTCGGACGGCAACGTCAATCGTCACGCTGGAGCTGGGGACCGTTGGGAACACGGCGTGGGTCCACGGGGGCGGCTTCGCGACCTACCACGACGTTCGCCGGGAGCGGCTCGCGAGGCTGGAGGAGCTTCGCCGCCGCTGGGACGAGGAGCACGCCAAGCTCAAGGCGCTCGTCTTGATGTACAAGCTGAAGTCGGCCTACAACGACGGCATGGCCTCGCGGTACCAAGCAGCTCAGACTCGGCTGCGCAAGTTCGAGGAGGCCGGCCCTCCACAGGCCATCCCACGAGAGCAGGACGTGCGGATGCGGCTGCGCGGTGGACGCACCGGCAAGCGGGCGGTCGTCTGCGAGCATTTGGAGCTGACCGGGCTGATGCGGCCGTTTGACGTGGAGGTCTGGTACGGCGAGCGGGTGGCGGTCCTCGGCTCGAACGGGTCGGGCAAGTCACACTTTCTGCGCCTCCTCGCGGCCGGTGGAACCGACCCAGACGGTGAGCATCGGCCCGTCGACGACACACCGGTCGAACCTGTGGCTCACACCGGCCTGGCCAGACTCGGCGCGCGGGTCCGCCCGGGTTGGTTCGCGCAGACCCACGAGCACCCCGAGCTGATCGGGCGCACGCTACTGGAGGTCCTGCACCGAGGCGACGGGCACCGCGACGGGATGCCCAGGGAACAAGCCAGCCGAGCGCTCGACAGGTACGAGCTGGCCTACGCGTCGGAGCAACGGTTCGGCACACTGTCCGGCGGCCAGCAGGCCCGGTTCCAGATCCTGCTGCTCGAGCTGTCCGGCGCAACACTCCTCGTGCTCGACGAGCCGACCGACAACTTGGATTTGGTTTCCGCGGAGGCGTTGGAGGACGGCTTGTCGGCATTCGAGGGCACCGTACTCGCAGCAACACACGACCGGTGGTTTGCGCGTGGGTTCGACCGCTACCTGGTCTTCGGCGGCGACGGCCAGGTGTATGAATCGCCCGAACCGGTGTGGGACGAGGGTCGTGTCGTCCGAGCCCGGCCCTGACGTCGTCTGCAGTTACGGCGTTGGCGGTTCCTCGGTGTAGACCGTCGGATCACCCTGCACGATCCAGACGCCATCGGGGCTGTCGATCGGCAGGAACGACCGGTCGCCGCCCGGCTCCCTACCGGCTGGCACGTCGTCCCGACCAGGCAGATGCATGATGAAGTTGACCTGCTGGGTGTCGTCGACCAGTGGGATCTCGTACACGGCCCAGCCGTCCGCCAGCTCGGTCTCCCGCGGCCATGGGTTGTCCCACATGATCTGCGCCAGCACATCCGGGTCCACAGCGTTCCCCCACATATGCAGACCCCAGCCGTCTTCTGGGGTGCCGTAGTCGCCGGCCGGCCGGAAGTACCGCAGAGTCACCGATTCCGCAGGCGGCCCAGCCGCGAATACCGTCCGCACCGCGCTGGTCACCCGGGTTCCCTCGGCCGTGATCAGGATGGCCCGGTACTCGATCGGAGTTCCCTCCGCGAGGTCCGTGGGCAATACGTCGAACACCGTGTACGCCGGGGACGAGTCGTCAGTCCCGATCCGGGTCCATTCGCCGCCGGCGATTCTTCGCTGGAAGCGCACGACATGAGTCGGCTTCTCCGGGTCGGCGATCGCGCGCACCTCGACGGTCCCGCGCACGTGACTTCCTTCGTTCGGCACCTGGATCGTGACCAGTGGTGCGGGAACCCTCGTGCTGCGTGACCCGCTGGTCTTGGTGTGCCCGGCATTGTCGAGCACCACCGCCCGGTACTCCAGCGAGGTTCCCGGCGAGTACGGACTGGTGTCGTGGTAAACGCGGTATGGCGCATTGTCGTCGGTCCCGATCGACTTCCACTTGCCGTTGCCGACCTTGGCGTAGAACGTCACCTCGTAGAACGAGGATCCGTCGACGTCGGCGGACACCAGCATGCGGCCATGCGATTCAGGTGCCGGAGCCGGCCTGCCGAGTGCGATGTCAGGCGCGGACTTCGAATGCGGGATCCGCCCGGCCGCCTTGTACACGACGGCTGACAGGGGTGGCACGGTCAGAGTGAGCTCTGTGTCGGAGTTGGACTTCACCTGCCGTGGGCCGTCGCCGTACACGAGGCGGAACTGCCGCTTGTCGTCATAGGTCGGGATAGCGGCGGTCTGCGGCTGCTCGCTGTTGTTCAGCGCGACGATGTACTCGCGCTGTTCGTCCCGGTCGATGCGGGAGAAGGCGTAGATACCGGCGGCGACATCCGTGGAGTACCGGTGCTGGTGCGCGCCGTCTCGCAGCGCCGGATGTTCACTGGTGAGCGCCGCGAGCTCGCCGATCTGTTGGTACAGCGGATGCGACGGGACGAAGTTGTCCTGGGCATGGGTGTTGCTCGTGCCGAGCAGGTCGTCGTCGAGATAGTCGGGCACCTGGCTGGCGAACAAGGTCTGACGGGCCAACTGGTCCCCGCCGGCGCCGGTGAAGCCTTGCTCGTCGCCGTAGTAGATGACCGGGTTGCCCCGCGAGAAGTACATCAGCTCGTGCGCCAGCCGGTCGCGGGCCAACCATTCAGGGTCGCCCGCTCCGGGGTTGTCGGACTGGACGAAGAACCCGACCCGGCCCATGTCGTGGTTGCCGAGGAACGTGGGCAGTTGGTAGACGTTGGAGTTGGCGTCGGTGTACCAGTCGTCGCCGACGAAGAACGTTTCGAGCTGGCTGGTCGGCTGGCCCTGCGACGCGAACTTGCGGGCTGCATCCTGGAACGGGAAGTCCAGGACCGCCTGCATCCGGTCGTGGGTGCTGAAGTGCGACGTGTAGCTCTTCGTCGTGTCGAAGACCTCACCGAACATGAAGAACTCGCGCTTGCCCTGCTCGCGGGCGAACCGCAGGACCTCGGGTCCGAACTTCTGCCAGAACTCGTCGTTGACGTGCTTCATGGTGTCGATACGGAAACCGTCGACGCCGAAGTCGGCAATCCAGGTCTTGTAGATGTCGATCATGCCCCTGACGACTCGCGGGTGCTCGGTGAACAGGTCGTCCAGCCCGAAGAAGTCGCCGTACCAGGAGTTCTCGCCGACGAATGTGGTGTCGCCGCGGTTGTGGTAGAGCGTGACGTCGTTGAGCCAGGAGGGCACCTTCAGGTTCTGCTCTGCTGGATCGAGAACGGGCGTATAGGGGAAGGAAACCGTTGGGCTCAGCAGCGGGAACGAGTTCGTTCCGGCATAGTCCCGGTCGTCGAATGGCACGCCTGACGCGGTCAGGTAGGGCTCAACGTCCTTGGAGACGTACGGCTGACGGGCGCCCTCCCGGTAGCCGATCACATCCGCCGTGTGGTTGGTGATGATGTCGAAATAGACCTTCATGCCGCGCGCGTGAGCGGCATCGACGAGGGCACGAAGCTCTTCGTTGGTGCCCAGGTGCGGATCGATCTGGGTGAAGTCGGTGATCCAATAGCCGTGGTAGCCGGCCGAAGGGCCGTCCTCGAGCTGGACGGCCTTGTTCTTGAAGCTGGGCGTCAGCCAGATCGACGTCGTTCCCAGGCCCTGGATGTAGTCGATCCGGTCGAGTAACCCCTTCAGGTCACCGCCGTTGTAGAACCCTCGCTTGGTGGGGTCGAACCCGGACACAAGCGGGTCGCCGCCCAGACCGCCGGTGTCGTTGGCGGCGCTCCCGTTCTCGAAGCGGTCCGCCATGACGAAATAGAACCGCTCATCGGTGACCGCAGAGCGGAGTGAGTGCCGCGCGCGAAACTCGCTGTCGCCAACGTCGTTCGGACTGGCCTGAGAAGCCGGTGCGGTGACCGCGCCGGCGAGCAGTGCTGAGAACAGGACCATGGCGGCGCGGCGCAGCGACATCGGGGCCTCCTGAAGCCAGTGGTCGTGACATTACCCACCCGGGAGCAGCTTTCAACCCGGGCTACGTGGATCAGAGGTCGACGTCGGGAAGCCTGGTCAGCGCTTGCTCGATGGCCTCGGCGGGGTAGTCGTAGTCGGGTAGATCGCCGGCGAGGTAGCGGTCGTAGGCACTCATGTCGAAATGACCGTGACCGCACAGGGCGGTGAGAATCACCTTCTCCTCACCGCTCTCAGCGCACCGCCGGGCCTCCTCGACGCATGCGGCGACAGCGTGCGTCGGCTCAGGCGCGGGGACGATGCCTTCGGTCCGGGCGAACTGGACGCCGGCGGCGAAGCACTCGTTCTGGTTCTTCGCGACGGCTTCGATCAGGCCGAGCTCGTAGACATGCGACATCAGCGGCGACATGCCGTGGTAGCGCAGCCCGCCGGCATGGATCGGCTCGGGGATGAAGTCGTGGCCCAACGTGTGCATCTTGAACAGCGGCGTCATTCCGGCGGTATCGCCGTAGTCGTAGGTGTAGCGGCCTCGGGTCAGCGACGGGCACGCCGAAGGCTCGACGGCGACGATCCGCGGGTCCATCCGGCCGGCAAGCTTCTCTCGTAGGAATGGGAACGCCAGGCCGCCGAAGTTGGAGCCGCCGCCCGTACACCCGAAGATCACGTCCGGCGTCTCTCCGACCTTCGCCAGTTGGGCCAATGCCTCCTGGCCGATGACGGTCTGGTGCATGAGGACGTGGTTCAACACGCTGCCCAGTGAGTACCGGGTGTCCTCGTGAGTCGCCGCGACCTCGACCGCCTCACTGATGGCAATGCCGAGGCTGCCCGGCGAGTCGGGATCGTCGGCCAGGATCTTCCGGCCGGCCTCGGTCAGGTCGGAGGGGCTGGGATGAACCGTCGCGCCGTACGTCTCCATCATCGACTTCCGGTACGGCTTGCCGTCGTAGGAGGCGCGCACCTGCCAGATCTCGCATTCGACCCCGAACAACGCGCACGCGAAGGCCAGCGCGCTGCCCCACTGGCCGGCACCGGTCTCCGTGGTCAATCGGTGGATGCCCTCCTGGGCGTTGTAGAAGACCTGGGGGACGGCAGTGTTCGGCTTGTGGGAGCCAACTGGGCTGACTCCTTCGTACTTGCAGTAGATATGCGCCGGGGTTCCTAGTGCCTTCTCCAACCGGTGCGCCCGGTAGAGCGGCGTCGGCCGCCAGAGTCGGTAGACGTCCAGAACCTCCGCCGGAATGTCGACGTAGGACTCCTGGGTGACCTCCTGGCCGATGAGAGCCATCGCGAACAACGGAGCCAGGTCGTCGGGACCGACCGGCTCGTGCGTCGCCGGGTGCAGGACCGGTGGCGGGGGCGCCGGGAGATCGGGGATGAGGTTGTACCACTGACGGGGCAGTTCGGACTCGTCGAGCTGGATCTTGGTCGGCTCCGGCATCGCGACTCCTCGACTTGATCGGACACGTCTAGTGTCCGGCAGTATCGTCCTCGCGACCCGGCCCCGCCACGATCACCTCAGCCCCAACATGGCGACTTCAATGATCGAAAACGCGCCTCCAGCCTGATTTCGGGTTTTCGCCACGGCTTTGATCATTGAAGTGCAATGGGTAGCCGGTTTTGACCCCCTGCTGACCTGCCCGGTATCCTGGGCAGTCGTTGTGTGTGCCGCCGGTCACCGGCCGGTCTGAGAGCGCGCACCAGCCCGACCGCAGCATCCCTCGACCAAGCGAAGGCCCACCTTGCGCACGTTCAGCCCGAAGCCGAGCGACGTCCAGCGCCAATGGCACGTGATCGACGCCACCGACGTTGTGCTCGGTCGGCTTGCGGCCCAGGTCGCCACCCTGTTGCGCGGCAAGCACAAGCCGATCTATGCCCCACATGTCGACACGGGTGACTTCGTCATCATCGTCAACGCCGAAAAGGTCGCCTTGACGGGAACCAAGCGGGCAGACAAGGTCGAGTACCGACACTCCGGGTTCCCTGGTGGGATCCGGGCGACGTCTTATGACGTGCTGCTTGCCCAGAATCCGCGTCGGGTTGTCGAGAAGGCCGTCAAGGGCATGCTTCCGCACAACACCCTCGGCCGGCAGATGCTGTCCAAGCTCAAGGTCTACTCCGGGCCGGAGCATCCCCACCGGGCGCAGAAGCCGGTGCCGTACACGATCAGCCAGGTCGCCCAGTGACCGTTCCCGGGATCGAGGACATGACCGACACCACCATCGAGATGCCGACTGCCGAGGCCGTCGAGGCAGCCGTCGAGCCGGATGCTGAGCCCGCCACACCAGACAACACCGAATCCACCCAGACGGTGCCGGCGCGTCAATCTGCGGTTGAACCCGCCGACGCGACAGGTCGCCGCAAGGAGGCAATCGCACGCGTCCGGCTGGTACCCGGTACCGGCCAGTGGACCATCAACGGGCGCACGCTGGAGGGGTACTTCCCCAACAAGGTGCACCAGCAGGCGGTGGAGTCGCCGTTCGTCGAAGTCGGACTCCAAGGTAGGTACGACGTCGTGGCGCGCATCCACGGTGGCGGCGTAACTGGCCAGGCCGGAGCACTTCGGCTGGGGATCGCCCGGGCTCTGAACACGGCCGACACCGACAACAACCGTTCACTGCTGAAGAAGGCCGGGTTCCTGACCCGGGACGCGCGGGCCAAGGAGCGCCGTAAGGCGGGCCTGAAGAAGGCTCGTAAGGCGCCGCAGTACAGCAAGCGCTGACCGATCGCTGGCGCCTGCAGCACACGGCCCTGGGGCATACGCTCCGGGGCCGACGCGCTTTCTCGGCCCGTTGGAGGCTTTTGTGGACCGTCTCTTCGGTACCGACGGCGTCCGAGGGCTGGCCAACCGGGACCTCACCGCAGAGCTCGCCCTGGACCTGTCGGTCGCAGCGGCGCACAGCCTGAGCGAGGCAGGCGCATTCGCCGGACACCGGCCGGTTGCCGTTGTCGGCTGTGACACCAGGGCGTCGGGGGAGTTCCTGGAGGCAGCAATCGTCGCCGGGCTGGCGAGCGCCGGTGTCAACGTGCTCCGGGCGGGAGTGTTGCCGACGCCTGCCGTCGCATACCTGACCAGCGATCTGGGTGCCGACTTGGGCGTTGTGCTCTCTGCAAGCCACAACCCCATGCCGGACAACGGCGTCAAGTTCTTCGCCAAGGGCGGACACAAGTTGGACGATGCCGTCGAGGACGCCATCGAGGCGCGTATGCGGGAGCCGTGGGAGCGTCCCACGGGGGCCGCAGTCGGACGGGTGCACAACTATCCCGACGGGTTCGAACGGTACGTATCTCACGTTGTTGCGTCGGCATCGCACCGGCTGGACGGTCTTCGGGTCGTGATCGACTGCGCGAACGGAGCCGCCTTTCGGGCCGGACCGGAAGTGCTGCGGCGCCTTGGCGCAGACGTCGTCACCGCGTTCGCCGAGCCGGACGGGCTCAACATCAACGAAGGCTGCGGCTCAACCCACCTCGACCGGCTGCGAGAACTGGTGATTCGCCACCGCGCAGCAGCCGGCATCGCCCACGACGGCGACGCCGACCGCTGCCTTGCCGTCGATGCAAGTGGAAATGTCGTAGACGGGGACCAGATCCTGGCAGTGCTCGCCCTCGCCATGCGAGCACAAGGCACGCTCCGCGACGACGCCGTGGTCGCCACCGTGATGTCGAACGAAGGCTTCCGGCTGGCAATGCGACGCTCCGGTATCAAGGTGCTCGACACCGCAGTGGGCGACCGGTATGTGCTGGAGGCGATGAAGGCAGGCGACTACTCACTCGGAGGCGAACAGTCCGGCCACGTCATCCTGCTCGACCATGCGACGACTGGGGACGGCCTGCTGACCTCCGCCCACCTGCTCGGCCAGGTGGCACGGTCGGGCCGGCCCCTGGCGGAGCTGGCCGGTGTCGTGCAGCGGTTGCCGCAGGTGCTGGTCAACGTGCCGGGAGTGGACAAGTCCCGGGTGTCATCCGCAGGTGAACTGCAGGCGGCGGTTGCTCGAGCGGAGGCCGAGCTGGGCGATTCCGGCCGAGTTCTGCTGAGGCCGTCGGGCACCGAACCGCTGGTCCGAGTGATGGTCGAGGCTGCAACCGAGGACCACGCGAAAGCGATCGCGAACCGGCTTGCCGCCGCCGTCGAATCCGCCCTTGCCCTCTCCGACGGGTCGCCGCCGCTTTCTTGAAAGACGGGAATCGGGGCACGGGGTTGGTCACAGCTTGCGGAGGCGGATGCGCTGAACCGCGTGGTCGGGACCCTTGTGTAGCACCAGCGTGGCCCTGCCCCGAGTCGGCAAGATGTTCTGCTCCAGATTGGGGCCGTTGATGGTTTCCCACAGGCGGGTCGCCTCGGTGATGGCCGCGTCGTGATCGAGATCTGCGTACCGGCGGAAGTACGAGGCCGGCTGCTTGAAGGCCGTCGCCCGCAGTTGGAGGAACCGCTCGACGTACCACCGCCGGACGTCCACCGATGAGGCGTCTACGTAGATCGAGAAGTCGAAGAAGTCACTCACCGCCAGGCCGGAGGATCCGTCGCGCCGAGGACGGGCCGGTTGTAGAACATTGAGGCCTTCGACCAGGAGGATGTCCGGGCCACGCACGAGCACCTGCTCATCGGGGACGATGTCGTAGCTCAGGTGTGAATAGACCGGGGCAGTCACGTCTGCGGCGCCGGCCTTGATCGCCGCCACGAACCGCAACAGGGCCCGACGGTCGTACGACTCGGGGAATCCCTTGCGTTGCAGCAGCCCTCGTCGCTCGAGCTCGGCATTCGGGAGAAGGAACCCGTCGGTCGTCACCAGCGCGACGTCGGGGTGGTCAGGCCATCGGGCGAGCAGCAACCGGAGCAGGCGAGCGGTTGTCGACTTGCCCACGGCCACGGAGCCTGCGATGGCAACAACGTATGGCGTGCGATCCGGGAACTCTGAGAGGAACGTCTTGGTGCTCGCGTGCAGCTGGTTGGTTGCCCGGACATGCAGGTTGAGCAGTCGTGACAGTGGCAGGTAGATCGCCCGTACCTCGTCGAGGCCCACCTCGTCGCCCAGGCCACGGGCTGCGTCGAGCTCGGCGGCGGTCAGCGGCAGCGGCGCATCACCATCACCGTGACCGCCCAGGCCGGCCCATGCCGCGCGGTCGAGCTCCACAAACGTGGACAGGGCGTGCGGCTGTGTCACGACCCCATCCTGCCGGGAGATACCCTGGCGCCCGTGTGCGGGATCGTGGGGTACGTCGGCGACCAACAGGCGCTCGAAGTCGTCATAGAGGGGCTCCGCCGGCTGGAGTATCGGGGGTATGACTCGGCCGGTGTGGCCGTGGTTGCTGACGGCGCGCTCGCCTCGGCAAAGCGAGCCGGCAAACTCGCCAACCTCGAGAAAGCGCTCGGCGATCGCCCGTTGCCCTCGTCAACCACCGGCATCGGCCACACCCGGTGGGCCACCCACGGAGCTCCCACCGACCGTAACGCCCACCCGCACCTGGACGAATCCAACCGGGTCGCCGTCATCCACAACGGGATCATCGAGAACTTCGCGCGGCTTCGGAGCGAGCTCGAAGAGTCCGGGACGTCGTTCGCTTCCGACACTGACACCGAGGTGGTGGCCCATCTGCTCTCCGCGGAGGCGGCCACTGGCATGGACCTGGCTGAGGCCCTGCGGTCGGTCTGTCGGCGACTCGACGGTGCGTTCACACTGGTTGCTGTTCACGCTGACATCCCCGACCGGGTTGTGGCTGCACGTCGGAATTCCCCACTGGTCGTCGGGCTCGGTGACGGCGAGAACTTCGTCGCGTCCGACGTCTCGGCGTTTATCTCGCACACGCGGGAGGCGATGGAGGTCGGCGATGGCCAGGTCGTCGAGATCTCGCCGGACGGCGTGACCCTCACCGACTTCGAGGGCGCCCCAGTCCAGGAGAAGCACTACCACGTCCATTGGGACACCGCGGCCGCCGAGAAGGGCGGATACGACTACTTCATGCTCAAGGAGATCGCCGAACAGCCCAAGGCGGTCGCCGACACGCTCATCGGCCGGATCGGGGCGGATGGCCGGCTTTTCCTCGATGAGATGCGGCTCTCCGACGACGAGCTGCGAGAGGTCGACAAGGTGGTCGTCATCGCCTGCGGTACGGCGTACCACGCGGGCATGGTGGCGAAGTACGCCATCGAGCACTGGACCAGGGTGCCGTGCGAAGTGGAGCTCGCCAGCGAGTTCCGGTACCGCGACCCGGTCGTCGGCCAGCGGACGCTCGTGGTGGCGATCAGTCAGTCCGGCGAGACCATGGACACCCTGATGGCGCTGCGCTACGCGCGCGAACAAGGAGCCCGGGTCCTCGCCATCTGTAACACGAATGGTGCGACAATCCCGCGCGAATCCGATGCCGTGCTCTACACCCATGCCGGGCCGGAGATCGCAGTCGCGTCCACCAAGGCGTTCCTGACCCAGCTCATCGCCTGCTACCTAGTCGCGCTGTACCTCGGCCAGGTACGGGGGACGAAGTGGGGTGACGAGATCAACGCGGTCGTCCGGGAACTTGCGGACATGCCGTCGAAGGTCGACCAGGTGCTCGAGACGATGGAGCCTGTCCGTGCCCTTGCGCGGGAGCTGTCCCAGGTGACGTCGGTGTTCTTCCTCGGCCGGCACGTCGGTTATCCGGTGGCCCTCGAGGGGGCGCTGAAACTCAAAGAGATCGCCTACATGCACGCTGAAGGGTTCGCGGCCGGCGAGCTCAAACATGGCCCGATCGCGCTGGTCGAAGAGGGTGTGCCGATCTTCGTAGTGGTCCCGTCGCCCCGCGGCCGATCCGTGCTCCACGACAAGATCGTGAGCAACATCCAAGAAGTCCGGGCCCGCGGCGCACGGACGATTGTCGTCGCTGAAGAAGGCGACGAGGCGGTGCTGCCCTACGCCGACCATCTGATCCGGGTTCCCATGTGCCCGACGCTGCTGCAGCCGGTGGTCGCCACGGTCCCGATGCAGGTCTTCGCCTGCGAGATGGCCAGCATGCGCGGATTCGACGTCGACCAACCGCGCAACCTGGCCAAGAGCGTCACCGTCGAGTAGTACGAAGCGGGCCGTGAAGATCGTCGTGTTGCTCGGCGCACATCTGCGCGCGGGCGAATCCGCACGACGATCTTCACGAACTGTAAGGCGAGGCCGAGGTCCGATCCGGTGATCGTGGGCCTGGGCATCGACGTGGTCGACGTGGCGCGCTTCGCCGTGACGGTCGAGCGGACGCCGGGACTGCTCGAGCGGGTATTCACGAAGCGGGAACGGGACCGGCCGATCGCATCGCTGGCGGCCCGGTTTGCCGCCAAGGAGGCGCTGGCCAAGGCACTCGGCGCGCCGCACGGGCTGCGGTGGCACGATGCCGAAGTCGTGACCTCCGACGACGGCCGGCCCTGGTTCGAGGTCCGCGGGTCGGTGGCAGAACGGTGCACTGCGCTCGGCGTCGACGCCGTCTTACTGTCCCTCTCCCACGACGCCGGAATCGCCTCGGCTGTAGTCGTCCTGGAGAGCAAGCCGTGATCGGCGCGCACCCCGTCCGGCATGTCCGCGCCGCGGAAGCGGCGCTGATGGCCACTCTTCCGGCCGGCGCCCTGATGCAGCGAGCCGCCGCCGGCCTCGCTGCCCGGTGCGCCCGGTTGCTCGGTGGCCCGTACGGCGCGCGGGTAACACTGCTCGTCGGCGCTGGCGACAACGGTGGCGACGCGCTGTTCGCCGGTGCGCGGCTGGCCCGACGAGGAGCCCGGGTGGACGCGGTTCTGGCCCGGCCGGACCGCGCTCACGCCGGCGGGCTCGCCGCGTTGCGCGCCGCAGGCGGGACAGTGACCGGCAGCCCGGTGCAGGCCATCGCGGGTGCCGATCTGGTTGTCGACGGCTTGCTCGGCATCGGCGGATCCGGCGGCCTGCGCGAGGACGCCGCCGAGATGGCCAAGCTCGCGGCCGAGCAGGCCGGGCTGGTCGTCGCAGTCGACCTGCCGAGCGGTGTCGACCCCGACACGGGCGAGCTGCCAGGTGAGCACATCGTGGCGGATGTCACCGTCACGTTCGGTACGCGCAAGGTGGCGCTCGTAGTCGATCCCGGGGCTGCTGCTGCCGGACGAGTCGAGGACGTCGACATCGGGTTGGCGCCCTACCTGCCTGAACCGCCCGTCGAGCTGCTGGAGTCCGCCGACGTCCAGACCAGGCTGCCCGTCCCTGCCCGCAAAACCGACAAGTACGCACGTGGTGTCGTGGGCATCGTCGCAGGTTCGGCCGAATACTCCGGTGCCGCAGTGCTCTCGACGGGAGGAGCGGTGCGCGGTGGAGCCGGCATGGTGCGATATGTCGGTCCGGACCATGTGGTCCGCGCAGTGCAAGCCCGCTGGCCGGAGAGCGTCGCCGGAGAGGGGCGCGTGCAAGCGTGGGTGGTCGGGCCCGGACTGGGGCCCGACACCGCCGGCGGACGAGTGCTCGACAAGGCCCTTTCCGACGGTGTTCCGGTCGTCGTCGACGCCGACGGCCTGCGGTTCTTGCCCCAGCAACTCGACGTGCCGGCGCTGCTCACGCCGCACGCCGGTGAGCTCGCGCGGCTGCTCGAGACGACCCGCGAGGACGTCGAGGCGAAACGACTTCAGCACGTGCGGAACGCGGCCGCACGTTGGAACGCCGTCGTCCTGCTCAAGGGCTCGACGACGCTCGTAGCCGCACCCGACGGGAAGGTCCGAGCCAACCCCACGGGAACGCCGGTGCTCGCGACGGCTGGCTCAGGTGACGTACTGGCCGGACTCGCTGGCGCTCTGCTGGGTGCGGGTCTCGACCCGTTCGATGCCGGCAGCGTGGCGGCCTACGTCCATGGGGTGGCCGGCCAGCTGGCGGCGAAGACGACGCCCTATCCCAGCGCGACGACGATCCTGGACGTTCTGCCGGACGCGCTGCACCGGCTGGCCGCAGGGCCCGGCTGACAGAATCGGCGCATGACGACGCCCGTCCCGCATGCCGAGGTGCGGGTTGACCTCACGGCGGTGCGCGACAACGTGGCCGAGCTGCGCCGGCGCGCCGGCAGTGCCGAGCTGTTGGCTGTGGTCAAGGCCGATGGCTACGGCCACGGCCTGGTCGCGTCGGCGCGAGCAGCCATTGCTGGTGGAGCGACCTGGTTGGGCACGGCGGTGCTCGCTGAGGCTCTTCAATTACGGGCAGCCGGCGTTGACGGCCGGATCCTGGCCTGGTTGGCAGCGCCGGGTGAGCGCTGGGGCAATGCGATAGAAGCGGGCGTCGACCTGTCCGCGGCCGCGTCCTGGGCCGTCGACGAGATCGCCGCAGCGGCCCGTGACACCGGGCAGCCGGGCCGACTGCACCTCAAGGTGGATTCCGGGCTTGGCCGGTCGGGTGCGACGGTGCAGGACTGGCCCGGCCTGGTCGATGCTGCGCTCAAGGCCGAGGCCGAGGGCGTCGTGGAGGTCGTGGGGCTGTGGTCCCACTTCGCCATCGCCGACGCTCCCGCGCATCCGACCGTTGCCCGCCAGCTGGCAGTGTTCACGGAGGCCGTGGAGTTCGCCGAGGGACGGGGCGTTTCGCCAGAGGTGCGGCACCTCGCGAACTCGGCTGCGACGTTGACATTGCCGCACACGCATTTCGACCTGGTGCGCCCCGGGCTGGCGGTGTATGGGTTGTCGCCGGTGCCAGACCAGTCGACTCCGGCCGAGCTGGGGCTTCGCCCGGCGATGTCGGTTCGGGCCCGGCTGTCGTTGGTCAAGTTGGTCGGCGCAGGTCAGGGCGTCTCTTATGGCCACGCTTATGTGACCGATCGGACGACCAGCCTGGGGCTGGTGCCCCTCGGGTACGCCGACGGCGTCCCGCGCCACGGGTCATCCGGTGAGGGCAGACCCGGGGCGCCGGTGCTCGCGGCCGGCCGCGTCCGGCCGGTGGCCGGCCGGGTCTGCATGGACCAGTTCGTGGTGGACCTGGGCGACGACGTGGCGCAGGCAGGCGACGAAGTCGTGCTGTTCGGCGACGGGACTGCCGGCGAGCCGACCGCCCAGGACTGGGCCGAGGCCTGCGGAACGATCTCGTACGAGATCGTGACCCGGTTCGGCCCCCGTTTGCCGCGTATCTACGTCGGCGCGGAGGAGATCGGCGGATGAGCCGCGTGGTCTCTGCTGGCCGCGC
This sequence comes from uncultured Actinomycetota bacterium, assembly GCA_963794465.1. GTDB lineage: Bacteria > Actinomycetota > Actinomycetes > Jiangellales > Jiangellaceae > JACVRX01. Next base: position 3,372 of record CAWCED010000021.1, on the reverse strand, counting down.
AGCGGGCGCTGTCGGTGCGGCGGTAGGCGTTGCGGCGCTGGGCGCCGCGATTGGCTTCGCGGCGGAGCGGTACGTCGTTGGCCGGTCGCTCCGTCGAGACGACCCGTACGCCGACGAGAAGTTCGGATCACTCCGGGGTGTGCCGCATACTGTCGAGACCGATGACGGGGTGCTGCTGCACGTCGAGGTCGACGCCGGTACGAGCGCGTCGCCGCTCACGGTCGTGTTCACTCACGGCTATGCCCTGAACCAGGACAGCTGGCACTTCCAGCGTCGGGAATTGGCCGGCCGGGCCCGGCTGGTGTTCTGGGACCAGCGCTCGCACGGGCGATCTGGGCGCGCACCGGAGGGCAGTGTCACGTTTGAACGGTTGGGTCGCGACCTTGCCGACGTGATCGACCAGGTTGCTCCCGACGGTCCGCTCGTGCTGGTCGGGCATTCAATGGGCGGGATGACGGTGTTGGCGATGGCCAACGTGCGGCCTGACCTGTTCCGCGATCGAGTGGTTGGCGTCGCGCTGATCTCGACGAGCGCTCACCTCGGCCGGGTTTCACTCGGCCTGCCCGGTCCGCTGGGCCGCATCACCCACAAGGCGGCTCCGGGCGTGGTGGCGGCGCTGGCCCGCCGCCCGGAGGTGGTCGAACGCAGCCGACGCGTCGGCAGTGACCTCGGCTACGTCCTCACTCGCCGTTATTCGTTCGTCAAGGGCGGATCGCCGGCGTTGGTGGAGTTCACAGCCTCGATGAACGCTTCGACTCCGATCGAGGTCGTCGCGGAGTTCCTTTCCGTGTTCAGGGAACACGACGATCGTGCGGCGCTGCCGGTGCTCGGCGATCTGCCGGTGTTGGTCGTCGGGGCGGTAGGAGACTTGCTGACGCCGGTCGAGCACAGCCGCGAGTTGGCCCAGCAGCTGTCCGGCGCGGCTTACGTCGAAGTTGCCGACGCTGGTCACATGGTCCTGCTGGAACGACACGACGTGGTGACCGCTCATCTCGCCGAGCTGCTCGATCGGGTCGAGGCCGGCCTGCCGAAGAGACGGAAGTCTCGGCGCTGGTGGCGGCAACAATGAGCCGGCTCGCCCGGCTGGAGATCCCGAGTCCGGACGCGATGCGGGCCTTGGGCAAACGAATCGCCGGTGTGCTGAAGACCGGCGACCTGGTTCTGGTGGGTGGGGAGCTCGGTGCCGGCAAGACCACCTTCGCGCAGGGTGTCGGTTTCGGTCTCGGAGTGCGGGGCCCGGTCACCTCGCCGACCTTCGTGATCGCCCGAGTCCACCCGTCGCTGTCAGACGGCCCGCCACTGGTCCACGTCGACGCCTACCGCCTCGGGGGCTGGGACGAGCTCGAAGACCTCGACCTAGAGGCCACCCTCGATCGGGCCGTAACGATCGTCGAATGGGGTGAAGGGCTCGCCGAAGGGCTTGGGCCAGACCGGCTCGAGGTGCACATCCACCGCAGTTCGGGTGACAGCGGCGGCGAGGTGCGCGAGGTTCGGATTACTTCGGTCGGCGACCGTTGGATTGGCGTGGATCTCTAGCGGTTGCCGTCAGCGGCTGCGGCTTGATGTGCTGTCCGTGCCCTGGCCAGTGCGACCGAGTTCTTTGCAATGGCGATTGAGGCCGATGGTGGTAGTGGCCCGACCCAGATCTCTCCGTGATGGTGTCTCAGGTTGCCTGCGGTGGGTCGCCGGGTGGGTCGGGCAGGGTGGTTTGGGCTGCGGTGGCGGCGCGCCGTCGGGTCCGGCGTCGGGTTGTCGGGCCGGGTCGGGTTGGCGGGTCCGCGCCGGGGGCCGTGTCGCGCATGGTCGGTCGTGCTCGGGTCGGCCCGGGTGGTCCGCTGGTTCCGGTCGGCCGGTCCCGGCTGTCGGGCTGGTGTCGGGGGTGTCGGGGGTCGTCGGGGGCGACGAAGGCGCGTTTGCCTTTGCCGGGGACCAGGGTGTAGCCGAGGCGGGTTTTCAGGTCGTGGTGGAAGCCGCACAGCGGGTCCAACTCGTCTAGCCGGGTGTGGTGGGTTTGGGCCCAGGGGATTTGGTGGTCGTACTCGATCCGCCGCCGGTCACAGCCCTCCACCGCGCAGGTCGGGTTGGTCCACAACAGCGCGGCCCGCTGCGCGGCGGTCGGCCCCCGGCCCAGGTGGGTCACGTTGGCCACGTCCACCCCGGGGTGATGACTAGCTTGAGCACGGCGTCGCCGAGCAGGTCGCGGGCTACCGAAACCGGCACCGGCCCGACGCCGGCGATCTCACATAGCTCTGCCCCTTGGACCCGGCCGCGGCGCAGCGCTTCGGCGTCCACCCGCAGCAACGCCAAATACCGCGGACTCACCGACACCGGCCGCACCGCACACCCCGACGACGCCGACCCGGCCGCGGCCGCGGCGAAGATCCCCGGATCGCCGGCAGGTTGGGCGGCGAGTCCGGAGCTGGCCTCGCCCGGCCGGCCCGCGGATGCGTCCCCTGCCCGGGCCGGGCCGGGGTGGTCTGCGGTGCCGCCGCGGTCCTCTTCGTCGCCTGCTGCTGCCGGCGCACCGCCCGGTTGGCCAGCACCATCAGCAACCGGCTGATCCACCCCGCCGGCAGCGCCGGCCGGGACATCCGCGGCGGTCGCCTCGACATCCCCGTTGCTGGACCGGGCGGTGGCCGGCTGCGGGTGGCCGTCGCAGCGCCCGGCGGCGTGTTCAGCCAGCTGCATCAGGGCGTCGAAGGCGTAGGCCTCGGGCGGTTCGCACCGGCCGTCGCGGCGGGCCTGCCGGAAGATCGCATCGGTGAACGCGTTCAGCACGGTCAAAAACGCCGCCCCAGCCTGGGCGGTGCCCCGGGCCGTCAGGTTCCAGCCGCCCTCCGGGTCGGTGTAATGCCGCAACCGGCGCGCGGCGTGGATCCGCCGATGAGTGGCGTCCGGGTCCGGATCCGCGGCGGCGCGGACCCGGGCGCACTCCTCCCGCAACTCGGCCAGCGACACCCGCCCAGCGAGTTCGGTCAACCGCGCCGCCTCGGCCGGGTTGGCCACCGCCGCGGCGGAGATCGCGGCGGCCTGCGGCAAATACAGCTGCCCGCGGCGCAACGCCGCCTCCACCGGCCGCTGGTCGGGCAGCCGCTGCGGGGGTCACCGACTCCGCCGCCTGCCCGGCCGAGGTGCCACCCCGGCGGGCCAACTCCTCCGCCGCAGTGCGGGTGCCGCCGCTGCGCTGATGCGTCGCGGCCACCCGGCGGGCCAACAACATCTTGCCGGCCGCGCACAACCGTTCGGATCTGTCCAGCACCGCCCACAGCTCGCGGGCGGCCGACCCGGACACCGCATCCGGATCCAACCGGTCGACCAACACGGCCAACCGGTCCCGAATCTCCACCGCCTCAGCGAACATGTGTTCGAGTC
>CAWCED010000020.1:0-47725 GCA_963794465.1 uncultured Actinomycetota bacterium | reverse complement strand
CGCCCGACTGCGGGTGCGTCCTCGCGTTCCACCGCCGCGTGTCGCGGTGGGACCGCCAGCCGAAGCACGTCGGCGACCGTCCCTGCATAGCGGTCCGCCACGGCTCGCGCCAGCGTGGCAATGTGTGGCGCAAGCACCGGCTCGGGTGAGATCACCTTCCGCAACCGCGCGAGCCGCCCATCGTGCGAGCTTTCCGCCGCGCGTTCGAGAAGGTAGCCGCCGACATCCTGGCCGGCGAACCGGACCGCCACCCGGGTGCCCGGCACGGCAGTCATCGCCATGGACGTGGGCACGAGGTAGTCGAAGGGCCGGTCGAGATGCGCCAGTGGGATGTCCACCAGTACCCGGGCAACCGGCAGCTCGTCGGTCACCGGGTCGGGCGCACGGGTCCTCCGCCGCACCGGCGGCCGGGGCAGGGCGAGCTGGTCTGGGTGCGAGGGTTCAGTCACGGCCGCGATTGCGGGGGGTGGCCGGATGCTCTGCGGGCTCCGCGATTCGTGGCCGACAAGCGTGCCACGAATCGCTCTTTAGACGCCCGCTGCCGCATCCGGCCACCCCCCGCACACGAGAGCATCCGGCCAGTCCCCGCACAAAGCTCAGCCAACCGCGTTCTGCAGCGCCTCCACGCGGTCGGTGCGCTCCCAGGTGAAGTCCGGCAGCTCGCGGCCGAAGTGCCCGTACGCCGCGGTCTGCGAGTAGATCGGTCGAAGCATGTCGAGGTCGCGGATGATGGCCGCTGGCCGCAAGTCGAAGACCTGTGTCACCGCGTCCTGGATTCGGTGCACGGGGACGGTCTCGGTGCCGAAGCACTCGACGAACAGTCCGACCGGATGCGCCTTGCCGATCGCGTACGCGACCTGCACCTCGCAGCGGGTGGCGAGCTTCGCCGCAACGACATTCTTGGCGACCCACCGCATGGCGTACGCGGCGGACCGGTCGACCTTCGACGGGTCCTTGCCGCTGAACGCCCCACCGCCGTGGCGGGCCATGCCGCCATACGTGTCAATGATGATCTTGCGACCGGTGAGTCCGGCGTCGCCCATCGGACCACCGATCTCGAACCTGCCGGTGGGGTTGACCAACAGGCGGTAACCGTCGGCGGGGATGTCAAAGGAGGCAACCACTGGATCGATCACAGCGGCCCGGATGTCGGGCGTGAGCAGGGTCTCCAAATCGATGTCGCGCGCATGCTGGGTGGATACAACCACGGTCTCGAGCCGAACGGCACGGTCACCGTCGTACTCGATCGTCACCTGGGTCTTGCCGTCCGGGCGTAGGTAGGGCACCTGTCCGGACTTGCGGACGGTGGCGAGCTGTTGAGCCAGCCGGTGCGCCACCATGATCGGCAGGGGCATCAGCTCCGAGGTGTCCTCGCAGGCGTAACCAAACATGAGGCCCTGGTCGCCCGCGCCCTGCCGGTCCAATGGATCCTCGGAATGCTCGGCGGAGCGCTGCTCCCACGCCTCGTCGACCCCCTGCGCGATGTCCGGCGACTGAGAACCGATGGACACCGACACGCCACAGGACTGCCCGTCGAACCCCTTGGTAGATGAGTCGTACCCGATCTCGAGAATGGTGTCGCGCACGATGTCGGGGATGTCGGCATACCCACTGGTCGTGACCTCACCAGCCACGTGGACCTGACCAGTGGTCACCATGGTCTCCACGGCAACCCGGCTGGCCGGATCCTCTTTCAGCAGGTTGTCGAGGATCGCGTCGCTGATCTGGTCGCAGATCTTGTCCGGATGACCCTCGGTGACGGACTCGGACGTGAAGAGGCGACGTGCCACGGACATGCTCCTTAGGAAATGACTGGCGAAATGCTGGGCGACACTGTAAGGGATCTCTGGCCCGAGATTGGTCAGGTGTCCGCCCATCGGTCTCTGACCAGGTCCCATACCACGTGTGCGAGGGCTGTCTTGGGACCGCGGGGCACAACTGTGGAGGAGCCGTCCGAGCCGAGCACGACTGCTTCGTTGTCCTCGGCCTCGAACCCACGATCAACGCTGACCTCGTTCACCACCAGCAGGTCGCAACCCTTGGCGGCCAGCTTGGCCCGGCCGTGCTCGAGCACCGAGCCGGTCGCGTCACCGGTCTCTGCAGCAAACCCCACGACGACCTGCCCGGCCCGAAGGCGATGGGCAGCCAGCTCGGCCAGGATGTCGTCGGTCCGCTCGAGCTCAATACGGGGCACGCCGCCGTCGGCCTTCTTCTTGATCTTCTTGTCGGCGTACGACGTCGGCCGGAAATCGGCGACCGCCGCCGCCATGACGACCACGTCGGCCGTAACCGCCGCGTCGAGAACGGCCGAGCGCAGATCTGCTGCGGAACCGACCCGCACGATGTCGGCACCGGCCGGATCGGGCAGTGCCACGTTGGCCGAAACCAGCGTGACTTTCGCGCCGCGGCTGACCGCTGCGCGGGCGAGGGCATAGCCCTGCCGGCCGGACGAGCGGTTGCCGAGAAACCGCACGGGGTCCAAGTGCTCACGGGTGCCACCGGCCGAGATGACGACATGGCGCCCGGCCAGGTCGGTGCTACTGGCCATCCCAGCCAACAGATCGCGCGCGATGGCGACGATCTCGTCGGGGTCGGGAAGCCGGCCGCGTCCGGTGTCAGCACCGGTGAGCCGCCCGACGGCGGGATCGACGACCACGGCACCTCGCGACCGCAGCAGCGCCACGTTGTCGATGGTCGCCGGGTGCTCCCACATTTCGGTGTGCATTGCCGGCACGTAGAGCACCGGGCACCGAGCCGTGAGCAGCGTCGAAGTCAGCAGGTCGTCGGCGAACCCATGCGCGGCCCGCGCAAGGAGGTCGGCCGTTGCAGGTGCGACGACGACCAGATCGGCCTGCTGGCCGAGTCGCACGTGCGGCACCTCGTGCACGTCGTCCCAAACGTCGGTTGAGACGGGGTGACCCGACAGCGCGGCCCAGGTGGCAGCACCGACGAAACGCAGCGCCGAGCGAGTGGGAACGACTCGGACGTCGTTGCCGGTCTCGGTCAGCCCGCGCAGCACCTCGCACGCCTTGTAGGCGGCGATTCCGCCACCAACCCCGAGAACCACCCGGGGTCTGTCCATGCCGCTACTCAGCCGGTACCAGCTCGGTTGGCTCGGCCGGCTCGGCCGTCAGCAGGCCCTGGTTGATCTCGCGCAGCGCGATCGACAGCGGCTTTTCCTGGACATGGGTCTCGACCAGGGGTCCGACGTATTCCAGCAGGCCTTCGCCGAGCTGGGAGTAGTAGGCATTGATCTGCCGGGCACGCTTGGCCGCGTAGATGACCAGCGCGTACTTGGAGTCGGTCTTGGCGAGCAATTCGTCGATGGGGGGAGAGGTGATGCCCTCGGCCACGCCGTGGGTACCGGACACGTTCATGCCTCCGGGCTGGATTGATGTGGGTAACCCAGTAAGGCTACCAACTCCTCGCACACTTGCTTGACATCGGAGTTCACCAGCGCATGGTCGAACTCGGCCTCCGCGGCGAGCTCCTCCTTCGCGACAGCGAGCCGGCGCTCGACAACCTCGGGCGGTTCCGTTCTCCGCTCGGTGAGCCGCCGCACCAGCTCCTCCCACGACGGTGGCCGCAAGAAGACCAGCCGGGCGCCGGGCACGCGGCGGCGAACCTGTCTCGCGCCCTGCAGGTCGATCTCGAGGAGCACGCTTTCGCCGAAGGTGAGGCGTGCGACAACCGGCGCCAGCGGCGTGCCGTACAGATTGCCGTCGAATTCAGCCCACTCGAGGAACTCCCCAGCCTGGACTCGCCGCTCGAACTCGGCCCGACCGATGAATTGGTAGTGCACGCCATCGACCTCGCCCGGGCGCGGGAACCTGGTGGTTGCCGAGACCGAGATCCACACGTCCGGGTGATGCGTGCGCAGCCTTCGCACCACCGTCGACTTGCCGACACCGGATGGTCCGGAGAGTACGACCAGCCGTCCGCCGACGTCCGCTAGGCCGCTCGGCGTGGTCAGCCGCGGCCGCCGAACTCGCGCTCCAATGCGGCCACCTGGTTCGTGCCAAGGCCGCGCACGCGTCGCGTCTCGGCGATGCCGATGCGCTCCATGATCTGCCGAGCGCGCACTTTACCGACGCCGGGCAGGGACTCGAGCAGGGCCGAGACCTTCATCTTGCCGACGATCTCGTTCGACTCGCCTTCCTTGAGCACGTCGGAGAGTGAGGCTCCGGAGTGCTTGAGACGGTTCTTGACCTCGGCACGCTCCCGGCGGGCCTCGGCGGCCTTGGCGAGTGCGGCCGCGCGCTGTTCGGGAGTGAGGGGTGGGAGCGGCAAGACTGGTCACCTCAGATGGTCGTGCTGAACGTTGGACATCCGGAACCTAGCGAGTCTGGGGACTGCTCAGCAATGTGTTCCACCATCTCGCGGTGGCTCCGCCCATTACAAATCACCCGAAATTACCGCGCGAGGTGTGGTACCGGCGGCGGTTGGTCCGCTCAATCGGGCAGCACGGTCCGGTACGCGTCCAGAGCGCGCGCCACCGCTGCCTGCAGCCGGCGCGGATCCGGACCGTCGCCGAGGATGCTTCGAGACGATGCCGGCAGGACGTTGGGTAGTGCCGTCCCGAAGATCCGTCGTAGGTCATTTGGGGTTCCACCCTGGGCGCCGTAGCCCGGAGCCAGCACCGGGCCATTGACGTCGAAGTCGTCGTCGCTCGCCGCGATCGTCGCCCCGACGACGACGCCTACGTTTCCCCACGGAGTCATAGCGGTGTTCTCGCCGCGAACGCCAGCGAGCACGACGCCGGCCACCGTCGGCCCGTCGGCCGTCCGGGCCCGTTGGATCTGCGCGGCTTCCCGGTTCGAGGTCAGGGCAAGGACGAAAACCCCGTTCCCGTGTCTGCTGGCGGTGTCGATCAGCGGTCGCAATGATTCGAATCCGAGGTAGGGCGAGGCGGTCACGGCATCTGCAGCCAAGGGCGACGACGGATCGACGTACGCGTCGGCATACGCCTGGACAGTGGAGCCGATGTCACCTCGTTTCGCGTCCATCAACGCCAGGCCGCCAGCCGCACGGATGTCGGCAACGACTCGTTCGAGCACCGCGACGCCGGCCGAGCCATGCCGCTCGAAGAAGGCCGACTGCGGCTTCAGCAGCGCGATCCGCTGCGCCAACGCCTCCACCGTGGTGCGGGCGAATCGTTCGAGCCCGCGAATGTCATCGTCGAGGCCCCAGTCGCGCAGTAGAGACGGATGTGGGTCGATGCCGACGCACAATGGACCGTGGCGCGCCACGGCTGCATGCAACCGCGCGCCGAAACTCGGCTGACGTGTCAGGCCGGACACCGCAGCCGCCTGCTGGTCTTCGGCGACACACCTGACCCATCACTGGTCATGGGTCTGCTCGCTCGTCCCGTCGGCGAGCCGGGCCAGCTCGGCTGTCACACGGCGCGGCCACCCTGGGCCGCCGTACACGAATGCCGTGTACGCCTGCACCAGCGTGGCACCGGCCTGCAGGCGTTCCCAGGCGTCGTCGGCAGTGGCAACGCCGCCGACGGAGATCAGCGCGAGGTTCTCGCCCGCCCGGCTCCGCAACAGTCGGAGCACCTCCGTCGACCGATCGCATAGCGGCTCACCGGACAGACCGCCGTCGCCGGCTGCCGCTATCTCCGCCGGGCTGGACCGCAACCCGCTGCGAGTCGTGGTGGTGTTTGTGGCGACAAGCCCGTCGAGATTCAACTCCAGAGCGAGGTCAGCGATGGCCAGGATGTCGCTGTCCGCCAGGTCGGGGGCGATCTTCACCAGCAGCGGCACGTGCCCACCGGCCGCGGCGTCACTGGCCTCCCGAACGGCAGTCAGCAACGGGCGCAGCCTCGCGACGGCCTGCAGGTCGCGAAGTCCCGGTGTGTTGGGCGAGCTGATATTGACCACCAGGTAATCAGCGTGGGGCGCAAGACAACGAGTGCTCGCGACGTAGTCGATCACCGCATGTTCGCTGGGCACCACCCGGCTCTTGCCGATGTTGACTCCCACCACTGGTCTCGACGGGCTCGCGCGCAGCCGTCTCAACCGCTCGGCGATCACTGCCGCGCCTTCGTTGTTGAAGCCCATGCGGTTGACGATCGCCCGGTCCTCGACCAGCCGATGCAGCCGGGGCCGTTGGTTGCCCGATTGTGGTACCGCAGTAACGGTCCCGACTTCGACGAAGCCGAAACCGAGCGCAGCCAGGCCGGCTACCGCGCGAGCGTCCTTGTCGAAGCCCGCGGCCAGGCCGAGCGGACTCGGAAAGTCGCAGCCGAGGGCCCGCACGCGCAGGCCGGGGGCGTCCACAAGGCAGGTGCGGCGCAACAGATGTGCACCGGCCGGCGCACTGCCAGCCAACCGGATCGCTGCCATCCCCCAGTCGTGCGCTCGCTCCGCGTCGACCCGGCTGGCTACCGCAAAGAGCCCCCGATAGAGCGAGCCACCGTCCCGCTCAAGATCCACTGTTCGCAGATTGCGCGACCCGCCGGCGGGTTGTTGCAACCTCTGAACACTTGATCTTGGGGAGGCCGGGCTCATCAGATGCCCACGCGCAGCGCCGCGGCCCAGGATTGCAGTGAGCGGACTCCCAGGCTGCCGCTTCGGGTCGCTTCGATGCCGTGCACTGCGGCGGCCAGGCCCTGAACTGTCGTGATGCATGGGATGTTGGCCTGTACGGCCGCTGTCCGGATCTGGTACCCGTCGGCGCGCGGACTCCCCCCGGGTGTCGTCCCGCTGGGCGTGTTGATGATCAGATCGATGTCGCCGTCCAGGATCCGCTGCACGATCGACGGCCGGTCAGCGCCATCTGTGCCGGCGGACAGCTTGGCGACCACCTCCGCCAATACGCCGATACGACCGAGAACCTCGGCAGTCCCGGCGGTGGCGATGATGGTGAAACCCAGGTCGGCCAACCGCTTGACGGGGAAGATCATGTGGCGCTTGTCCCGGTTGGCCAGCGAGACGAAGACCCGGCCTTCGGTCGGCAGGCCGCCATAAGCCGCTGTCTGCGACTTCGCGAATGCCGGCCCGAACAGCGTGTCGACACCCATCACCTCACCGGTCGAGCGCATCTCCGGACCGAGCACTGTGTCGACTGAGCTTCCATCCGGCAGCCGGAACCGGTTGAACGGCATCACCGCTTCCTTGACCGACACCGGGGCATCGGAACCGAGGTCGACACAATCGCCGCCGGCCGGCAGCAGTCCCTCTCCTCTCAGGTCCGAAACGCTTGCGCCCAGCATGATTCGCGCAGCGGCCTTGGCCAATGCCACGCCTGTTGCCTTGGACACGAACGGCACCGTCCGGGACGCCCGCGGGTTGGCTTCCAGGACGTAGAGCCGGTCGCCGGCGAGCGCGTACTGCACATTCAGCAGGCCCTGGACACCGACACCTCTGGCGATTGCCTCGGTGGATGAGCGGATCCGGCTGAGCTCCTCGCGGCCCAGCGTGATCGGCGGCAGGGCGCATGCCGAGTCGCCCGAGTGGATTCCGGCTTCCTCGATGTGTTCCATGATGCCGCCGAGGTAGAGCTCAGTACCGTCGAACAGCGCGTCAACGTCGATCTCGACGGCATCGTCGAGGAACTTGTCGACCAGTACGGGATGCTCGGGGCTCGCGCGGGTGGCGCGATCGATGTACTCACCCAACGACTGCTCGTCGTAGACGATCTCCATGCCCCGTCCGCCGAGCACATACGACGGCCGCACGAGCACCGGGTAGCCGATCTCGGCGGCGATCCGCTGCGCATCCACGAATGACGTCGCCGTGCCATGCCTGGGTGCGGGTAGCTCCGCCGCGGCCAGCACCCGGCCGAATGAACCTCGGTCCTCGGCGAGATGGATTGCCTCCGGCGGCGTCCCGACCACGGGAACCCCGGCGTCGGCGAGCGCCTGCGCGAGGCCCAGCGGAGTCTGTCCGCCCAACTGCACCACGACACCGATGACCGGGCCGGCCTGGCGCTCTGCGTCGACGACCTCCAGCACGTCTTCCAAGGTGAGCGGCTCGAAGTACAGCCGGTCGGAGGTGTCGTAGTCGGTCGATACAGTCTCCGGGTTGCAGTTGACCATCACGGTCTCGCAGCCCGCCGCCCGTAGGGCCATGACCGCGTGCACGCACGAGTAGTCGAACTCGATCCCCTGCCCGATCCGGTTCGGCCCACTGCCCAGGATGATCACCGCCGGTCGCTCGCGCCCGGCCACCTCGGTCTCCTCGTCATAGCTGGAGTAGTGGTACGGCGTGCGGGCGGCGAATTCGGCAGCACAGGTGTCGACAGTCTTGAACACTGGCCGAACTCCGAGCGCTTGCCGGACTCCTCGCACAACCTGCTCGGTCATTCCGGAAAGGTCGGCAATCTGACGGTCGGAGAAGCCGTGCCGCTTGGCACGGCGGAGGTGCTCCGGTGTGAGCCGATCGGCGCCGCGGATCTCATCGGCAACCTCGGTGAGCAGGAGGAGCTGATCGATGAACCAGGGATCGATGCCGGTCGACTCATGCAGAGCATCGACGCTCGCGCCGGCCCGCAGCGCCTGCACGACATCCCGCAGCCGGCCATCGTACGGACGGCGAACACGTTCGATGAGCTCGGCGGCATCGCCAGCCGGGGAGGTGAAGTCCAGCGGGGCGTCGCGTTGCTCCAACGATCGCAGCGCCTTCTGCAGCGCCTCGGTGAAGTTCCGTCCGATGGCCATCGCCTCGCCGACGCTCTTCATGTGGGTGGTGAGGGTTTGGTCGGCGTGCGGGAACTTCTCGAAGGCGAACCGAGGCGCCTTGACGACGACGTAGTCGAGGGTCGGCTCGAAGGACGCCGGTGTCTCGGCCGTGATGTCGTTGGGAATCTCGTCCAGTGTGTATCCGAGTGCGAGTTTGGTTGCGATCTTCGCGATGGGGAACCCGGTCGCCTTGCTGGCCAGGGCTGACGACCGGGACACCCGGGGGTTCATCTCGATGACGATCAACCGGCCGTCCCGCGGGTTCACCGCGAACTGGATGTTGCATCCGCCGGTGTCGACACCCACCGCGCGGATGATCGCGAGTGCCTGATCGCGCATCCGCTGGTACTCGCGATCGGTCAGGGTCATGGCGGGAGCGACGGTCACCGAGTCCCCCGTGTGCACACCCATCGGGTCGACGTTCTCGATGGAGCACACCACGACGACGTTGTCGGCGCGGTCCCGCATGACCTCGAGCTCGTACTCCTTCCAGCCGAGCACCGACTCCTCGAGCAGCACCTCGGTGGTGGGCGACGCAGCGAGTCCGGCGCCGGCGATCCGGCGCAGATCGGCCTCGTCGAACGCCATCCCGGAACCGGCGCCGCCCATGGTGAACGACGGGCGCACGACGGCCGGATAGCCCAGCATCTCCACCGCGCCGAGGCACTCGTCGATCGAGTGGCAGATCACCGAGCGGGCGACTTCTCCGCCGATCGAGGCGACCACCCGCTTGAACGACTCGCGGTTCTCACCGCGCTCGATCGCCTCGATGGACGCACCGATCAGCTCCACGCCGTACTTGTCCAGGACACCGCGCTCGTGCAATGCGGTAGCGGTGTTGAGAGCGGTCTGGCCGCCGAGAGTGGCAAGCAGGGCATCCGGGCGCTCGATCTCGATCACTTTCTCGACGAACTCGGCCGTGATCGGCTCAACGTACGTGGCGTCGGAGAACTCCGGGTCGGTCATGATGGTTGCCGGGTTGCTGTTCACGAGGACGATCCGGACGCCCTCATGGCGCAACACCCGGCACGCTTGAGTGCCCGAGTAGTCGAATTCGCAGGCTTGGCCGATGACGATCGGGCCCGACCCGATGACCAGTACCGACTCGATGTCCATGCGCCGCGGCATCAGCCGCTCCTCTGGAGCAGTTCGACGAACCGGTCGAACAGGTAGCCGGCGTCGTGCGGCCCAGCTGCCGCTTCCGGGTGGTACTGCACGGAGAACGCCCTGGTTACACCATTGCCGTCAACCAGCCGTAGCCCTTCCACGACGTCGTCGTTGAGACACACGTGGCTGACCTCGGCCGTTCCGTAAGGGGTCGTGGTTGGCCGGTCCAGCGGCGCGTCGACGGCGAAGCCGTGGTTGTGCGCCGTCACCTCCACCTTGCCGGTTGCCCGGTCCTGCACCGGCTGGTTGATGCCGTGGTGGCCGTAGCGGAGTTTGTAGGTACCAAAGCCGAGGGCACGACCGAGGATCTGGTTGCCGAAGCAGATGCCGAATACGGGCAGCCGCTGGCCCAGCGCATCCGCCACCACACCCACGGCGTGATCCGCGGTTGCCGGGTCGCCCGGCCCGTTCGAGAGGAACAGCCCGTCCGGCTCCAGGGCGCTGATGTCGGCGAAGGTCGACGTCGCGGGCACGACGTGGGTCTCGATTTGCCGCCCCGCCATCAGCCGCGGTGTCATCGCCTTGATCCCGAGATCCAGAGCCACGACCGTGAAGCGCCGCTCACCGATGGCCGGCACCACATAGGTTTCTCGCGTGGTGACCTCGCCTGTGAGGTCGCTGCCCACCATCGGCAGCACCCCAAGAACACGCTCCCGCAACGCCTCGACCGACGGTTCTGCGGTGGAGATCCCCACTCGCATGGCACCGCGCTCGCGCAGGTGCCGGGTCAGCGCCCTGGTGTCGACTCCGCTGATTCCGACAATGCCCTGCCGGGCCAGCTCGTCGTCAAGGCTGCGGCGGGCTCGCCATGACGACGGCAGCCGCGCCGGGTCGCGGACCACGTACCCGGCCACCCAGATCCGATCGGATTCGGGGTCGTCGTCATTGACCCCGGTGTTGCCGATGTGCGGAGCAGTCTGGACGACGACCTGTCGGTGATAGGACGGGTCGGTCAGGGTCTCCTGGTATCCAGTCATGCCCGTCGAGAAGACGGCCTCGCCGAACGTCTCTCCAATTGCTCCGTACGACTGCCCGCGGAAAGCCCGGCCGTCCTCCAACACCAGCACGGCCAATGGGCGCGAGGTCATGCCGCGGCCTCGTCGGTGACCAGTGGGCCGACCGCGGCCATGACGACGTCCAGGTCGCGGTGGTGACGTGGGCGCACAACCGTCTCGAGAAGCCGGCCGCCGTGGCTCCAGGTGAGGACCAGCAGTCGCTCGGTCCGGCCGGCGCGGTGCGCCCCGGCTCGATCAGTGCGAACCCCCCGTAGGGCCGACACCGGGATATCCAGGCGAGGCTCGGGTGCTCGGTCGAGGATGACACCGACCCTGGTGACCGTCACCGACGCCGGGCTGCGTCGTCCCAGCGTCCGGACGACAACCCGGTTGAGCCAGTCGCCGGCCGCCGTCGTGCCCAGGTAGACGGCCTCAACTGGCCCCGCGAGCGCTACCTCGGCGGGGAGAATCGCCGGCAGCGCCGGTAGTTCGGCTTGGCTCGCGGCCCGGCGTCGCCAGCCGCGCCACATCCCGAGGTAGGCAGCGGCCAGCACCAGCGCCAGCACTGCCACCGCCCAGCCGCGGCTCACGCGAGTTTCCCGTCCAGGACGGTCGGCCGCCCGCGCAGGAACGTCGCTATGACCCGGCCCGGCAGTGTCATGCCCTCGTACGGGGTATTGCGCGACAGGGACGCTGACTCCCGGGCATCCACGACCCTCGTCGCGGCTGGATCGACCAGCACCAGGTTCGCCGGTTCGCCGACGGCTATCGGTCGGCCCTGGGCGTTGTCCCCGCCGTCGCATCGCCCGATCCGGGCCGGTGCCGTGGACATCCGATCCGCGATTCCCGCCCAGTTCAGCAGCCCGGGATCGACCATCGTTGCTTGCATGACCGACAGTGCGGTCTCCAGACCGAGCATCCCGAAAGCAGCGGCGTCCCACTCGCAGTCCTTGTCCTCGACCGGGTGCGGAGCGTGGTCGGTCGCGACGGCGTCGATGGTGCCGTCGGCGAGCCCGGCCTGCAGGGCCGCGACGTCTTCGGCAGTTCGCAGCGGCGGGTTGACCTTGTATCGCGGGTCGTAGGACGAGGCCAGCTGCTCGGTCAACATGAGGTGGTGTGGTGTCACTTCGGCGGTCACGGGGAACCCCCGCGTCTTCGCCAACCGGACGATCTCGACCGCGCCCCGGGTGGACACGTGGCAGATATGGACGTGCGAACCGACATGAGCGGCGAGCAGGACGTCACGGGCGATGACGGCGTCTTCGGCAACGCTGGGCCACCCCCGTAACCCCAACCGACCGGCGAGCTCGCCCTCGTTCATCTGCGCGCCGTCAGTCAGCCGCGGCTCCTGGGCATGCTGCGCGATGACGCCGTCGAACGCCTTGACGTACTCCAAGGCCCGCCGCATGAGCAAGGCGTCGGACACGCAGCGGCCGTCGTCTGAGAACACCCGGACCCGGGCCGCAGAGTCGGCCATCGCACCGAGCTCGGCCAACCGCTCGCCGCCGAGGCCGGCAGTCACCGCCCCGACCGGCCGGACATCGGCGTGCCCGGCCTCGCGGCCGAGCCGCCAGACCTGTTCCACAACGCCGGCGGTATCGGCCACCGGCTCGGTGTTGGCCATGGCGTGGACCGCGGTGAAGCCGCCCAGTGCGGCAGCCTGGGTTCCCGTCTCGACGGTCTCGGCATCCTCCCGGCCGGGCTCGCGTAGATGGGTGTGCAGATCCACCAGACCAGGCAGCGCGACCAGGTCGTCGGCGGCCAGCACCGATGCGTTCTGTGCGGTCAATGCCGGCCCGATCTCGTCGAAGCGACCGTCGCGGAGCACCAGGTCGGTTGGCTCCCCGCCCAGCAGTCGAGCGCCGCGCACCAGCCAGGTCACTGCGGGCTCCCGGCGAGCAGCAGGTACAGCACGGCCATTCGCACATACACCCCGTTCGTCACCTGTTCCACGATCACCGACCGGTCGCTGTCGGCCACCTCGGCGGTGATCTCCATCCCCCGGTTCATCGGGCCCGGATGGAGTACCACGGCGTCCTCCGGCAGCAGCGCCAAGCGTCGGGCGTCGAGACCGTAGCGCCGGCTGTACTCGCGGGCCGACGGGAAGAATGCGGCGTTCATCCGCTCGCGCTGGACCCGCAGCATCATGACGGCGTCGGCCTTCGCGAGGGCGGAGTCGAGGTCGTAGCTGGTCTGACCCGGCCAGTTCTCGACGCCGACGGGTAGCAGTGTGGGCGGCCCGACCATCGTCACGTCGGCGCCCAGCGTCGACAGGAGCAGCACGTTGCTGCGGGCCACCCGGCTGTGCAGGACATCGCCCACGATGGCGATCCGCCGGCCTTCCAACGGCCCCAGGTGGCGGCGCAACGTGTACGCGTCGAGCAGCGCCTGGGTGGGGTGCTCGTGGGTTCCGTCGCCTGCGTTGACGACGCTGGAGCGGATCCAGCCCGAGTGCGCCAGGCGGTGCGGCGCCCCGCTGGCCCAGTGCCGCACGACGACGCCGTCGGCCCCCATCGCCTCCAGGGTCAGCGCGGTGTCTTTGAGGCTTTCGCCCTTGGACAGGCTGGATCCCTTGGCCGAGAAGTTGACCACGTCGGCGGACAGCCGCTTGGCCGCGAGCTCGAAGGACGTTCGGGTTCTCGTCGAGTCTTCGAAGAACAGGTTGACGACGGCTCGGCCGCGCAGTGTCGGCAGCTTCTTCACCGAGCGGCCCTCGGTGAGCTTGGCCATCTCGGCCGCAGTGTCGAGGACGAGGATCGCCTCGTCGCGGTCGAGGTCGGCCGCCGAGAGCAGGTGGCTCTTCACCGCTGCTCCGCTGAGATCAGTACGGCGTCCAGACCGTCGACTTCGTCCAGCAGGACCTGCACGTTCTCGGTGAGCGACGTGGGAAGGTTCTTGCCCACGTGGTCGGGGCGGATCGGCAGTTCCCGATGACCCCTGTCGACGAGCACCGCGAGCCGCACTGCCTGCGGGCGACCGACGTCGTCGAGCGCCGTCAGCGCCGCCCGGATGGTGCGGCCGGAGAACAGCACGTCGTCGACCAGCACGACGATCTTGCCGTCGACTCCCCCATCTGGGATGTCGGTGTGCTCCAACGCCCGGGCCGGGCGCAGCCGCAGGTCGTCGCGGTACATCGTCGCGTCGAGCGCGCCGACGGCCACGTCGGTGCCTTCGGCCTGCGCAATCCGGCTCGCCAACCGGTGCGCTAGCGGAACGCCGCGTTTGGGGATTCCCAACATGACCAGGCCGTCAGCACCCTTGTTGCGTTCGACGATCTCGTGCGCGATCCGGGTCAGCGCCCGGGCGATATCACGGTCATCGAGGACGTGCCGTTCGGTCGCGGAACGTCGCGCTGGGCGACCGGGATCGCGAACATGCGTGCTCATGTCCTGTGGACCTCCTTCCCCGCCTCACCGGACGGGACTTAAAGGACGTCGATCGCTGCGCAGCCTAGCAAGACCAGTCGGCTCGGGTCGGCAAACACCACGCAGGTGGGATGTGGGACAGGCGATTTCAGGTGTGTGGAGGTCGCCCGGAGGCATTTCCTCATTTCCTCCTTGAGGAATATCCTCATGGAATGAGCACAGGTGCCGAGGAGTTCGAGGTCGTGGCCGAGGCGGAGACGGACAACCGAGGCCGCGTCTCACTGGGTCGCGCCGGAGCGAGTCCCGGCCGCCGATACCGGGTCGCTGTCAATGCTGACGGTGTCCTCCTTCTCACACCCGTCGTCTCCATCCCTGAACGAGAACTCCTGGTGTGGCAAGACCCATCGTTGGCCGACCGGATCCGCCAAGCGGTCACAGCCGCCGAGGCAGGTCAGACTATGGATCTCGGCAGCTTTCGTGAGCACGCCGACAGCGAAGACTGACTGTCCCCATGCCCTATGAGCTGCGTTTCTCACCGGATGCCGCAGCGAGGATGCGTGAGTTGGAATCCGGTTCACGCGCGAACGAGACACGGCTGCGGAAGGTTCACAGGGCGCTCGCTCGACTCGAGCTGAATCCGCGTCATCCGGGTTTGCACTCCCACCAATATGAGCACTTTCCCGGCCTGGAGAAGACGAAGGTCTGGGATTCCTACGTCGATCACAGGACATCGGACGCATGGCGGATCTACTGGATGTACGGCCCGGATGAACAGCGCGAGGGCCGACGCATACCTGTCATCACGGTCCTGGTGATCGGTCCGCACCTCTGACCGATCTCGATGTGCCGCAGCGCCGGGCCAGGAGGGTGTCAGCTGAACCCGTGGGTTGGCGAGCATCTGTAGCGATGTATACGTCTTCCATTCCGATGTATACTGCCCAGATGAAGCGGCTGCAGATCTACATCGACGAGGATGTCGACGCTGCCCTCGCGGTCCGCGCGCGTCGCCTGGGCACGTCAAAAGCAGCGCTGATCCGGCAGTACGTCAGCGAACGAATCGGCGGGCGCGACCATTCGGCCGACCCGATGGAGCGACTCATCGGATTCGTCGAAGGCACACCCGACGAGTCCGCATCTATCGACGATGTCGTCTACGGCGCCCGACGGTGACCTTCGTCGACACGTCCTATTGGGTTGCGCTTGCCGCACGAGCGGACGCACATCACGGCGCCGCGGTCCAACTGTGGTCGGCGCGACCCAAGGCCCTGACGACGTCGAATCACGTCGTCGGCGAGACCTGGACGTTCCTCAACCGGCGGCACGGCCACCGAGCCGCCGCCGAGTTCACCGCCGGCCTGCGGGCCAGCCCTGCGCTCGCAGTCGTGCACCTGCCGAAAGAGGTCGAAGACGACGCCTGGCGATGGCTCGGCCGCCACGGCGAGCGCGAGTACTCGTTCGTCGATGCCACGAGCTTCGCCTACATGCGCCGCCACCGGATTGACACGGCGTTCGCATTCGACGGCGACTACGCCGCAGCCGGCTTCCTCGAGGCCCGGCCCTAGCGGGGTCCCGACTCATCGACGGGCGTTAGCGGGCGAGGGTCGGCTTGAGCTCGAGGATCCGGCCGAGCAGACCGTTGACAAACGCGGGCGAGTCGTCGGTCGACAGCTCGCGGGCAAGTGAGACCGCCTCGCTGATCGCGACCGCGTCCGGAACGTCGTCGCGGTAGAGAATCTCGTATGTGCCGATGCGCAGCAGGTTCCTGTCGACTGCCGGCATCCGATCCAGCGTCCAGCCGACGGCGTACGTCGCAAGCAACTCGTCGATGCGCTCTCGATGCGCTACGACACCCTCCACCAGCGAAATGGTGTATTCCGACAGCGGAGGAGACGCGGCGACGACCCGCCGGGCCAGTGTCGCGCCGGGAGCGAGACCCTGCATCTCGGACTCGAAGAGGACGTCCAAGGCCCGCTTGCGTGCCTTCGTGCGTGCCGCCACGTCAGCTCCGTCGAGTACGAGACGTCATGCTCGGCCGAGGTAGGAACCGTCGCGGGTGTCGACCTTGACCTTCTCCCCGGTGGTGATGAACAGCGGGACCGAGATCTCGTATCCGGTCTCCAGCCGCGCAGGCTTGGTCCCGCCAGTGGACCGGTCGCCCTGCAGCCCCGGCTCGGTGTAGTCGACGGCCAGGACGACTGACGCCGGGAGTTCGACGAACAGCGGGACCCCGTCGTGCAGCCCGATGATCGCGTTCTGATTCTCGAGCAGGAAGTGCGCCGCCTCACCGAGCACGGTGGCGGGAACGTGGAGCTGCTCATAGGACGAGGTATCCATGAACACCAGGTCGGCGCCGTCGCGGTAGAGGTACTGCATCTCCCGCCGGTCCACGTTCGCAGTCTCGACCTTGACCCCGGCATTGAAGGTCTTGTCGACGACCTTTCCGGACAGCACGTTCTTCAGCTTGGTGCGTACGAACGCACCGCCTTTGCCAGGCTTGACATGCTGGAACTCCACGACGGTCCATAGCTGGCCGTCGAGGTTGAGAACCAGGCCGTTCTTCAGATCGTTGGTCGTCGCCACGGATGTTGTTGCCTTCGCGTTCGGGGCTGGTCCGCGACGGTGTCACGCGTCGAGGACGAGCAGATCTTTGGTCGTCGTGGTGAGCAGCTCTGGACCGCCGGTGTCGCGGACCACGAGGGTGTCCTCGATCCGGACGCCACCGCGCCCAGGCAAGTAAACGCCGGGCTCGACGGTCACTGGCATGCGGTCCGCCAGTGTACCCGTCGACGAAAATCCCAGCGTCGGCGCTTCGTGGATCTCCAGACCGACGCCATGGCCGGTGCCGTGGCTGAACTGCTCGGCGTAGCCGGCTGCTTCGATCACATCGCGTGCCGCCTGGTCGACCGCCACGCATTCGGTCCCGGCGGCAAGCGCCTCCCGACCCGCTCGCTGGGCGTCGGCGACCAGCTCGTAGATCTCGCGCTGCCATTGCTGCGGGCTCGGTACCGATCACTGCCGTTCGCGTGCAGTCGGCGTGGTACCCGCGGTACAGGGCGCCGAAGTCGATCTTGAGCAGATCCCCAACGGCGACCTCCCGTTCGGTCGGCCGATGGTGCGGCACGGCGCTGTTCGGACCGGATGCGACGATCGTCTCGAAGGCGAAGCCGTCGGCACCGAACTCATACATGCGGTTCTCGAGATCGCGAGCGACGTGTTTCTCGGTGCGTCCGACCAGCCCGCCGACTCCCCACAGTTCTTCCAGCGCCCGGCAGGAGATCGCACACGCCTCGCGAAGGAGCGAGATCTCGTCCTCGTCCTTGACCGCTCGGAGTGCCTCGACCGCGCGTCCCAGGTGCACGAGCTGGGTCCGTTCTGCCGCCTTCTGGATCGTCTCGGCGACGGCGAGCGTGACGTCGTGCTCCTCGATGCCGAGCCGGAGTGCGCCGTCGGCAGCCGCCCGAGCGGCCAATGCCGACGCGACGTTGCGCTCCTGGAGAAGCTCCAGGTCGGGTGCGGCCGCCTTCGCCGCAGTGGTGTACCGGCCATCGGTGGCGAGGACGGCTTCGCCGTCGGGCTGCAGCAACAGCGCGGCGTTGCTGCTTGCCAGGCCGGTGAGATACCGCACGTTGACCAGCCGCGTGATCAGCGCGGCGTCGGCGCCCACGTCGGCAACTGCACCCGCAAGCCGCGCGCGCCGCGTCGAATGCTCAGCAGGCATGGCTTGACCTTACTGACGGCTAGGACTTCTCACCGTGGGTAGGCGGACGCAAGCAGAGGGTTGGTCAGCGGGCGACCTCGGCATAGGCCGCAGCCAGTAGCTGCGGGTCCGGCGCCTCGAGGATCGTCGGCTTCGCCAATCCGCTCAGCACCACGAATCGCAGTCGGCTGCCGCGGGACTTCTTGTCCACCTTCATCGCATCGAGCAGCCTGGGCCATGCGTCGGCCGGGTATGTCGTCGGCAGACCGAGCGACGACAGCACGCTGCGGTGTCGATCAGCCGTCGAATCGTCCAACCGACCCGCCAGCCGGCCAAGCTCTGCGGCAAAGACCATGCCGATCGAGATGGCGGCCCCGTGCCGCCAGCGATAGTGCTCGACTCGCTCGATCGCGTGCCCGAGGGTATGGCCGTAGTTCAGCACCTCCCGGGGGCCGGCCTCCCGCAGATCGCGGGACACAACTTCGGCCTTGACCAGGACCGAGCGCTCGACCAGCTCACGCACGTGTGAACCATGCTGCAGCGCGGCACCATCGGGGTCCCCCTCGATGATCTGCAAGATCTTCGGGTCGGCGATGAACCCGCATTTGACGACCTCTGCGAGCCCCGCCACGAACTCGTTCGCCGGCAATGTATGCAGCGCCTCTAGGTCGCAGAGCACGCCGGCCGGCGGGTGGAACGCGCCGACGAGGTTCTTGCCCTCGGCGGTGTTGATGCCGGTCTTGCCGCCGACAGCAGCGTCGACCATGCCGAGCAGGGTCGTGGGAACGAGCACCGTCCGCACGCCGCGCAACCAGGTGGCTGCCACGAATCCGGCGACGTCAGTGGTCGCACCGCCGCCCACGCCAACGATCGCGTCGGAGCGGCCGAGCCCGATCCGGCCGAGAACCGACCAGCAGAACGAGGCCACCTCCGCGGTCTTGGCTTCCTCGGCGTCGGGCACCTCGACGGCGTGGGCGGCGTATCCCTGCGCAGCGAGGTCGTCGCGGACCGCCTCGCCCGTGGTTCGCAGCGCGCGCGGGTGGATCACGGCGACCGTCTCGACGGCCGATCCCAGCAGATCCGGTAGCTCGCCGAGCAGGCCATGGCCGACGATGACGTCGTACGGCCGCTCTCCACCCACCTGGATCCGGGTCGGTTTATCCGACAACCGCGAGCACCGCCTCGACGACCTGGTCAGGGGTCTGACCGACGGTGTCGACGGTCGACGTCGCCACCGCGGTGTATACCGGGCGGCGTTCGTCGATCATCCGCTTGAGCTCGGCACGGGGGTTGCCGAACAGCGCCGGACGGTCCCGGTTCAACCCGATCCGCGCGGCCGCGTCTGCCAACCCGACGTCGAGGAACACGACCCGGTGCCGCATGAGCAGCTGGCGAGTTCCGTCGTCCAGGACGGCGCCGCCACCAACCGCCAGCACACCGTCGTGCTCTGTCAGCGCTTCTGCCACTGCAGCGCGCTCGAGTTCGCGAAAGGCCTGCTCGCCGTCGTCGACGAAGATGTCCCCAATCGGCTTGCCCGCAGCCCGCTCGATGTCGGTGTCGACGTCCCGAAAGCGCACGTTCAACCGCTGGGCCAACAGCCGACCGACGGTGGTCTTGCCCGACCCCGCCACCCCGACCAGCACTACCCGTGGACTCACCGTGCGGCGACAACGCCCGGCAGGGCATCGAGGTAGGCACGGTGGTTACGGGAGGTCTCGGCGACCGAATCCCCGCCGAACTTCTCCAATGCGGCGTCGGCCAGCACCAGCGCCACCATCGCCTCGGCGATCACACCGGCGGCGGGCACAGCGCAAACGTCGGACCGTTGATGGTGCGCGGCCGCAGCCTCACCGGTGGCGGTATCGATCGTGCGCAACGCGCGAGGGACAGTCGAAATCGGCTTCATGGCGGCCCGCACGCGCAGTGGTTCACCGGTCGACATCCCACCTTCGGTCCCACCGGAATGACTTGACGATCGCCGCACGCCGTGATCAGTCGGGACGATCTCGTCGTGCGCCGCCGAACCCCTCGCTCTCGCGGTCGCCAACCCGTCGCCAACCTCGACCGCCTTGATCGCCTGAATGCCCATCAGCGCACCGGCCAGCCGCGAGTCCAATCGACGGTCCCAGTGAACGTAGCTGCCGAGTCCGGGGGGCATGCCATACGCCAGGACCTCCACGACGCCGCCGAGTGTGTCCCCCTCGGCGTGAGCAGCGTCGACCTCGGCCACCATTCGAGTGCCCGTCGGCGAGTCGAAGCAACGCAGTGGATCCTCGTCGAGGCTTCCGACGTCGTCCGGCTCCGGAATGACGCCGTCAGGGGCGACCACCGGGCCTATGGCGACTGTGTGGCTCACCAAACGCACGCCATATGCCTGCTGCAAGAAACCGGCCGCGATAGCTCCAAGTGCCACGCGTGCCGCGGTCTCCCTTGCGCTGGCCCGCTCGAGTACTGGCCGAGCCTCGTCGAAGCCGTACTTCTGCATACCCGCGAGGTCTGCGTGCCCCGGCCGGGGTCGGGTGAGCGGGGCGTTGCGCGCAAGTCCGTCGAGAACGTCCGGTGCGACCGGATCGGCTGCCATGACCTGTTCCCATTTGGGCCACTCGGAATTACCGATGCGAACGGCGACCGGTGCCCCGATTGTCACCCCGTGACGGACCCCGCCGAGGAAGCTGACATCGTCGCGTTCGAAGCTCATCCGGGCACCGCGGCCATACCCGAGCCGGCGCCGGGCCAAGGCAGTCACCAGGTCGCCAGTGGTCACCCGGACGCCTGCCGGAAGCCCCTCGAGGATGGCGCACAAGGCAGGTCCGTGCGACTCCCCAGCGGTGAGCCATCGCAGCATGGCCGCATCCTTACACGGAGCCGCAACCGGGCCTCAGCGGCCCAGGTACGCATCCAGCATCGGTTCTCCGGCCGCGATCGCGATCAGCGCACCGAGGAGCATGAACGGCCCGAACGGGATCGGGGTTCGGCGACCAGCTCGGCCGGTCAGCAGGAGCACCAGACCAGCCAGCCCACCGAACAGGAACCCAAGGAACGCACCCAGCACCGCAGCTGGCCAGCCCAGCCAGCCGAGCATGAGGCCGAGGACGCCGGCCAGCTTCACATCGCCCATACCGAGGTCAGCCGGCCGCAGCAGGGCAAGCCCAAGAAATGCCACGAACATCACCATGGCGACCAGCCAGCCACGCCCGTACCCAGCCCAGTTCCCGGTCAGCATCGCGGCGCCGGCCAGGAGCACTCCGCCAGCGGCCAGTGCGGCCGCCATCAGCGGATCGGGCAACCGGTGCTCACGCAGGTCGACGTAGGCCAAGGCCACGCCGAGTGCCCCTACGGCCAGGAACGCGGGCAAGTCCGCGTTCCAGCCGCGGGCTGCAGCCAGCACCGCCCAGGTCGCAGCCGTCACGACTGCGAGCGACGGTCGCAACCGCGGCGCGCTCGCGAGCGCAGCGTACGGCGTACGGGCGCGCTCATCTGGCTCCGGTTCGTGATCCGGAAGCACTGCGATCAGCGATGGAAGCAAGGCTCCGACGATCAGGCCGACCCCGGCCCCGACCAGGACCACCACGCTGAACTCCCCCGGGTCAGGTCAGCACAGCTCGCTGTCGCGACAGAACGCCTGCAACTCGGCCACATTGGCGGTGTGGTCCTCGCGGGTCACCGCGAACTTGGTCTCACCGGTCTCGAGATTGACAGCCGAGAAGTAGCAGTCCCTGCCATCGGCTGGTTCCAGCGCTGCGCGCAGCGCGGCCTCGCCGGGCGAGGCGATCGGCCCGGGTGGTATGCCGGTGTGGACATAGGTGTTGTAGGGAGAGTCGACCCTGCGCTGGTCCTCGGTCGTGAACACGCTGCCGGTGTCGTCATTGATCGCGTAGTGGATGGTCGAGTCCATTTGCAGGAACCCGGCCGGGACCCCATTGGACCGACAGGCTCCGTTGAGCCGGTTGTAGACGACCTGAGCGACGCGCGGCATGTCCTCGTTCCGGCGCACTTCGCGCTGGACGATGCTCGCGACCGTCACCACCTCACGGGGAGTGAGGTCACGTTCGGCGCTCGCGGCGTCGAGATCGACAGCCTCGGCCGCGGTGCCGAACCGCTCGAACATCATCCGCACCAGCGAGCCAGCTGTCGTGTCCGGCTTGATGTCATACGTGGCGGGGAACAGGAAGCCCTCTGCATCGCCGTTCGCGTATTCCGGCATCCCATCGCTGGACTCGATCGCCGCCTGCACCTCGTCGGCGGCAAAATCGGTCGACTCCGCAATTCGACCTACGATCTGGTTGACTCGGAATCCCTCCGGAATCGTCACCTTGGCGATCACCGTCGTCGCTTCGATCATGGCCTGGACCGCGTCGGAAGCCTTCATCTCCTCGCGCAGGGTGTACTCGCCCGCTTGAATTCCGGCGGAGTCCGGGTTTTCCTCGGCGGCCGCGATGAACGCCTCCTGGCTCGCGACGACGTTGGCCTCAGCCAGCGTCGTGCCGATCGATCGCAGCGATGCACCCGACTCGATCGTGACGGTGACCGCACCTGTTCCAGGGCCCGGGTAGTCCTCTGGCGGCGCGAACGTGTCGGAAAACCTGTCACCGAACAGCGCGCGACCACCGAAGAAGATCGCCGCGATCAAGCCGACCACCACGGCAATGGAAAGCACGACCGCCAGCCTCGAACCGAACTTGCTCCGCCGCCTCCGCCGTCGGTGTCTGCGGCGTCGCTGCGACCGGGTCGTGCGTGGGCCATCGTCCATCGTGAGCCCGATGTGACTCATCCACCCACCTGCACGATCTCACCGGGAGGAGACCCGCTGCCGCGCTCGGCGTCAAGCGCGCTCTGCAGAATCACGGCCGCCGCGGCCTGGTCGACCACCGCCCTGCTCCGACGTGCCGAAACTCCGTGTTCGCGCATGCTTCTCGTTGCTGCGACGGTCGACAGGCGCTCATCGACCAGCCGCACCGGGCATGGTGCCACACGCCGCGCGAGGGCGCGTGCGAAGCCTCGTGCGTCTGCCGCAGCTCTGCCCTCCAGCCCGGACAGTGACACTGGGAGCCCGACGACGACCTCGACCGCACGTTGCTCGGCGACGATCGCCGCCAACCGGTCCAGATCCCCGGTTCCTCGGTTGACAGTCTCCACGGGCGTTGCCAGCACACCGTCAGGGTCGCACGTTGCGACGCCGACCCGGACGCTGCCCACGTCGATGCCGACCCGGACCCCCTGCCGCACGCTCAGGCGCCACCTGTCACTGCCTCGCCGATCGCATGTTCGACCCGAACCAGCGCGTCGTCTACTCGGCTCGGATCCGTTCCGCCGCCTTGCGCGACATCGTCCTTGCCGCCACCGCCGCCGCCGAGGACCTCGGCGGCAATGCGGACGAGCGCACCTGCCCGCAGGTTCCACTCTCGCCCGCGATCATTCACGGCGACGACCACACTCGGTCGCCCCCCGGCCACTCCGACGACGGCGACCACGGCGGGGTGGTCTTCAGCGAGTTCGGCACGAACCTGCACAGCCAGCCGGCGCACGTCGTCCGCCCCGGCGGCGTCCGGCGCGTGGTGCCCGACGAACGCAACTCCGAAGACGTCGCGAGCGGTTTTGGCCAGAGCCGGTGCGTCGGCGAGCAGACGACCCTGCCGGAGCCGCTCGAGCTCCTTCTGCACGTCACGGAGCTGCTCGAGCAGCGCACCAACCCGCTCGGGCAACTGGTCGGGCGGGACCTTCAGCGCTTCGGTGAGCTGTTCGACGAGCACGTGCTCGCGCGCGAGGAAGTGAAACGCATCGACGCCGACCAGCGCCTCGACCCGACGGACACCCTTACCGATCGAGGACTCTCCGAGCAGCTTGACCAGGCCGAGCTGGCCGGATCGGCGAGCGTGCGTGCCACCGCACAGTTCTCGGGCCCATTCGCCGACCGACACGACGCGAACCCGATCGCCGTACTTCTCGCCGAACAGCGCCATCGCTCCGGCAGCCATCGCCTGTTCCTGGCTCATGATCTCGGCGTGCACCTCGAGGTCCGCGACGAGCAGTTCGTTGACCCGTGCCTCGACATCGCCGAGCACGCTGCGCGGCACTGCGCCGGTGGCCGCGAAATCGAACCGGAACCGTCCCGGCGCGTTCTCCGAGCCCGCCTGTGTCGCGGTCTCGCCGAGCGCCTCCCGAAAAGCCTTGTGGACCATGTGGGTTGCCGTGTGCGACCGCGAGATCGCCCGACGCCGCTCGACGTCGACGATGCCGAGCGCATCCGTGCCGAGGCTCACCTCGCCGGCGACGACTCTGCCTCGATGCACGATCAAGCCGCCAATCGGCGACTGCACGTCGAGCACCTCGATGCGCCCGCCGCCGGCGAGCTCGATGACACCGTGGTCGGCAAGCTGCCCGCCGCCTTCGGCATAGAACGGGGTCCGATCGAGAACCAGCTCGAGCTCGTCGCCCTCGTGCGCTGACGCCGCTGGCTCCTCGCCCACGACCAGGCCACTCACCTTCGCTTCGGTGGTGACCTCGTCGTAGCCCGTGAAGTCGACAGCAGTGCCGAGGTCGTCAGCGAGCCCGCGGTAGACGGACAGATCCACCTTGCCGGTCTTGCGGGCCAGCGCGTCGGCCTTGGCCCGATCGCGTTGCTCGGCCATCAGCCGGCGGAACTCGCCCTCCTCGACTGCCAAGCCCTGTTCGGCGGCCATCTCCAGAGTCAGGTCGATCGGAAACCCATAGGTGTCGTGCAGCCGGAAGGCCGTCTCGCCAGCAAGAGTGTGCCCGCCCGCCTCCCTGGTTTCCGTCGCGGCGAGGTCGAAGATCTGCGTGCCCGTGCGAAGGGTCGACCGGAACGTCTCTTCCTCGGTGTAGGCGGTTTCGGAGATCCGGTCGAAGTCTCGCGCAACCTCTGGATAGGGGCTGCGCATCGCCTCCATGCTCACCGGCAGCAGCTCGCGCAGCACCGGGTCCTCGACGCCGAGCAACCGCATCATCCGCATGCTGCGCCGCAACAGCCTCCGCACGACATAACCGCGAGCCTCGTTCGATGGCGCCACACCCTCACCGATGAGCATCAGGGCGCTGCGAACGTGGTCGGCGACGATCCGCAGCCGCACGTCGTCGTCACCGCCGGCGCCGTAGCGTCGGCCGGACACCTCGGCTGCCCGCTCGAGTACCGGGTAGACCTCGTCGATCTCGTAGAGGTTGTCGACGCCCTGCAGCAGGTACGCCGTGCGTTCGAGCCCCATGCCGGTGTCGATGTTGCGGCTCGGCAGGTCCCCGATGGTTCGGAACTCCTCCTTGCTGCGAACCGAGTCGATCGCCTCCTGCATGAACACCAGGTTCCAGATCTCCAGGTAGCGGTCTTCGTCGGCTACTGGTCCGCCGTCCATCCCGTGCTCCGGGCCCCGGTCGACGTAGATCTCCGAGCACGGCCCGGCCGGTCCGGGCTGTCCGGTGTGCCAGTAGTTGTCCTTGATGCCGCGACGTTGGATCCGATCGTCGGGTAGCCCCGCGATCTGCTTCCACAACTGCGCGGCTTCGTCGTCGTCCCGGTAGACCGTTGCCCAAATGGTGTCCGGATCGAATCCGTACCCGCCAACGTCCTGGCTGGAGGTCACCAGATCCCAAGCAAAGCTGATCGCGTCTTCCTTGAAGTAGTCACCGAATGAGAAGTTGCCGTTCATTTGGAAGAACGTGCTATGCCGGGTGGTCTTGCCGACCTCTTCGATGTCATTGGTGCGCAAGCATTTCTGCACGCTGACGGCCCGCTTGTACGGCGGTGTCTCCTGTCCGGTCAGGTACGGGATGAACGGGACCATGCCGGCCACGGTGAAGAGCAGGTCCGGGTCCGGCGACACCAGTGGCGCGCTGGGCACGACCGTGTGCTCCTTCTGGGCAAAGAAGTCGAGAAACCGGCGGCGGATCTCGGCGGTTTGCATCAGAGCGGACTCCTCACCCTGCCCGGGTCGCGGAGCGCCGCCTCGATCGCTGCTGGGTCCCCATCGGGCGCGGGACGCCCGTCAGTCGAAATACCCAGTGCGTGTCGGAGCTCGAGGTCGCGGTCGGCCATCCCGATCTTCACGTCATCGACGAACTCGCGAACCGCCTCGGTGACCTCGCCGAGCGCAGTGGAGACACCATTGCCTGCGCTCAACCGCCGGGTGATCTTGTTGATGCGGCGGACGACGAAGACTCCGGCGGTGGCACCGACCGCGATCCAGAACAGCCGGCTCACGACCGCCCCCGGCGACGGCGATCACGCCGGTCCGCGACGGCTCGGCGCACTCCATAGCTGAATGCAGCTGCTCGGATCAACGGCCCGCCCAGCGTGGCACCCACCAGCGACGACATCGCGGCTGCGTTGGACGTCAACGTCTGCGCGTTCGAGGTGATGGCGTCGACTCGCTGCAGTTGCGTGTTGGTTGTGGCAAGGAGGGCGTTGGTCTCATCGACCGTGAGGCTGGTCTTGGCCACGTGCTCTTGGCGCAGGTCACGCACGGTCAGCGTGAGCTCGTCGACCGTCTTCCCGAGTTTGAGGACCGGCACAGCGACGATGCCGACTAGCAGCACGAAGGCGACGGCGGCAATGAGCCCCGCGATCTCGCCTGCGGACATTGGTCGTGGACCCCATTTCGACTGGTTGGGTCGGAAGGCCCGACCCTATCGCCCGTTGTGCATACGCGTATCCACGGTATTCGGGGCCTGCTCACGGCTCACCGCGGATGATCTTCCGTAGCTTGGCGTGGCGTTCGGCGTAGTCGTGCTCCGCGCCGCGGGTACCGGGGTGGTAGTACGCCTTGTCGGCCACCTGATCCGGCGCGTATTGCTGCTCGACGACCCCGCGTGGATCGTCGTGCGCGTACGCGTATGACGTGCCGTGCCCGAGTGTCGTGGCGCCGCGGTAGTGCGCATCCCGCAACTGCGGCGGAACTGGCCCGACGAGTCCGGCACGCACGTCGCCGAGTGCGGCGGCGATGGCCGTGACGACGCTGTTGGACTTCGGTGCGAGTGCCAGCGCGATCACCGCCTGCGCGAGGGTGATGCTGGCCTCCGGCCAGCCGACGATTTGCACCGCCTGTGCGGCGGCGACGGCGGTTTGCAGCGCGCTGGGATCGGCCAGACCGATGTCCTCACTGGCCAGGATCACCAGCCGCCTGGCCAGAAAGCGCGGGTCCTCCCCTGCCTCGGCCATCCTGGCCAAGTAGTGCAGGGCCGCATCGACGTCGCTTCCCCGGATCGACTTGATGAGCGCGCTGGTGACGTCATAGTGCTGGTCGCCGGCCCGGTCGTAGCGCACCGCGGCCCGGTCGACGGCCTTTTCGGCGGTCGGCAGGTCGATGACCGCGCCATCGTCAGCGAGCGCCCCTGCGGCGGATTCGAGATAGGTCAGCGCGCGACGGGCATCGCCGCCGGAAAGGCGGACAAGGTGCTCTTTGGCGTCGTCGGCCAGCGTCACGGTTCGGGCCAGGCCACGCTCGTCGGTGAGCGCGCGGTCGATGACCCGGCTGATCTGCTCGTCGGTGAGGGGCTCCAGGGTCAGCAGCAGTGAACGCGACAGCAGCGGGCTGATCAGCGCGAAGAACGGGTTCTCCGTCGTCGCGGCCACCAGGGAGACCCATCGGTTCTCGACGCCGGGCAGCAAGGCGTCCTGCTGGGTCTTCGAAAACCTGTGCACCTCGTCGACGAACAGGACGGTGCCGGTACCCCTGCGGACCAGCTCGGCGCGAGCCTGGTCGATCACCGCGCGGACGTCCTTCACCCCTGCGGTCACCGCCGATAGCTCCACGAAGCTGCGCTGAGTCGCACGGCTCAACACATACGCGATGGTGGTCTTTCCGGTGCCCGGTGGGCCCCACAGCACCAGCGCCATCGGCTGGTCCTGCTCGACCAGCTGCCGTAGGGGCGATCCTTCGGCCAGCAGCTGCTCCTGTCCGACGATCTCGTCGAGGGTGCGCGGACGCATCCGGACCGCGAGCGGCACGCCCTCGTACTCCACGTCGGCGCTGGCGAGCGCTCCGGGCGGCGTCCGCGGCCGAGCACTCACGTCGAACAGCGCTCCGTCATCGGTCACGCCCACCGAGGCTAGCCCGTGCCGGATCATTGCCGAGTCACCGCGTGTATCACGAAGGGCCGCAAGCGACTCCTGTGCACCGACAACAGGAGGCGCTGTGCAACAACTGCTCGCGACCCGAAGTCGGCCGACGGTGGTTCCTGGTCCGGGCCGGTGGATCATCGACCCGGCCCGGACCAAGGTCAACTTCTCCGGCCGAACATCTCGGCTGTTTCCAACGGTGCATGCGTCGTTTGCCGCCAGCGCTGGTGAAGTCCATATCAGCGACGATCCTGAGGACTCGGACCTCGTGGTGACGGTCGACGTCGCCAGCCTCACGACCGGCAAAGCTGCGTGGGACCAGGCGCTACGGGCGGCCGATCCACTATCGGCGACGGCGTTTCCAGTTGCGACGTATCGCAGCCGGTCGATCCGCTGGACCGGGCCGGGCGAGGCGGAGATCGATGGTGATCTCGAGCTGAGCGGTGGCGCCCAGCCGGTGTCGCTCGTCGTCAGCTACGAGGAGGCCGACGAGATCGTGCTCGAGGCTGCTGGCTCGATCGTGAACGACTCCCCGGTGAGCATTCCGGGCCTGTCCTACCTGGTTCCTCGTCGCTTCGACCTGAACATCCAGGCGGTCGCAGTCCCCATGTGACCCGGTTCCGGCTCACCCCGGTGCTACTAATGAATGGAATTCTCGTTCGACGGAGCCGGCGGGACTACATCGACGCCGGCTTCCTTGCGCTGCTGCTCCGTGATCGGCGCCGGAGCTCCAGTGAGCGGGTCATAGCCACCGCCGGACTTCGGGAAGGCGATGACCTCGCGGATCGAGTCACTTGCCGCCAGCAACGCGACCGTTCGGTCCCAGCCGAACGCGATCCCACCATGCGGCGGGGCGCCGTACGCGAACGCGTCGAGCAGGAAGCCGAACTTCTCCTGCGCGTCAACGGCGGACAGGCCCATCACGTTGAAGACTCGCTGCTGGACGTCGGCACGGTGGATACGAATCGACCCGCCGCCGATCTCGTTGCCGTTACACACCAGGTCGTATGCCTGGGAAAGCGCCCGTTCGGGGTCATGTTCGAAGCGATCGATCCACTCTGGGTGCGGGGCGGTGAACGCGTGGTGGACCGCGGTCCAGCGGCCGGAACCTACGGCGACATCCGTCGTTGCCGACACTGGCTCGAACAGCGGGTAGTCGACGATCCAGACGAACTCCCAGGAGTCCTCGTCGATCGCACCGGTGCGCCGGCCGATCTCCAGCCGGGCGGCGCCGAGCAACGATTGCGAGGCGATGCGTTCGCCCGCCGCGAAGAAGATCGCGTCGCCCGATCCGGCGCCGACGAGGTCGGCCAGGGCTGACCTCTCGGCGTCGGAAAGGTTCTTCGCGACCGGGCCGGACAGCTCCCCGTCGGCTTCGACCAGGACGTAGGCGAGCCCCTGCGCCCCCCTGGCGCGGGCCCAGTCCTGCCAGCCGTCGAACTCCCGACGGGACAGCGCCGCCCCACCAGGGTGGACGACGGCGCCGACGTACGGCGCCTGGAAAATCCGGAAGGAGGTGTTGGCGAAGTGGTCGGTGAGTTCAGTCAGCTCAGAACGCAGCCGGAGGTCCGGCTTGTCCGAGCCGAAACGGTCCATCGCCTCCCGATACGTCATCCGCGGGATCGGCGAGGCCACGTCGTGGCCGACCAGCTTCCAGACCGCCGCGACGACCCGTTCCGACAGCGCCATGACGTCGTCCTGGCCGACGAAGCTCATCTCGACGTCGAGTTGGGTGAATTCGGGCTGGCGGTCGGCCCGGAAATCCTCGTCCCGGTAACAGCGGGCGATCTGGAAGTAGCGCTCGAACCCAGCCACCATGAGCAGCTGCTTGAACAGTTGCGGAGACTGCGGTAACGCGTACCACTTGCCCGGGTGCAGCCGGGCCGGCACCAGGAAGTCCCTGGCACCCTCGGGCGTCGAGCGAGTCAACGTTGGCGTCTCGATCTCGACGAACCCCTCGGCGAGGAGCACCTCGCGGGCTGCCTGGTTGACTCTCGATCTCAGCCGTAGCGCTGCTGCCGGACCGGGGCGGCGCAGGTCGAGATACCGGTACCGAAGCCGCGTCTCCTCGCCTACGGCGGCACCGGGGGCGGCATCGTCGACCTGGAACGGCAGTGGTGCCGACTCGTTCAGCACCTCGACAGACTGCGCCACGACCTCGACGTCACCGGTCGCCAGACCTGGGTTCTCGTTGCCCGGCGGGCGGCGTTCGACCCGCCCGTCGACCAGGATGCAGAACTCGCTGCGCAGCCCGGCGGCGGCCGCCTCGTCACGCACGACGACCTGAGCGATGCCGGTCGCGTCCCGCAGATCCAGAAAGGCCACCCCGCCGTGGTCGCGTCGCCGAGCTACCCAACCGGCGAGGGTCACGGTCTGGCCGGTGTGTTCGGCACGGAGCTCACCGGCCGCCTGGGTGCGGAGCACGAGCGTTGTCCTTCGTCCGAGCGGTTTGGCGGGCGGTCCGATCCTACGGACCCGGACGGCCGGGTCTCGACCGGATTAGAGCAGTGTCAGCTGCGAAGGCGCGGCCGGCTCGACCGCAGGGGCAGCTGGCTGGCCGCGGAGCTCGTTGTGTCGGTCGAGCCCGTGCTGCGCGAGCAGCGTGCGCACCCGGTCGCTGAGCCGGTCTCGATACGAGCGCGAGACGTATGACCCGCTGGCGTAGAGGCGCTCGTAGGCGGGGACCAGGTCGGGGCGCTCGGCAGCAAGCCACGCCATGAACCACTCCCGCGCGCCGGGCCGGAGATGCAGCGGCAACACCGTGGCTCCCGTTGCTCCGGCCGCTGCGACCTTTTCCAACGCGATGTCGAGCTGGTCGGTGCTGTCAGTGAGCAGCGGCAGCACGGGTGCGAGCATCACGCGGCAATCGAACCCAGCGGCGCGGATCGCCCGGACCAGATCCAATCGGGCCCGAGGCGAGGGTGTGCCCGGCTCGACGGCTTCATGCAGCGACTGATCGAGAATTGCGATCGAGACACCGAGGCGCACGGGCACGGTTTCCGCCGCATGCGCCAGTGCGGGAAGATCCCGCCGAAGCAGAGTTCCTTTGGTCAACACGGAGAAGGGCGTGCGCGAGCTGGCCAACGCCTCGATGATGCCGGGCATCAGCTGGTAGCGGCCTTCGGCTCGCTGGTACGGATCCGTGTTCGTCCCAAGCGCCACCGGCTCGTGGGTCCAACGTCCGACGAGACAGCTCCCGAGCCAGGACCTCGGCCGCGTTGACCTTGACGACGATCTCGGAGTCAAACCCGCGGCCGGTATCGAGTTCGAGCCATGAATGGCTACCCCGAGCAAAGCAGTTGTGGCTGACCACGCCGTTGGCGATGAAATCGCCCGAGACCGTGGTCAGGTCGTACATCGGCAGATCGACGCCCAACGGCTCGACGGAAATGACGGTCAGGCGTGCATCGTCGGGCAGTGCCGTTCCGGCCAGTTTCGCAGCCCGCCCGAGCCGACGCCCCGGCCCGATGACCGAGCTGTCGGTCGTCAGTTGCGGCCACGCTTCGCCATCGGGCCCCTTGCCGGCCGCGCACCGCCAGCCGGTGCTGGTCAATATGCGGTGCGCTCCACTTGCGACCAGGACCGTGCCATCGTCGAGTTCGATGCGGAATGCAGCCCGGACGGTCTGCCAGTGAGCCGTCACCTCGGTGCGGACGAAGTGCCGGATGCCACTTCGCAGCTCGGTTCCGTAGACCTGGTCACCGACCCGCACCTCGGCGAGCCGTTTGACCCTGCCATAACCCATCAGGACCAGGGTGTCGCCAGTCATGCAGTACCGGCAGGCATGCGTGCATCCCCGATAAGGGTTGACCGTCCACCGGAACGGGACAACCGACGTCGCAGGGACCTCGTTCAACACGCTGCGGGCGCGCACCTCGTGGAACGTGACACCCGCGAACTCCGGGGTTCGCACGCTGCGGACCAGACCGGGTATCCGGGTCAGACCTGGAAGTGCGGTGCTATCCTGCGCGCCCAACTGCTGTGCTTGCCAGCGCATGCTTGATTCGAACACATGTTCGAGCAGGACGCAAGTCCTCCTGCGCCATGTTGTGGAGCCTTGTCAACGTCAAGCCCCTATGGCGCTGAGCTGGCGCCCGTACTCAGCCGCCGCCGGAATTCACCGACCAGACGATCCAGGGGTTCGGCCGTCTGCTCGCCGGTGCGCAGATCCTTGACCTGCGCGACACCGGCCTGCAGGTCACGCTCGCCCATGACGACCGCGTAGGCGGCGCCGCTGCGATCCGCCGCCCTCATGCCACCCTTCAGGCCACGGCCGGTCGCGAGGTCGCTGGCCACGCCCGCCCGACGCAGCTCGGTCACCAGTGCGAACAGCCGACGTGTGGCCGGCTCCCCGATCGGAACGGCGAACACGTCGATCTGCGGGCCCACCGGGAGTGACAGCCGCTCCGCCTCCATCGCCAGCAAAGTTCGCTCCACCCCGAGCGCCCACCCCACGCCAGGTAGCCGGGGCCCGCCGATCGACTCGGCCAATCCGTCGTATCGGCCCCCGCCGCCGACCGCTGACTGCGCGCCCAGTCCGTCGTGCACGAACTCATAGAGCGTTCGGGTGTAGTAGTCGAGGCCGCGGACCAGACGAGGCTCGTCGGCGAATACGAGGCCAGCGTCGGCGAGCAGCGACCGAACGGCGTCATGGTGTCCGCGGTCGCCTGCTGACAAGAAATCGGTGATGACCGGCGCGTCCTGCAAGGCCAGCTGGATCTCCGGGCGTTTGTCGTCGAGTACGCGCAGCGGATTGAGCTCGACCCGCCGGCGGGTGTCGTCGTCGAGATCGAGCCGGCGCAGGTACGCCTGCAAGGCGGTTCTGTACTCGGGTCGCGACTCGTCCGAGCCAAGCGAGTTGATCAACACGCGAACACCGCTCAGACCCAGCGCACGATAGCCGTCCATTGCCAGCAGGATCGTCTCCGCGTCGGCTGCCGGGTCCTCGGTTCCGATGACCTCGGCACCTACCTGGGAGAAGTGCCGATACCGCCCCTTTTGCGGCCGCTCGTACCGGAAGTATGAGCCGGCGTACCACACCTTGATCGGCAGGCCTTTGTGGTGCAAGCCGTGTTCCACTATCGCCCGCATGACAGGTGCCGTGCCCTCCGGGCGCAGCGTCAACTCGTCACCACCGCGGGTCCGGAACGAGTACATCTCCTTGGTGACGACATCGGTCGACTCACCCACGCCGCGAACGAATAGCGCGGTGTCCTCGAAGATCGGCGTCTCCACATAGCCGTAGCCGGCTCGCCGGACCGGGGCGGACATCGCGTCGCGGATGGCCAGGACGACCTCGCTTCGCGGTGGTAACAGGTCGAAAGCGCCCCGGGGAACGTTGAACTCGTGGCTCATCGCGCTTCTTCTCTCATGATCATGAACAGTTAGCGTCCGTATCCGGGTGCGGACTGTTCATGATCATGGGCGCGGAGGCCACGCAGATGAGGATTGCCCGCTCGCTCGGCGCCGATCGTTGTCTTGGGGCCGTGGCCAGGCAGGACCACGGTGTCGTCCCGCAGGATGAGGATCTTCGTTGCGAGGGTCTGCAGCATCGCCTCGTGATCGCCGCCCGGCAGGTCGGTGCGGCCGATGCTTCCGGCGAACAGCACGTCGCCAGAAACACACGTTTCTCGGTCATCGCCCTCGGCGGGAATCCGAAACAGCACCGAGCCTTCGGTGTGCCCAGGAGCGT
This sequence comes from uncultured Actinomycetota bacterium, assembly GCA_963794465.1. Taxonomy (GTDB): domain Bacteria; phylum Actinomycetota; class Actinomycetes; order Jiangellales; family Jiangellaceae; genus JACVRX01. The sequence goes on along the minus strand of CAWCED010000020.1, from coordinate 14,057 downwards.
GATCGACCCTCACCCGGAGCCCAGCGAGTGGCACCACCGCGCCGTCGGTGAGGGCGCGCACATCGGCCGGCTCTTCCCACGTCGCCTTTCGGCCGAACTGCTGCTCGAGCATGGCAATCAGCATCGGGTCGAGTAGAGCAAGCGGATCGACCAGCCGGTACCGATCAGCATTGTGGAGATACGCCGGTACATCCCGGGCACCACACACCGGGGTTACCGAGTAGACGTGGTCGGCGTGCCCATGCGTGAGCAGCACGGCAGCGGGACGCAGGTGGTGTCGTCGCAGCGCGCCGTCGATCCCGCCGAGCACGCCGATGCCCGGGTCGACGATTACGCACTCCTGCCCCGCTGCGGGCGCGAGCACATAGCAATTGGTCCCGAACGCAGCCGCGGGCACCGTGACAACGAGCACGTCGGAAGGCTACCGGGAGGTTCTGGTCGGGTCCGATTCGACGCCGACTCGTGACGATCGCCAGTGGAGCCGCTGCCTAGACTGTGCCAACCCCGGCACACATCGTCCTGGTTGGTGCGCGGGCAGATTCAGACGACGAGGCAACGGCAAGGAGATCTGGTGGCGAGCACGAGCCAGCGACGGCGACAGCTCGCTCGGCAACGGTGGGAGAAGCAGCAGGCGCGACGCGCTGCCGCCGCGGCCCGGACCCGCCGACGCCGTCGCGTGCTGGCCGTCGTCGTCGTGATCGCGCTCGTCGTGGCGAGCGTGGCAGCGGCGGTCGTGTGGTGGCCGTGGGCGGGTGACGATGCCACGACCGCGCAGGAATCCCCAGCGCCCACGCCGGCTGCCGATGGGACGTGTACCTATACGCAGACGGGTGCCGAGGAGCCAGCGGCCGGCCTGCCACCGGCCACACCGACCGCCGCCAGCACGGCAACCCTGACGATCGGCGGCAAGCCGGTCACCGTCGAGCTGCTCCCCGACGCCGCACCGTGCACGGTGAGCTCGTTCGCCCATCTCGCCGGCAACGGCTACTTTGACGCGACGACCTGCCATCGCCTCACCACGTCGGACACCCTCAAGGTGCTCCAGTGCGGCGATCCGACCGGATCCGGCACCGGCGGTCCCGGGTACCAATTCGATGTCGAGAACACCGAGGGCGCTTCCTACCCGGCCGGGACCGTCGCCATGGCCCGCGGCGAGGACCCCGGCTCCAACGGCAGCCAGTTCTTCATCGTCTACGGCGACTCCGAACTGCCGGCCATGCCGGGCTACACCGTGTTCGGGCGGGTCACCCAGGGCCTCGACGTCATCAGCACGATCGCGGACGCCGGCACGGCAGACGGCTCCGCCGACGGGGAGCCGAAGACGTCGGTGACCCTCGACCAGGTCGTGACCGCCTCGTGACAACCGAGCCGGAGCCGCGGCCGACCGTCGCCCAGAATGCCTGGGGGCGAGTCGATGACCATGGCGACGTGTTCGTGCGGGCTGGCGATACGGAGCGCAAGATCGGGTCCTGGCAGGTCGGCGAGCCCGAGCAGGCTCTCGCCTTCTTCGGCCGAAAGTATGACGACCTCGCCGTTCAGGTCGACCTGCTTGAGCAGCGGCTGGGCTCGGGAGCAGCCGCGCCCGACGAGACGCAGAGCGGGGTACGGAAGCTGCGAGAAGCGCTGGTCGAGCCGCACGCGATCGGTGACCTCGTACTTCTGTCGCAACGCCTGGACGCGATCGAGGAACAGGTGTCGCAACGCCGCGCCGAACGCCGGGCCGAACGGGTGCAAGCGCTCGAGGCGGCCCGCGATCGCAAGGAGGACATCGCGGGCCAAGCGGAAGCGATCGCCGAGAGCGACGACTGGCGCCACGGCGCGGACCGGCTGCGCACATTGCTCGACGAGTGGAAGACGCTGCCTCGACTCGACCGTGCGACGGACGACCTGTTGTGGCGGCGGTTTTCGACCGCTCGCACGCACTACACGCGGCGGCGGAAGACGCACTTCGCCGAGGTCGCCGAGCGGCGAGATCAGGCCCGGGCCGTCAAGGAGGAGATCGTCGCCGAAGCGGAGTCGTTGGCACCGTCCTCGGACTGGGGCTCGACTGCGCGCCGCTACCGAGAACTGATGACCCGTTGGAAGGAGGCGGGCCCGGCCCCGAAACCGGCCGACGACGCTCTCTGGCGGCGCTTTCGGGCCGCACAAGACACGTTCTTCACCGCCCGCGCGAGCGACCTGAGCAAGCGGGACAGCGAACAGCAGACCAACCTCGAGGCGAAGCAGGCTTTGCTCGCGGAGGCCGAAGCCTTGGTGCCGGTCAGCGACTGGAAGGCAGCGCGGGCAACTCTCCGCTCGATCCACGATCGGTGGGAGGCCGCGGGGCACGTGCCGCGCGAGGTCATGAGATCCCTCGAGAGCCGACTGCGCAAGGTGGAGGACGCGGTCCGGGCCGCCGAGCAGCGAGAGTGGCGGCGCACCAATCCGGAGGCTCGGGCCCGGGCCGAGTTGACCGTCGCGCAGCTACGCGCCTCTATCGCCGAACTGGAGAGCCAGGCGGCGACCCTCGCGACGGCAGATCCCGAGAAGGCGAAGCAGGCCGAGGAAGCGCTCGCCGCCCGCCGGTCATGGCTCGAACAAGCCGAACGCGCCCTCGAGGAGTTCCGCGCCTGATCCCTGTCCCGTCAGGGGGTGGAGCGAGGGCTCGTGAGCCGGTAGGCGTCGAAGACACCCTGGACGCTACGGACCGCCTTGAGCACATGACCGAGGTGCTTCGGGTCACCCATCTCGAACGTGAACCGGCTCTTGGCGATCCGGTCCGAGTTGGTCGTGACCGTGGCGGACAGGATGTTGACGTGCTGGTCGGACAACACCCGGGTGATGTCGGACAGCAGGCGATTGCGGTCGAGGGCCTCGACCTGGATGGCCACGAGAAACAGGCTGTTGGCCGTCGGTGCCCACTCGACATCGATCATCCGGCCCTGTTCGCGCTGCAGCGACGCGACGTTCACGCAGTCGCCCCGATGCACCGACACGCCTGATCCCCGCGTGACGAACCCGATGATGTCGTCACCCGGCACCGGCGTGCAGCAACGGGCCAACTTGATCCATACGTCACTCTCGCCCTTGACGATGACACCTGGATCGCCCGGAATCCTCCGCCGCGGCCGGGTGGCGGTCGCCGCCTCGGCGGCGTCGTCGCTGGTTCCCGCCTCGCCGCCGAGGGTCTGCACCAGCTTCTGAACGACACTCTGGGCGGACAGGTGACCCTCGCCCACAGCGGCGTAGAGAGCGGTGATGTCGGGGTACCGCAGTTCGGTAGCAACGACTGTCAGGGTCTCCTGGGACAGCATGCGCTGAAGCGGCAGGTCCTGCTTGCGCATCGCCTTCGCGATGCTGTCCTTGCCGTTCTCGATCGCCTCGTCCCGGCGTGACTTGGAGAACCACTGCTTGATCTTGTTCCGGGCCCGGGCGCTGGTGACGAACGTGAGCCAGTCCCGGCTCGGCCCCGCGCCGGCCGCCTTGGACGTGAAGATCTCGACAACATCGCCGTTGTCCAGCGTCGACTCCAACGGCACCAGCCGGCCGTTTACCCGAGCGCCGATACAGCGGTGACCGACCTCGGTGTGCACTGCATAGGCGAAGTCCACAGGTGTTGCCAGAGCGGGCAGCGCGACGACGTCGCCGCGCGGGGTGAAGACGTAAACCTCGTTCGTGGTGATCTCGAAGCGAAGCGACTCGAGAAACTCGCCTGGGTCCTCGGTCTCCTTCTGCCAGTCCAGCAGCTGCCGCAGCCAGGCCATGTCGCTTGGACCACGGGAGTCCGGATCGCCGGTAACGGTAAGCAGGCCGCGATCGATCTCGACACCGGAGTTCGAGTCCGCCTTGTACTTCCAGTGCGCGGCGATGCCGTACTCGGCCCGGCGGTGCATGGCAAACGTGCGGATCTGCAATTCCACCGGCTTGCCGGCCGGGCCGATCACCGTCGTGTGCAGGGACTGGTACATGTTGAACTTCGGCATCGCGATGAAGTCCTTGAACCGCCCGGGAACCGGGTTCCACCGGGCATGCACGATCCCGAGGACCGCATAACAGTCCCGCACCGACTCCACCAGAATCCGGATGCCGACCAGATCGTAGATGTCGGCGAAGTCGCGGCCTCGCACGATCATCTTCTGATAGATCGAGTAGTAGTGCTTCGGCCGACCGGTCACCGAGGCCTTGAGCTTCCCGCCGCGCAGGTCGCCCTGGACGTGGTCGATCACCGATGCCAGATACTCATCCCGCGACGGCGCCCGCTCGGCGACCAGCCGGACGATCTCGTCGTAGACCTTTGGGTGCAGGGTCGCGAACGACAGGTCCTCGAGCTCCCACTTGATGGTGTTCATGCCCAGCCGATGGGCCAGCGGAGCATAGATCTCGAGTGTTTCGCGGGCCTTTCGCCGGGCCGAGTCCTTGGAGACGTAGCGCCAGGTGCGGGCGTTGTGCAGTCGGTCGGCGAGCTTGATCACCAGGACCCTGATGTCCTTGGACATCGCGACGACCATCTTGCGGACGGTCTCGGACTGGGCCGCCTGACCGTACTTGACCTTGTCCAGCTTGGTCACGCCGTCGACCAGCATGGCGATCTCGTCGCCGAACTCGGCGCGAACATCCGCGAGCTGATAGTCGGTGTCCTCGACGGTGTCATGCAGGAGCGCAGCGGCCAGCGTGGGCGGCGTCATGCCGAGTTCGGCCAGGATCGTCGTCACTGCGAGCGGGTGGGTGATGTACGGGTCGCCACTCTTGCGGGTCTGACCCGAATGTGCGCGCGCCGCCGCCTGGTAGGCGCGTTCGATCACGCCGAAATCGGCCTTGGGATGGGTCGCGTGAACGATCCGGTACAACGGCTCCAGCGCGGGATCGATCTGGTGGCGCTGGGCGGTCAGCCGGGCGAGCCTCGCCCGCACGCGGACTGGTGTCGACGCGCTGGTGGGCAGAACGTCTTCTGCCACATGCCTCCTCGCGGCGTGCTGAAATCCCAGTCTACGGGCCGGGCACTGCGATCAGACGCGCAGCAACGCCCGCAGGTCGAGCCCGTCAAGCCGGTCGCGACCGGACAGGAAGCCAAGCTCCATCAGCACGCTCACCGCGATGATCTCCGCGCCGGCCGCGGTGACGAGCCCGGCGGCAGCTTCCGCGGTGCCACCCGTGGCCAAGACATCGTCGACGATGAGCACCCGGTCGCCGGTCTTGAACGCGTCGTCGTGGACCTCGATGGTGGCCCGCCCATACTCGAGTGCATAGCTGGCTGATCGCGTGCGGTACGGCAGCTTTCCCTGCTTGCGAATCGGTACCAGGCCGACACCGAGTGTGTGCGCCACTGGTGCGGCCAAAATGAACCCGCGAGCCTCGATACCGACCACGGTGTCGACCCGAATGGCGCCCGCCTCGTCGCGGCCGGTCGCTGCAAGCGCGGCGATCACGATCGCGAACGCCGCGTGGTCGAGCAGCAACGGCGTGATGTCCTTGAAGACCACCCCGGGTTCGGGCCAGTCCGGGATGTCCCGGATGCGCGAGAGCACATGCTCGTGGTCGGCCGCAGTGAGATCGCCTCCGCCGCGGACGTCCGTCACCCGAGGGAGGCTATCGCGCGCGGCGCTTCGAGCGGCTCTGGCGCTGTGGTTGGCGACGCTCCCCGGTCTCGGCAACCTTCGCGCCACGACCAGGCGCAGCAACCGCGGCTGCAGTGACTGCGTCGTCGGTCACCTCCGCCCCGCGCGGCGCCTTGGCCGCCCGCCTGGCTTCGACCCGACGGGCCAGCGCCGCCAACGTCGGCTCCCGGCTCTTGAAGTCGACCAACAACGGCGTGGCGATGAAAATCGAGGAGTAGGTGCCGATTGCGACACCGACGAACAGTGCGAGCGCCAGGTCCTTCAGGGTGCCAGCACCGAGCAGACCGGCACCGACGAACAGGATCGAGCCGATCGGCAGCAGCGCGATGATGACCGTGTTGATCGAGCGCATCAGGGTCTGGTTGAGGCCGAGGTTCGCCGCCTCGGCGTAGGTGTACTGGTTCTGCGCCGTGATGCCCTTGGTGTTCTCACGCACCTTGTCGAAGATCACGACAGTGTCGTAGAGCGAGTAGCCCAGGATCGTCAGGAAGCCGATGACGGTCGCGGGCGTGACGTCGAAACCGATCAGCGCGTAGATGCCGACCGTCGCCACGATGTCGTGGATCAAGGCGATCAGTGCGGCCGCAGCCATCTTCCACTCGTAGATGATCGACAGGAAGATGCCCACGGCGAGGATGAAGAAGCCCAACCCGATCAGCGCCTGACGGGTGATCTGAGCTCCCCAGGACGGCCCGATCACTTGTGCGGTGATCTCATCCGACGGGATGTCCAGCTCCACCGCGACGGCATCGCGGACGGTTGTCGTTTCGTCCGGGGTGAGGCTGCCGGTCTGGACGCGGACGCTCTCGTCGTTCACGACTACGACTCGGGGCTCGGCCGCGTCCTCGATCCCCGTGGCGATCACGGCGTCGCGAACATCGCCCACCATGGAGTCCGTCGTCTGCTCGATCCGGGCCGTCAACTCGGCGCCGCCGGTGAACTCGATACCGAGGTGCAGCCCGCGGAACACCAGCGCGCCGATCGCGACAACCAGCAGGACGGCGCTCGCCGTGTACCACCACTTGGCATGCGCGACGATCGGCAGCGACGTCTCACCGCGATAGAGACGGCTGCCGAGGGACTGCCGGCCCGACGACTCGGTCACCGACTGGCCTCCCTCGCGACGGGGGCCGCTGCTGGGCGACGCCCTGCAAGCCGCCCGGTCCGGGTAGGTGCGCCGAGCCGTTCCGGATCGAGCCCGGACCACGGATGGCCGGCTCCGAAGAACCGGCTCCGCGCCAGAATGGTGACCAGCGGCTTGGTGAACAGGAAGACGACGACGAGGTCGACGACGGTCGTCAGGCCGAGCGCGAACGCGAAACCGCGGACATTGGCAACGGAGAACACGTAAAGGAAGAAGGCAGCGAACAGCGACACCGCGTCGCTCGCCAGCACGGTGCGACGAGCCCGCGCCCATCCGGTCTCGACAGACATCCGGACGCTGCGGCCTTCTCGGATTTCGTCGCGGATTCGCTCGAAGAACACCACGAACGAGTCGGCGGTGATGCCGATCGAGACGATGATGCCGGCCATGCCAGCGATAGTCAGCGTGAAGCCGATTGCTACGCCTAGCAGCACGATGGAGGCATAGGTGATCAGGCCGGCAACGACCAGGCTGGCGAAGACCACCATCCCGAGCCCGCGGTAGTAGAACAGGGAGTAGACAAGCACGAGGCCGAGCCCGATCAGCCCGGCCAGCAGGCCAGCCTTGAGCTGGGTCTCTCCCAACGTCGGGGTCACCGTGGAGAGGTCGCTGGTCTCGAACGACAGCGGCAGCGCGCCGTAGTTCAGCACGGTGGCCAGCGCTTGAGCCTCGGCCTGGGTGAACGAGCCGGAGATTTGGGCCTGGCCTCCGGGAATCGGCTCGTTGACGGTCGGATAGGTGACGACCCTGCCGTCGAGGACGATCGCGAAGGCGTTGTTCGGGAACGCTTGGCCGGCCAGCTTCTGCGTCGATTCGAAGAATTTGTCCGCGCCTTCGTCGGTGAAATCGAGATTGACGACGAACGCGACATCGCCCTGCGGAATACCTGCCGTGGCGCTGTCGACGTCGGTTCCGACGACATCGGCGGGTCCGAGCAGGAACCTGTTGGCCTGGTCCTCGTCGCAGGTGAACAGCGACTTGGCCGGGTCGTCGAGTGACCCCTCCGGCAGGTCCGCGCACTCCAGCGCCGCGAGTTGCGCCTGCTCTTCAGCACTCGGCGGGCCCTCACCGGCGGGCGGCTGGGCGGGTGCGGCCGGCACGGTTGCGGGAGCCGACGGCGACGGGCTCGGCGTCGGGCTGGGCGACTCCGCCGGTTGAGCCAGCAGGCCCTCGGTCAGCGCCCGGCCGGCTGGGGCGCTGGTGGCCAGTTCGGGGCTGGTGGGCGCCGGCGTTGCGGAAGCGGTTGACCCTGGCGTCGGCGTGGCGGTATCGCCGGGCGTCGGAGCGGGTGCCGGACTGCCGCCGGGAATCACGGCTCGAACCGGTCGGAAGCGCAGCTCAGCGGTCTGGCCCACGAGCCGGACCAGCTCGTCCTCCCCCACCCCCGGAACCTGGATGACGATGTTCGTGGCGCCCTGGGTGGTGATCTCGGCCTCGGCGACGCCACTGCCGTTGACCCGGGAGCGGATGATGTCCAGCGCCTGTCGCATGCTCTCCGGAGTCGGGTCGCTGCCATCGGGGGTGGTGGCCGACAGCGTCACGCTGGTGCCACCGCGCAGGTCGAGGCCGAGCCGTGGGGACCACTCGCCGAGCAGCGCCATGGTGCCGTACATGACGGCTAACAGCACCGCCAGGACGCCCAGCGAACGCCACGGGCGTGGCGTGTTGGTGGATGCCACTGTCGGTTGTTCTCCTTCTCGTCACCGCACAGTGCGGCGCCCTGCTCGATGGATGGCGGGCCGCTGCACGCAATGGTCGGTTCCCGCTCTCGAACGATCGGCGTCAGGGCGAAGTGCCCGGACCGTCGTCTCTGTTCGTGCGGTCCGTGCCGGGCCGAGACACGGCGTCGTCGGTCACCGGTTCCGTGATCGGCTCTGTCCCGGGCTCAGCGGTCAGCGTTGGTTCGGCCGATGCGGCGTCGTCGGGGAGCACTCGCATGATGGCCCGCCGGACGTACCGGTTGGTTACGCCAGGCGCGACCTCCAGCACGACCTCGTCGGCCTCGACGGCGACGACGGTTCCGATGAGTCCCGACCCGGTCATGACTCGCGCGCCCGGGCCGATCGTGGACTGCAGCTGTGCGATCTCCCGGCGCTGCTTCTGCTGAGGCCGGATCAGTACGAAGTAGAAGACGGCAACGAGCAGCAGTGGAAGTAGCAATGTCTCCATTAGGTGCGGTGGGTCCTTCCCAGTGCGCCCGTTCGGCAGCACACGATGAGGTACGGCTGTCGACAGCGGCCGCCCCGGCAGTTTAGTCCCCCGTGCCCGTGAACAGGTCAAGCTCCCCCGCTTCTGGGCCCGGGCCGGCGAACGGCGATCGCGGCGGTACCGCCAGTCCGAGGTGCCTCCAGGCACTCGGAGTGGCCACCCGGCCGCGAGGTGTGCGAGCGAGCAAGCCCGCCCGGACCAGGAATGGCTCGGCAACCTCCTCGACGGTCTCCCGTTCCTCGCCCAGCGCGATGGCCAGGGTGCTTACGCCCACCGGTCCACCGCTGAACCGACGGCACAGCGCCTCGAGCAGCGCCCGGTCCAGCCGGTCGAGGCCGAGCTCGTCGACCTCGTACACGTCCAAGGCGGCGCGTGCCACGGCGCCGGTGATGATCCCGTCGGCGCGAACCTCGGCGAAGTCGCGCACCCGGCGGAGCAGCCGGTTGGCGATCCGCGGCGTCCCGCGTGAGCGCGTTGCGATCTCGCGCACACCGTCCCCGCGCAGACTCAGACCGAGCAGCCCGGCCGAGCGCACCAGCACCTGCTCGAGCTCGACGGGCTCGTAGAGCTCCAACTGGCCAGTGAACCCGAATCGGTCGCGCAGTGGGCCCGGCAGCAGCCCAGTCCGAGTAGTGGCGCCGACCAGGGTGAACGGCGGCAGGTCCAGCGGAATTGCAGTCGCTCCCGGGCCCTTGCCGACGATCACGTCGACACGGAAGTCCTCCATGGCCGTGTAGAGCATCTCCTCGGCAGGCCGGGCCATCCGGTGGATCTCGTCGAAGAACACGACATCGCCCTCGGTGACCGAGGACATGATCGCCGCGAGATCTCCGGCGTGCTGCACGGCTGGCCCACTGGTGATCCGCAACGGGGCTTTCATCTCTGCCGCGATGATCATCGCCAGGGTTGTCTTGCCGAGACCCGGAGGACCACACAACAGGACGTGGTCGGCGACCCTCCCGCGGGTTCGGGCGGCCTCCAGCATGAGCGACACCTGTTCGCGCAGCCGTTCCTGGCCGATGAACTCGGCCAGCGTGCGAGGTCGCAATGTCGCTTCGATCGTGCGTTCGTCGCCGTCGGCGTCGGGCGCCACCAGACGAGCGACCCCGTCACCCATTTCCACGTTGGTACCCGCCGGATCGGCGCTCATGACGGCGCCAGGGTCCGCAGTGCCGCCTTGAGCAGGGCGGATACGTCCGCAGCATCCACACCGTCGCCGACCAGCGGCGAAACCTGCCCGATCGCCGTGTCGGCTTCCCGGCCGGTCCAGCCCAGGCCCATCAGCGCGGCATGCACCTGGCTCTGCCAGCCGTCCGCAGGCGGATACTGCACCTGCGCTCCTGCGGCATGCGGTTGGCTGCTGGCCGGGCCGAGCTTGTCGGCAAGTTCGACCACGATGCGCTGAGCGCTCTTCTTCCCGACCCCGGGTACACGCGTCAACGCGACCAGATCTTCGGTGGCCACTGCGCGCCGGAGATCATCGGGGGTATGCACGGCGAGCATCGCCTGGGCGAGCCGTGGCCCGATGCCGCTGGCCGTCTGAAGCAGATCGAACACCAGGCGCTCGTCGTCGTCGGCGAAGCCGAACAGGGTCAACGACTCCTCGCGCACGACGAGGCTGGCCGGCAGTTGGGCCTCCTCGCCCACCCGCATAGCCGCCGCGGTAGCCGGTGTGCATTGCAACCTGAGCCCGATGCCGCCGACGTCGACGACGACGTCAGCTGGGCCCGCCGCCGTGACCCGCCCGCGCACGAACGCGATCACCGCCGACCTCCCGCAGCTACTGCGGCCTGCAACCTGGCCCGCGCCGAGCCACGCCAGACCGCACAGATTGCCAGGGCCAGGGCATCGCTGGCATCAGCCGGATGCGGCTGCTCGTCGAGGTGCAGCAGGCGGGTCACCATGGCCGCAACCTGGGTCTTGTCGGCCCGGCCGGTGCCGGTGACCGCTGCCTTGATCTCGCTCGGGGTGTAGGTCTGAAGCGGCAGACCCGGCCCGAACCGCAGCGACGATCGCCACGCCACTTGCCTGCGCGGTGCCCATGACCGTCCGCACGTTGTGCTGGCTGAATACGCGCTCGACCGCGACCGTGTCCGGCTGATGCGTACGGACCCAATTGTCAACGGCCGACTCGACAGCCAGCAGCCGCTCCCCCAGCGGAGCTCCGGCGGGCGTGCGCAGCACCTCGACCGCGACCAGATCCAGCCGGCCGCCTGGCGCGCCGTCGATCACTCCGAGCCCGCACCGGGTCAGGCCGGGATCGACTCCCAGGACACGCATCGGCTGCCTCTCGGTACGAACACCTGTTCGCCCGTCACGCTACCGGCACGCACCCCGCCCAGCCGGCACCGACGCGCCGCGATCTTCGGGCCCCGACTCCACGACTGCAGTTGGCTGGCAACTCAGCCAACCGCCTCCATGACCTCGTCGGACACGTCATAGTTCGCGTACACGTCCTGCACGTCGTCGCTGTCCTCCAAGGCCTCCACCAGCCGGAAGATCCGGCGCGCACCGTCCTCGTCGAGCGGAACAGTCATCGACGGCACCCAGGATGACTCGGCGGACTCGTAGTCCAGCCCCGCTTCCTGAATGGCAGTTCGCACGGCTATGAGGTCGCTCGCCTCGCACCGAACCTCGAAGACTTCGCCGAGATCGTCGATTTCCTCGGCGCCGGCGTCGAGCACGGCCTCCAACACGTCGTCCTCGGTGATCTCCCGGCCGTTCTGCTCGCGCGGCACGACGACGACGCCCTTCGGCTGAACATGTACGACACCGATCCGGGGTCGGCCATCGAGCCGCCATTGCGGGTCATGGCGATGCGGACGTCCGACGCGGCCCGGTTGCGGTTGTCAGTGAGGCATTCGACGAGCACGGCAACACCTCCCGGCCCGTATCCCTCATAGGTGACGGCCTGGTAGACGGCGCCGCCGGCTTCGGCACCGGACCCGCGTTTGACGGCGCGATCGATGTTGTCGTTGGGAACCGAGGACTTCTTGGCCTTCTGGATGGCGTCGTACAGCGTCGGATTGCCGGCAGGATCCCCGCCTCCGGTGCGTGCGGCGACCTCGATGTTCTTGATCAGCTTCGCGAACAGCTTGCCCCGCCGGGCGTCGACCACGGCCTTCTTGTGCCTGGTGGTCGCCCACTTCGAATGGCCCGACATGGGCTAGTTCTCCTTGAGGAGGTCGAGGAACAGCCGGTGGATACGAGTGTCGCCGGTGAGTTCGGGGTGGAACGACGTCGCCAGCAGCGCACCCTGCCGGACCGCGACGATCCTACCCGCGGCTGGTCCGCCCGGCACTATGGCGAGCGTCTGCACGCCGGGTCCCACCTCTTCGACCCACGGCGCCCGGATGAACACCGCGTGCAGCGGTTTGCCACCATCGAGACCCGCGAACTCGAGGTCGGCCTCGAACGACTCGACCTGGCGACCGAACGCGTTGCGGCGGACGGTGACGTCGAGGCCGCCCAAGGTCTGCTGATCCGCTGGCGAGTCCATGATTCGGTCGGCCAACAAGATCATGCCCGCACACACCCCGAACACCGGCATGCCGCATTTGATCCGCTCCCGCAATGGCTCATGGAGGTCGAACGCGCGGAGCAGTTTGTCCATGGTCGTCGATTCGCCGCCGGGAAGAACGAGCGCATCAACCTGGTCCAGCTCGGTGGCGCGGCGGACCGGGGCCGTAGCAGCACCACAGGTCTGGAGGGCGGCGACGTGCTCGCGGACGTCGCCCTGCAGGGCGAGAACCCCGACGATTGGGCTATTCACGTTGCCTGATCGTCACCAACCGCGGTCAGCGAGCCGGCTCGGGGGTGAGATCTCGGCGACATTGATGCCGACCATTGCCTCGCCCAGCCCGCGCGACACTTTCGCGATCACGTCCGGGTCGTCGTAGAAGGTGGTGGCCTTGACGATGGCTTCGGCTCGCTTCGCCGGGTCGCCAGACTTGAAGATCCCGGATCCGACGAAGACGCCCTCTGCACCGAGTTGCATCATCATCGCCGCGTCGGCGGGCGTAGCGATCCCACCAGCCGTGAACAGCACCACCGGCAGCTTGCCGGCGGCCGCCACCTCACGAACCAGCTCGTACGGCGCCTGCAGCTCCTTCGCGGCGACGAATAGCTCGTCGCCCGGCAGCGACCCGAGCCGACGGATCTCCGCACGGATCTGCCGCATGTGCGTGGTCGCGTTCGACACGTCGCCAGTGCCCGCCTCGCCCTTCGATCGGATCATCGCCGCACCCTCGGTGATGCGCCGCAGGGCCTCCCCGAGATTGGTCGCCCCGCACACGAACGGCACAGTGAACTGCCATTTGTCGATGTGGTTGGCGTAGTCGGCCGGTGTCAGCACTTCCGACTCGTCGACGTAGTCGACGCCGAGGCTCTGCAGGACCTGAGCCTCGACGAAGTGCCCGATCCGGGCCTTGGCCATCACCGGGATGGAAACCGCCTTGATGATCCCGTCGATCATGTCCGGATCGCTCATCCGGGACACCCCACCCTGGACGCGGATGTCGGCCGGCACCCGCTCCAACGCCATGACAGCGACGGCACCGGCGTCCTCGGCGATCTTCGCCTGGTCAGGGGTGACGACGTCCATGATCACGCCGCCTTTGAGCATCTCGGCCATGCCGCGTTTGACCCGCGCGGTCCCGATCTGCGGTGTCGTCGCATCGTCAACGGCACGTTCGGACACGCTGAACCTATTGACAGGAATATCGGGTGGGTACGCCCTCCATGGTAATGAAGGGATCACAGCGTCGCCGGCCGTCCTTGCCCGCGTGACACGGGACGGCAGCGCTATTTCGCGATCAACTGGCTCCAACTGGTGACGACCTGGGCGGCGTTCGGATTGTTCCTCGCGGCGCTGATCCTCCTCTAGGCACACGCACGATCGCCTCCGTCAAGTGGTCAGGCCACGCGGCAGCTCGTCGTCGAGCTCGACAGTCTCCGGCAACGGGGCGTGCCCGGCCAGGCCCAACCAGCGCACTAGCGCCTTGTGCCGCAGTCGTCGGACCGCACGCACGGTGTCGTTGTGGAATCGCCGCGCCTGGCTCGCCTGCCGGCAGGCCGTGCTCAACTCGTCGAGCGCAGCACCTGCCCATGGC
>CAWCED010000019.1:0-112832 GCA_963794465.1 uncultured Actinomycetota bacterium | reverse complement strand
TCAGCGCAAAGCCGCCGCTTCCCGGCGCCACGTATGCGGTGGCTACTGAGGTGGCCGACGAGGTGGGCAACTCGGTCAGCGTGACTGGAGCCTTCACCGTCAGCGCCGTGCCGGACTCGAATCGGCTGACCCTCACGCTGCAGCCAGGCGACGGCGATGTGGTCGGCGTCGGCGCCCCTATTGTCGTGCGGTTCGATCAGGAGGTCACCGAACAGGCTGCCGTGGAGAGCGCGATGCACATCGCGTCGGCACCGCAGGTCGCCGGTAGTTGGCATTGGGTGAGCGCGACCGAGGCGCATTTCCGTCCGCACAAGTACTGGCCGGCCGGAGCCCGGGTCGGCGTCAACCTCGACCTCAACGGTGTGCAAGCGGGCGACGATCTCTGGGGCGGCCGTGCCTACAGCTACGAGTTCACGATCGGTAAGGCGCAGGTCGCCGCCGTTGATGCGGCAGCGCACCGGATGACGATGCAGGTGGACGGTGCGCGGGTCGCTACCTGGGACGCGAGTCTGGGACGGCCCGAGTTCGCGACCCGCAACGGAAACTACGTCGTGTTGGCCAAGGACGAGACCAAGCAGATGACCTCGTGTAGCGCGGGCATCACGTGCAACAAGAGCAGCCCCGAGTACTACGACCTGGAGGTGGACTGGAGTGTTCGCCTCACCTGGAGTGGCACGTTCGTGCATTCGGCGCCGTGGTCGGAGGGATCGCAGGGCAACGCCAACGTCTCGCATGGGTGCATCAACCTCAGCGACGCCAACGGTAGGACCTTCTTCAAGATGGCCCGCTACGGCGACGTCGTCACCGTGACGAACTCCACCCGTGGCGCCAGCGACCTGGTGGCCCGCGGCGACCCTGGGATGGTCGACTGGAACCTGCCTTGGGCGGACTACGTTGCAGGCTCGGCGCTCGACCGACCGGTTACCACCGACCCGCTCGCTGGCTGAGGGTGCTTGGAGTCGTCGGGGTGGCCTGGGTCACCGCCCGGCAGCTTCCGCCGGGACACCGGCGAAAGATCAAGGGACCGGATGACAGCGGTTCCTCGTCCCGCTGCAGCTGTAGCGCCGTTCGACCACGGCTGTCCCGCCACCTATACTCGTCCGGCGGGCCGGTCGACCCAGCAATTCGCCGCCTTAGCTCAGTCGGTCAGAGCAACGCACTCGTAATCCGTTGGTCCGGGGTTCGAGTCCCCGAGGCGGCTACCACGCCGTGTGTTACTTCGCCTGATGGGTGACGTTCGGCCTTCGGCTGATGGGTTACACGTCTTCGGGTGATGGGTGACAGCTACTTCGGCTGATTGGTGACACTCCCGTTATGAGGGAGTTGAGTGTGGCTGAGCAGCGGTATCAGGCCGTGCTGGCGGTGATCAGCGACGGTGAGACGGTCACGGAGGTGGCGGCCCGGTTCGGGGTGGCACGCAAGACGGTGCATGGCTGGCTGGCCAGGTACGAGGCCGGTGGTCTGGAGGGCCTGGGGGATCGGTCGCACCGGCCGCGGTCGTGTCCGCACCAGATCGGTGCGGAGGTCGAGGCGGCGATCGCGACGATGCGGTCCGTCGCATCCGTCGTGGGGGCCGCGGCGGCTGGTGCTTCGAGCTGGCCAGGGCCGGGCGTGGAGCCGGTGCCGTCGGAGTCGGCGGTCTACCGGGCGTTGGTCCGGTTGAACCTGATCGACCCGTCGGGTCGGCGGCGTCGGGACCGGAAGTGGAAGCGGTGGGAACGCGGGGCTGCCGATGGAGCTGTGGCAGATGGACGTGGTGGGCGGGTTCGTGCTCGCCGACGGGCGGCGGGCCAAGGCGTTGACCGGGGTCGATGACCACTCCCGGTTCTGCGTCAGCGCGTACCTGATGCTGCGGGAGTCCTCGCGCGAACGTGTGCGAGGGGCTGGCGTCTGGCGCTGCGTACCTACGGGGTGCCCGGAGCAGATCCTGACCGACAACGGGAAGGTGTTCACCGGCCGGTTCAACCAGCCGCCGGTGGAGGTGCTGTTCGACCGGATCTGCCGGGAGAACGGGATCGAGCACCTGCTCACCCAGCCCCGCTCGCCGACCACGACCGGGAAGATCGAGCGGTTCCACCGGGCGCTCCGCACCGAGTTCCGCACCGACCGGGTCTTCGCCGACCTGGCCGCCGCGCAGGCCGAGCTCGACGAGTGGGTCGCACGACTACAACACACAACCGGCCCCACCAGGCGCTGGACATGGCCACCCCGGCCGCACGGTTCCTCCAGGCCGAGCCCGGCGCCGGTCACCCCGCTGCGCGTGCGGCCACCAGCCCTGGCCGACCCGGCCAGACCGCGGCGACGGGACCTGGGTCGCCCGCCGAGCCAGCGCCGTCGGGGTGGTGTGCGTGAACTGGCAACAGGTCTGCCTCGGCGTCGCCGCCGCCGGCCGCAACATCGACGTCTGGGTCACCGACCAGGTCCTGCAGTTCTACGACGGCGACCACCTGCTGCGCACCCAGAAGCGGACCACCCCGGAGGTGAAAGACGGCATCGCCGGAGGCGTAAATCCAGACGAGTGTCACCGATCAACCGAAGTAGATCTGCACCGTTCACCGAAGGTGCAGCGGCTCCACGCGGCCGCAGCCGCGTTAGACCAGGGCCCTGAGTCCGTGTGGGAAGCTGACGTTCGGCCGCGAGTCCAGCCCGAGTTCACGCACGGCTGCGATCACCTGAGCTGGCTGCTCCGACTCGATCGCGATCGTGCGTGTGAAACGGTCGGCGGTGCGCACGTCGGTCAGCTCCGCCATGCACCCGCCGAACGTGAAATGCCGCCGCTTCTTGTGTACCGGAACGACGAGCACCGCCCCGCTCGCGCCGGCGATGTCGCCGAGGTCGTACGAGCTGCGCGCGAGCGGCGCCTGCACGCCCAGCGCGGCGAGCACCACCCGGGCGTCGGCCGCCGAGATCGGCAACGGCGACTTCATCACGGGCTTCCACAGCTCGAGACCGTCGTCTGTCGACCCGCTCTAGGTGCTTGACGTCCATGAGCCCGGCGCGGACCTTCACCGCGTCGCGGCCCTCCGCGGAGATCAGGTAGGTCTCGTCGCTCTCCACGACGCTGTCGACCGTCGATCGAACCCAGGCGGCCCTCGGCCGCTCCAAAGCGGTCACCGAACGTCCGCCATTCCCAGCGCAAGCCACGGAAATCACCCGTGACGTGCTCGGCCTCGAGTTGCTTGCGGGCCTCGAGGTTTGCGGCGTGGTCCGCGGCTGACACCTCGGGCCAGTGGAGATCCAGCGACCCGAGCGTGTGCACGAGCACCTGCGCGACGATCGCTTGCGTCACCCACCAGTGGTCGGCGGGAATGACGTACCAGGGCGCCCACGGCGTCGACGTGGCGGTGAGCGCGTCCTCGAAGGCGCTGATGTAGTCGTCGAAGCGCATCCGCTCAGCGACGTCGGCGGCGTTGAACTTCCACTCCTTCCCCGGCCGGTCGAGCCGCGCGATGAACCGCTCCTTCTGGACCGCCTTCGAGACGTGGAGGAAGAACTTCACGACCTTCGTGCCGTTGCGGTCGAGGTGGCGCTCGAAGGTGTTGATGTCCTCGTAGCGCTCCTGCCAGAACGCGCTCGTCGCGCTCGCCGGGAGGAAGGCGCTGCGGCTCGAGCCACTCGGGGTGCACCTTCAGCGCGACGACCTCCTCGTAGTGCGAGCGGTTGAAGATGCCGATGCGGCCGCGCTCGGGCAGGGCTCTCGAGATGCGCCAGAGGAAGTCGTGGTCGAGCTCCTCGGACGACGGCTGCTTGAACGAGACCACCTGCACGCCCTGCGGGTTCACGCCCGACATGACGTGCTTGATCACGGAGTCCTTGCCGGCCGCGTCCATCGCCTGGAGGACCACGAGCAGCGCGTACCTGTCGCTCGCCCACAGCAACTCCTGCGCTTCGGAGAGCTCAGCGCTCCCGCTCGCGATCGCGTCCTTTGCCCGCTGCTCCAGCTCGTCAGCCGAGAGGTCCGGGAACACGTCGTCGCCCGTCCACCCCGGATCCCGGCGGGCGATGCCCGCCGCTTGACCGGGTTTGACGACCAGCTGGTCGAGCAGTCGCTGCCGGGGATTCATCGGTCGTCGCTCGCTCCTTCTCCTCCATCATCGTCGTCCGTGGCCAGCGGTGGCCGACGGGCGGCAGATGCACCGTCATCTCCGCGAGTGTCATGCAGTTGCGCTTCGACGGCGCGGTGAACGTTTCCGTGGATGCTATCGGCGCCGAGCCGGTCGACGAAGCCGTCCGCGCGAAGCACGGCGAGCACGTTTGGCTTCACGCGCGCGAGACGCAGCGTAGTTCCGTTTATCTCCATGAGCTCGTGGATCGCGGCCAGCTGCTCGGCGCCCTGTGAGTCAATGAAGTTGACGCCCTCGAGGTCGAGCACGAGAGCGCGCAGCGGCGGAGGGCCGGCCTCGGCGAGCTCGCGGACGCGGTCCTCGAGCGCCTGGGCCGTCGCGAAGAACAGGCCGCTGTCGATCCGGAGCACGGCGACGCCGGGGAACGTCTCGTCGCCTGGGTTCTCGTCGAGATCGCGGAATACCTGCGTTCCCGGCTCGCGCCCGAGCAACGGCATCGGGGGAGCCGTGGCGACGTGAATGAGCCAGCAGAGCGATAGGACGACGCCGATCACCACTCCTGCGAGCACCCCCGACGAGAGCACCCCGACGATCGCGGCGACGGCGATCCAGAAGTCGAACCGCGCGACGCGGTGGAGCCGGCGCAGCTCGGGCAGGTCGATCATCCCGAACACGACTGCATCAATGATCACGGCCCCGAGGACGGCCTGCGGGAGGTCCGAGAACAGCGGCGCCAGAAAGAGCAGTGTGAGGATCACGAGCCCGCCGGTGATCAGCGAGGCCATCGGCGTCTTCGCTCCGGCCGACTCGTTGAGCGAGCTCGCGGAGAGGCTCGTCGAGACCGGCATGCCCTGGAAGACGCCCGCACCGGCGTTGGCCATGCCCTGCGCCACGGACTCCTGATCGATGTCGATGCGGTACCTGTGCCGCGCGGCGAACGTGCGCGCGTCCCCGGCCGTCTGCGAGAACCCGATCAGCACCAGCGCGACTGCCGCCACGACCGACCGTCGCGAGGTTGTCCGTGATCAGCTCGAGGTCGGGCAGCTGCGGCGTCGGCAGCCCACTCGGCACATGGCCGACCAGCGCGACCCCGTACTCCTCGAGGTCGAACAGGCGGGCGGCGAGGATCCCCGCCACCACGAGTACGAGCGCGCCCGGAACGGCGGGCGCGAGGAAGCGCACCCCGAGGATCAGCCCCAGAGCGAGCACCCCGACGACGACTGTCGGCCAGTGCACATCTGCGAGCGAGACGATCCACGAGCCGAGCTCGCGCCACGCGTTCTTGCCTCCGCGTCGGTCCCGGTCAGCTTGGGAAGCTCGCCGATGACGACGTCGACGGCAGCGCCCGCGAGGAACCCCGTGATGACCGCCTTCGAGAGGAAGCGCGAGATCCATCCGAGTCGCAGGAACGCGAGCGCGAGGAACAGCAATCCGGTGATCAGGGCGATCGCCGCGACGAGCTCTGCGGCCTGATCTTCAGCAAGACCGGCGACGACGACGGCGCCTCCCGCGACGGCGGCCAGCGACGAACTGGGCCCGGTCGAGATCTGGCGGGAGGTGCAGAAGAGCGCATAGATGATCGCGCCGGCCGCCGCCGCGTACAGCCCGTTCTGGAGAGGCACGCCAGCGATCCCCGCATAGCCGAGATCCTTCGGCACGATCAGCGCGGTAACGGCGATCCCGGCGGCGAGGTCGCCGCGCAGCCACTTGCGGTCGTAGGACGGCAGCCAACGGACGATCGGAAGCAGGGCAGCGCCGCTGCGGCGGACCGGCCTGTTGACCACGACGGTCAAATTCCCATGACCGTCGCCCGCAGGTCCAGGCGAGCCGCGTCGGGCCCGGCGCAGCGCGATCGCTCGGCGCGGCGCAGCGCCGCCATCACCTCGGCGAGCGAGCCGTGCAGTGAAAGGATGTGCACGACCCCCCCGCGCCAGAGCGCCAGGGGTTCGGGATGCTGACCGCGCGTCGCTTGATGTGTTGCGAGAGTTGTCCCCAGACGCGCGGGGGTTCGACTCCCTGGGGCGGCTCCACCAGCTGACCAGGCCAAATGCGTCCTACCAGCGAGCCCCGCGGCATGATCCACGGACTGTTTGCGTTGCTATGGGCTCCAAAGCGGTCCGTGGATCACGCTCCAAGCAAGTGATTCACTCCGGGAAGTCAGCAGGTCCGTTCCCGCGCCTTGTCGTCTCGGACGGACCGTCCAGCCAGCGGTCACGACGTGAGTGAAGACGCGAACGGCTTACGCTGACCGGCATGGCTGTCGCGTCGCTGATGGTGCCGCTGGGTACACCCGCGGTCGACTTCGCCCTTCCTGACGTCTCGGGCCGCACTGTGCGTCTCGACGACTTCGCTGCGGCACCGGCTGTGCTGGTCGCGTTCCTGTGCAACCACTGCCCGTACGTCCGCCACATCGAGAATGAGTTTGGTCGGTTGCTGGTGCAACACCCGAGTTTGGCGGTGGTCGGCATCTGCACCAACGACGCCGATGCCTATCCAGAGGATCGGCCCGAGCGACTCGCCGATCAGGCGCGGCGTGCGTCCTGGCACTTCCCGTACCTCGTGGACGGGGACCAGACGGTCGGCTCGGCCTACTCCGCGGCGTGCACGCCGGATTTCTTCCTCTACGACGCCGAGCGCAAGCTGGCTTATCGCGGCGCTTTCGACGAGTCCACGCCGGGAAACGGCAGACCGGTCACCGGATCGCTCCTCGGCACTGCGATCTTGCATGTGCTGGCCGGTGAGCCGGTTCCCGAACCGCATCGGCCCAGCATGGGCTGCTCCATCAAGTGGCGCTCCTGACCCCACGGATGGCTCCCACGTACACCGCCAGCACGACTAGCGCAGCTCCGACGACGACCTCCACGGTGATCGGTTCGCCGGCCAGAAGTGCGCCGAGGCTGACGGCAACGATCGGCATCAACGTCAGTGAGTACGCGGTCGCGGAGGCGGTCCAGCGTCCGATCACGAACAGGACCAGATAGAACAGGCCGACCGACCCGGCGATCACCAACCAGGCAAGGGCGGCCCAAGTGCGGCCAGACTGCGGCACGGTCCACGACTCGGCCAGGACAACCGATCCGAGCCAGAGCAGCACTGCCCCGGCCGTCATTCCTACGGCGTTGGTCGTAACCGGGTCGCCACGAGGAAAGCCTTTGACTACGACGCCCGACTCCGCTGCGGCGGCGGCACCACCGACGGCCGCAATGACATGCAGGAGGGACAGTTCGCCGCCCAACGAGGCCAGACTGAGCACGCCGATACCGGCAATGGCAAGCAGACCACCGACGACACCGGCGATCGACAGCCGTTCCTGGCCGTGAACAACGGCCAGCACGAGCGTGAACAGCGGCACCGTCGCCATGATCACCGCGGTCATCCCGATGCTGACCTCGAGCAGCGCGAAGTACAGGAGGCCATAAGCCAGGCCGAAGCCCAGCAGTCCGTAGATCGCACTCCCGACCAACGCCCGGCCACGAGGCAGCGGCAACGAGAGCGCTGCCGCGATCAGCCCGAACAGGAGCGCCGCGGCGGTGAACCTCACGGCTGCGCCGAACAGCGGCGCCAGTTCGGCGTTGGAGAACCTGACGGCGACGAAGTTGCTGCCGCCGATCAGCACGGTACCGGCGAATGCCGCAATGGTGAGCCGACTGCGTTGTGGGTGAACCACCCGACTCGATCGCCCTGTTGCCACGCTCGTTGTTCCCACAGTGACAGCATGCGTGGTCGGACCCGCTGCGGATCGGGCATTCGCCCCATGAACTCAAGAAGCGAGATCGTTTTCCATGGCGAACACCGCAGCGGCCGCACGACTGGACACGCCGGCTTTGGCATAGAGGTTCTCGATGTGCCGCCCGACGGTTTTCGCGGAGATGCCGAGCGTGCGGGCTATTTCTTTGTTGCTCATTCCGCGCGTCAACAACCGAAGGACGTCGACCTCCCGCTCGGTGATTCCTGCCGGCCGGTGCGCACGTATCCGTCCCGTCCGGTGTCCGGCAGCGGCCAGTACGGCGTCGACCTCGGTGCGCCCGAGCCGGCCGGCTGCGGTTCCATCGCGCAGCATGCGCGCGGCCGAGTCGGTCGAGTGCGCAGGGCGATGAGGGCGGTCCTGGGTCATGGCCTGATAAGCGTCCGCAGCTGCCAGCAGTTGGACTGACGGGCTCAGGGTGTCGAGGCTGCGGTGATAGCCCGACCCGTCCAGACGCTCATGATGCGAGCCGGCAAGTTGCGCGAGGCGCGAAAGCGGCCCGCAGCGCGAGAGGATTCGCTCTGTGTAGTAGGGGTGTAGGCGGACCGCCTCCCAGTCGACCGTGCTGAGTTTGCCGGGCCGCATCCAGACGCCGGCTGGAACACCGACTCGGCCCAGATCGTGTACCAGCCCTGCGTGCCTGAGTTCTGTGGCGGCTGGGTGCGGCAAGCCCAACATTTCTGCGCCGGCAGCGACGAGGTCCGCCACGCCACGGGAGTGCCCGGCGATATGCGGGAACTTCAGGTCGGCGAAATCGGCACACGCCAGCAATACCGACTCCAGCTGGCGGTCGTCGGCAGCCAGCTCAGGGGCGGGCTCCGCAGCGAGTGCGAGCTCCCACGCCACGACGTCCTCGGGGAGCAGGGCAGCGAGACCAATTCCGTCGAGTGCGGCATCGACGATGTCGGGATCGTAGGCGTGCCCGCTCCGCTCGCGGAGCATGCGTTCGGCCTCCCTGACGCCCACCGTCCGGACCAACAGTTCCACGTCGTGCGCGACGACCGCCAGCCGGATCGCGGCAGGGATATCCGCGCCCGACAACCCAGCCGGGACGCCGCGTCCATCCCAGCGTGCGTACGCGACGGCCAGTGCCGACGTGACGCTTCGGGGGAGACCCATCCGTGATGCGAAGCGCACCGCGACCTCGCAGTGCGTGCTGAACGTGCGTTCCTTCCCGTGCAGGTCGGTGAGTGCCCTGCCGATCAGGCTGACCCGGGTCCAGGGTGGAGTGCCTGCGCCGACGGCACGCAGCACTCCCGCGAGCTCCTCGCGGGGCGACCCCATGACCGTCGGTGCCAGCGCCGCGAACATGCGCAGCTCGTCGCCGCCACCGAGTACCGCTTCTGCATGGGCATCCGCGACGCATCCCAGGAATCGGAGCAAGGTGGAGTAGTAGACCGTCACACGTTCGGCGGGATCGAGCTCCAAATGATCCGCGAGTCGCATCGCCACAACGCAACTACGGACCGCCTGCTCCTGTGGCTGACCGGTGCCGAGATCCGTGAACAGCGAAATCGCGGTCGCCAGCTCGGCCATCCGCACCCGACCCACCGGATCAGTCTCTCGCCTCACAGGCAGATGGGGTGAACGCCCGATCCGCCACGTCGCTTTCTGTCGGACACTCAAACAGACCCCGACATTGTGTTTCGAGGAGGGCGCGATGCGTACGTCGTCGGCGCTTTCTCGCGACGGGACGCGGATCGGATGGATCACCGTCGGCAGAGGTGAACCGATCGTCCTCGTGCATGGTGCTGCAGCCGACCACTCACGATTGGAATCATTCGCATCAGGGTGGTCCGATCGGTACGCCATGCATCTGGTGGACCGCCGCGGTCGAGGCCTGAGTTCGGACAATGCTGAGTACTCGATCGAGTGCGAGTACGACGACATCGCGGCTGTTGCGGAGGCGATCGGCGGCGGCGTGACGGTATTCGGCCACTCGTACGGTGGCCCAATCGCCCTCGGCGCGACGACCCGCACGGCTGCGATAGCCCGCGCCATTTGCTACGAAGGCTGGCCGGCCATCGAGGGTGGGCCGAACTGGTACGACTGGTTCGATCCAGCGGGCGACCTCCCTGGAAAGCTCCAGGCGTTGCTCGACGCTGGTGACCCCGACGGTGCCGTCGCCATGACGTTCCGAGAGATCGTCGGTCTGAGCGAGGAACAGGTTGCGTCAATGCGTGAGCGGCCGGAATGGGCCGGCCGATTGGCCGCCGTGCACACGCTGCCCCGCGAGCTGCGCACCGAACCGTCGATCACGCTGTCCGAGGAGGACCTTCGCTCGATCGCGGCTCCGGCGCTGTTCGTGATCGGCGAGCAGAACGAGGTTCGCCTGGCGCCGCAGGCGAACCAGCTGCGCTCCTGCATCCAGTCCGCCCAGATCGCCGTACTTCCTGGTCAGGGACACCTGGCCATGGACACCGCACCGGAGATGCTCGCAGACGTGATCATCTCGTTCATCGAATCGACTGCCTAACCTGTGAGGCTGATGGAAGCTCGGTGGCCATGGTGGTAGCGGCACGCAGCCACCCGGACCTCATCCCCGGTGATCTTGTAGGCGAGTCCGCCAGCTGTCCCTGACGCAAGGATCTGTAGGTGTTTCGGGCGTAGCCTCGTGGTGTCTGTGCAGTGGCGACCTCGCGTGGGCATGGGTGGGTGCGACGATGGCGATCCGGTCCGAGGGCAGGCTGCCGCCTGACCTGACCGAGCTCCCGCCGCCGCGCGACGAGGCACCAGAACCCAAGGCGGTGAGCCCGAGTCTCCGACCGCGATGGTGGCGGCGCTGGTTCACCTACACATTGCCCGGGTCGTTGGTTGCGCTGCTATTCGCGTGCCTGTCGTTCACTCCGTCGCTGCTGCCGCGGCCACCACTGTTTCAGGGCGCGGTCACGGGCGTGAGCGCGGCCATCGGCTACGGCCTGGGCGTATTCGGCGCATGGGTCTGGCGAGAGTTCGCCGACCGCGACCGCCGGTCACCGCGCAGAGGCGCGTGGCGGATCTTCGCCGTTGTCGCCGCACCGGCCCTACTCGGGTCGGCCGCACTTGGCTACTCGTGGCAGGAACAGCTTCGCGACCTGATGGGTATGCCCAGCCAGGGACCCTCGTTCGTGCTCCTCCCGATCACTGCGGCCGTCCTGTTCGTCTTGATCTTGGCGGTAGGGCGGGCACTGCGGGCGGTGTATCGGCGCCTTGCGCGTTGGCTCGAACGGTGGTTCGGCACGCGGGCGGCGCGAGCCACCGGCCTGATCGTCGTTGCCGGCGGCACCTGGCTGGTAGTGAGCGGCGTGCTCCTCGACGGGGTCATCTCGGCAGCGGACCGGGCCTTTGCGGTGCGAAACCTGGAAATGACCGACGGTGTGGAGCAGCCGACGTCGGATCTGCGTTCGGGAAGTCCTGCCTCGCTCGTGGCATGGGAGACGATCGGGCGCTGGGGCCGCACGTTCGTCGCCAGTGGACCGTCGGCCGATGACATCGCCGCCTTCACCGGCGACGATGCGACCGGGCCGATCCGGGTGTTCGTTGGGACGGAATCCGCCCAGGCCACCGAGGAACGAGCCGAGCTTGCCGTGCGCGACCTCGACCGGGCCGGCGGTTTCGACCGCTCTTACCTGCTGGTCGCGAGCACGACCGGCAGTGGCCTGCTGGTGCCCAGCGCCGTGGATTCGTTCGAGTACATCACGGCCGGCGACTCCGCGATTGTCGCCATCCAGTATTCGCATTTGCCGTCGTCGTTGTCGTATCTCGTCGACCAAGAGCGTGCTCGTGAGGCGGGCCGCCAACTCTTCGACGCGGTCTACGAGCGCTGGTCCGAACTGCCCGCTGATGATCGTCCGCAGCTGCTCGTGTACGGCGAGAGCCTCGGGTCGTTCGGGGGCGAAGCCGCGTTCAGTGGCGAACACGACATGGCCAACCGAACCGACGGCGTGCTGTTCGTTGGACCACCGAGCTTCAACGCCCACTATGGCGAGTTCACCGACGACCGGCGTGCCGGGAGTCCGGAGGTGGAGCCGGTATTCCGGGACGGGCGGACCGTACGCTTCACCAACCAGCCAGCCGAGAATATCGACCCAGTTTCCAGACCCTGGGAAGGCACCAGAGTCTTGTATCTGCTACACCCGTCCGATCCGATTGTCTGGTGGAGCCCCGACCTGTTGGTGACCCGGCCAGACTGGCTGGAGGAACCCGCCGGCAGCGACGTCCTCGACGCGATGGTCTGGATCCCGTTCGTGACATTCTGGCAGGTCACTGCCGACCTTCCGATCGGCTTGAACGTGCCGGCGGGGCACGGGCACATGTACGACGGCGAGCACGTCGACGCGTGGGTGACCGTACTGCAGCCACCTGGGTGGACCGACGAACAGTCCGATCGGCTGCGGCAGATCGTTACGGCCACGGAGTGATTCGGCCGGAGCGGCCGGCGGATCGTCGAAGGAGAGCGTTTTACGCCGGAACCCACTCCTGCCAGTGGCCTACCGGCCGGAAGCCGACCCGCGCGTAGATCGACTCGGCCAACGGTGTTGCCTGCAAGCTCGCGGTCACGAATCCGCGGTCACGGGCGTCGCGCAACGCCGTGCGTGTCACCAGCTCGGCCAAGCCACGTCGACGTGCGTCCGGCAGAGTCGCAACGAACGAGACGTTGACGTCGGTGCCTACCGGAAGCACGACGAGGCCGGACTCGAAATCCACGGTCGCATAGGCGCGCAGACCCGGCACACCCCGGACCAGGTCGGTGGTCACGCCGTTCAGTGCGGCGATGCGATCGGGGTCGACATCCGGGAGCACCATGCCGGAGTCGACATCGTCCAGTTCGGCCTCGGCCAGATGGCACAGCATGGGCCGGGTGGTCACATCGCGGCGAAAACCGCCCGCCTGCATGACCTCCGCGAGGTGCCGGTCGGCCAACTCCGTCCATACCGCGTACTCGGCGCCGCGATAGACAGCGCGGACCGCGTCGAGTGTCGACCAGTCGGTGAGCACTGCGTTGTTCAAGACTGGATAGGGGAACCGGGCCGCGACGAAACCCTTCCCACGGATGACGACCGCGTCAGGATGGGGGACGGCCGCCAATTCCCACGAGCCGACCAGCGACGAGAGGTAGCGGTCGAAGTCATCCACAGCGAACCGTGATCATCACTCGCTGCTCAGTCGAACTCGACAACAACTGGCCGGTGGTCCGAAACACTGGTGGCGACAGTCCACGCCGCCGCCGCGACCAAGTCCGCCGAGTGCAAGGCAACGTCGATCCGACGAGTGGGGGCCGTCGCCGGGTGCGTGAGTCCAGGCCCGGTCCCAACGGTCCAAGCGTCATCGAGCACAGCGGCGATCGCCGCCATCTCGACCCCATCTGGTCGCGCGTTCAGGTCAGCGAGCAGGAGGCATGGACGGTCGCCGGCCGCAAGGGTTGTCGCCACGGCGCCTGCTTGCAGCGCGCGCTGGCCTTTGTCGTGTGCTTCCAGATGAGTTGTGTAGGCGTCGACGAAGCGGTCGCCAAGATCGATTCGAGCTCGTAGCAATGCGCGTTGCTCGACTGCAGCGGTCCTCGGCAACTTCACGTTGCGCCGACGGACAATCGGGTAACGGGACAGTACGGCGTTGCCGTATCGCCGCCGCGGCTCGCCGGCGTGCAGTGGCTCAAGGTCGAGCGCTGGCCCGTATGCGAGTCGCATTCCCAGCCGTCTGGACAGCACCCGTGGCTGATCGAGAAATTGGCTTCGCTCGTCGAACCGGCGGTCCACCTCCTGGAGGCCGATCACGTCGGCGTCAAGTGATTCGATCGTCTGCGCGACGCGTTCGAGGTCCAATCGGCCGTCCATCCCAACACCGTGGTGGATGTTGAATGTCGCCGCACGCATGGCTCGATCCAATCGCTATAGGCCGACCCCAAGGGTGACGCATTAACGCGACAGTGACATGCTTGCCGCCGCACATACCGAAAAGGAAGCACATGGCACCACGACACCGGGCACGAAAGCCTCGGTCGATCCGCCCGGTTGCAGCAGCGCTGGCGCTGGGCGCTGTCGCGGCCACGGCAGGAGTTGTCGCATGGGCAGCGCAGCGTGACTCCGATTCCACCGCAGCGACCACTGGCGGGTCGAACACGGCAGGCGAATGTGAGACGTCCCTGACAGTTGTGACCGCCCGATCGTTTGCCCCCGCATTGTCGGCATTGGCGCCATCGCTGCAAACTGGGGACAACTGCGCGAACTTGCAGGTAGAAGTAGTCGACGGCCGTGCCGCGCCCGCACAAGTCGCCGAGCTCGAAGCGGATGTGTGGATCCCCGACGATGCGGCGTGGGCGGAGACCGCCGGTTCATTGGAGCTCGCCGAAGAGGAGGAGGTTGCCGGCTCAGGAACCGTCGTTGCCACCAGCCCCATCTACATGGTCACCGACGAGGCCACTGCCCAGAAGGTGACCGACGCCGGGGAGAGCTGGGAAGGGCTGGCCGAACTGGTGACGAGCGACTCCGGTGTCCATCTTGTGGTTCGGGATCCGGGGGGCTCGGGCGACGGGTTGATCGGGATCGGCTCGGTCGGCGAGGCGGTCTGGCAGGAGTACGGCATGGACGCCTCAGCGGTAGCACTGGCAACAGCGCGTCCGGATACGGACACGGTCGCCAACCAGGCAGTGCCTGAAGAGGACGGCGACGTCGGTCTGGTGGGCGAGTACGCCTTGATCCGTCTCCTGGAGAACCCCAACCGTGAGGCCGCGGCCGGGGTGCGGGACGCCGTGCTGTTGACCGGCTCCGACCACACTGCTCTGCTCCGCTACACCTGGCTGCCGACCGCAGCCGCCGCCGAGGATCCTGCCCTGGCGGGTCCGTTGGAGCGGCTGTTGTCGGTGCTGACATCAGACGACGCCGCCGAGGCGCTTGCTGCCGCGGGGCTGCGTCGCCCTGACGGAGGCCCACCACCCGGTCCGACGTCCGAGCTGATGCCCGAGGTCTCCGCGGAGCCGTTCGGAGTGCTGGGCGGGCATGCCGTCGACCACGTTTTCGCGACCTGGTACGAGACGGACCGGCAGAGCGCCATGCTGGTCGTGGTCGACGTATCGGGCTCGATGGACAACCCGCCAGGAGCGCCGCTCATCGATATCGTCGCCGAGGGTGTTCTCGCCTTCGCTGAGGAGATGCCGGACAACGCCGAACTGGGATTGTGGGAGTTCGCATCCCTGCTCGATCCCCCGCGGGATTACCGGGAGCTGGTGCCACGTGCTGTCCTTGACGACGCCCAGCGGCGCAGGGTCGAGGACGTGGTCAGCTCGCTCGACGCCGGGGCCAATGGGACCGGGCTCTACGACACAATCCTGGCGGCGTACCGGGCAGGGCAACGGGACTACCGGGGCGGAGTGGCCAATCACGTCATCGTCTTCACCGACGGCAAAAACGAGGATGATCTCGAGACGATCACTCTCCAGCAATTGACCGACGCGCTGGTGGCCGCTCAGGACGAGGAGCGACCGGTGGCACTCACCCTCGTCCTGTTCGGACCCGAGCCGGACCAGGAACTGCTGGAAAAGGCGCTGGAGCCGGTCAATGCCGACGTCGAGGCGCTGGAGCAGCCAGAAGAAGTGCGGCCGCTGTTCATCCACCTGGCCGCCGGTGGCGTCCACCACTGAGTCGTCCCGATGTCGTCGGGGTACGGGTAGGAAGATCACCCGGCCAAGGTGATGGCCGGGAGAGCCAACCGCTCGTACTGTCAGAACCAGGGACGATCCAGCCGCCGGCGAGTACAGCGGCGGGGACGGGCGGATCAGATGACGACGAGCAGCACGGCCGGCACCGAGGAAGACCCGGTTGGCACATCACTCGGTCCAGCCTGGGACGCGGCCTTCGGGGCGCTGGTCGTTGCCGGCGGCATCGGATTGGCCATCGGTAAGGCGGCCGTACGCGTGGCGCGACCCGTCGCGGGTTTCGTGCTGCACCCGCCTGTGGTCCCGGAGGCATTCCATCCGGCCCGCGGACTCGATGCCATCATTCGACTGGGTTCGGAGCAGAGCGAAGCGGCCCGTCAGGACCTCGAGCATGCGATAGCCGCTGCGCTCCCCGTCGTCGTGGAGCGTGTTCTCGACTGGCTGCCGCTTACCGAAATTGTGCAGCACATCGACATCGATGCACTCGTGGCAGAGGTGGATCTCGATGCCGTCGTGGCCCGGATCGACATCGACGCGATCGCACGGCGGATCGACATGGACGCGATCATCTCGCGCATCGACCTGGTCGGGATTGCTGATCAGGTGATCGAGGGCATCGATCTTCCGGAGATCATCCGGGAATCCACCGGAACAGTGGCCTCTGAGGTTGTGCGCGGCGTCCGAATGCAGAGCATCGACGCCGATGAGGCCATCGCCCGGGTCGTGGATCGGTTGTTCCTCCGCCGGCGTCGTCGGGCAACGGACGCACCGGGCGAGCCGTTGTCACTCGACCAGGTGGACGGCGTCGACGTCACGACGCCGGCGCTGGGTGACGGGGCTCGGCCACAGGCCCCGACATGAACAAGGGTGTCTCGGTGGTCCCACGGGAGGCCCGCGCCTTCCAAGGGCACCGCGCCGGCCTGGTCAGCCGGGTACTCTCTGCCACCATCGACCTCGGTGTCACGCTGTTGACACTGGTTGCCATCTACGCGGCCTGGGCAGCGCTGATGTTCGTCATCGACCCCCGAGGGTTCGAGTTCCCGAGACCGACGCTGTTGTTCGACTGGATCGCGGGAATGGTCGTCCTGACGATCTACTTCACAGCGTCGTGGTCGACCACAGGACGGTCCTATGGCCAGCACCTCATGGGCTTGCGGGTGGTGAACTTGCACGGCGGCCGGCTGCGGGCATGGAAAGCGCTGCTGCGCGCCGCGTTCTGCGTCGTGTTCCCCGTGGGCTTGTTCTGGGTTGCGTTCAGCGCCGAGAACCGTTCGCTGCAGGACATCGTGTTCCGCACGTCGGTCATTCACGACTGGTTGATTCGGGTACCGGGGAAGGACTGACACTCGCACGGGTACCTTCGCCGCCGCGGATCCAGCGGCCCAGCCAACCCTGGTCGGTAGTGATCACTTGGCCGACCAGAGCGGCGATCAGGAAGCAGAACGAGACGACATAGAGCCAGGCGATGTAGGTGAAGGCCACGCCGATGCTGCCGTACCGGTCGGCGCTCACCTCGAGTGCATGAGGCAAGAAGAGCGAGCTGGCGGGGCGAACGGCCAGCATGACCAGGCCGAAGACCAAGGCCCCGGGGAGCAGGAGGCGGATCGGTATCTGCTTGGGGAGAAGGATCCTGGGCACGAGCACAGCAACCACCGTGTCGAGCGTCAGCAGGACAATCCAGCCAAGGATGTCCGTTGCCGGCAACGTGTCGCTGAGCTGCGAAAGCAACCGCACCAGCACTACATACGCTGCCAGAATGAGTACCGCGCACAACCATCGCCAGGCGTGGATCAGCCCGGCCTTCGGTCGAGGCAGGTTCCAGATGGCGGCGAACGCCCGACTGAGCGCCCTGGACAGGCTGGTTGCCGAGACCAGGACCACCAAGCTGCCGACGATGCCGAATGCGCTGCCGCCGGTGGTCGCCAGCGCCTCCTGCATCACGGAGCGGGTCTCTTCAGGCATGTCGATCGTTTCTGCGAAGTCGTCGGCGTACCGGCTCCCGAGAAACACCGCAGCCATGATCAGAATCGGGAAGACGGACGTGAAGACCTGGGCCGCGACGGTCATCGACCGGTCGAACATCTCCAGCCGGACGAATCGGGCGACCAAGCGCAGCAGACAGCGCCCCAGCCAGGTCCCCAAGATCCAGGCAATCGCCGGCCGGAGGCGACGCGGGGTCCGAGCCAGGATCTGCTCGACCTCGTTGGCCGACCGGTCGCTTTCGGTCACAACCGTCTCCCCTTCTTCCAGCGCTATTGGGGTGCGGTGGGCGCCGAGGCGGTCCGATCACCGTACTGCCAACCCGTCCATGACCTGATCGTCACGACCAGGACCGGCCCGAGCGGCGGGTCATCGCGGTATTGCCGGTACTTCGACGCCAGTGCTGTTAGCGCCATTTCGCGGGATGCCTGATCGTTTGTGGTGCGACCGGCCCCGTCTGCCCGCACCCACCACAAGCGACGCCAGTCCTCGTCATAGTTGTCACAAAGGACCGCCGCAAGAGGGTTCTCGGCGATGTTCTGGAGCCGACGCAGCGCGATCGTCGACTTGGGCTTCTGGTCGACCGCGGTGACGATGCGATCGCCGACGACGGCAAAGGTCACCGGCACCACATGCGGTTGCAGGTTCGCGCCGGTCGTTGCGAGATACCCGACTCTGGCGGTGGTCATCCGCTCCCGGCACGCATGCTGATCCAGCCGCACGCGGCGTTCAGTCCTTGGGCCCAGCGTCGCGAAGACGATCGAACGCGGCCCGCAGCTGGCTGTTCTCAGCTTCGAGATCGAGGACGTGCCGGATGCCCGCGAGATTGAGCCCAGCGGCGGCAAGTGCGTTGATCCGCTGAAGTCTGGCCAGGTCGTCGTCACTGTACCGGCGCACGCCGCCGCCGGATCGCGCCGGTGTGAGCAGGCCGGCGCGCTCATATGCCCGCATTGTGTGCGGTTCGATACCGGTCAGTTCTGCGGCCACCGAGATCGAATACACGCCGCGGTCGCTGCGCCGCACGGGGCCGGTCATACCTCGACCTCAAGGTAGGAAAGTTCACGATAGACGAAAGAAGTCCGTACGTTTGAATGCATGATAGTAGATGATAGGAAGGAAGTAGTTGAGTCAAGATGACTCAATACGGTGTGCGATACAACGGACTGAGAGGTGAGGACGATGTTGATGCGGACCGACCAGTTTCCGCGAGTTCGACCGGCTGACGCGTCAGGTGATGTTCTTGTGAACCCGGATCGCGTTTCCCGACTCGCCGACCGTGATCTGGAGTAGGTCGCTCATCACCGCCGCCAACAGCAGGCCGCGCCCGCTGATCTGGTCGGAGCTGACCCGACGACGCCCGGCGAGCGGGTCGGTGATGTGGCCCTCGTCGGAGATCTCACAGACGACGGTGTCGTCGTCCCGCCAGATCCGAAGGGTTCCGGGTCCGTCCGTGTGGACGACGGTGTTAGTAGCTACCTCATTGACCGCTATTTGGAACTCGGCGGTGCTTGCCTCGCTCATCCCGGCCTGGGCGGCATGCGCGCGCACCAGCGCCCGGACCGAGCGCAGGGTGCCGGCACCGAACGTCATTGACTCCGCAGCTGCCGGTGGGTCCGGCAACGGAATCAGGCAGGTCGCGGCCACGGTAGTGGGATCGGCGAACTGGACGCTGGCGGTACGCGTTCCGTTCTCGAGCACGAACGGATGGGTCCGTCCGACGTCCTCCCGCGCCGTGGCGTGCAGGCCGGCGGCGCTGTAGGGGCACAAGATCGACGCGTCTTGATCGGCGAACGCCAAGTTGATCAACGCCTCGTGCTGGACGGCCGTCAGGTAGCCGGCGGGCGAACGGCTTGGCCAGTTGGGCTCACCGATCATCGAAACCCGCCGTCCCGTGTGTACTTCGGCGAACGCCTGCAGCACCGTTGGGATGATGCCGGTCGGGTTGCGGCCAGCGAGGCTCATGTCCACATAGCTGACGGCCTCGGCGTCATTGCCCAACGCGGTCTGCAGTGAGTCGATGCCGGGTGCCGGCACCGCCGCGAGTACGGGTTGACCTTCGGCAAGGGCAGCGCGCACAAACGGCACGATTCCGGCGAGGAATCCGTCGACATCGGCGTAGAAGAACGCCTCGTGGGTCAGGCCACCGCTACTGGACACGTCGGGGGACATCAGGCCAGCTCCGATGCGACGACCCGCAGGTCAGCGACCAGGCCGGCGTATGTGGCGTCTCGCTCACGAGACCTCAACACCGCGGACGGGTGGATCGTTGCCACGACCACCAGGCCGCCGCGAGACCACTCAACCGGGCTCGGCAACGGCAATCCGCGCTGCTCGGTCACCTTGAACGACGGTCCGAACACTGCCTTGCCCGCGGTTGCGCCGAGACACACCAGGACGTCGGGATCAAGCACATCCATCTCGGCTGCGAGCCACGGTCGGCACGCGATGATCTCGGTGCGGCTGGGCGCCTGGTGGATGCGCCGCTTGCCGCCTTGGGTGCGCTGGAACTTGAAGTGCTTGACGGCGTTCGTGACATAGGTGCGGCTGCGATCGATACCCGCGTCGTCGAGAGCGCTATCCAGGATGCGACCCGCCGGGCCGACGAACGGGCGGCCCTTACGGTCCTCCTGGTCGCCTGGCTGCTCTCCGACGAGCATCACTCGGGCGTCGGCGTCGCCTTCGCCGAACACCATCTGCGTGGCCGCCCGGTACAGGTCGCAGCCACGGCAACCCCGAGCGGCCTGCTCGAGGTGCTCGAGCCCTGCGCCAGCGGGAACGAACTGCTCGGCACCGGGCACGGACGTGCGCGGCATGCCTTCCCCGTTCCCGCCTCGGCCGGTGTCGAACCATTTGGTTCGTCCACCAATCCGCACCTGCGTCGGCATCGAAGCACGGGTGAACACCTCGGCTCCCGGAGGAGGTCCGACCCCGATGAGACGCACCGCGGCTGTGCTACTGCTGCCGGCGGTCTGCGCGGTGACGGCGGCAACGGCGCCCGCAGCCGCCGCCCACGGCAACCACGCGCCAACCGGTGACACGAGCGCAGGGGAGCCTGGCAGTTACAGCATCGAGCTGGGCGAGCTCAACGGCAGTGGATCTTCTGGAGTCGCCGTCTTGACGCTTGCGGAGGACGGCAGCCTGACCGTCAACATCGAGGCTCAAGGGATGGTTCCGGGGCAGCCGCACGCACAGCACATTCACGGCGAGAGCAGTCTCGAGCGGGACTTCACCTGTCCAACTCAGGACGCGGATGTCGATGGCGACGGGATCGTCAACACCCTCGAAGGAATTCCCTCGTACGGCGAAATCCACATCGCGCTGACCACGAAGGGTGACGCCACGCCGGCGTCGGGCCTGGCCGTGGATCGGTTCCCTGTGGCTGGTGCAGACGGCAGCCTCAGCTATGAGCGCATGTTCAAAGCAACGGAGCTGCCCGACGGAACGGCCACCGCGGTACGGAACCTGCACGTTGTCACGCACGGCATCGACGTCAATGGCAACGGTGAATACGACATGGCCGCGGGGCCCAGTGAGCTCGACCCCGCGCTTCCGCAGGAAGCCACCGCCCCGGCGTCTTGCGGAATCATCGAAGGTTCGAACATCTCGACGATCCCGGCTGGCGGGGTCGACACGGGTGTCGGGCCGCTGACCGGCACAGGCAACGGGGCCGTCGCCGGCCCACCGGTGCTCGCGTTCTCGGCACTAGTTGGGATCGGAGCGCTGTGGGTGATCGGCGTGGGCTTGCGCCGTCAGCGGACCGCTCTCCGGTGAGGTCTCCATGGCTGCTCGCGTTCCTACTCGCGTCGGCGCTTTCGCTGACCGGGTGCGCGGGCGCCGCGGAGGAGCTCATTGGAACCGGGACGGGTCCGAGGGTCACAGGGGAGCCCTCGGGCCCGTCCACCACTGCCTTCACGCCAAGGCCTGAGGCCGTCACACCTCCACGGCCGTCGCCTGCCCCCACCGCACCTGCTGGCCTGCCGGCCAGCAAGCCGGTGCGAGTCAACATCCCTGCGCTGGATATTGCTCAGCCGACCATCCAGCTCCGCCTGGCCCCCGACGGCACAATGGAGGTGCCAATCGGGCCCGAACCGGTCGGGTGGTTCGCCGAGAGTCCGACACCGGGTGAGATCGGCCCTGCCGTGCTGGCCGGTCATCTGACCTGGAACGGCGTCGACGGGGTCTTCCGTCACCTCCAGACGCTGAAGCCAGGCGACGAGATCGTCGTCACGCGCGCCGACGGCTCTCGTCCCCGGTTCGAGGTGACCGAGGTCGCCCAGTATCCGAAGGACGAATTCCCCACCGCTCGCGTTTACGCTAACACCCCCGGGCCGCAACTACGGCTGATCACCTGTGCAGGCGACTACAGCCCCGGCTCGCACGACTACAGCGACAACGTCGTTGTGTACGCCACCATGCAGCCTGCCTGAATGCCAGGCCCAAGATCAAGTGTTCGAAGGTGGCACGACACGCCCGGCGAGCCGCACTACTTGCGAACAGTCGATCTTTGCCGGCACATGAGCGTTATACCCCGGCCGGGTATAATGACTCCTCATCATGAGCAAGCACGCCGATCATCAGCACGTGACCGCGGCGTCCTCGACCTGGGGCATGGCCGCGCAGGCCACCCTGCACTGCCTTATCGGCTGTGCGATCGGTGAGGTGCTCGGTGTGGTTATCGGCACCGCACTGGGTTGGCCCGTACTCCCGACGGTGGTGCTCGCCATCGTGCTCGCGTTTTTCTTCGGGTACCTGTTGACGATGCGAGGGGTGCTTCGGGCCGGCGTTGACTTCCGGCGCGCGGCACGCATTGCACTTGCCGCTGACACGGCGTCCATCGCGATCATGGAACTGGTCGACAACGTCGTGCTCGTGGGCATTCCGGGCGCTATGGACGCCGGACTGAACTCGGCCCTGTTCTGGGGGAGTCTGGCGTTCTCACTAGCCGTCGCGTTCGTCGTCACGGTGCCGTTCAACAAGTGGATGATCGGCCGTGGCCGTGGTCATGCAGTCGTCCACGCCCACCATCACTGACCGGCCGCACTGACGGGTGGCACTGACGCGCGCCGCGGCTGTGAAGATCGTCGTGTTGATTGCCTCGCGCGTGAACCCGCGCGAGCCATCACGACGATCTTCACGTTCGCTCAGTAGCCGTGCTCGTAGTACCCAGTGTCCTTGGCTCGCTGGTACGAGCGCATGATCTCCCGCTCCGCCTCCTCCCGGCCGACCCAGGACGCGCCCTCGACCGACTTGCCGGGTTCGAGGTCCTTGTAGACCTCGAAGAAGTGCTGGATCTCCAGCCGCCAGTACTCCGGGATGTCGTCGAGGTCGCGCATCAAGGTCATCCGCACGTCCTCGGCGGGGACGCACATGACCTTGTCGTCGCCGCCGGCCTCGTCCTTCATGCGGAACATGCCCAGCGCACGGCACCGGATGAGGCAACCCGGGAAGGTCGAGTCCTCGATGAGGACCAACGCATCCAACGGGTCGCCATCCTCACCGAGTGTCTGCTCGACGAATCCGTAGTCGGCGGGATACCGGGTCGAAGTGAACAGCCTCCGGTCCAGCTTGATCCGGCCGGACTTGTGGTCGAGCTCGTACTTGTTCCGGCTCCCGGACGGGATCTCGATCGTGACGTCGAACTCCACGACACCCTCCAACCCACGACTGGCCTGAGTCTCGCGTACCGTGGCCGGTCGTGTCTCGTCGCACCGTGGCAGTGATCGGCGTGATCCTGTTGGTGCTGGGCGTGCCGTTGGTCGCGCTCGTGACCACACGTGTGATCGGCGCTGACTCGGGGCCGTCCGGTTCGTCTCCGGCCGCATCGCCGCCGCGGACGCCGACGCCGTCGTCGGCGCCAACTGTTGTGCTGCCTGCCGCGTCAGGGCACCGGACGCCCGGGGCGCCGGCAATCGACGACGTGCTCGAACACCCGTTGAACGCCGACGCGCTCGGCTCCCGCGTTGCAGCGGCGGTGATCGACTTGTCGACGGGCTCCACCCTGCTGGCGGAGCATGCGGATTCTGCCCTGATACCGGCGAGCACGATCAAGATCCTGACGTCCGCAGCAGCCCTAGAGGTGCTCGGGCCGGAGCACCGCTTCACGACCCGAGTAGTGGCCGGTGCTGATCCGGACCAGCTCGTCCTGGTTGGCGGCGGTGATCCAGCGTTGACGGAAAGCGACGATCCGGAGCTCGACGTCGCCACCCGGCTGTCGGTCCTGGCGGACCGGACCGCGGCCGCATTGAAGAAGACCGGCACGACGGCCGTGGAGTTGTTGGTCGACGACACCTTGTTCACTGGCCCTGCCGTCGATCCGGACTGGCGGTCCAGCTACATCTCTACTGGTGCCGTCGGGCCAGTGTCCGCGCTGGCGGTCGACGGCGGACGGGTCGATCCCGGCCTGCGGGCTCGTTCCGAAGACCCAGCGCTGTTCGCGGCTGTGGACTTCACCAGGTTGCTCGCCGCGCACGGCGTGATCGTACGGGCCGGTCCGACGCGAGGAATGGCGGCGGACGACGCTGCCGAGATCGCCGCCATCCGCTCGCCGTCGTTAGCGCGGATCGTCGAGCACGTGCTACTGGTCAGTGACAACGACGGTGCGGAGGTGCTGGGTCGACACGTTGCCCTGGCAACTGGACGGCCCGGTAGCTCGCAAGCGGCCGAAGAGGCGGTCGTCGAGGCCCTGCAGGAAATGGGAATCGACATGTCGGGCGCCACGGTCCAGGACGGAAGCGGGCTGGCCCGCGGCAACGCGATCTCGCCGGACGTCCTGGTCGCGACGTTGGCAGCGGCGGCGAAGGCGGAGAACCCGAACCTGCGGCCGGTGTTGACCGGGCTTCCGGTCGCCCAGTTCACCGGCACGCTCGACGACCGGTTCGACTCACCGCGTGCGGCGGGCGCCGCCGGTGTGGTACGGGCCAAGACGGGCACCCTGACTGGCGTCAGCTCGTTGGCGGGCATCGCCGTGTCGCGGGACGGCAATACCTACGCATTTGCGGTCCTGGCCGACCAGATCGTGAATACCGAGGCAGCGCGGGCCGCCATTGACAACGTTGCAGCGACATTGGCCCGATGCGGGTGTGCCGCACCCTGGCCCGGGAACCTGAGCAGCGGGCCACGTAGCGTGGCGCCATGACGTCGCATGATTCGGCAGACATGGTCGATTGGGATCTCGCGGTCGCGACCGCTCGGCGGCTGGCGAAGCCTGGGCCCGCGGTCAGCGCCGAGGAGGCCAGAAGCGTCGTCACCGACCTCAAGGCCTTCGCCGAGGAGGCCGACCGGACCGGTTCGCTCGTTCACCGGGCTGGACGCGACGGCCGCGGCGGCACCGGTCGTCGTCGTCGACCGGGGTGGCTGGGCGCAGGCCAACGCCGACGGGATGCGGGAGATCATCACGCCGCTCACCGACAAGCTTCGCGCCCGCAGGACCAGCTCCGGGCTGCTGGACCAGGTCGGGCCCAAGGTGACCGGCGTCGAAACCGGAGCGTTGCTCGCGTTCCTGTCCGGGAAGGTGCTCGGCCAGTTCGACCCGTTCTGGTCCGACGGATCCGGCGTCCAACTCGGCAACCAATGCGCGGGCCGGCTGCTGCTCGTCGCCCCGAACGTCGTCCACGTCGAGCGGGAGCTCGAGCGTCGATCCACGCGACTTCCGGATGTGGGTGTGCCTGCACGAGGAGACCCACCGGGTCCAGTTCACCGCGGTGCCGTGGCTGCGCGACCACCTCCGCGCCGAGATCGCGGCCTTCATCGCCGCGACTGAGGTCGACCCGTCCGTCCTGCTCTCCCGGCTACGAGTGATCATGCGATCGGTGATCGAGAGCGCGCAGAGTCGGGCAGGACGGACCGTCGGTGCTCGACCTCGTGCAGATCGCCGGAGCAGAAGGCGATCATCGACCGCGTCACGGCGGTGATGTCGCTGCTCGAAGGTCACGCCGACGTCGTCATGGACGGTGTCGGCCCGGATGTGGTGCCCAGCGTCGCGACGATTCGGGAGAAGTTCCAGCGCCGTCGAGCCGGTGCGAACAGTCTCGACCGGACCGTGCGCCGACTGCTGGGCATCGAGGCGAAGATGCGGCAGTACCGCGACGGCGCGAAGTTCGTCAACGGCGTCGTCGACAAGGTCGGCATGGACGGGTTCAACCAGGTGTGGGAGTCGGCCGAGACGTTGCCCACGCTGGACGAGATCTCCGATCCCGATCGCCTGGGTACGCCGGGTGCACGGCTCGTCCGCCCCGTCCCCGTGATCATGTCGACTTTGCCACCGTGCGACGCAGCAAACTCGACATGATCAACGAAGCCGCGTCCGCCGTGCGCCGAGCGGTACGTGCGGCACTGGCCGGCCTGGGCGCAGACGACGCCGTGCTCGTGGCCTGCTCTGGGGGCCCGGACTCGCTCGCATTGGCAGCGGCCGTCGCCCATGGCGCTCGGGCGGGACGGCCGGCACAGCCGGAGGCGTGACCGTCGACCACGGGCTGCAGCCGGGCTCCGCAGATCAGGCCCGTGGCGTCGCCGCAGACTTGGTCCGCCTCGGGCTGGACCCGGTCGAGGTCGTCCACGTACGGGTGACCGACGACCTGCAAGGGCCGGAGGGCAACGCCCGTCGGGCTCGGTACGCCGCACTGGACGCCGCGGCGAGCCGCCATGGCGCCTCGGCGGTGCTGCTCGGGCATACCCGCGACGACCAAGCGGAGTCGGTGCTGCTCGGCCTGGCGCGGGGATCGGGAGCCCGGTCGCTCGCGGGCATGGCCGCCGCTTCCGGCCGGTACCGGCGCCCGCTGCTGGCATTGCCCCGGCAGACGGTTCGTGCTGCGGTCCCGGACGGTTTCGACTCCATGGGAAGACCCGCACAACAGCGACGTCGCCTTCGCCCGGGCCCGGGCCAGGCACCGCGTGCTGCCCGTGCTCGAACTGGAACTCGGCCCGGGGGTCGACGCCGCCCTCGCCCGAACCGCTGACCTGTTGCGCGCCGACGCGGACGCGCTGGACGCCTGGGCCGATCGGGCGCTGGCCGAGTGCATGGTCGAACCAGGATCAGCGGCGGCCCAGCCGCAGCTCGATGTCGGCGTGCTGGCCACCTATCCGCAGGCGGTCCGCCAACGCGTGCTGCGTCGAGTGGCGATCGCGGCCGGCAGTCCGCCGACCGATCTCACTGCGGCACATGTCGAGGCCATGGACGCGCTGGTCACGAAATGGCGTGGGCAAGTCGGGGTCGACCTGCCCGGCAAGCTGCGAGCCATCCCGAACCGGCGGTGTGCTGGGATTCGCCTCGC
Organism: uncultured Actinomycetota bacterium; assembly: GCA_963794465.1. Lineage (GTDB taxonomy): Bacteria > Actinomycetota > Actinomycetes > Jiangellales > Jiangellaceae > JACVRX01. Next base: position 86,144 of record CAWCED010000019.1, on the reverse strand, counting down.
CGGACTGAGGTCGGATGCACGCTCATGTGGCAGGCTGCCGCACGTGGACGCCGACCACGTCAATGACGACTTGGCGGCGATACTCCTATCCGAAGACAGACATCCAGCGCCGACTCACCGAGCTCGCGGCCGAGATCGAGCGCGACTACGAAGGTCGCGACCTCCTCCTCGTGGGTGTGCTCAAGGGCGCCGTCATGGTCATGGCGGACCTGTCCAGGAAGCTTGCGCCGGCACGTCGAGACCGACTGGATGGCGGTCTCCTCGTACGGCTCGGGCACCAAGTCCAGCGGTGTCGTACGCATCCTCAAGGACCTCGACACCGACCTGACCGGCCGGAACGTGATCATCGTCGAGGACATCATCGACACCGGCCTGACGCTGTCCTGGCTGGTCGCGAACCTGCGCTCGCGAGGTCCGGCCTCGGTTGAGATCTTCGCCCTGCTGCGCAAGCCGGAAGCGGCCAAGACCGCCGTCGAGGTGCGATACGTCGGGTTCGACATCCCCAACGAGTTCGTCGTCGGCTATGGGCTCGACTACGACGAGCGTTTCCGCAACCTTCGCGTCATCGCGACGCTGTCCCCGCACCTGTACACGTAAAGATCACCGGCTGAGGCACCGTCGGAGGGGCGCATGGTGCGGGTGCCGGTGGGCGCGGAGCAGGGAACACCAGGCCCACCTGGGGCGTTGCTCATTTGTCAGCTTTGACGTGCGCCAAGCGCGTCCAGGCTGGCCCGGTGTACCGTCGGGTGGACCGACATCTCCGGCGGGCCGGCCGCCGGACACCCTCGTTCACCGGGTGTTCCGACAGGCAGGAGGCACGGGGCCGACCGGCTCCCACCATGGATGTGAAGCGACTGCTACGAGGCCCACTGTTCTGGGTCCTCATCTTCCTCTTCGGCGCGATCGTTCTCACCCGGTTGCTCGACACGACCGGTGGGTTCGAGCCCGTCGACACCGCCCGGGTCGTCTCCGAGATCGATGACGGCAACGTCAAGTCGGCCAAGGTGATCGGCGGCGAGGCGCAGGAGATCCAACTCACCCTGAAAAACGACGAGCGCATCACCGCGCAGTACGTCGAGGGGCAGGGCCTCGAGCTGGTCAACCAGCTGCAGGAGCAGGAAGAGTCCGGGAGCCTGACCGAGGGTTACGACGTCGAGGTGCCCCAGGCCAGCGTGCTGTGGAGCCTGCTCGGCGCGCTGCTGCCCTTCCTGCTTCTGGCCGGGCTGATTTGGTTCTTCATGACCCAGATGCAAGGCGGCGGCAGCCGGGTCATGAACTTCGGCAAGTCGCGAGCCAAACTCCAGAGCAAGGACACGCCGAAGACGACGTTCGCGGACGTCGCCGGCGTGGCGGAGGCGATCGAAGAGCTCCAGGAGATCAAGGAGTTCCTGCAGGAGCCGGCGAAGTTCCAGGCCGTCGGCGCCAAGATCCCGAAGGGCGTCCTGCTCTACGGTGCGCCGGGCACGGGCAAGACCCTGCTGGCCCGAGCCGTGGCCGGCGAGGCCGGCGTGCCGTTCTACACGATCTCCGGCTCGGATTTCGTCGAGATGTTCGTCGGTGTCGGCGCTTCCCGAGTCCGTGACCTGTTCAAGGAGGCAAAGGAGAATGCGCCCGCCATCGTCTTCGTCGACGAGATCGACGCCGTCGGACGACACCGTGGAGCAGGCCTCGGCGGCGGGCACGACGAACGCGAGCAGACGCTGAACCAGCTGCTGGTCGAGATGGACGGGTTCGACATCAAGACCAACGTCATCCTGATCGCGGCCACGAACCGGCCCGACATCCTCGACCCGGCGCTGCTGCGCCCAGGGCGTTTCGACCGGCAGATCGCGGTTGAACCACCCGATCTCGAGGGCCGGCACCAGATCCTGCAAGTGCATGCCCGCGGCAAGCCGCTGGGTGAAGACGTCGACCTGTTGGCTGTAGCGCGTCGCACACCCGGTTTCACCGGCGCAGACCTCGCCAACGTGCTCAACGAGGCCGCGCTACTCACCGCCCGCAACGACGGCAAGATTGTCAATGCCCGTGCGCTGGACGAGGCCATCGACCGCGTCGTGGCCGGGCCGCAGAAGCGCTCGCGGCTGATGAACGACAAGGAGAAGAAGATCACCGCCTACCACGAGGGTGGACATGCCCTGGTGGCGGCGGCGCTGCACCACACCGACCCAGTGCACAAGGTGACGATCCTGCCCCGCGGCGGTGCCTTGGGCTACACCATGGTGCTGCCCGACGAGGACAAGTACTCGACCACTCGCAACGAGATCCTCGACCAGCTCGCCTACATGATGGGCGGGCGCGCGGCAGAGGAGATGGTCTTCCACGATCCCACGACCGGCGCCGCCAACGACATCGACAAGGCGACCACCTTGGCCCGGCGCATGGTCACCCAGTACGGCATGACCGAAGGCTTGGGCGCTGTGAAGTTCGGCACCGACCGGGCCGAACCGTTCCTTGGCCGGGACATGGGCCACGAGCGCGACTACTCGGAGGAAGTCGCAGGGCAGATCGACGAGGAGGTCCGGCGACTGATCGAGACCGCGCACCAGGAGGCGTTCGACATCCTGGTCGAGAACCGCGACGTCCTCGACACATTGGTGATCGCCCTGCTCGAGCACGAGACCCTGAACAAGGAAGAAGTCGCCGAAATCTTCGCGCCGGTGCGCATGCGTGACCGGCGGCCGGCGTGGACCGGCTCCGCCACCCGAAAGCCGTCCGACCGGGGGCCGGTCGAGGCACCGGCCAAGCCGGAGGCGCTCGAGGAGCCGTCCGGCAACGGGGCGCCGCGAGCATTGACACCGGTGGACGAACCCGCTGTTCCCCGAAACGCAGAACGCGGCGACCGGAGCTGACCGAGGTGGTTGCCGAGCCGGAGCTCGCCCGGATCCCCCCGGCGCGCTTCGATCACCCCCGGATCGAGGCCGCCATCCGCGAGATCTTGGCCGCGATTGGGGAGGACCCGTCCCGGGAGGGGCTGCGCCAGACGCCAGAGCGGGTCGCCCGCGCCTACGAGGAGATGTTTCGGGGCCTGCATGAAGACCCGGCCCAGGTGCTGACCACGACATTCGAGCTCGACCACGACGAGATGATCCTGGTGAAGGACATCGAGGTTGCGTCGGTTTGTGAGCACCACTTGGTGCCGTTCTACGGATTCGCCCATATCGCCTACATCCCAGGAGACGACGGCCGGATCACCGGCCTGTCCAAGCTGGCCAGGCTGGTCGACGTGTTCGCCAAGCGGCCACAGGTGCAGGAACGGCTCACCACACAGGTCGCCGACGCCTTGGGCCGGCTGCTCGAGCCGGCCGGTGTCATGGTCGTCATCGAGGCCGAGCATCTGTGCATGACGATGCGAGGTGTCCGCAAGCCCGGCGCGAAGACGCTCACCAGTGCCGTACGAGGGCAACTGCGCAGCCCGGCAACCCGGGCCGAGGCGATGAGCCTCATTCTCGGCCACTGATTCCCTTTCCAATATGCCGCTGCTCGCGCCCGGAATGACCACGTTCACCACCCCTGCCCATGCATCACCACCCTTGCAACCTGGTGATGTACGGACTCGCCTGGTGATGGCCCGAACGGAGGCGCTGCTCCGCGTACGCTGGCGCGCGTGACGGAAGCCGCCGGTTCGCGCCGGGCCGGTGTCCCCGTGGGCCGGCCGAATCGGTACGTGCCCGGCCTGCCCACTCCCGACCGCTGCCTGGTCATGGGCGTTGTCAACGTCACGCCGGACTCGTTCTCCGACGGCGGCGAATGGTTCGAGCCCGCAGACGCCATCACGCACGGACTGCGGCTGGCCGCGCAGGGCGCCGACATCGTGGATATCGGAGGGGAGTCGACGCGTCCCGGAGCCGAGCGGCCGACCGAGGAGGAAGAGCTACGTCGAGTCCTGCCCGTCGTCCGTGAGCTCGCGTCTGCTGGAGTCACGGTGTCGATTGACACCATGCGCGCCGAGGTCGCGGCGCGTGCGCTCGAGCTGGGCGCCCATATGGTCAATGACGTCTCCGGCGGCAAGTCCGACTCGGCGATGTTCGGAATCGTTGCCGCCGCTGGCGTGCCTATGGTGATCATGCATTGGCGCGGTTACTCGGATCGCATGCAGGAGCTGACGACCTATGGCGACGTGGTGGAAGACGTCATCGCCGAACTGCGGCCACAGGTCGACCGCGCTGAATCGGCCGGCATTCCGGCCGAGCGGATCGTGATCGACCCGGGCCTCGGCTTCGCCAAGACGGCCGAACACAACTGGATGCTGCTGACCCGCTTGGAACAGATCGTCGGACAGGGCTATCCGGTCCTGGCGGCGGCATCGCGCAAGTCCTTCGTCGGCCGGCTGTTGGCCGACCCCGCAACTGGCGAGGACCGGCCGCCAGACGGCCGCGATGCCGCCACGGCCGTCCTGTCCGCGCTCATGGCGCTTGCCGGTGCATGGTGCGTACGGGTCCATCAAGTTCCTGCCTCACTCGACGCCGTGCGGGTGGCCGCCCGATGGGGTGCCGCTCCATCGACCGGTGTTGTCGAACCCGACCCGCGAACCGAGGATCCCGAATGAGGGTCGACACCGATCGCGTCATCGCGGCGAACGAGGCGTTCTACGCCGCGCTGGAGTCAGCTGATCTCGATGCCCTCGAACAACTCTGGGTCGACGACGCCGCCGTGTGCGTGCACCCGGGTCTACCGCCGATCCACGGCCGAAAGGCAGTGCTGCGGTCCTGGGCGGCGATGCTGGCGGCGACTCCATATCTGCAGTTCGTACTCACCGATGTCGTCGTCAAGATGCGCGACGGGACCGCAGTCGTCACCTGCACGGAGAACCTGCTCTCGGCGGCCGAGGGCATGCCGGAGACCGTCTTTGCGGGAGGGCACGCCGTCGCGACGAACGTGTTCCGAAGGGACGGCAACACCTGGCGGTTATGGGTTCATCACGCATCGCCTGTTCAGCGCCGCGACGACTGACGGGACAGGGTGAGCGTCGAACCGGCCCAGCGGACTAAGGTCATGCCGTGCCCGACCGGATCGCACTGCGCGGCATTGCCGCGCGGGGACGACATGGCTGGTTCCCGCACGAACGGGAGAGCGGCCAGCGTTTCGTTGTCGACGTCGCGCTCGGTGTCGACACCCGATCGGCCGCTTCGACCGACGACCTCGCAGAAACAGTCGACTACGGCACCCTCGCGGAGAAGATCGCCGGCGTCGTCGCCGGTGAACCGGTCAAGCTGTTAGAGACGCTGGCCCAACGCGTCGCCGAGCTCTGTCTCGCCGACGACAGGGTGATAGACGTCGAAGTGACTGTCCACAAGCCGGATGCGCCGGTCGCGGTGCCATTCGACGACGTGGCCGTGACGATCCGGAGGACCCGTACGTGACCGATCCCAATGCGCACGTCTTCGACGCTGACACGCTGACCGACGAGCTACGGCCGCTGCGGCGCGCCGCCCTCGCGTTGGGCAGCAACCTTGGCGACCGGCTCGACTACCTGCAGGCCGCCGTCGATGCGATCACCGAGTCGCCGGGGATCGTTCCGGTGGCCGTCTCGTCGGTGTACGAGACCGAACCGGTCGGTACCCGGACCGATCAGCCGGAGTTCCTCAATGCCGTGTTGATCGTGGACACGTCATTACCTCCGCGGTCGTTGTTCGAACGGTGCAAGGCCGCTGAGGACGCGTTCGGGCGCAGCCGCAAGGAGCCGAAGGGGCCCCGGACTCTCGATCTCGACCTGCTCGCGGTCGGCGATTACGTCGTCGATGATCCAGACCTCACGGTGCCGCATCCGCAGTTCGCGGAGCGGGCCTTCGTGCTGATTCCGTGGGCTGAGGTGGACCCTGACTTCGAGGTCCCCGGGCACGGGCGGGTCGCCGATCTTCGCGATGCGTCCAAGGACGAGCACCGGGTGCGCCGCCTCGACGACGTCGCCATCGACTTGCCCGACTGAGCCCGCAGCACTGTGCGTCCCACGCGGGTAAGTACCCTGCTCTGGGTCGCGCTGGCGGCCGTGCCGGTCGGCTGGTCGATCAGCCGGGTCGTCGACGCCGTGTCGGGGACGCTTCCGCCAATTCCGTGGATCCTGCCGCTTCTGCTGGTGTTCCTCGGCGTCCTGCTCTTCTTGGGGGCTTATGCGGTCCGAGGTTGGGTGCAGGAGCGCCGTTACGACCGGCGGTTGGACGTGCTACGCATCGCCCGGCTGTTGGCGCTCGCCAAGGCGGCAGCGGTGTTCGGGGCGCTCGTTGTCGGTGGCTACCTGGGTCTCGAAGTGCTGGCGCTGGGCTCGCTGTCGGTTCCAGCGGGCCGCAATCGCAGTGTGCTGGCTGGGCTGGTCGTCATTGCTGGCGTGGTGGTGGTCGTCGCAGCATTACGGCTCGAACGCGCCTGCTTGGTGCCGCCGGACGATGACGCCGAGGACTCCGACGGCGCGCGACCGGCCTGAGTCACGTGTGCGTTGTCGAAGATCACGGCGTGGCGTCCGCGATGATCCATTGACCGTCGATACGGTGATCGCCATGATTCGCGTTCGGCATCGCCGCCGGCTGCGTTCCCTGCGATTCCTGGCGGTCGTGGGGCCCGCCGCGGCAATTGGCCTGACAGCGGTCGCTTACGACCTCCAAGGCCGCTGGTGGTTGGTCGCTGCAGCCGCGGGAGCCGCACTTTCCGCGCTGCTCGGCGCAGCAGTCTTCCGTATCGACCGACGATGGCGCGTCGACTACGCCGCTGGTCGGGCCGCGCAGGCCGCGGCGTTCGCCGCAGACTTCGAGTACTACTCGGCTGAGCATCGATCGTTCGCGAAACACATGCTCGCGCTCCTCGACGAGGCATCGGAACGGATCGGCATTCAGCGCATGACGCTGCACTTGCTCGAGCGCGAAATCGCTGATCTGCGTAGCGCCCGCCAGGCCGCTGCAGAGGCAGATCCGGTGGCCAAGGGTCCGGGTCATGTCGTCGACGTGCTCGGCGAGGTTCCGGAGTGGACGGATCTCTGGCCGGATGCGTCCGACGCGCCCACCGTCGTCGACCTCGTCGTCTGGGACGAACGAATCCAGTCGGCGCGCGAACCCGCGCACGCTGACGACGTCGTCGAACGGTCCGCCTGATACCTGCCGCGCTCTACGCGTCGAGCACAGATTCGAATTCCACGCTCCGCGGGTCGATGTGTCGCGCCTCTGCCTCGACCGAGCGCCGTAGAGCCGCGTGCAGCGTGGACGGCGTGAGTACACCCAGGTACTGCCCACCGTTGTCCAACACGGCGATCCACCCGGCATTCCACTGCAGCATCTCGCCGAAGGCGACCCGCAGGCTGTCACCGAGATTGACCCAGGCATCCATCCGTCGAGCCTTGTCCCGGACGAACCCGGAACCGTCGGCCGAGTCACGGCCCACCCAGCCGGCCAGGCCGCCGTCAGCGTCGAGTACGACGGCCCATCGGGACTCCTCCATTGCCGTCGCGGCAGACGTCAGCTGGTCATCCAGCCGGACGACGGGCGGGTGCTCGAGGTCGGCCTCGGTGACCGGGGTGACGGACAGCCGCTTGAGCCCTCGGTCGGCGCCGACGAAGCCGGCGACGAAGTGCGTCGCCGGAGCACCCAGGACCGCAGCCGGGCTGTCGTACTGCTCGAGATGGCCACCCTGGGCGAAGACTGCGATGCGGTCGCCGAGCCGGACGGCCTCCTCGATGTCGTGAGTGACGAACAGGATGGTCTTGCGCACCTCGCCCTGTAGCCGGAGGAACTCGTCCTGTAGCTGCCCGCGCACGACGGGGTCGACGGCGCTAAACGGCTCATCCATGAGCAGCACGGGAGGGTCGACTGCGAGCGCGCGCGCCACACCGACGCGCTGTCGCTGCCCGCCAGAAAGCTGATGGGGGTACCGGGGGCCGTACAAGCCGGCGTCGAGCCCAACCACTTCGAGAAGTTCCCGCGCACGCTCGCGCCGACGTGCGGTTGGCCAGCCGACCAGTTCGGGAACCGTCGCGACGTTCTCCTCGATGGTCCGGTGCGGGAACAGGCCGACGTTCTGGATGACGTAGCCCATGCCTCGGCGCAGCTCGACCGCGTCGACAGACATGATCTCGCGCCCGTCGACGTAGATCTGGCCACTGGTCGGTTCGACCAGACGGTTGACCATCTTCATGGTGGTCGTCTTGCCACATCCCGACGGCCCCACCAGTACCACGAGTTCACCGCGGTCGACGGACAGCGAGAGCTCATGAACGGCGACCGTCCCGTCCGGGTAACGCTTGGACGCACCGTCCAACCGGATCATGGGATCTTCGGTAGCGTCCCTCGGGTGGCGCTCGGGCCCGGTCATGCGGCAACCATTGCCGACGACTGCATCATCCGCAACGACTGGATCTGTCCGGCATACGTGCGGTCACGCAAGGACGAGATCCTCGCGGCGCTGGGAGAGCACGTCTACATCACCCTCGCATCGATGGTGATCGGCACCTTGTTGGCGTTCGGGCTGGCGCTCGTGGCTCGACGCTGGCGCCGCCTGCAGGGCGTCATTCTCGGCGGTTCGACCGCCCTGTACACGATTCCATCACTCGCGATGTTCTCGCTGCTGTTGCCGATCATGGCCAGTCTTGGCCTCGCGACGCTGTCGTCCACAACAGTCATCGTCGGGCTGGTTCTCTACTCATTGACGATTCTTGTCCGCGGAATCCTGGCCGGGCTGGCGGGAATCCCGCCGGACGTTCGCGAGGCAGCCGTCGGCATGGGCTATGCCGCGCAGCGCTTGCTGTGGCGAGTCGAGCTGCCACTGGCCCTGCCGACGATCTTCGCCGCGCTTCGGGTTGCGACGGTATCCACCGTGGCCCTGACGACGGTCGGCGTCCTGGTCAACCATGGTGGCCTGGGAAATCTGATCGACCAGGGACAGGACAGCAACTTCCGGCCAGAGGTCTTGACCGCGTCGGTCCTGTGTGTCGTCCTCGCGATCGTCGCCGACCTGACCCTGGTCGGCGCCCAACGCCTGATGGTTCCGTGGCGACGGGCGGCCGGGTGAATGAACGCGTTCATTGACGGCATTCAGTGGCTCTTCGATCCGGCGAACTGGCCGGGGCCGAACGGGATTGGCGCACGGTTGGTCGAGCAGCTGTGGTTGACGGTGACCTCAGTGGTTCTGGCTTGCCTGATTGCCATTCCGATCGGCCTGTGGCTCGGACACATCGGCAAGGGAGGGACGCTGGCGATCAACATCAGCAATATCGGACGTGCCATCCCGGTGTTCGCAGTTCTGAGCATCCTGATCCTCACGCCGCTGCGGTTCTCGATCTGGTCGACGATCATCGCGCTGGTGCTGTTTGCGATCCCGCCGGTTCTGACCAACACCTATGTCGGCATGCGAGAGGTGGACCGCGACGTGGTCGATGCCGCGACTGGTATGGGGATGGACGGCCCGCAGTTGCTGCGCAAGGTCGAGCTGCCGCTCGCGATGCCATTGCTCATGAACGGTGTTCGGGTCGCTGCTGTTCAAGTCGTGGCGACGGCAACGATTGCCGCCCTGGTGGCCGGGCCAGGGTTGGGCAGAATCATCACGAGTGGCTTCGCGCGGCAAGATCTGCCGCAGGTCATCGGCGGCGCGATTCTGGTCGCTTTGCTCGCCCTTGCCGTCGAAGGCCTGATGGAGTGGCTGCAACGCCGGCTCGACCCGGTCAGGCGGGCCGGGCGGGGCGATTTGCGCAAAATGCCGGAAGCTGTCGATGCTGTAACTGGATCGTGATCGTCGCACTACACCGGCTTGTCAGTGGTGGAGGGTTCACTAGAGCCTCTGCGAGCGCGGCCGGTTCGGCGCGGCGCTCGCCGGACACGCGGGTCGGCACCGGGCCGTCCCGGGACACAGAAGGCGACGCGCTGGAAGGCGGTGCCAGGTTCATGGTTAAGGGACGCAGACTCGCGGGACCGGTGGCGGGGCTTGGCCTCGTATTGGCTCTCGGGGCATGCGGTGGCGGAGACGATGCGCTGGAAGGTGGCGATACTGCGTCTCCGACGGCCGAATCGGGTGGCGGGGAGCTGACCGTCGGTGGCGCGGACTTCACCGAGATGGCGATCATGCAGGAGATCTACCGGCTGCTGCTGGAGGAAGCCGGCTACACCGTCGACATCCAGCAGGCCGAGGCCCGCGAGCTCTATGGCCCTGCCCTGGAGAGTGGCGAGATCGATGTCGTGCCGGAGTATGCGGCGACCATGGCCGAGTACCTCAACGCCCGGAAGAACGGGCCGGAAGCTCCGGTGGACGCTCCGATCGCCACGTCAGACGCTGCAGAGACCGTTGCCGCAATGGCTCCGATCGCCGAAGAGTATGGGCTCACCGTCCTGGAGCCGGCGGAGGCCGCTGACCAGAACGGTTTCGCCGTGTCGAAGGAGTTCGCCGACGCCAACGGCGGGTTGACGACGCTCACCGAGCTCGGCGCGCTGGGCGAGCCGATCATCCTTGCGGCGGGTGAGGAATGTGCCGAGCGGCCGTTCTGCGAGCCGGGTCTGGAAAGCACATACGGGCTCGACATCACCGAGATCCTGCCGCTGGGCTTCAGCACGCCGCAGACCAAGGAGGCGGTTGCTGGTGGCGAGGCGCAGCTCGGCCTGGTCGCCACCACCGACGGGACGCTGGACAGTTTTGGGCTGGTCTTGCTGGAAGACGACAAGGCATTGCAGCTCGCCGACAACCTGGTGCCCATCGTCAACACCGAGACCGCCGGCGACGAGGCGATCGCCGAGGCGCTCAACTCACTGGCCAGTGTTCTCACCACTGAGGATTTGGCGACTCTCAATGCCCAGGTCGACGCTGAGCGGCAGCAACCAGCCGATGTCGCTCAGGCCTATCTGGAGGAGAAGGGCCTCATCGGCGGCTAGGGGGTCGCTTGCGAATGCCCGGTTCCGGCGGATGCGATCGCCGGAGCCGGGCACTGCTGCCTGGATGGGTGACTGCCGCTCGCGCTTGACGTCAGTTCGGTGATCATCGCGAGATTACTGTCGCTCCAGCGACACCAGAATCCCGTTGATCATCCATGCCCGCTGCGGTGATGCTCCAGGCGGCCTGACTGGGCTGGAACCCAGGCTGTGGACAACCGAGTTGCCGGCGTGATCAACGCCGCTAAGGTGCACCGCTATGCGCGCGCGCATCGGGGGAGCCGTCGGGCTCGCAGCGGCTGTTGTTCTTGTTGCTGCCTGCGGTGGTGATGAGCAACCCAGCACGCTGCCCGACGCCACCACGGCAGGCACGGCTGCTCCTTCCACCGACTCGGCCACGCCCGGGCCTACCGGTGACCCCACCGCCCAACTCGAAGCCGAAATCACGACGTTCTTTGAGGAGTATGCAGAGGTCATCAATGACAGCTGGGCATCTTCCGGCGCTTTGGCCCGGCGACGCGAGATGTTCGCTGATTCTTGCGAGTCCTGTCTCGCCGGATACAAATCAGCTGAGGGAGCTCAAGCTGATGGGTTGCGGTTAGAGGACGGCAGGGCGTCCCTCCGTGATCTTCAAGTGGACAGGGTTGACAGTGACGTGGTTACAGTCTCTGCTTTTACCGATTCTGAAGCAGGTCGTCTGCTCGATGTCGCCAACAAGGTCGTTCAAGAATTTTCTGCTTCACAGAATGTGCAAATCGTCTACCAGCTACGGCCCCGTGGATCGAGTAGCTGGATGATCATATCTGGCGAGGTTCTCGGTTGAAGCGCATCATTCTCTGCTTAGCACTCGTCGCAGTCCTCGGAGTGCTGATGGCACCCATGTCAACTGCGTGCACCGTTTGGGATGGCTGCGTTGAGCCTGATCAACACAAGGGCGGCTTTGGCTACTACTACGACCGGGCGCGGCAGGCGTTCTATAGCGAAGAGTCGGTGGACGGAACCGAAACGATTGACGGCGTGACGGTTCAGCTGCGGTATGTCGTCAACTGCCCGGGCAACACAACCGACAATCCCGTTACCGCCGGCGAGTGCTCGTCCTCGTTCTGCGTGCTTCCGTCCGGAGAAGCAGGCGTGAACTACCTCGTCTACCAGCGGATCGGCAGCGCTCCGTGGCAGCTGAGGCCAGGTGTCGTGTGCCGAATCGTGAGCGATCCCATTCCGCTGGCAGATGTCGAGGCCGAGATCAGGCGCATCATCGAGGAGCGGTTCAAACACGTGGCGGAGCCCGAGATCACGCTGGCGCCCGCAGTGAATGCGCTGGTGAACCTGCCGGTGATCGCGTCGACACCGAACCGGGGGCCGCTGGGCTTCAACATCACGAACCCGCTGCCGGGCCGCGTCGAGGCGAGTCCGGCCTACAGCTGGGAATGGAGCAACGGCGCGACCAACGCCGGTGCCGGCGTCGGCTACGACGGGACAAGCCCCACCGGCAACCCAGGCCACTATCCGGTGCAGAGCACGTATGCGGACGGCGGTGCGGAAAGCGTCGAGCTTCAGGTCACGTGGAGCATTACATTGACTGTTCCCGGCATTCCGCCGATCACCGACATCGAGCCGCTGGTTTACGACGCCACCGAGGGCTTTGCCGTGCGAAGCGTGCGGACGGTGCTCGTGGAGTAGAGCGATGCTCGGCCATTGAGTGCTGCCAGAGCGACAGTAAATGGCCGAGCTACTTGTCGATATCCCCCACCACGAAGAACATCGAGCCCAGGATCGCGACCATATCGGCGATCAAGCAGCCGACCAGCAACTCCGGTAGCACAGCGATGTTGTTGAACGACGCCGAGCGCAGCTTGAGCCGCCACGGCGTCTTCTCGCCACGGGAGACCAGGTAGTAGCCGTTGATCCCGAGCGGATTCTCGGTCCAGCAATAGGTGTGTCCCTCCGGGACCTTCAGCACCTTCGGCAGCTTGATGTTGATCGGTCCGGGCGGCAGCGAGTGCAACTGCGCAACACATGCGTCGACAAGGTCGAGCGACACCGAAACCTGCTCCGACAGGACCGAGAACCGGGCGTAGCAGTCACCGTCGGTGCGTGTCACAACCCGGCCAACACCGCCGGGACGGAACAGCTCCGCGTACGCCAGATAAGGCTCGTCTCGCCGCAAGTCGGAATCGACGCCGCTACCGCGGGCGATCGGACCGGACACTCCGTAGGCGTGGATCGCCTCCGACGACAGCACACCCACGCCTCGCGTACGGGCCTGGAAGATCTCGTTGCCGAGCACCATGTCGCGTAACGCCGGGAGCCGGGACCGTACGCCGGCAACCGCTGCGGAAACCCGGTCGAGCCAGCCTGCGGGCAGGTCCTCCTTCAGCCCGCCGACCCGGTTGAACATGTAATGCATGCGCCCGCCCGAGATCTCCTCCATGACCTGCTGGATCGCCTCACGTTCTCGGAACGCATAGAAGATCGGTGTGATCGCACCGACCTCCAACGGGTACGAACCGAGGAACATGAGGTGATTCAGCACTCGGTTGAGTTCGGCCATCAGCGTCCGGGCCCAAATCGCACGAACCGGGACCTCCATGCCCAGCATTCGCTCGGCCGCGATCACCACCCCGAGCTCGTTGGCAAACGCAGACAGCCAGTCGTGCCGGTTCGCCAGGACGACGATCTGCCGATAGTCACGGACCTCGAACAGCTTCTCCGCGCCACGGTGCATGTATCCGATGATCGGTTCGCAGCGCACGATGCTTTCGCCGTCGAGGGTCAGCCGCAGGCGAAGCACCCCGTGGGTAGCCGGGTGCTGAGGGCCGATGTTGAGCACCATGTCGGTCGTCGCGAACTCGCCGGCTCCCGCACCGATGCCGACGGTCGCTTCTCGCGTCACGCCACCGAGTCTGCCAGCCGATGGCGCGGGGGAAAGGACGGCCCGGCCGCGAAGCGCGGGCCATTCGCACGCGCCCACCCGGACGACATAGCCTGCCCCGAGTGGACCAGGTCTTCGCATCGCCAGGCGAAACATGGCAGCGGGTCTCCCATCGGCTCGCCGAATTGCGTCGCCGCCTGCTCGTGGCGTGGGCTGTCGTACTGACGGCGCTGGTTGCCGGAGTCGGCTGGTGGTTCGTCGGGTGGTGGGTAGCCGCCGCGGCAACGCTGGTCGGTGTCGTGGTTGTCGCGTGGGGTCTGTGGCTGATCGACCGCAACTGGCGTGCCTGGGGCTACGCCGAACGCGAAGACGACCTGCTGGTCACTCGCGGCGTGCTGTTCCGCGAGCTGACCGTCGTCCCGTATGGACGGATGCAGTTCGTCGACGTGAAATCCGGCCCGTTGGAGCGCAGATTCGGCCTCGCGACCGTCCAGCTACATACAGCGTCTCCCGCGACCGACGCACGGATCCCGGGCCTCCCGCCGGACGAAGCCGCCCGGCTTCGCGACCGCCTCGCTGCGCTGGGTGAGGCGAGGGCGGCTGGGCTGTGAGCGACGAGACCGCCCGCGGACTGAGTGCCGTGGACCCGGCGCCGTCCGATCGCGCACAGGGTAGGCCGGGAGCCGCGGATCCGACACCGGCTCATTTCCGTCGCCTGCACCCGCTGACCCCGATCTTGCGAGGGTGGGCGTGGCTCGCCGGTGCCGTGGCCTTCGGCAGCCAGGACGTTCTGCTGGGGGGTGGGTCGAGCGGATTCCTGGTCATTCTCCCGGTCATCGCCATCATCGGATTCCTGACCGGCCTCGCCAACTGGTGGTTCACGCGCTACGGGCTGGACGGCGACGCGCTGCGGATCGACTCCGGGATCTTCCAGCGCCGTTCCCGGCGGGTCCGACTGGACCGGTTGCAGGCCGTCGACGTCGTGCGTCCGCTCGCCGGCCGGTTGCTCGGGGTCTCCGAGCTCCGGCTCGAGGTTGCAGGTGGCTCCAGCACCGAAGCGCCGTTGGCGTACCTCGGCGCCGACGACGCGGTCCTGCTCCGAGCCGAGCTGCTGGCCCGCGCTGCCGGGATCGACGCCGGAACCCCCGAGGCTCCGGAGCGCGTTCTCCATGAGGTGCCGCCCGGACGCTTGCTCGGTTCGACGGTGCTCTCCGGATCGTTCGTGATGGGCATCGTGCTGCTCGTCGCTCTGGGCGGGACGCTCACGTTCTTCGGAGGCGAGATCGCCGCTGGAGTGCTGTCATCTGCACTACCGGGCGCCATCGCGATTGGAATCGCGCTGTGGAACCAGTTCGTGAAGAACTTCGGCTTCGTATTGGCCGAGTCGCCAGACGGGTTCCGCATCCGCAAGGGACTGCTCGACACCAAGGCCCAAACAGTTCCACCTGGCCGGATCCAGGGTGTTGCACTGCGCCAACCGATGCTGTGGCGGCTGACGGGCTGGGTCCGTGTCGAGGTCGATGTCGCAGGTTACGGCGATTCGTCCGCAACGGACGGGAGCTCGAGCTCAACTCTGCTCCCAGTAGCCCGGTATGCGGACGCAGTCGACATCCTGCGCCGCGCCCTGGCAGGCGCTGATCCGTCCGGCATCGCCCTGGACCCGGCACCGCGACGGGCGGCCTGGCTGCGCCCGATCGGCTGGCGGCGCCTCGCGTTCGGTGCTAACGACCAACTGATCGCGGTCCGCGAAGGGGTCTTGTATCGGACCTTCACCGTCGTCCCCCACGCGAAGACGCAGAGTGTCCGGCTGACCCAGGGCCCGGTGCAGCGACGGCTGGCGCTGGCCACTGTTCGGGTGGACACAACACCAGGCCCCGTCGATGCGACGATCCGGCACCGACCGCAGGAGCAGGCGCGCCAGATCGTTGAGGAGCAAGCCACCCGGTCACGGCTGGCCAGGAAAATCGACGTTCCCGAACAATGGATGTCGACGCACCACAATGGAGACGACGGCTAGCAGTCAACCGCCCAGGTCCGCCAGTGTGTCTGGCAGGGGTCGACCAACAGCCTGGACCAGCCAACCGAACCCGCCGAGCCCAGCCGGATCGAGCAACTCCGCGGCTTGTGTTGCCTCCGAGACAGCACGCGCATAGGAGGTCGGGTCGTCGGTGGCCTGTGTCCGCGGTGGCAACGTTGGGTCGACACCAAGCGCGCGTAGCGCCCGGCGCTGGGTCGTCAGCAGCGTTGCGGTGGCGCCCGCCTCGATGCCGGCCGCGGCGCACGAGTCCAGCGCAACGTGTGCGGTGATGTCGCACGACCCGTTGGGAACCGGCCCGACGCCGCGGCCGGCCCGGTATCCGGCGAGGGTTCCGATCGGAGGCCGGTCAGATCGACGGTGCGAATAGTCGATGGCGACGACAATGCCTTCACGGACGCACCGGACCGTTGCGGCCCAGGCCAAGTCTCGCGGCCTGCCGACCTCAGCGCGACTCCCTGGTTCAGCACCATCGAGCGGCCACCAGCGGTCCAGCCAAGCTGTGTCGTCACTCCCCGGTGTCTCTCCGAGGTGCTCCTTGCCGGACAAGGGGTCGACGTGGACGACGCGCGGCCGGCCCGTGTCGTCGACTTCGACGACGTCTACCGGAATGTCATCGAGCCATTCGTTCGCGACGACGAGCACGTGATCTCGAGACCGGTACGGCGGTTCGACCGTCCTGGTTGTCTCGAGATCCACCAGGGTCGGAGTCCAGGCGGACCGAGTCGGGCAGGTCCACGGGACGGGCCGACAGATCGACACCGACCAGCTCGAGATCCGATGCCCGTCGATGCAGTTCCCGCAGGAGTTCGCCAGCGCCCGAGCCGAGATCGACAACGATCCGCGACTTGCAATCCCGGGCCAGGGCCTCGACTGCACGGGCGAAGAGTGGCGAGGCATGCACCGACGTCCGAAAGTGATCGCCGGCCCACTCGCGTCGATAGAACCCGTCGCGGCCGTAGAGCGCGTGCGTCGTGGCTTCGCGCCACGTCGGCCACTGCATATGCCCAACCGTAGGCGAGCCGCCTTGTTAGCCTGAGCGGCCGAAGCAGCCCGGAAGAGGCATGACCATGAGCGAGCCCAGCGGCCCGCGGGTAGGTGGCGGACCTTCTGACGGCGACGCCCGGCCGGCCCGCCTCGCGATCGGGGTAGTGGGCACCGGCCGGGTTGGCGCCGTTCTCGGCGCGGCGCTCGGCAGGGCTGGGCACCGCGTCGTCGCGGCTTATGCGGTTTCGGTCGCAAGCCGGCACCGGGCACACACCCTGTTGCCCGACGTGCCGCTGGTCACGCCACACGAGGTGTTTGGCGTGTCCGATCTGGTCGTACTCGCCGTGCCGGACGACGTCTTGCCGGCGTTGGTCGACGGCCTCGTTGCGACGGGATCTGTCCGGGGCGGTCAGATCATCGCGCACACCAGTGGCCGTTACGGCACGGCAGTGCTCGAATCGGCGACGCGGGCGGGCGCCTTGCCGCTGGCGCTACATCCGGCGATGA
The DNA here is from genome assembly GCA_963794465.1 of uncultured Actinomycetota bacterium. Taxonomy (GTDB): domain Bacteria; phylum Actinomycetota; class Actinomycetes; order Jiangellales; family Jiangellaceae; genus JACVRX01. Next base: position 68,911 of record CAWCED010000019.1, on the reverse strand, counting down.
CGTTCACTGGGACGGCGGTAGACCTCGAGCGGCTGGCCGGTGCAACGTTCGGTGTCACGGCCCCGGAACCGCTCTGGCCGGTTGCCGAGGCGCTGGTCGTGGAAATGGGCGCGGAACCGGTTCGAATTGCCGAAGCCGATCGGACCCTCTATCACGCCGCGCTCGCGCACGGCGCGAACCATCTGGTGACGCTGGTGAACGACGCGATGGATCTGCTTCGGGAGGCGGGCGTGGCGGAACCGGACCGAACCCTGTCCGCGCTGCTGTCCGCCGCCCTGGACAACGTCTTGCGCCAGGGCGACGCGGCACTCACCGGCCCGGTGGCCCGCGGCGATGCCGGAACCGTCGCGGAGCACGTCGCTGCGATCGAGGCGGTCGCACCGGAAGCCGTCGCCGCCTACATCGCACTGGCCCGACGGACTGCAACCCGTGCGTTGGCCTCCGGCAGGCTGCGAGCAGCCGACGCCGAGCCCTTGCTCGACGCTCTCGGCAGTCGGCCTACCCAGGACTGGGACGGCAACAGGTGAGTGACTCCATTCCTGTCGTCGCCCGCAGCCGGGCCGAGCTCGCGGACACCCTCGGCACGGCAGAGGCCGAGACGGCTGTGGTCATGACGATGGGCGCTTTGCACGACGGGCACATCGCCCTGGTCCGAGCCGCCAGGGAACAGGTGGGCACCAAGGGTGTCGTCACCGTGACGATCTTCGTCAATCCGCTGCAGTTCGGTCCCGACGAAGACCTGGACCGGTATCCGCGCACCTTCGACACCGACCTGGAGAGGTGCGCAGCCGAGGGTGTCGACGTCGTCTTCGCGCCCGGACGCGACGAGATGTATCCGGGTCACGGGCCGATGGTCACGATCAACGCCGGAAAGCTGGCGGCGGAACTGGAAGGGTCTGTTCGACCGAGACATTTCGACGGTGTCCTCACGGTTGTCGCGAAACTCCTCAACCTGACGGTGCCCACCTACGCATACTTCGGCGAGAAGGACTACCAGCAGTTGGTGCTGATCCGCCGGATGGTTCGAGACCTCGAGATGCCGTTTGAGATCGTCGGCGTGCCAACCGTCCGCGAGCCCGACGGTTTCGCGCTGTCCAGCCGTAACCAGTACCTCAGTGCAAAGGAACGCTCGGCGGCGTTGGCGCTGTCGCGCGCCTTGACCGCCGGCGTGGAGGCAGCTCCGAAGGGAGTGGCTGCGGTACTCGCGGCAGGTCGAACGGTCTTGGAAAGCGCGCACGAGGTCCGCGTCGACTACTTCGTGCTGCGCGATCCGGACCTAGGGCCAGCGCCCAAGTCCGGCGCGGCACGGTTGTTGATCGCGGGACGCGTTGGCGCCACTCGGCTGATCGACAACATGGCCGTATCGCTGCCCTGAGGTCAACGGCGACAAGCAACCCGAAGCTCGGTCAGATAACGCTTGGTGATGCGGCCGCCATAATGGTCGTTCATCAGTGTCGTGATGCAGTCGAGCAGACCGCTTTGGTCGGTTGGGTCCATAGCGATGTGACCTGAGTAGGTGAGCAGCAATCGTCGGTAGTCGTCGGTTGAGTATGTGGCACCCCACTCGTAGCGGAGAAAGGTCGCTGGGTCGAAACGCCCGGTTCGGTCGAGTTCCTCGCTGTCCTCCGTGATCTCGCTGGCGGACGGTAGTCGCTGAGCTGTTGTTGTTTCCGGGTCCCACTGCTCGTAGCAGCGCTGCACGTCGACGAAGAAGTCCGCGGTCCCGCCTGCCACATGGTGGGTGGCGATGGTCGCAAGTACGCCGCCCAGGCGAAGGGCGTCCGCGGCTTTGATCACACGCACTGCCGGATCGATCCAGTGAAAGGCGGTTGCCGATACGACGACGTCGAAGGGCTCCGCGGGCAATGGCCAATCCTCGAATGCGGCCACCACGATCTCGACGTTGGCGAACCGTGCCGTCCTGCGACGGGCGACTTCGGCCAGGCTTGGACTCAGCTCGATTGCGACCAGCCGGCAACCCCGCTGCGCCAGCGGGACCGTGGCCTGTCCGGTTCCGGGGCCGATCTCCAGCACCCGGCATCCGGGAGCGATGCATCCACGCTTCGCGAGATCCTCGAACAGCTCGGCCGGATAGCTCGGTCGCATCTGGTCGTAGAGCTGGGCATCGAACCCAAAGGTCCGGCGCAGCCGGTCCCGCTGCAGCTGAGCGCTCGAACCGGGGTCCTTGGTGTCGCGGGGCATCGGCTCCAGCGTCGCATGGTGTTGCCAACCATGTTCACGTGACACGGTGGCCCGGACCGAATGGGTGCCGCAAGCAGCCCTGAGACATCGACGCCGTCGAACCAGCCCTAATGTTGCGGCCGTGACCGATCTCCGCCTGCCGCGCCTGCTGTCAGCGCCGGAGCCGGGTTGGATCGCGCAAGCGGACGTGGTCGTCGTCGGCAGTGGGATTGCGGGTCTGACGACGGCACTCGAGGCACGCAAAGCCGGACGCGTACTGCTGGTCACGAAGACGTTCCTCGACGAGGGGTCCACGGTCTGGGCGCAGGGCGGAATCGCCGCTGCGCTCGACCCGGAGGACAGCCCGGAGCAGCACTTCACCGACACCTTGGTCGCCGGAGTCGGGATCTGCGACGAAAGCGCCGTTCGCGTCCTGGTGACCGAGGGTCCGCAGAGGGTCCGCGAGCTGGTCGCGATGGGTGCCAACTTCGAGCGCACTGCAGACGGGGAGATCGCGCTCACCCGCGAAGGTGGTCATGGCCGCGACCGCATCGCCCACGCTGGCGGTGACGCCACGGGCCGGGAGATCTCCCGGGCTTTGATCGAGGCGTTGCATGCGGTCCAAGAGGATCCGGGAATCGAGGTCGTACAGCACGCCCTGGTCATCGACGTCCTCACCGACGGCAGTGGCCGTGCGTGCGGGGTGAGCTTGCACGTCATCGGCGAGGGACAACGCGATGGCGTGGGTGCCGCGCTCGGCCGGGCAGTGGTACTCGCGACGGGCGGGCTCGGACAGGTGTATGCGTCGACGACGAATCCGCCCGTTGCAACCGGCGACGGCATCGCGGCTGCGTTGCGGGCCGGTGCCGAGGTGTCCGACCTCGAGTTCGTCCAGTTCCATCCCACCGTGATGTGGTTGGGCCGCTCGGCGCAAGGGCAGCAGCCGCTGATCTCGGAGGCGCTCCGAGGCGAGGGCGCCGTCCTGCGCGACGTGGAGGGTCGCCGGTTCATGGTCGGCCGACACCCTTCGGCCGAGCTTGCCCCGCGCGACGTCGTCGCAAAGGGTGTGATCACGGCCATGATGGAGACCGGGGCCGAACATGTCTGGCTCGACGCCCGGCATCTGGGCAAGGACTTTCTTGAACAGCGCTTCCCGACCATCGTCGCTCGGTGCCGTGAGCTCGGCTTCGATCCGGCGACCGCGCTTGTGCCCGTCGCGCCTGCGCAGCACTATGCGAGCGGGGGAGTTCGCACAGACCTGCGCGGCCGGTCGTCGCTGCCCGGGCTGTACGCCTGCGGCGAGGTCTCGTGTACGGGCGTGCACGGCGCTAATCGGCTGGCGTCGAATTCGTTGTTGGAGGGACTGGTGTTCGGGCATCGCATCGCAGCGGATATCGCTGACGGCCTACCGCCGCAGTCCGATCCGGCCGAGCGCCCGGGTCCGGCCGGATTGCTGGAGCCGGACGCACGACTGTTCATCCAGGGTGCGATGACCGCAGGCGCTGGTGTGGTGCGTTCGGAAGCGTCGCTGGCGACGGCCGCGATCTGTCTGACCGACCTCGCCACGCAGCGGCAGTCCGACGTCCCCACAACCGAAGCGTGGGAGACGTCGAACCTGTACGACGTCGGTGCCACCCTGGTGCGGCACGCGACGCTTCGCGAGGAGACTCGCGGCGGCCACTGGCGGGAAGACTTCCCCGACCGCGACGATCAGCGATGGCGAGGTCATCTCGTCAGTGCGATGACCGACGAGGGAACAGTGCAGACCCGATTCGAGGAGCTCACGTGAGCCTGCCCGCCGATCTCACCAGGCTGCTGGCAGAGGCGGGCCTCGAACCCGATTACGTCGAGGATCTAACCCGAGCCGCAGTCGAGGAGGACCTCGCCAGGGGCGCCGACATTACGAGCGTGGCAACCGTGCCCGATGACCAGCAAGCAGCAGGGGATCTCGTCGCGCGCGCCGGCGGCGTCGTCGCCGGTCTCGGTGTGGCGGAGGCGACCTTCGTCAGCACCTCCGACAAGCCCCTGGATGTCGCCCGAGAAGTCGTCGACGGAGACGTCGTCACTGCAGGCACCGTCGTGATGACAGTGACTGGACCGACCCGCGCCTTGCTGCTTGCCGAGCGCACTGCTTTGAACCTGCTGTGCCACCTGTCCGGGATCGCAACCGCCACCCGGCGGTGGGCGGACGCACTGGCGGGCACCAACGCTGTCGTCAGGGACACTCGCAAGACGACGCCGCTGCTTCGTCCGTTGGAGAAGTACGCGGTCCGCTGCGGTGGCGGTGAGAACCACCGGATGTCGCTGTCCGACGCGGCCCTGATCAAGGACAACCACGTGGTGGCGGCGGGCGGCATCACATCGGCCTACCGGGCGGTCACCGAAGCCTTTCCCGACGTTGTCGTCGAGGTCGAGGTGGACAGCATCGAAGGTGCCGTCGAAGCGGCGGAGGCAGGCGCTCAGTTGATCATGCTGGACAACTTCACGACGGATCAGGTCGCGCAGGCCGTCCAGGCAGTGGCTGGGCGGTCGAAGCTCGAGGTGAGCGGCGGCTTGACGATCTATGCTGCGCGGGCATACGGGGAAACGGGCGTGGACTATCTCGCAGTGGGTGCGATCACCCATTCCGCACCGGTGCTCGACATCGCGTTCGACCTGCGTGAGGTGCGCTGACCGTGCTTCTCGCGATCGACGTGGGCAACACCCAGACCGTTCTCGGCTTGCTCGACGGTGAGCAGGTCACCGAGCACTGGCGAGTCGCGACCGACGCTCGTCGCACGGCTGACGAGTTCATGACGGTGCTGCGGGGGCTGCTCGCGGACGGTCTCGGAAACAGCATCGACGGCCTGGCCATATGTTCGACGGTTCCGTCGGTGTTGCACGAGATGCGCGAGATGGTGGCCCGGTATTTCGCCACGGTGCCGTCTGTGCTCGTGGAACCGGGAGTTCGCACGGGAGTACCGGTACTGATGGACAACCCGCACGAGGTCGGGACGGACCGGATCGTCAATGCCCTGGCCGCGAAACATCTGTATGGCGGTGCGCCGTGCATTGTCGTCGACTTCGGCACCGCGACCACCTTCGACGTCGTGTCCGAGGCGGGGGAGTATGTCGGCGGTGCGATCGCGCCCGGCATCGGGGTGTCGTTGGACGCCTTGGGCGACGCCGGAGCGCAGCTTCGCCGGGTCGAGCTGGTCCGCCCCCGAACGGTGATCGCCAAGAACACGGTCGAGGCGTTGCAGTCGGGCGCGCTGTTCGGGTTCTCCGGTCAGGTCGATGGGATCGTCACCCGGATGGCGGCCGAACTCGGCCGGCCGCTCTCCGAGGTCACCGTCATCGCCACCGGTGGCCTTGCCCCGGCTGTCATCGACGAGTGCGTGACGATCGACCACCACGAGCCGTGGCTCACCCTGGTCGGCTTGCGGCTGGTCTACGACCGCAACGTCACTGAACCCTGAGACGTGGAAACCCGTCCAGTCGCACTTGGCCGGCTTCAGCCCGGTGGGGGACTTGGCTCCATGAACTGCCAGCCCGCCGCCTCGACCGCGCGGTGAGCCGGTCCACTCAGGGCGGAGAACGAGACCTCGAAGCCCGAACGCCGGCCACGCTCGTTCAGCTCCCGCAGGAACGCAATGCCGGGCGGGCCGAGCGAGGTGACCGCGTGCATGTCCACGACGGCGTGGCTGAGCCCGTTGAGGCTCTCCAACTCCGCGACCTCGGCGACCGCCCCGTGCAGCTGGTCGATCATCTCGTCGTCGATGTCGCCGGAGAGGAACACCACGATTTCCCTGGACCCGCGGTCCACGACGCGCACTTCGCTCATCGTCTTCACCTCCGTGGCATGACTGTTGCACCGCCGCAGGGAGGAAGCAATGCGTCGGCGACCGCCGCATTACGATCGCCAGCTCATGCTGCGCCCTCCGACGCACGACGCCGCCCACCCCTAGGCTTTCCTTCGTGCCCGACCCAGCCGTCGATGCCATACCCGATGACGACCTGCCCGAGCAGATGCGGGTTCGTCGGCAGAAGCGCAACGAGTTGCTCGAGCGCGGACAGGCCCCCTACGCGGCGGGTTTTCGGCGCACGCACACGCTGGCGGAGCTACGGGCGGCATATCCCGATCTAGTGTCCGGAACCTCCACCGGCGTGACCGTGTCGGTGGTCGGACGGGTAATCCATCTCCGGAACACCGGGAAGCTCTGCTTCGCCCGGCTCCGCGATGGAGGCGGCGCGGAGCTACAGGCGATGCTCTCGTTGGATCGGCTTGGCGAGGAATCCTTGCGGGACTGGAAGCATCTGGTCGATATCGGCGACCACATCGGCATCGAGGGCGAGGTTGTCTCCAGCCGGCGCGGTGAGCTCTCCGTGCTGGCCAACAGGTGGACCATCGTCGCCAAGGCCTTGCGTCCGCTGCCTGTCGCGCACAAGGCGCTGTCCGACGAAACCAGGAGCCGGCAGCGTTATGTCGACCTCATCGTCAACCCACTCGCCCGCGAGATGGTCGAGACCCGAGCGGCAGTGCTGCGCTCCATACGCGACACGCTCAATCGCGAAGGATTCGTCGAGGTAGAGACGCCCGTGCTGCAGCTGGTGCACGGCGGCGCCGCGGCCCGGCCCTTTCACACCCACCTCAATGCCTTCGACCTGACGATGACGTTGCGGATAGCCCTGGAGCTGCATCTCAAGCGTGCGATCGTCGGTGGTGTCGAGAAGGTGTACGAGATCGGCCGGATCTTCCGGAACGAGGGCATCGACTCCACCCACAGCGCCGAGTTCACCATGCTCGAGGTGTACGAGGCCTACGGCAACTACGACACGATGGCGGCACTGACTCGGACCCTCGTCCTCGACGCCGCTCGCGCGACCGGTCACACCCTCATCCCCGATGGCACCGGCGGAACGCTCGACCTGGAAGCCCCGTGGGAACGCATGACGCTGCACCATGCTGTGTCGGCTGCCGTCGGCGAAGAGGTGACCATCGACACGGATCCGAATCGCCTCCGGGTGCTGGCCGGCAAGCACGACGTCCACGTCGAAGATGAGTGGGGTCACGGCGAGATCGTGCTCGAGCTGTTCGAGAAGTTGGTCGAACGGACGCTGCGAACGCCGACGTTCGTCTGTGACTATCCGGAGTCGGTCCGGCCGCTGGCCCGGCCGCACCGCGTTGACGCTCGGTTGACCGAAGCATGGGATTTGATCATCGCAGGAGTTGAATTAGCGCCGGCGTATTCAGAGTTGACCGACCCGATCATCCAGCGAGAACGGCTTATCGCCCAGTCCGAGCGTGCGGCCCGAGGCGACCCAGAGGCCATGGCGCTCGACGAGGACTTCCTGCGCGCGCTCGAGTACGGAATGCCGCCGACCGGTGGAATGGGTCTTGGGATCGACCGGCTGGTGATGCTGCTGACCGGCACAGGCATTCGTGACACCATTCTCTTTCCACTAGTCAAGCCAGAATGACGGGAAACGCAGCCCGGGAACCGACCGCCGTGGACGTCCGAGCAGCACCTCAGTACGTGATCCGAAGAGCACGAACGGCCGATGTACCGGCGATCAGAAGGTTGGTCGATGCGTACTCGGCTGATCGTATTCTGTTGTCCAAGGAGATGGTCACGCTCTACGAAGACGTGCAGGAATTCTGGGTCGCAGCCAGCCCCGACGACCAACTGCTCGGCTGCGGCGCCTTGCACGTCATGTGGGAAGACCTCGCCGAAGTGCGCACGCTCGCCACGGACCCGGCGCACGTCCGCCGGGGAGTGGGAACCGCGCTGCTCAGCAGGCTTTTGGAGGTTGCGCGCGACCTCGGCGTGGTGCGGGTCTTCTGTCTGACCTTCGAGGTCGAGTTCTTCACCGGGTACGGGTTCGAACCGCTGGATGGATCACCGGTAGAACCAGCGGTCTATGCACAACTACTTCGCTCCTACGACGAAGGCGTAGCCGAGTTCCTCGACCTTGATCGAGTGAAGCCCAACACACTCGGAAACACCCGCATGCTGCTCCACCTCAGAACCCCAACATAACGATTGTGGACGAGCACTTCTGGGCGGTTGATTTTTCCGATCCCGTGGCGTATGCATGAACCTGCCAGGAGCCCTCAATTACCCCTGACAGGGGCTGGAAAGGAACGACCATGGCTCAGAAGGTTCAGGTCATTCTGGTCGACGACATCGACGGTGGGAAGGCCGAGGAAACAGTCAGCTTCTCCCTCGACGGTGTCGGTTATGAGCTCGACCTGTCCAAGAAGAACGCGGCGAAGTTTCGCGACTCGTTCGCTCCGTACGTCGGCTCGGCGCGGAAGACTGCACGGCGCGGCGGGCGCGGGCGGGGCCAGGCCCGTGGCGGCCGCGGCTCGAACACGGCCGCGATTCGGCAGTGGGCCCGCGACCAGGGGATGAAGGTCTCGGACCGCGGACGGGTACCGGCGGACATCCTCGCCAAGTACGACGCGGCCCACGGCTGATTGACTGCCTGGTCAGGGAGAGCAGGGGCGCGTGCTGTTCCGGCGGGCGGGTTAGAACAGCGCTCCACGCAGCCAGCTAGCATCCCGGCCGTGACGGCAATGACGAGTCAACCCGGGGTGCTCCGAGTGACCGGCACGGTCACCTACCGCGAGCGCATCGCCCTTCCTCCCGGGGCTGTTCTCACGGTCCGGCTGGCCGACGTCTCCAAGGCCGACGCACCAGCCGGCGTGCTCGCCCAGACAGCGATCGAGGTGACCGGACAAGTACCGGTGCCGTTCGAGCTCTCGGTCGACGCCGCCGACATCGACGACCAGGCCGACATCACCGTCTGGGCGCGGCTCCGCTCCGAGGCCGGCACCTGGATGACTGACACGCACGCACCTGTGCTGACCCGCGACGCGGGAGACACGGCTGATGTCATCGTGCGGCGGATACCGCCGGCCTGATCACTGACCCGAACCACGGACCTCCCAGCCGCGTATTACGGGTAAGGAATACGCGCGGGGAGGAGGGCGCGCCAGCTCCCGGAATGCCAGTCAGGTGCGCGGATCGACCTGTTCGCCTGTGGCGTACGACGCACCTACCCGGAAGCAGGTCCGCTAAGCAGGTGTTGTTCAACCGTGCGCCACTCCGGTTCGGTCGATGAGACGACCCGCGTTGACCACCGGCTGGCGGGTTAGCATGCGAGTACGGGCGGACCGGGAGAGCCCCGGCACACCCAGACCGCTCGGTGAGGAGTGCCGCTGATGTTCGAGAGGTTTACCGACCGCGCGAGGCGCGTCGTCGTCCTGGCCCAGGAAGAAGCCAGGATGCTCAACCACAACTACATCGGCACCGAGCACATCCTCCTGGGCCTCATCCACGAGGGCGAAGGTGTGGCGGCAAAAGCGCTCGAGAGTCTCGGGATCTCGCTGGAAGCGGTGCGTGACCAGGTTCAGGAGATCATCGGTCAGGGCCAGCAGGCGCCCAGTGGGCACATTCCGTTCACCCCGCGGGCCAAGAAGGTGCTCGAGCTCAGCCTGCGTGAGGCGCTGCAGCTAGGCCACAACTACATCGGCACCGAGCACATCCTGCTCGGCCTGATCCGCGAGGGCGAAGGCGTCGCGGCGCAAGTGCTGGTCAAGTTGGGCGCCGACCTCAACCGAGTCCGTCAGCAGGTCATCCAACTGCTCTCCGGCTACCAGGGGGGCAAGGAGGCCGCCACCGCCGGCGCCGGTCCGCAAGGCGATGCCCCGTCGACGTCGCTGGTGCTCGACCAGTTCGGTCGGAACCTGACCCAGGCAGCCCGTGAGGGGAAGCTCGACCCTGTCATCGGCCGCGAGAAAGAGATCGAGCGGGTCATGCAGGTCCTGTCCCGCCGCACGAAGAACAACCCGGTCCTCATCGGCGAGCCGGGCGTGGGCAAGACCGCAGTCGTCGAGGGGCTCGCGCAGAACATCGTCAAGGGCGAGGTTCCTGAGACGCTCAAGGACCGCCAGCTCTACACCCTCGACTTGGGGGCCCTGGTCGCTGGTTCCCGCTACCGGGGCGACTTCGAGGAGCGGTTGAAGAAGGTTCTCAAGGAGATCCGCACGCGCGGCGACATCATCTTGTTCATCGACGAGCTGCACACCCTGGTCGGCGCCGGCGCCGCAGAAGGCGCCATCGACGCTGCGAGCATCCTCAAGCCGATGCTTGCCCGCGGTGAATTGCAGACCATCGGCGCCACCACGCTCGACGAATACCGCAAGCACGTCGAGAAGGACGCCGCGCTGGAGCGCCGGTTCCAGCCGATCCAGGTTCAGGAGCCGACCCTCACCCACACCATCGAGATCCTCAAGGGCCTGCGGGACCGCTACGAGGCGCACCACCGGGTCTCCATCACCGATGCCGCGCTGGTGGCTGCCGCGCATCTCGCCGACCGCTACATCTCCGACCGATTCCTGCCGGACAAGGCGATCGACCTGATCGACGAGGCGGGCTCCCGGCTGCGCATCCGCCGGATGACCGCACCACCTGATCTGCGCGAGTTCGACGAGCGGATCGCCGAGGTGCGCCGGGAGAAGGAGTCCGCGATCGACGCGCAGGACTTCGAGAAAGCGGCCTCGCTACGGGATCGCGAGAAGCAGCTCATTGGGCAGAAGACCGAGCGGGAGAAGCAGTGGAAGGCAGGTGACCTCGACGTCGTCGCAGAGGTCGACGACGAGCTCATCGCCGAAGTCCTCGCCTCGGCAACCGGTATCCCGGTGTTCAAGCTGACCGAGGAGGAGACCTCGCGTCTGTTGCACATGGAAGACGAGCTGCACAAGCGGATCATCGGGCAGCAGGACGCAATTGCTGCGCTGTCCAAGTCGATCCGGCGCACCCGGGCCGGCCTGAAGGACCCGAAGCGCCCCGGTGGCTCGTTCATCTTCGCCGGACCGTCCGGGGTCGGGAAGACCGAGCTGTCCAAGGCGCTGTCGGAGTTCCTGTTCGGCGATGAGCACGCCCTGATCCAGCTGGACATGAGCGAGTACTCGGAGAAGCACACGGTCTCGCGGCTGTTCGGCTCGCCGCCTGGCTATGTCGGGTACGAAGAGGGTGGCCAGCTCACCGAGAAGGTGCGCCGTCGCCCGTTCTCGGTCGTGCTGTTCGACGAGGTCGAGAAGGCACATCCGGACATCTTCAACTCGCTGCTTCAGGTGCTCGAGGACGGCCGGCTGACCGACGCGCAGGGTCGGGTCGTCGACTTCAAGAACACCGTGATCATCATGACGACCAACCTCGGCACCCGCGACATCGCCAAGGGGGTCAACCTCGGCTTCTCGACCAGCGGGACAGCTGACGGCGACTACGAGCGGATGAAGAACAAGGTCACCGACGAGCTCAAGCAGCACTTCCGGCCGGAGTTCCTCAACCGGGTCGACGACGTCATCGTCTTCCACCAGCTCACACCGGAGGAGATCGTCCGGATCGTCGACCTGATGATGACCCAGGTCGATATCCGGCTGCACGACAAGGACATGGGCCTCGAGTTGACCCAGGCGGCCAAGGAATTGCTGGCGGATCACGGATTCGACCCGGTCCTCGGCGCGCGGCCGCTGCGTCGCACGATCCAGCGGGAGATCGAGGACTCCTTGTCGGAGAAGATCCTCTTCGGTGAGCTCAAGGCCGGTGAGATCGTCGTGGTCGACGTCGAGGGCGAGGGCAAGGAAGCCGTCTTCACCTTCACCGGCAGCCCCAAGTCCGAGCTGCCCGAGGTGGCAGTGGTCGAAGCGGCCGCGTCCGGCGGCGGCGGTCGTCGAAGTGGCTCGAGCCGCAACGCCGGCTGATTCACACCGAAAACGAGGGGCGACGCAGTGTCGCCCCTCGTTTCGCGTCCAGCCTCGAAGTGTCGAATGGTTGCGATTCATACTCGACGGGTGGAGCTGAGCGCGGTTTGCGAGCGGTACGGGGACGGGTTCTTCGGTCAGCCAGCCAACGCGGTCACCAGCGTCGCGTTCGTCGTGGCCGGCGCCGGCATCCTGGTTGCCAGCCGTCGGGATGGACGTCACCGTGACACTCCCACCCGCGACCGGCAGACAGTCGTTTATGCGGTGCTTGTGTCAGGGATCGGCGTGGGCTCATTCGTTCAACACGGGCCGCACCCGGATTGGCAGGCCTACGCGCACGACCTCCCCCTTGCGGCAGTCCTCGTGTTCGTCGCGACCGATGCGGTATCCGACCTTCGCGGGCGTGAACTCTCCCCGGCGTGGTGGTTCGTCCCTGTGGTCGCGATGGTTCCGGTCGTGGCCTGGGGTGCGACTGCGTCGACCATCGTCCAGTCGGTGCTGGCGGCCGCAGCAATCGGGCTGAATCTGGTGCGAGCTCGACGCCGTCCCGCGCTGCGCAGGGCGCTGATCGTGGCGCTGGTGACCGTTGCCGCCGGCGCTCTGATCGGCACCCTGGGTGATCGGACCTCGCTGTGCCGGGCCGACAGCGTCCTGCAAGGTCACGCCGCCTGGCATGTCCTGGCGGCGGCAGCCTTGTGGTGGCTGGCGCCAGCGATCGGGACCCGGCGCTGGCCATCAGATCCCGACAGGTCGACGCTGTCGGACGTCGGTTACGTGGAAGCCCCTCAGCGGCCCTGACTCGCCGCTTGTCAGACCTGTTCGCATACCCGCAGAGTGGAACCTTCGATCGCGGTTCGGGGGGTGAGGATGTCAGACGATCTCGCGGCCTACCGCGCCGCGAGCGTGCTGTACGAGGCCGGCGATGCCGTCGGTGCAGCCCGCGAACTCGAACCATTGATGGCGGGGGAGACAACGCCGAAGTCGGTCCTCGAACTCGCCGGCCGGGCATACTTCCGGTCGGCCCAGCTGCGCCGGGCCGAGGAGGCATTCGGCCGGCTGGTCGAGCGAGATCCGAGCGATGCCTACGCCCGGTTCGCACTCGGCCGGACGTTGGAGCGCCAGAGCAGGCGAGCTGAGGCGGCAGCGTGTTACCGACTTGCCGCTGCGATGGACCCCAACGCCGAATATGTGCAGGCGCTCGAACGGGTGACTGAGTCCTGATGACGTCAACGACCAGGTGACCGTTCCGGACAAGCCTCGGTCACGACGTCGGCAACCGGTAACGACCGTCGATCGGCTCGACCAACCCGTCGGCCACCAGCCCATCGAGTGCGCGCTCGCGCTGGATCGGGTCGTGCGGCCAGACGGCATCCAGGCGGTGCTTGCTGACGTCGGCTGGACCCTCGCGTAGCACCGCCATCAGGGCACCGCGGGCCTGGCGGTCGGTCCCGGCAAACGTCTGACTCCGTCGTACGGGTCCGTCATACGGCGGGAATCCGGCCAGCCGCCAGGCACACGAGATCGCGATCGGACACGTCGAGCATTGCGGCGAACGAGCCGTGCAGATCAATGCACCCAGTTCCATCGCGGCGACCGACCAGCGCGCGGCAGTTGCACCGTCGGCCGGCAGCATCGACTCGGCCAGGCGGCGCTCGGTCGCCGTCGTGGCCTGTGCCGGATACGCCGCACCAACGACCGCACGCGCAAGCACCCGGCGAACATTGGTGTCAAGCACGGCATGCCGCTGGTCGAAGGCAAACGACATGACGGCGGCGGCTGTGTATTCACCGACGCCCGGCAATGCTCGTAACGCGTGATAGTCCGCCGGGATCTGGGCCGCGTGCCGGTCCACGATGGCCTGAGCGGCAGCGTGCAGGCGCAGCGCCCGGCCGGGGTACCCCAACCGCCCCCACGCTCGGATCGCGGTCGCCGGCTGCTCGGCCGCGAGCGCGGCCGGAGTCGGCCACCGCTCCAGCCACTCTCGCCACACCGGTTCGACTCGGGGGACCTGAGTCTGCTGGAGCATGACCTCGCTGACCAGCACGCCCCACGGGGTACGATCTGGCGCCCGCCAGGGCAGGTCACGCGCGTGCCGGTCGTACCAAGCGATGACAGCGTCAAACATGAGCCACCCCGGGAAGCGTGCTCATGTCGGAGGGCAGACGCGGAAGCGGGCGTCTAAAGAGCGATTCGTGGCACGCTTGTCGGCCACGAATCGCGGAGCCCGCGGAGCGTCTGCCCTCCGACATGAGCACCCAGAGCTACACGTAGCGCTCGAGGATGCTCGACTCGGCCAGCCGCGACAGCCCTTCCCGAACGCTGCGCGCCCGTGACTCACCGACGCCGTCGACGGCCTGCAGATCGTCGACGCTGGCGGCGAGCAGCTTCTGCAGCCCACCGAAGTGCTCGACCAGCCGTTCGATCACCGCGCCGGGCAGCCGCGGCACCCTGGCCAGGAGGCGGTAACCCCGTGGGCTCACGGCGACATCGAGCTGCTCCGCCCCCGCGGTGTAGCCCAGCGACCGAGCGACGGCACCCGGGTCTAGGAGGTCGATTGCAGACAATGCATCGAGATCAGCGACCACGCCGGCGACAGTCCGGGCCCGCCGGCCCGACTGGGTGGGCAGATAATCGCGGGCAACCAGCTCACGGTCGATGTCGACCCCGGCCACTAGTTCGTCGAGTTGCAGACTCAGCAGGCGTCCGTCGGTACCGAGCTCCACGACGTAGCCTTCGATCTCGCTGGCAATCCGGCGGACCATCTCCAGCCGCTGCGCGACCGCGGCGACGTCGCGCACGGTGACCAGATCTTCGATCTCCAACGCCGAGAGCGTGCCGGATACCTCGTCGAGCCGGAGCTTGTAGCGCTCGAGCGTGGCGAGCGCCTGGTTGGCGCGGGACAGGATCTGCGCGGCGTCCTCGAGCACGTAGCGGACGTCGTCGACGTAGATGGCGACGATTCGCATCGACTGGCTGACCGAGATGACCGGAACGCCGGTCTGCTTGGCAACCCGCTCGGCGGTCCGGTGACGGGTGCCGGACTCGGTGGTCGGGATCGCCGGGTCGGGGACCAACTGGGTCGCAGCCCGCAGAATCGTGCGTGCATTCGCGATCGACGACGATCGCGCCGTCCATCTTGGCCAGCTCGCGCAAGCCGGTCGCAGAGAACTCGACATCGAGCACGAATCCGCCGGAGCAGATCGACTCGATCGTCTTGTCGGAGCCGAGTACGACCAGCGCTCCAGTACGCCCGCGGAGGATGCGTTCAAGCCCTTCGCGCAGCGCGGTACCTGGTGCGACGGCGGCGAGTGCCTGGCGCAGCTTGGTCTCCACACCGCTCTTTTCGCTTGCTAGCACACGACCCCCGCCGGCGCAGTCGTTGACGTCCGGCGACAGTGTACGGCTCATGTTCGACTCGATGGCAGCACCACCGTGGGGCGTCGGGCAGCATTGAGTGCCGATCGGACATCAGCAACCTCAA
This sequence comes from uncultured Actinomycetota bacterium, assembly GCA_963794465.1. Lineage (GTDB taxonomy): Bacteria > Actinomycetota > Actinomycetes > Jiangellales > Jiangellaceae > JACVRX01. Next base: position 53,498 of record CAWCED010000019.1, on the reverse strand, counting down.
CGGCATGAATCCCGGCCGGAACCGACCCTGGGTCTGGCGGCACCAACGCGCGGTCGAAGCCCATCCGCTCCGCCTCTGCCAGCCGACGCTGGGTGCCGGTCACGCGCCGAATCTCGCCGGCCAGGCCGACCTCCCCGATCGCGACCAAGCCGGGCGGCACAGGGAGGTCGCGCATGCCACTGGCTACTGCCACGAGCAGAGCCAGATCACCGGCCGGTTCGGTCAACCGCGCGCCACCTACCGTCGCGGCGTAGACGTCGCTGTTTCGCAACGTGAGGTCGCCGCGGCGCTCGAGCACGGCGAGGACCATCGCCACCCGCGAGGAGTCCAGGCCGCTGGTCGCACGTCGGGGCGTCGCGAGCGAGGAGGACGCCACCAGTGCCTGAACCTCGGCCAGCAACGGCCGCTGACCTTCCAGTGTCACGGTGACGCAGGTGCCTGGCACCGGGTGGGCGTGCCGGGACAGGAAGAGTCCGGTGGGGTCTGGTACCGACACGATGCCGGTGTCGGACAGATCGAAGCAGCCGACTTCGTCGGCCGGGCCGTATCGGTTCTTGACCGCACGGACCATGCGCAGCCGCGAATGCCGCTCGCCTTCGAACTGCAGCACGACGTCGACCAAATGCTCGAGTACCCGAGGGCCGGCGATCGAACCGTCCTTGGTGACGTGACCCACCAGCACGGTGACCATGCCGCGATCCTTTGCTGCGCGGATGAGCGCACCGGCAACCTCACGTACCTGGGTGACCCCACCGGCCATGCCATCGACGTCGGACCGGGAAACGGTCTGAACCGAGTCGAGCACCAGTAGCGAAGGGCGAACCTGGTCGATGTGGCTGATGACGGCCGCCAGGTCGGTCTCGGCCGCGAGGAGCAAGCCATCGGAGAGGGCCCCGGTTCGCTCGGCCCGCAGCCGCACTTGAGCGGCGGATTCCTCACCGGTCACGTAGAGCGCCGTGCCGGCGGTGGCGGCCCACCGGGCGGCCACTTCGAGCAGAAGCGTCGACTTTCCCACGCCGGGCTCACCGGCGAGCAGCACCACCGCGCCCTGGACCAAGCCACCACCCAATGCGCGGTCGAACTCGCCAACTCCGGTGGGCCGAGACTGGGCGGCCTCCAGCCCGACTGAGGCAATCGGCCGAGCCTGTTGGCCCGCCGGTCGCGGCACGATGCCCTGGCGCGACCGCGTGACCTCGTCCAGGCTCCCCCACGCCTGACACTCGGCGCACCGGCCGACCCACTTCGCCGTGGACCAGCCGCACTCGCCGCAGCGGTATACCTGCGCCACCTTCGCCATACCCGGGACGCTATGGGCAGCCACCGACAGGGGCCGGTCCTTCCGGAAACGGGTGCGGCCTCCTACCCGGGGTGCGGGGCCGCGGCGGCGGTGGCGGGGTGGATCAGCAGCGGCAATTGGGCGGCGAGGTGGGCAGCACAGTGCTCGGCGAGCTCGTCGTAGGCCTTGTCGCCAACCAGCGCGCGTAACTCCGCCTCGCACGAGACGTAGACCGGCTCGGCCGCGACGTGGGCACTGGGCGATCCGGAGCAGAACCAGTCCATGTCATGCCCGCCTGGACCCCATGAGCGGCGGTCGTATTCGCCGATGGTGATCTCGAGGTAGCTCGAGCCGTCCGGTCGCTTGGCGTTTCGATAGGACCGGCGGATCGGCAACTGCCAGCACACGTCCGGCTTGGTCTCCAGCGGATGCCGGCCGGTCCGCAGGGCGTACCCGTGCAGTGCGCAGCCGGCTCCTCCGGCGAAGCCCGGCCGGTTGAGGAAGATGCAGCCACCGTCGACCACGCGGGTTTTGCGCTCGCCCTCGTCGTCCTTCTCGACGACGCCGTCACGACGACCCTGGTCGTAAAACTGCCAATCCTGTGGTTTCAGCTTGGTGGCGAAGCGGCGTACCCGCTTCTCGTCGTCGCGGTCGGAGAAGTGTGCGCCGTGGGTACAGCAGCCGTCGTCGGGTCGATTGGCGTAGACGCCTGGGCAACCACGGCCGAAGATGCACGTCCACCGCGAGGTGAGCCAGGTCAGGTCACACCGCAGGATTTGGTCGGCGTCGGACGGATCGGGGAACTCGACCCACGCCCGGGCCACGTCCAGCGGTGCCTCCACGACCTCGAAGCCTATGCCCGCGTGAGTGCCAGCCATCTCAACGACCACGCGCAGGCGCGGCTGAATCCCCCGCTCCGCACCCCTACGCTGGGACCCGTGACTCCGCAGCGCCGGGACCCGTCGGCCCTGCTGCGTGTCTCGGATTCACCGGTTGGGCTCTCGACGGCGTCGGTGTACCCGCAAGGCGCTGCGACCGCGTTCGAGATGGCCCGCTCCCTCGGCTACGACGGTGTCGAGGTCATGGTGTGGACCGATCCGGTCAGCCAGGACGTCGATGAGCTGGCCAGGCTGTCCAGACGGCACCGGATGCCGGTGCTGTCCGTCCACGCGCCGTGCCTGCTGATCACCCAGCGAGTGTGGTCACCCGACCCGTGGGAGCGGCTGAGCAGAACAGTCGAGGCCGCCCAACGGCTCGGTGCGGGCATCGTGGTCGTCCACCCTCCGTTCCGTTGGCAGCGCGACTACGCCCGCGGTTTCGTCGACGGGGTCGCGGAGCTGGAGAAGGAGAGCGGCGTCGCAATCGCGGTCGAGAACATGTACCCGTGGCGCGCCGCGGGGCGAGAGATCGCGGCCTACGCACCGGACTGGGATCCGACCGACGAGCTATACGCCCACAACACTCTGGACCTCTCGCACACCGCTGTTTCGGGGTCGGATGCCCTGGCTATGGCCGAGGCGCTCGGCGACCGGCTGGCCCACGTTCACCTGGCCGACGGCACCGGCTCGGCGAGGGATGAACACTTGGTACCGGGACGCGGCACACAACCATGCACGACTCTGCTCGAACGGCTGGTCAGACGGGGATGGACCGGTGCGATCGTGCTCGAGATCGGTACCCGCCGGGCCCGTGCCGCGGAGGAGCGGGAGGCCGACCTCGCCGAGGGACTGGCATTTGCGCGTCTCAACCTCGCCACCGCGGCCGCCGACACGGCGTTCGCTGTCTCGCCCGACGGAACTGCGGAGCAGGTCCTGCGGGGATCCAGCTGGTGAGCGTTGCGCGGCGGTCTTCGCGGCGCGGCCGATCTGGCCGACGACCTGGCGGCCCGGATACCCGCGGCGAGATCTTGGCTGCTGCACGCACGGAATTCGGCGAGCGGGGATATGACGGCGCATCGATCCGCGCCATCGCCGCACGCTCCGTGGTCGACCCGGCGCTGGTTCACCATTACTTCGGGACCAAGGAGCAGTTGTTCCTCGAGGCGATGGAGATCCCCTTCGTCCCGTCGGAAATAGCCGCACAGATCGCTACAGGTCCGATCGACACCATCGGAGAACGGGCGATACGCACGTTTCTCGCCACGTGGGGCGACCCGGTGAAACGAGCGCCGGTCCTCGCCTTGCTGCGCTCGGCGATGACACACGATTTGGCAGCGGCGCTACTTCGTCAGTTCGCCTCGCGGGTCATGTTGGCCCGGGTGGTCGATGGCTTGGACATCCCCGACCGAGAGCTGAGGACCGAAGCCGCGGTTTCGCACCTGCTTGGTGTTGCGATCATGCGGTACGTTGTCAAGATCGAGCCGCTCGCGTCGGTATCGGACGAGGACCTGGTTGCGCTCGTCGGTCCGGTGATCCAGCGCTACTTCGAGGTTGACGGCAACGCTTGACGCCGACCACGCCAAAGCGCGATATTCAACACATGATGAAATCTACGGGCGACGGGTGGCTGGGCGGGCCGTCAACCGGTGCCGAGCCGGCGATCAAGGTCAAGGGCCTGCGAGTCGTGCGGGGACGTCGGGTCGTGCTCGACGACTTCAACCTCTCGGTGGACAAAGGAACCCTCACCGGCCTGCTCGGACCGTCGGGCTCGGGAAAGACCACGTTGATGCGCGCGATCGTCGGCGTGCAGCAGATCGCTGCCGGGGAGGTCGAAGTCCTCGGGTTGCCGGCCGGATCCGAACCGGTGCGGCATCGAGTCGGCTATCTGACCCAAGCACCGAGTGTCTATAGCGACCTGACGGTCCGGCAGAACCTGCGTTACTTCGCGAAGGTGCTCGGAACCGGCAGAGATGCCGTAGAGCGCGCGATCGACCAGGTCGACCTCGGCTCACACGCCGACGACCTCGTCGCCAGGCTGTCCGGTGGCGAGCTGTCGCGGGTCTCGCTCGCGGCAGCCCTGCTCGGGGAACCCGAAGTGCTCGTCCTGGACGAGCCGACGGTCGGTCTCGACCCGGTGCTCCGGCGCGACCTCTGGAACCTGTTCAACGACCTGGCTCGGGCCGGGGTCACCCTGCTGGTCTCGAGTCACGTGATGGACGAGGCTGAGCGCTGCGGCCGGCTGTTACTGCTGCGGGAGGGTGCGCTGCTCGCCGACGACACCCCTGTTGGATTGCTCGAGCACACCAGCACCGATGACACGGAGCAGGCGTTCCTGCAACTCATCGACCAGGAGGCCGGCAGATGACACCGCGGATCACATTCGCGACGGCGGGCCGCGTGCTGGCCCAACTCCGGCACGATCACCGCACCCTGGCGTTGCTGCTGTTCGTGCCAGCCGTGCTGCTCATGTTGTTGTGGTGGATATACGAGGGCGGGCCGACCTTTGACCTCATCGGCCCGGCTCTGCTCGCTCTGTTCCCATTCATCGGCATGTTCTTGGTCACCTCCGTTGCCACGCTTCGTGAACGCACCTCCGGCACGCTCGAGCGACTGCTGGCGATGCCGATGGGCAAACTGGACTTTCTGTTGGGTTATGCCCTGGCCTTCGGGCTGATGGCGACGTTGCAGGCGCTGATCGCGTCCGGAATTGCTGTCGGGCTGCTCGGTCTCGATGTAGCCGGCCCAACGTCGTTGCTGATCACTGTGGCCGTTCTCGACGCATTGCTCGGTGTTGCGTTGGGCTTGTTCGTCAGCGCGTTCGCAGCGACAGAGTTCCAGGTGGTCCAGTTCATGCCCGCGCTGGTGCTTCCGCAGATCCTGCTCTGTGGGTTGTTCGTTGCCCGCGACGAGCTCCCGACGGTGTTGAGCGCGATCTCCGACGTCCTTCCGTTGTCCTACGCCGTGGACGCGATGCGCGAGGTGCAGATCAATGTCGACCCCGTCGTCGGAGGGTACGCACTGATCATTGCGGCGTTCGCCGTCGGTCTTTTGGCGCTGGGCGCCGCCACGCTCCGCCGCCGTACGGCGTGACTCACGGGAAGGGACGAAACCCGAGAGGGGCGGGTGCCGTAGCCTGACGCGGTCGGGAACAGACGTGTGAAGGGCGGGCAGCCGTGGTCCGGCGGGTGCTGTTGGGAATCTCTGAAAGCCAACGGCTGCGCACCCTGGTCGAGAAGGCGCCGATCTCGCGCGGTGTAGTCGCCAGGTTCATCGCGGGGGACGAGACCGCCGACGCAGTGCAAGTGACCAGTGATCTTGTCAACGAGGGGCTCACGGCGACCATCGACCATTTGGGTGAGGACACCCTCGATCGTGCCCAGGCCGAGCACATCGCGGCCGAGTACGTGCATCTGCTCAAGGGGCTGCAGGCGGCCGGGCTGACGAGTGGTGCCGAGGTGTCGGTCAAGCTCTCCGCGGTCGGGCAGGCGCTCCCAGGCGATGGCGAACACATCGCACTCGACAATGCGAGGGAGATCTGCCAGGCAGCTGCCGACGCCGGAACCACGGTCACGCTGGACATGGAGGACCACACGACGGCGGACTCGACATTGGCGATCGCTGCCGAGCTCCGCAAGGACTTCCCGTCCACGGGCACTGTCCTCCAGGCCTATTTGCATCGGACCGAGAGCGACTGCCGGCAGCTGTCCTTCCCGGGGTCGCGAGTGCGGTTGTGCAAAGGCGCTTACAACGAGCCAGCCACCGTCGCGTACCAGGACGGCGCTGACGTCGACCGCTCGTACGTACGGTGCATGAAGGTCCTGCTCGCCGGCGAGGGGTACCCGATGATCGCTACACATGATCCGCGGCTGATCGAGATCGGCGGCTCGCTGGCCGCCCGCTACCGGCGTGAGCAGGGAAGCTACGAGTACCAGATGCTCTACGGAGTGCGACCCGACGAGCAGCGCAGGCTGGCCCGTGCGGGCGAAACCGTGCGGGTTTACGTGCCCTACGGCCACGAGTGGTACGGCTACATGATGCGAAGGTTGGCGGAACGACCGGCCAACGTCATGTTCTTCCTGCGCTCCTTGGCGAGCAAGAAATGACCGTCGCGATCCTCGGCGCCGGAGTCATGGGCGAGACCCTGCTCTCCGGACTGCTGCGTGCAGGGCGCCGTGCCGAAGACCTGCTGGTGACGGAGCGCCGCCCGGACCGGGTCAAGGAGCTGGAGGAACGCTACGGCGTCGAGGTGGTCGACAACCCGACCGCGGCGCGCCGGGCGGAGACGCTAGCGCTGGTCGTCAAGCCACAGGACATGGGTGCGCTGCTCTCCGAGATCGCCGACGACGTCCGGCCTGGGCAGCTCGTCGTGTCCCTGGCGGCGGGCATCACCACGGCCTTCATCGAGTCCCGGCTGCCTGCGGGCGTCGCCGTCGTCCGGGTGATGCCCAACACACCCGCTCTCGTCGACGAAGGTATGGCGGCCGTCTCGCCGGGCTCGAAATGCGATGAAGGGCACCTGCACGAGGCCGAGCAGCTGCTGCAGGCCACCGGCAAGGTCGTGCGGGTTCCGGAGAAGCAGCAGGACGCCGTTACCGCGATCTCAGGCACCGGGCCGGCGTATGTGTTCTACGTGGTCGAGGCAATGATCGAGGCGGGGGTCCACCTCGGGTTGCCGCGTGCGACGGCGACCGAGCTGGTTGTTCAGACCGTCGTCGGCTCGGCGAAGCTGCTGCGGGAGACGGGGGAGCACCCGACGGTGCTGCGCGAGCGGGTCACCTCGCCTGCGGGGACCACGGCGGCCGCGATCCGGTTGCTCGAGGAGGGCAAGGTACGCGCGGACTTCCTGGCCGCGATCGAGGCCGCTCGGGATCGGTCCCGCGCCCTCGCCGCGTCCGCCGACGAATAACCTCCGAAATGACCACGGGGTCCACCCCTGCCTATACAGCGCCAGGCCTGCAAGCCTTGCGGTGTATTCACTCGCCAAGCGGTGGAGCCATTGCGTCGACATGCGCTCGGACGTCGCAACAGTTTCGGCGCGGCGGCCATGGGCGCTGACATCTCGGTTCGCCCGGCCGGACCCGATGACTGGGAAATGGTGCGTGACCTGCGGCTGGCAGCACTGCGCGATGCGCCGCCTGCGTTCGAGTCAACCTACGAAGGTGAACGGGACCGGGCCGAGGTGGCATGGCGGGCATGGCTGGACCGGCCCACTGGCACGCTTGTCGTCGCCTCCATGGATGGGCTGCCGGTGGGACTGGCCGGGGGATACATCGAGGACGCTGGGCACGTCGAGTTGGTCTCGATGTGGGTACGACCCGAAGCACGAGGCCGCGGGATTGGCGCCGCACTGGTGATGGAGCTCGCTCGCTGGGCACGTGAGCAGGCGGCCCCTGCGATCCGGCTGTGGGTGACTCGCGACAACGAGGTGGCAGAGCGGCTCTATTCCCGGCAGGGGTTCGTTCGTACCGGCGAAACGCAACGGCTGCCAGCCGGCCACCCTGGTATCGATGAGTTCGCCATGCGGCTCGATCTGCGCTGAGATCACCAGGCGCGAACACGCTGCACCGAGATCCGGATGGTTGTCGAGTAGTCGGCCAACATCTGTTCCGGCGTCATCTGCAGGGAGTGTCGGATGCGGTGCTGATACTTCGCGACGTATGCGTCGCGCACTGCGGCCGGAAGGTCGTCGACCAACTCCGCAGTACCCTCGAACGTGACGACTCCGTCGCCATGACCATCACTGTTGAGGTTGACCGCCACGCGCGGCTGGTGCCGGATGTTGGCGACTTTGCCGGCGTGCGGCTGGCTGCGAATCCACACGATGCCGTCGTCCCAACAGAACCAGATCACCGACGATTGCGGTTGGCCGTCCGATCGGACAGTCGTGAGCCAGGCGTCGGTTTCGGTATCGAGGCGCCGTGATGCCGTCGCCGGAAGCCTCAGGTTGGTCGCCATCGTCGGTTCCTCCACGCACGATCAGCACCTGGCCGCGATCATTGTCCGGTTGGATGGGCGGTGAACGGATTAAAAACTGTTACGCCGGTGTCCGCATAGTCCGTCGTGTTCCTTGTCACAACGATGAGGTCATGTACCCGTGCGGTTGCCGCCATCAGGCTGTCGGCGACCGGCAATGGGTCACGGCTGTTCAGCCGTCCCCACTCCTGTGCGATTTCCACGGTGATCGGGAGTATCCGATGGCCAAACGCGGTGACCATGGCATGGAGCCAGCTGTCCAGAGCTTCCGCCTGCGTTCGGTCCCGACCTCGAAGGCGTTCGACGCCCTGGCGGATCTCGCCAATCACGATCACGCTTACGAACAGATCATCGTCGGCTTGTGAGGTCAGCCACGACGTGACAGCGGAATGGGGCGCCCTGCGACGCAGCTCGCTGATGACATTCGTGTCCAGCAGATACATCAAGCCGGCTCGGTGAAGTCGATGACTGTGGTCAGGTCCACCGACCGATCGCTGATGGGCAAGTCATCTCCCGTTGGGATTGCGAGCAAGTGGTCTGTCAATCGAGACTGCGCACCGCTGAGTCTTCGGTACTCCTTGATGTCGATCACGACCGCGACCTCCTCCCCGTGTCGAGTGATGACCTGTGGCCCCCGAGTAAGAGCGGACCGAATCAGCTCACTGAAGCGCTGTTTGCCGTCCTGCAGCTGCCACGTCACAGTCTCACTCCATCTAGACAGACTAGACAGAGCCTATCCGGCTGGCGAGATACGCGCTAGTCACCAGGGCATGCTCACACCGAATCGCATGGTGCCCTGTTTACCCGTGGCCACCGACAGCTCCCTTCCTACGGCAGGACGCGGTCTCCGCGCTCGGCCCGACTGACAACGAGTTCGGCAACGCCTTCTACCACTCGTCACCCGCTGTCGTGAACGGGGTGATGTACATCGGCACGAGTAACGGGGAGTTCCTCGCGTTCTCCGCGACCGGATGCGGCGATGTGCTGTGCCTGCCGCTGTGGAGTGCGCAATTGAGCAACGGCGTCTTCGTCTCACCGACCGTGGTCAACGGTGTCGCGTACGTCGAGTCGGCCGGCATCGAGGATGGCCGGCTCTACGCCTTCGCCGCCCAGGGCTGCGGTGCACCGACCTGCCAGCCGCTGTGGTCGGCACCCAACCATGGCAACGTCGGGTCGTCGCCGACCGTTGCGGGAGGAGTGATCTACACCGCCTCGACCGACGGTCATCTGTACGCGTACAGGCCGACTGGCTGTGGCGCCGCGGTGTGCGGCCCGCTCTGGTCGGGCGCAATCGGCGCCTCGGCAGAGGCTGCTCCCGCCGTCAGAAACGGCGTAGTCTATGTCGCCGGCAGCAAACGCCTGTTCGCGTTTGCCGCCACCGGCTGTGGTCAGCCGACCTGCAGCCCGCTGTGGCGCACCACCAGACTCGGCGGGGTCGAGGCCTACCTCGGATCGGGACCGGCGGTGTCCGGCAGCACGGTCTATGTGGCCAGTAGCGATACGGCCAATTCGATCGGCCGCGTCTACGCCTTCCCGGCCGCGGGTTGTGGCCAGTTCACGTGCGGGCCGCGCTGGCGCGGACAGATCACCGGTGGCGGTTTCGAGGTCACACCAGCCGTGGCGAATGGCGTCGTCTACGCCGGCTCGACCGACGGATTGTTCGCCTTCAGAGCCTCCGGCTGTGGTGTAGCAACCTGCGCGCCGATCTGGCGTGGACACCCAGCGGGAGGCATCTTCGCCGGAACCCAAGCCTCGCCGGCAGTAGCCGGAGGCGTCGTCTACAGCGCGCAGAACAACACCCGTATAGCCGCGTACGACGCGGCCGGCTGCGGCCAGAGCAGCTGCGCGCCGCTGTGGTTCTTCGTGACGCAGGGCTCGATCGTCAATACACCGGTGATCGTCAACGGGCGGCTGTACGTTTCCGGGTCGAACTTCGGCTTTACTCCCCAGGTGTACGTCTTCGGTCTCGTCGCCTGATCAGCCGAGGCCTGAGTCCGTCGCTTACGGGTTGCCAGGTAGGGGGCCGCCCGTCAGGTCAACCGAGGGGGTGGGCGCCTCGTCTATGGTCGGGACCATGGCGGAGTCGGTGCACGTCACCTGGGACGACTCGCTGACGCAATACGATTTCGGTCCGTCACATCCACTGAGCCCGATCCGCCTCGACCTGACAATCCGGCTCGCTCGAGACCTCGGAGTACTTCACGGCGACCACGTCGAGCTCGTCTCCCCGTCGATTGCGGATGACGCGCTCCTGACCACTGTCCACACCCCTGAATTCATCTCGGCCGTACGGCGCGCCATCTTCGACCCGACTCATGGCCTGGGCACTGGAGACAACCCGTGCTTCGACGCGATGCACGAAGCCAGTGCGAGGGTCGCCGCGGGGTCTGTGGACGCAGCGCTTGCTGTTTGGCAGGGCCGCGTCACGCATGCCGTCAACATCGCCGGCGGCCTGCACCACGCCATGCCGAACAGTGCGTCGGGCTTCTGTGTCTACAACGACCCCGCCCTCGCGATCCGCGCGCTGCTCGACGCCGGCGCCGAGCGGGTCGCCTACGTCGACGTGGACGTCCATCATGGCGACGGCGTCCAGGCAGTCTTCTATCACGACCCGCGGGTCCTGACGATCAGCCTGCACGAGACGCCACTGATGCTCTTCCCTGGCACTGGCTACCCGAGTGAAACCGGCGGTCCCGGGGCCGAGGGCAGCTCGGTCAACGTCGCCCTACCTCCGGGGACGACGGACAGCGGCTGGCTGCGAGCCTTTCATGCCGTCGTCCCGGCACTGCTGCATGCCTGGCGACCGCAGATCCTGGTGACGCAGGACGGGTGTGACACTCATGTCGAAGATCCACTTGCCCATCTCGCGCTGACCGTCGACGGGCAGCGCGCGTCCTATGCCGCGTTGCACGCCCTCGGGCACGAGCTCTGCGACGGCCGCTGGGTAGCGACCGGTGGGGGTGGCTACGCGATCGTCGATGTGGTGCCAAGGGCGTGGACCCATCTGCTCGCGGAAGCGGCTGGAACACCGGTCCGGCCCGAGACCGAACTGCCGTCGACCTGGCGTGAGTACGTCGCGACGAGGTTTGGACGTCCGGGGCCGACTCGAATGACCGACGGCCAAACCGCCGTCTTCGACGACTGGTCAGCTGGATTTGACCCAGCGGACGAGCTAGACCGGGCAGTCATGGCGACTCGCAGGGCGGTGTTTCCGTTGCATGGGATCAATCCGGAATGGTGATCTCCCTTCCCCATCAGTCACATGCGCATCTACGATGCGGGCACGACGTGTTAACGATCGCGTGATAGACGTGACGGACACGGCGTGGAGGTCGGATCGATGAGCACGATGGATCAGGGCGGCCAGCTCGGCGAGGTGCGCTTCCTCACTGTCGCCGAGGTCGCGTCCGCAATGCGCGTCTCGAAGATGACCGTTTACCGGCTGGTCCACGCCGGGACGCTGCCCGCAGTCCAGGTCGGTAGATCGTTCCGCATTCCCGAGCAGGCGGTGTCGGACTACCTGCGCGACTCCTACGTTCAAGCCGGCTGAGCCTGGACGCGCGTCCGAATCCGCGCCGCGCGCCCGCTACGCTCTACCCTGCTGCACAGGCGCTGCCTGTGCTCTCGACAGCGGCGCGGAACTCACCGCACGCTAGTTCCGACGATTCGATCGACCAGCGAGGATGCTCCGTGGGCTCTGTGATCAAGAAGCGCCGCAAGCGAATGGCGAAGAAAAAGCATCGCAAGCTGCTTCGCAAGACCAGAGTCCAGCGTCGTCGTCAGGGCAAGTAATCGGGCCTCGGTCGCTGTCGGTCGCCGCCACGCTCCCGAGCCATGGCAAGCCCCATTCTGCGGCTGATTTCGGCCGCTCATGCAGCGCATCTGCGATGATTTGGGCGGGTGAGGAGGGGGCTGGTGTGTCGCAGGTCGTCATGGTGACCGGGGTCGCGCGCTATCTCGGAGCGCGCTTCGCCCGCATGCTCGGCGACGACCCTGCGGTCGATCGGGTCGTCGGGATCGACGTCGTCCCACCGACACACGACCTGGGGCGGTGCGAGTTCGTCCGCGCCGACATCCGCAATCCGGTCGTCGCCAAGGTCATCACGCGGGCGAAGGTGGACACAGTCGTCCATATGAACGTCCTCGCGACGCCGCTCGACGCGGGAGGTCGCACGCCGCAAAAGGAGATCAACGTCATCGGGACGATGCAGCTCCTCGCGGCTTGCCAGAAGTCCTCGACGGTTCGGCGCCTCGTGGTGAAGTCGTCGACCACGGTGTACGGCGCAAGCCCCCGCGACCCGGCGATGTTCACCGAGGACATGGCGCCGAAGGCGCTGCCGCGGTCGGGATATGCCAAGGACTCGGTCGAGGTCGAGGCGTATGTGCGGGGTTTCTCCCGGCGCCGTCCCGACGTGGCGGTGACGATATTGCGTTTTGCGAACTTCATCGGTCCAACGGTGCGCACTCCGCTGACCGAGTACTTCACGCTTCCGATCCTGCCGGTGGTCCTTGGGCACGACGCCAGGATGCAGTTCGTCCACGAGGACGATGGCCTCGACGCTCTCCGCCTGGCATGCCTGGATGACCGCACCGGCATATACAACGTCGCCGGCGACGGCGTTCTGATGCTCAGCCAGGCTGCGCGCCGAGCTGGTCGGCCGGTGTTGCCGCTACCGGGAATGGTGTCGACGACGGTGGGCGGGTTGTTGCGGCGGGCCAAGGTGGCGGACTTCTCGCCGGAGCAGATGCAGTTCCTGACCTACGGACGTGGAGTCGACACCACCCGGATGCGAGAACGGCTCGGCTTCGAACCGAAGCACACCACGGCGCACGCGTTCGACTCCTTCGCCGACGCCCGCTGTCGCGATGGTCTGCTGGACCGCGACCGGGTTTCGTCAGTGGAACGTGCGCTCCTCAAGGCTGTGAGCCGAGTGGGTTCCCACAATGGCTGACGATCAAGCGAGCACGCGCCGGGTGAAGCCGGCCGACGGCAAGCGGATCAACTCCGGTGAGAGCAAACCGACCAAGCCCGCGCCGACCAAGCGTGCGGCCAGTGCCAAGCGTGCGACGTCTGCAACTTCACGACGGGTCAAGCCTGTGGACAGGGCCAAGCCGGTCAAGCGGACCGCAGCCGCAGCGCGCGTCCAGCCGGCCAAGCCGGCGAAGCCGGTGAAGCGGCCAGCGACCACTCCCCGGAGCAAGCCCACGAACGGCAAGAAGTCCATCGAGCGGGTCGCATTGGTGGATGGCGCCGCGCGAGCACCACGGAAGGCGATCGAGACGCCGGCAACCGGCGTCGGTCCCGCCCTGCACCAATGAGCACGCACGATGGCGTGAACAAGCCCGTCGACGAAGTACTCAGGTTGGTCGGTGAACTCGCCAGGCACGTTTTCGGCAAAGACAGCGACGAGAAGGCGACCCAGGCGATCGAGTTCCTGCGCCAGCGGTTGACCGGCGACTACGAGGTCGATGCATTCGGGTTCGACGAGCAGCTCACCGACACCGTCCTACTTCCCGTGCTCCGCCCGTTGTACCGGCGATGGTTCCGCGTCGAGGTGCACGGCATCGAGAACGTGCCGGCCGAGGGAGCTGCCCTGATCGTCGCCAACCACTCCGGCACGATCCCGCTCGACTCGCTGATGACGGAGGTGGCGGTGCACGACGAGCACCCGGCTCGTCGGCACCTACGAATGCTCGGCGCCGACCTGGTCTTCCAGCTGCCGTTTCTCGCTGACGTAGCCCGCAAGAACGGCACGACCCTGGCCTGCACCGAGGACGCCGAGCGGTTGTTGGCCGCGGGCGAGCTGGTCGGAGTCTGGCCGGAAGGCTTCAAGGGCATCGGCAAGCCGTTCTCGGAGCGGTACAAGCTCCAGCGCTTCGGGCGCGGTGGGTTCGTGTCGGCCGCGATCCGCGCGCGGGCACCGATCGTGCCGTGCGCGATCGTGGGCGCCGAGGAGACCTACCCGATGATCGCCAACCTCGGCACGCTGGCCCGGATGATCGGCCTGCCGTATGTCCCGATCACCCCGACGTTCCCGTGGCTCGGGCCATTCGGCCTGGTTCCGCTGCCGTCGAAGTGGATCATCGAGTTCGGTGAGCCGATCGCGACCGACGGCCAGGGCGACGGCGCCGCCGAGGACCCGATGTTGGTGTTCGAACTGACCGATCGAGTCCGCGAAACCATCCAGCAAACTCTGTACGCGCTCCTCGTCCGCCGCCGCAGCACCTTCTATTGAGCAGCCGGGACGTTAGGCGGGGAGTGGTGGGGTCAACGGCGGTTGCGGCGGGCGAGGGCGAAGCCGGCTATCGCGCCGGCGACTGCACCTGCTCCAGCCGCGACACCGATCGCGTGTTGCGTCTGCGGGCTCGGTAGTCGCGGATCCGCCAGCCGCGCACTTTCGCATGGGCGCGAAGCCGGGCATCGGGGTTGATCGCGCATGGGAAGCCGACAAGCGACAGCATCGGGATGTCGTTGGCGGAGTCGCTGTACGCGGCGCACCGCTCGAGTTCGAGACCCTCGCGCACTGCCAGTGCACGCACCGCCTCGGCCTTGGCTGGCCCGTGCAACAGATCACCGACCAGGCGACCGGTGTACGCGCCATCCACGTGCTCGGCGACGGTTCCCAGGGCGCCGGTGAGGCCGAGCCGTTTCGCGATGATCGTCGCCAGCTCCACCGGCGCCGCGGTGACGAGCCAAACCCGCTGGCCTTCGTCCAGATGACTCTGTGCGATCGCCTGGGTCCCCGGCCACACCTTCTCCTCGACGACGTCTTCAAAGATCTCCTCCGCGAGTTCCTTCAGTTCGCCGACTGACCTGTGAACGATGAAGGACAGGGCCGTGGATCTGGCGCTGTCGACGTGGTCGGGGTCTTCCGCGCCGAGCCGGAAGCGGACCTGCTGATAACCGAACCACGCGATGTCCCGCGCCCGGAAATGCCTACGTGCGTACATCCCACGGGCGAAGTAGAAGATCGCGGCCCCTCGCAACACGGTGTTGTCGAGGTCGAAGAATGCCGCTGCGCGCGACGCAGCCGCTGCGTCGACACCGGCGGCGGCCTCACCGGCGGCGGCCGCCGCCTCACCGGACATGATCGATCGGTCCGGTCTCTGCCGCCGCGTGGGCATGCGGCGAAGCGTAGCGGCGGGTCCGCAGCGGCTCTTCAGCGATCGATAGGGTGAGATCCTCGACGGCGCGGGAGGAATGAATGGGCAGCGAGCGGACCCCGCGCGTACTTCTCCTCGGCAAGCCGGGCTGTCATCTCTGCGACGAGGCGCGGGTCGTCGTCGCACGGGTCTGCGGCGACCTGGAGGTCGCCTGGGCCGAACGCAGCATTCTCGACGATCAGGCTCTGACCGAACGCTACGCCGAGCAGATTCCGGTGACGCTCGTGGACGGTCGCGAGCATGCGGTGTGGTGGGTCGACGAGACACGGCTGCGCCGAGCGCTGAAGCACCAGGACGGTTGACTCAACCAGTCAGCAAGGTGCGGCCGATCCAGTCGTCGGAGTCTTGGGCTCCGGGCAGCACGAAGAAGAAGCCGCCGCCGAATGGCAGCGTGTACTCCTCGAGCCGTTCGCCCCTCAGCCGCTCCTGCACCATGCGGAAGTCGGAGAGTTGTCGCTGGTACGACACGAACGCCAGTCCCTGGTCCAGGAGGCTGGCCCCGTCGAACCCCTTCTGGAAGTTGAAGCCTTTGCGCAGCATCCGCTGATGTTCGGTCGCGGCGTCTCGGGGCCGGGCCAGCCGGATGTGCGCGTCGAGCGGGATCCGCCGGCCTTTCGGATCGTTCTGGTACTCCGGGTCGGCCTCCTCGGCGTCGAGACCGAGCGGTGCGCCGGAGATCTTTTCCCGGCCGATGATCGACTCTTGTTCGGTCAGGGCGGTCCGATCCCAACGCTCGACGAGCAACCGGATCAGGCGGACGACCTGGTAGGTGCCCCCGACCGACCACGGCTGGTCGTCTCCGGGGCCGAGCCATACGAAGGTCTCCATTTCGGCGTCGTCGCTGACCTGCAGGTTGGCGCTGCCGTCTTTGAAGCCGAGCAGGTTGCGGTTCTGGGTGCGACCGGCTATCGAGTCGGGGGCATCCGGTCGGGAGTACCCGTCGACGACCCACTGCAGGCCCAGGAACCGACGGGTCGCACGCATCAGCTGACGCAGTCCGTGCAGGACGGCGTCGGGCCGGTCCGCGGCGAGCGTGAGCAGCACGTCGCCGTGACTCCACGCGTCGTCGAGGCGATCGTTGGCGAGGAACGGCATGACGACGAGCTCACGCGGGCGGCGACTGGCCAGACGGTAGCGATCGTCGAACAACGACGCCCCGACGGCGACCGTCGTCTCGACCGGCACCGAATCCGCGCCGAGGACTCCTGTGCCGCTCGGTGGTAGGACGGGATCTCTCTCGGGCGTTCCGCTGCCC
Organism: uncultured Actinomycetota bacterium; assembly: GCA_963794465.1. Classification (GTDB taxonomy): domain Bacteria; phylum Actinomycetota; class Actinomycetes; order Jiangellales; family Jiangellaceae; genus JACVRX01. The sequence goes on along the minus strand of CAWCED010000019.1, from coordinate 36,952 downwards.
TCCACCAGCAGTCGCGCCGACGCGCTCAACTCTCGGAACGCCGCCGCCAATTCGGCCCGGTCGCGGGCGAGGACGTGGAACGCCGCGGCCAGCGAATGCGCCCTGGCCGGAGTCGCGACGCCGGTTTGAGTTGGCCCGTGGAAGCTGCGCACGCTCATTGGTGTCGACGACGACGCAGCGCGTGGTTCTGCGTCGGAACTCAGAGTGCAGCCCGCACCGGCGGCAGCGACGGCCGCCGCTCCGCCGAGGAGCAGGCTGCGCCGTCGGACCGTCGCCGCGGCCGACTCTGCTGGGCTTGTCAACTCAGACCCAGCGTTCCCGGCACGGTCGACAGTGACTCGGCCAGATCGCTGAGATCTGCGGCAAGCCGCGCCCGGTCCTCGTCGGTGAGCTCGGTATAGGACTTCCAGCCCTCGCCCTCCTGGTAGGGCGCGAGGCCCTCCTCGACCCGGGTGAAGCCGTCCTCGATCTCCGCGACCAGGGCCGCGTCTCGACTCTGTAGGGCGGGCGTGAGCAGTTCGTTGACTTTGCGCGCCCCTTCGATGTTGGCGGCGAAGTCCCACAGGTCGGTGTGGGAGTAGCGGTCCTCCTCGCCGGTGATCTTGCCTTCGGACACCTCCTCGACAAGCTCTGCGGCACCGAGCGCGACCGCTACCGGCGGCAGCTCCAGTTGAGCCAACTGATCGTTCAGGGTCGCGATGTCGGCATCCAACTGATCGGCGAACGGGGCCGCTGCTTCGACGTCCCCGGCTTCCCACAGCAGGTGCTCGATGCGGTGCCAACCCGTCCACGCGGGGTCGTTCTCGTCGGCGAAGTCGTCCACCCGTGCGTCGACGGCACCGTCGATCTCCTCGACCAGGCCGGCGATCGGCTCGATGGTCTCCCAGTGGTAGCGGCTGGGCGCATACGCGGCGGTGGCGGCGTCGATGTCACCGGCCCGGACGGCATCGGTGAAGGTCCTGGTCTCCTGGGCCAGCGTGGACGCTTCCGCGAGCACGTATGTCCGGTATTCGTCGACGGCAGCGAGAACATCGGCATCGTCGGTGCTGCCGCTGAGGTCCTCGCTGGCCAGGCCAGAGCCGGAGCCCAAACCAGACCCGGAGCCCGAGCCCGATCCGGATGCGGACGTGCTGATGTCGGCGCCGTCGTCGGCGCATGCCGACCCGGTGAGTACAACGACGACGAGGAGGACGGCAATGGCGCGAGCAGACACGCAAGCTCCAGATAGGTGAGGCTAACCTAACTCGGACGATCAAACCCGGTGCACCGATCGACGTCAAGCCGGGCACCCACTAGCGCCTGGAGCGGCCGCTCGCAACTTTGTTCCTGCGTTCACAAGGATCTAGGCTGGGCCCGACGCACTGCACCGGCCGTCCGGGCGCGTACCCGGCTGGCCGGCTTACCCGGGAGTACCGTGACCCGCCGAACCCGTCTGCCACAGGCAGGGCAGGCCGACCATGCCCAGGGTGCGGCCGACCGCGGCGTGCCCGAGGCGACCGTCGCTCGGCTGCCGCTGTATCTGCGCGCCCTGGCCGTGCTGGCCGACCGTGGTGTCGTCACTGTCTCATCCGACGAGCTTGCCGAGACCGCAGGGGTCAACTCCGCGAAGCTGCGCAAAGACCTGTCTTACCTGGGCTCGTACGGGACGCGGGGGGTCGGCTATGAAGTCAACTACCTGCGCCACCAGATCTCCCGAGAGATCGGACTCACGCAGGACTGGCCGGTCGTGATCGTGGGGATCGGCAATCTCGGGCATGCGCTCGCCAACTACGCAGGCTTTGCGTCTCGCGGTTTCCGGGTCGCTGCCCTGGTCGACGCCGACCCGGCCAGAGCAGGGACCGTGGTCGCCGGCCTTACCGTCCGGCACGTCGACGAGCTCGAACAGCTCGTCGCCGACCAGAGCATCGCGATCGGGGTCATCGCGACCCCCGCAGCGGCCGCGCAGCAGGTCTGCGACCGGCTGGTCGCGGCGGGTGTGACGAGCATCCTCAACTTCGCGCCTGCGTTACTGCAGGTGCCCGACGGAGTCGACCTGCGCAAGGTCGACCTGTCGATCGAATTACAGATCCTGGCCTACCACGAGCAGCGCAAGAACGGCGCTGCGCTGGCGTTGACAGCGGAGCAGGCGGTCGAGCTGGCCGAGGCGGTGCGTGGATGAGCGTGCTCGTCGTCGGATTGTCCCATCACAGCGCGCCGGTCGACGTGCTGGAGCGGGCTGCCATCGGTTCTGAGGCCGTCGGAAAACTGCTCGACGAGGTCCACTCGGCTGAGCACATCTCCGAGGCAGTGGCGGTCGTCACTTGCAACCGGGTGGAGCTCTACGCCGACGTCGCGACCTTCCACGGCGGCGTCGAGGAGATCAGCGCCCTGCTCGCGCGGCATGTACAAGCAGATATCGCCGAACTGACCCCGCATCTGTACGTCCACTACGAGGACGCTGCCGTCTCTCACCTGTTCCACGTTTCGAGTGGGCTCGACTCCATGGTCGTCGGCGAGAGCCAGATCCTGGGCCAGGTCCGCGAGGCCTACCGGCTCGCACAAACGTCGGGAGCCACGGGCCGCGTACTCGGCGACCTCTTCCCTGCTGCCCTGCGGGTAGGCAAGCGCTGCCACGCGGAGACCGGCATCGACTCCGCGGGCCGGTCGGTCGTCACCGTCGGACTCGCGGCTGTCGCACCGGACGGTGTGGCCGGAATGCGGGCGCTGGTCGTCGGTGCCGGCTCGATGGCCGCGTTGGCCGCCTCGACATTGGCCCGCGACGGCGCCGACGTGGTCGTGGCCAGCCGGTCGACTGACCGCGCGGCTCGCCTCGCCGGTTCGGTCGGCGGGCAGGCAATCGAGCTGAGCGAGCTCGATGACGCGCTCTGCATCGCCGACGTGGTGGTCTCGTGCACCGGCGCCGCCGGTGTCGTGCTCACCGCCGACATGGTCGAGTCCGCTTTGTCGCGAGCGGGCGGGCCGCCCGCTGCGTGTGCTCGACGTTGCGTTGCCCCGGGACGTCGATCTGGCCGCGCACAGGTTGCCCGGTGTCGTCGCTGCTGACCTCGCGACCCTCGCCGACCGGCACGACCTCGGCGCGCCGGCTGCTGAGGACATTGCCGCTGTGCGCGCGATCGTGGCAGACGAGCTCGACGGCGTTCGCCGAAGCGCGCCGGCAGACGCAGGTCGCGCCGACGGTCGTGGCGCTACGGGCAATGGCCGAGGACGTCGTCGCGAGCGAGCTGGCCCGGATGGGCGGCCGTCTGCCAGATCTTGACGCGCGAACTCTCGAGGAGATCACCAAGACCGTCCGACGGGTCGTCGACAAGCTGCTGCACGCCCCGACCGTCCGGATCAAGGAGCTCGCTACGGAGCCGGGCGGGGGATCGTACGAATCCGCGCTGCGGGAGCTGTTCGCGCTCGACCCGCGCACGGTTGAGGCCGTCGTCCGGCCCACGCTCGAACCGGACGGGGGTGAGCATCGATGAGCCGGCCAGAGCTGCGCCTTGGCACCCGCCGCAGCGCGCTCGCGTTGGCCCAGGCCCGAACAGTCGCCGCAGCGCTGACCGCCGCGACCGGGCGTCGACGTCGACCCTGGTCGAGATCACGACGCATGGTGACGTGTCCACCGCCCCGCTGGCGCCAGATCGGTGGCACCGGCGTTTTCGTCAACGCCCTGCGCGACGCCCTGCACGCCGACCGGATCGACCTCGCCGTCCACTCGCTCAAGGACCTGCCGACGGCACCCGCGCCCGGGCTCGACCCTCGCCGCGATTCCCCAGCGGGAGGATCCCCGCGACGTGCTGTGTGCCCGCGACGGGCTCACCCTGGCTGAATTGCCGGCCGGAGCCCGGATCGGCACCGGGGCACCGCGGCGGATCGCCCAGCTACTGCGCGCTGGGCCTCGGGCTGGACGTGGTTCCGGTCCGCGGCAACGTCGACACCCGGCTTGCCAAGGTCGCCGACGGTTCGCTCGACGGTGTCGTGCTGGCCCGGGCAGGCCTGGCTCGGCTCGGCCGGCTGGACGAGGCGACCGAGGTGCTCGACCCCCTGCAGATGCTTCCCGCGCCCGGTCAAGGCGCGCTGGCCGTCGAGTGCCGCGCGGCTGGCGACGTCGCCGAGCATCGTCGCAGTTCTCGACGACCCGACGACCCGTTCCGCTGTGACCGCGGAACGTTCCCTCCTCGCCGCGCTCGAGGCCGGCTGTACCGCTCCCTGTGGGCGCGTACGCCGAGGCGGCGGAGGGTGACGACGGCCTCGAGCTCTATCTCCGTGCCGTCGTGGTATCACCCGACGGCACGGTGAGTATCCGCAAGTCAGCCACCGGTCCCGTTGACGGCGGCCGAGCAGTTGGGTCGCGAACTCGCGTCCGAGCTGCTCGACGATGGGGCCGGCAGGCTCGTCGGCGTCCGAGCACGGGCGCTGGAAGAGGAGACCGTTTCGTGACCACCAAGCGTCCAACTGTGGGCAGCGTCGCCTTCGTCGGAGCGGGGCCGGGAGATCCTGGGCTGCTGACCTTGAGAGCCGCCGAAGTGCTTGCCAACGCCGACACCGTGGTGATCGAGGACGCACAGCATCGCGAGTTGCTCATTCACGCCCCGACAGAGGTCGAGGTCCTCGACGGAGGCGCGGACGACGACGGCGTGCCCCTCGCGGCGGGCATGCGCAGCAGACTCACGCTGACCGCCGCAAAGAGCGGTCGGCGAGTGGTGCGGCTGCTGGAGGGCGACCCCTTTGTCCACCCGACCGGCGCCGACGAGGCGTTGGCCTGCGCGAAGGCCGGCGTGCCCTTCGAGATCGTCCCCGGGGTATGTGGAGCGACGGCTATCCCGGCTCACGCTGGTGTACCGCTCACGGCCGGCCGTCGTCGCAGTGTTCAGGTCATCGACGTGACCGGGAAGGTCGATTGGCGCACGGGAAATGCAGACACTCTCGTGCTTACCCGCGTCGATGACGAACTCGACGAGGTCGCCACCGCGCTGGTATCCGCTGGTGCTGCGCCGACCACGGCGGTCGCGGTCATCGCTGGTGGCAGCACCGTCGAGCAGCAAACGGTGGTCTCCACACTCGAGCGGGTGGCGGCCGATGTCCGAGTGGCGAAACTGGCACCGCCGCTGCTGGCGGTCGTCGGTGAAGTAGTCGACCATCGTGATGCACTCTCGTGGTTCGAGACCAAGCCGCTGTTCGGCTGGCGGGTGCTCGTGCCTCGGACCCGCCAGCAGGCCGGATCGCTTTCGGCTGCGCTGCGCCGGTCCGGAGCCATTCCAGAGGAGGTTCCGACCATCTCGGTCGAGCCGCCGCGCAACCCGCAGCAGATCGACAAGGCGGTCCGCGGCATGGTCGAGGGCCGCTACGAATGGATCGCGTTGACGTCGGTCAACGCATTGCGCGCAGTCAAGGAGAAGCTGGTCCAGTACGGTCTCGACGCCCGTGCGCTGTCGGGACTGAAGGTCGCCGCGGTCGGTGACAAGACTGCCGAGGCACTGCGTGCTTGGGGCATCGAGCCGGACTTGGTGCCCTCCACTGAACAGTCTGCCCACGGTCTGTTGCTCGACTGGCCGCCGTATGACGAGGTTCTCGACCCGATCAACCGGGTGTTCCTACCCAGAGCTGACATTGCCACGGAGACCCTCGCTGCCGGGCTGGTCGAACTGGGCTGGGAGGTCGACGACGTCACCGCATACCGCACGGTTCGCGCCGCGCCACCCGCAGTGGAAACCCGCGACGCGATTAAAACCGGCAAGTTCGACGCCGTTGTCTTCACCTCGTCCTCCACCGTGCGCAACCTGGTCGGTATCGCCGGCAAGCCGCACGCGTCGACTGTGGTGGCGTGCATCGGCCCGGCGACCGCAAAGACGGCCGAAGAGCACGGGCTGCGAGTCGACGTCCTCGCACCGGAGCCGTCGGTCGAGGCGCTGGCCGAGGCGCTGGCCGAGTTCGGTGCCAGCCGGCGGTTGACGATGGTCGCAGCCGGGGAGCCTGTGACCAAGCCCTCGCAGCGGCGTCGCACATCGGCCCGTCGTAAGGCAACATGAGCCGACGTGGCATTCCCCGCTGAGCGGCCGCGTCGCCTGCGCCGCACACCCGCCCTGCGGCGGCTCGTTGCTGAGACCTCCGTGCAGCCGCAGCATCTGGTGCTGCCGCTGTTCATCCGAGCGGGCATCGACGAACCCCAAGTCATCGCGTCCATGCCGGGAGTCGTCCAGCACGACCGGGACACGTTGCGCAAGGCCGCGCTGCAGGCTGTCGAAGCCGGCGTCGGCGGGTTGATGTTGTTCGGTGTGCCGGCATCCCGAGACGCCGTGGGCACCGAAGCCGAGGACCCCTCCGGCGTACTCAACACCGCGATCCGTGACGTCGTCGCCGAGGTCGGCGACGCGACCGTCGTGATGGCCGACCTGTGCCTGGACGAGTTCACCGACCACGGGCACTGCGGTGTGCTTGCTGACGACGGATCCGTCGACAACGACGCGACCCTGATGGCCTATCAGCGGATGGCACTTGCTCAGGCGGCGGCCGGCGTCCACGTCGTCGGCCCGAGCGGAATGATGGACGGTCAGGTCGGCGCGATCCGGACAGCTCTCGACGATGGCGGCTTCCCTGACGTGGCAATCCTCGCGTACGCGGCTAAGTACGCCTCGGCGTTCTACGGGCCGTTCCGCGAAGCCGTCGAGTCGACCCTCACTGGCGATCGGCGCACGTACCAGCAGGACTCGGCCAACGGCCGGGAGGCGCTACGAGAGGTCCGTCTCGACGTCGCCGAGGGCGCCGACATCGTCATGGTCAAGCCGGCGATGTCCTACCTCGATGTCGTCGCGCGGGTCCGAGCGGCTGTCGACGTCCCGGTGGCGGCATATCAGGTGTCCGGCGAGTACGCGATGGTCGAGGCGGCAGCGGCCAATGGCTGGATCGACCGCGATCGGGTGATCGCCGAGACGCTGACTTCGATCCACCGAGCCGGCGCCAACATCGTGCTGACCTATTGGGCCGCCGAGGTCGCCCGTTCACTTCGCTGAGCCACCGGGCGCGCGATCCCGCCACCTACCATCGGTGTTCGGGTCGTGAAGATCCACATGGTCGTGAAGATCGTCGTGATGAACTGCCCGCGGGCAAACGCGCTGGAGCCATCACGACGATCTTCACGACCACGCGGGGCCAGGTGGGCTAGGCGTGGGCTAGTCGTGCTCTGGTGGTGGGATGTCGTTTTCGTCGCGCTCGGCGTCCTGCTTGGTCAGGTGAACCGTGTCGGGCGCGTGGTCGGGTGGTCCGTAGATCGTGTAGAGACGGGCCGGCCCGGTGCCGACGTTGGTGAAGTTGTGCTGCGTTCCAGCCGGCACGACGACAATGTCGCCGGGCCCAACCTCGCTCGTCGCGTCAGCCACCTCGGCCCGCACGGTGCCGTCAACGAAGGTCAGGAGCTGGTCGATGTGTTCGTGAACCTCGGCCCCGATGTCCTCACCGGGTTGGAGCGTCATGACCACCAGTTGTAGGTGACCAGCAGTGTGCAGTACGCGGCGGAAGGCGTCGTTCTCCCGCGCTGCAGCGGTGACGTCGACTTGATACATGTGGTGGTCATATCACGGCAGGCGCCGACGACCGGGGAAACCCAAGTCGACCCGGTGGTACCAGGCGAGATCGGCGTCGCCCTCCAGCCAGCACAACAAGACCGGCACGCCGTCGCGCTCGGAGGGGAAGTCCAGCAGCACCGGAGCGTAGCCCTTGAGCTGTACTCCGGATTCCTGCAGGCGGGTCATCAGCTCGTCCAGCCGTGCTTGGGCCGCCTTCAATTCCGGCAGACCGCCCAGATCGGTCGGCGGTCCCTCGTCGAGCGAGGCCGCCAACTCAGCCGCATCGGCCCGAAGGGCGACGAACTCGTCGAGCATCGGCATGAGGCGGGCCAACTCGGCTCGCGCTGTGTCCGGGTCGAACAACGCCACAGCATCTTCCTTCCTCAGTGATCATGTCGAGTTTGCCACCGTCGACGGGTGCAAAGTCGCCATGATCATGGGCAGGGGATCGTCAATGGACGTCAACCGACACAGCTCGGTCAGCCCGAGTGGTCGCTGCGAAGGCCGCCGCATAGAGAACCCCCGCGAGGAGCAGTAGCGCGTTGTAGCCGACGATGAGGGCGACGTATTCGAGGCAGCCGCCGACCATCGCGCCGAGCAGGTTTGCGCCCATCGCAGTCGACGTGTCATCGACCGCACTCAACCGCTTGGCGAAGATGACGTTGGCGAGAAAGATCGGGGCAAATGCCAACGCAACGGCGACGACGAGTCGCAGCACGATGGGGAGTTCCAACAACGCCGATGCCGGCACCAGCCAGGCAAGGAGCAGTGCTCCGGCGAGTGCCGCGAACAGGACTGGTATCCGCGGCGTCGGCCATCGCCGGGTGACCTCGACGGCAATGAGAACAGCGACGAGCACGCCGGCGAAGACGATCGCGTTGACCACCCAGGTCGTCCCGAAGAGCAAGGCGAAGCCTGTCACGTACTTGGTCTCGAGGAGCAGGAACGCCATCCCCAGCAGGAAGAGGTCCCTGTAGGGGCGCATGGTCCGGAACGGGCCGGCGAAGGCTCGCACACATATCACGGAAATCAGCAGGACTCCGGCGATCACGAACAGGTACAGGGCCGGGATCCCGCGGGTGCGCAGATACGGGAACGGATGATCGTCGGTCGCCGGCGACGGGCCAGCGGTGACCTCCGGGCCGGTCGCGCATCGCTGATCGGCCTGATTCGCAGCGATGGCGAGGACCGCGAGCTGACCCGCGCGACCGAAGGTGTCGACACACGGTTCGTGGCCAAAGGTCTCCGCCATCGTCCGTTCGAACCGGTCGACCAGCCATGACTCGCGGTAGTTGTTGTACATGGCGAACCCGCCATCTGGGGCCAGGTGATCCCTGACTGACTGCATGGCCTCCTCGGTGAACAAGTAGCTTTCGAGCCGGATCGAGGCGGCGCCGGTCACCAGGGTGAGCGAGTCGGGCAGCGCGAAGATGATCAGGTCGTACGTCCGGTCCGTGCGTTCGAGAAAGGCACGGCCGTCGTCGACGATTGTTTGGACTCGCGGATCCGCATAGGGATCGTCAGGATGCCGCTCGCGGCCGATCTCCAGCAGACGTGGATCGATCTCCACGGCGTCGACGGCTGCAGCCCCACGGGAGAGGGCGACGGCGACGTCGTTGCCGTTGCCCGCGCCCACAACCAGGATCCGGCCGAGGCTCAGGTCGGGCAGTCGCTCATAGGGCAGGCGATACCTGGCGTCTTCGGTCAGCAGCCTGCCTACCGGCTTGATCGCCTGGTGCGGGATGCCGTTGGCCGAGATCGAGACCGTCGAGCCCGCGGAGTCGGTCCGATCCACAGTGCGCACTTCGTAGTACGGCGACCAGCTGGCACCGGCAGCCGTGCTTTCGATGGCGAGGATGCCGACGATGACGACGAGAGCTGCCCGAGCTACCAGCGGCATCCGACGGCCGAGCAGAACGGCGTATCCGACGGCCACGACGCCACCCCACGCCACAGGTGGGGCTCCCAGGAACGACAGCAGGGTGAAACCCCCGACACCGGCCAGGCTGCCGATCAGATCGAGCCGGTATGCCTGTAGGCCGGGCAGCTCCCGGAAGCATCGTCCGACGATCTCTCCCGGCCCGGCCATGATCGCCGCGACAGCCAGGAAGATCAACGGTAGGGCGATCCACGGCGGTGGACCGTCGGGCTCTACCGACGTGAAGTACAAGACGTCGGCGCTGCGCTGGTCCACCGTGACGGGGAACACCGCGACGAACGCAACGAGCATGGCGAGCAGGACCGGTGACCAGCCGGTGAGGTCCCTGGGCCGGCGGGCCCGCAGGAATCCCAGACCGACACCCAGGAACGATCCCAGCAGCACGAAGTTCGCCAAGTAGCTCAGGTGCACGACGTTCGCACCCGTCCACCGGATCAGCGCAAGCTCCAGGAAGAGCATCAACGCGCTGCCGAGCAACAGTCGCGGCCGTACCGACACCATCAACCTCCGGGAACCCGTCCTCTCGCGCAGCCCGTCCACTATGCCTGACGCGACGATGGCGACGACCCGCACCGTCGGCCTTGGTGGTCGCCCGTTCCTGGTCGACGTGATGCACTGGGCGCGATGACGACCGCGCGTCCGCAGGCCATGCAGACCCAACCCGCCACTGCGGGGCTTCGGGCGATCACGGGCCTTCCGATCCTCGTCGGCGCCGGATTCGCGTTGGCTTATCTGCTGGCTCCACCGATGGGAGCGGATCTGTCAGCCCAGCTGGCCTGGGCAGATCTCGCCGAGCAGCACTGGCCTGCACTACTGGACCTGCGCTGGTACGGCGGGGTCAACCCGCTGGGATACAGCCTCCTGACACCGCCGCTGATGGCTGTGGTCGGAGTGCGGCTCGCAACGGCCGCGGGCTACCTGGTCGGCGTGATACTGGTGGCCGCATTGCTGCAACGCACGCGCGTGCGCCGTCCGGTGGCCGCGGGCGTTGTGGCGGCACTATGCCTGACTGGCAACCTGGCCAGCTCCCGGACCACGTTCATCATCGGGCTGGCGGTGGCCGTGGCGGCGCTGCTGGCTCTGGCGTGTGACCGGCCAAGGCTGTCGGTGGCATTGGCGGTGCTTACGCCGCTGACCAGTCCGGTGGCAGCTGTGTTCCTGTCGCTGGCCGGCGTCGCGCTGGTGCTCTCCGGGCGGCGGCGGGCCGGGATCTGGCTAGCGTCAGCGGCACTGGTGCCGACGATCATCACCGGTCTGATATTCGGGAACGGCGGTTCGATGCCGTTCGGGCCAGGGCAGGCAGCGTTGGCCGTGCTGGCGAGCCTGGTGGTCGTGGTTGCCTGTCGCAACGTCCCGGTGGTGTTCTGGGGCGCGGTGTTATCGACGGTATTCGTTGCCGTTGCGTTTCTGCTTCCGAACCCGGTCGGATCCAACAGCGCACGCCTGGCCGAGCTGTTGGCCGCGCCTGCCCTGGTCGCCGTCAGCCCGTTGACCGGACGCGTCGTAGCCGTGCTGACCGCGCTCGTCCTTGTGCCGCAGCCGCTGCTCTATCTCGACGAGGTGCGAGCCCGAGGGGAGCCAGCCCTGGACTCAGCGTTCTTTGCGCCGCTGATCGATCAGCTCGAGGACCGGAGCATCACCGGGCCAGTGGAGGTGGTGCCGATGCGGCGGCACGGCGAGGCGGCAGCGGTCGCACCCGTCGTACCGCTGGCCCGTGGGTGGCTGCGCCAGGTCGACGTCGGCCGCAACGGCCTGTTCTACGACGGCAACCTGGAAGCAGCTACGTATCGACGGTGGTTGGAGGACAACGCCGTGTCGTGGGTGGCGCTCGCCCGGGGTGAACACGACTGGGCGGCTGGCCGGGAGGCGATTCTGGTCCGGTCCGGCCTGCCCTACCTGCGACCAGTGTGGGCAGACCAGACATGGACTCTGTACCAGCTCGACGACCCCACACCTGTCGTTAGCCCTCCTGGACGGCTGCTCAGCCGGGACGCGGTTTCGCTGACGCTCGACCTGCCGGCGGCTGGCGAATACGACCTCAGGGTGCATTGGTCGAGGTGGTTGTCGGTGTCGACCGGATGTCTCGAACCCGGCCCCAGTGGGTGGACCCGGGTCGTCGTGGAACATGCAGCCACGGTTCGGGTTGCGTCGAGCCTTACACCGCAGGGGTGCTAACAGCGGTCGACGAGGCCTGACTCGCCACACAGGGATGTCAGACAGACCCGGTCGCTCAGCGCAGCGCGACTCTCAACGCATTGGAGACGGCGCGAAGCGTCGCTGGGCGCCTCAGCCGCCAGCGTATCCATAGACGGTGACGTGGACGTGGTCGTAGTGGTTGGCGGTAGCCGACCCGCGGTCCTCCAGCCAGCGCCAGCCCTCACTGCTCCGTTCGACGGTCCAGATCTGTTGTGACCAGAGCACCTCGCTGACGCCCAGTGCTTGGTAGTTGTCCCTGGCGTAGGCGGCGATGGCATCGCCGACCGAACTGTTCGGCACCATGATGTCGAGTGCGCGGCCTGCGCCGTGCTCGCCGCCGCCGGATCGAACACCGCCATACGAGGTGACCTCGGGGAACCGGGCGCAGACGGCCCGATGCACGCGGATGGCGTCAGGGGTCAGGCCAACCTCGACCTCCGACCCCGACGGGCACTCCGCACCGGAGATGCCACCTCCGGCATCCTCGGTCTCCTCCGCGGGCTTGGTCTCCGACAGGTAATCCCCGTTGACCCAGGCGAACTCGTCGTCGTGGACGATCTGCACCCAGTCACCATCGGTGATGTTCGTAACCGCAACCCTGGTACCGGCCGAAAGGACCGCCAACACGTCGGCGTTCTTCGTCGGCTCAGCTCGCACGTTGAGTGCCGTCGTCACGTAGAGGTGATCGGTGACGCTCGGCTCCGGCGTGGGGGTCGGCGTCGGTTCAGGTTTCGCAGTGGGCGTCGATGTCGGCGTCGCCGTGGCCTTCGCCGATGTCGCCGAAGCACCCAACGGTGGCCGCCGATCGAGGGAACGGCTGATCACCGCGGTCCGGTCCGGCTCGGTCAGGATGCTCATCGGCTGCACCGACGGGAGGTCTTCAGTGGGCTCGGGCCACGCCGCCACGCCGACCGGGACGGCCGTCAGGATCGCCGTGGCCACCGCAAGCGGGACAAACCGCCGTACGCGGGCCGCGCCTTGGGCGCGTTTGTGCCGAGCTCTCGGCACCTGCTCATCACCATTAACGCTGCAGGGGACAACGTTTCGCAGTGGAACAGGCAACCACACCGACGCCGAGATGTCATACCGGATGATGCCGAAGGGGGCGTTGAGGCGTCAGTTCTCTGGCTCACGTACTGATTGGCCTGGCCGATCGGCTGGGTCGGTCAACTCGGTCAGCGCACGCGCGTATCCCGCGTCGGACCAGTAGTCGGAATGCCCCTGGATCTCCCCAGCCAGGGTCCGAGGGTCGACCAGCCGGCGGTCCACTGGCGCGTCGGGCACGGTCGGCGGGTCGAGGGCCCATGCCCCGATCGGATCGGTGTCGCGGTAGAGGTTTCGCCAACGACCGTCGACCCGCCCGTAGGCGGCACGCAACGCGTCCGGACCGAAGTACGCGGGGAAGAACCGCAGGTAGAGTCGGCGAACTGGCGAACCATGGGTGAGCAGATTGACCCGTGCTGCGGTGTCGGACGGGAGCTGCAGGACGGTTGCCACCACCATGACCGAGCCTTGCGAATGACCGGACAGCACGACTCGTGACGACGGCGTGGCGGTGAGCTGTTTCACCCGCTGGGCCAGGTCGGGAATGGCTCGTTCGCCGTAGGACGGAGGGGCCAGAGGGTGGGCTGCGCGCGGGAAGAAGCTGCCAATGTCCCACAAGATGCCGATGGTTCGGCGCAATGCGGGGTTGCGGTAGGAGTTCCAGGCGAGCACGACGATGCCGAGCGCGAACAGGCCCATGATCCAGGTGCCGAAGGCGGTGAACGTCGACAATGGCGGCTCCTCTACGAACCGCCAGTTCTGCTCGCCGCCGCTGTAGACGCCGAGCGCCACGAGCAGCACGACGCCGGCCACCAGGACGATCCGGCCGACCACGCGGCCGACGTTGTCGATCGTCGACGCGATGGCGACCGCAGCCGCGACCCGGCGCACCTTGCGGTCGCTCGCCGACAGGCGCGCCGCCTCGTCTGGGCGTGCGGTCAGGATCTCCTCGGCGAGTGGTCCCAGCCTCTTTCGGATGCCGAGGGCAACCACGGTTGCGATCACTACCAACGCAATGGTGATGACGGCGGCAGCGGCTCCCGCCCACGCGAACGACGGCGGCACGACCATCGGAACTTCGGCGGTCGCGGCGGCCAGCCGCTCCTGAAAGGACCGGGCCGGATCGCTCGCCACAAGCTGCTGGGCCACCAGGTTCCGGACCGCTGTCTGCTGGCTGAGCACCGGATATCCGAGCAACTCGGCGACCCGGTACGTGATGCCTGCCGAGAAGCCGCCGGCGACCAGGAAGGCGATGGTCGCAATCGCCGGACCGCCCAGCCCACGCATCGCAACTCGAGTCTCCGGAGTCGTGGGAACGCCCCCTGCCTGCGCCCACGGACGTTGCACCGCGACGGACGCGGCGAGGAGCACAAGAATCACGGTGCCGGCGGTGAACGAAATGAGGATGGCCCCGCGCAATCCGGGCAGGCGCCCCGCCTGCTGCCACGGCTCGGTCCAGTCCCAGGCTGAGTACACGGTCGCCACGGCGAGCAGGACGAGCGAAGTCCTGCGCGCCAGCGTCGCACCCCTAGCCGAGATCATCCTTGGCATCCGGCGAGCCGGCTCGGACCCGTCGGCGCTGCGCCCGGTCACGGCCTCCGCACTGATCAACACGACTGCGTAGACGAAGATCGCCAGCGACGCTATGCAGACCACCGCGCCGACGACTTGCGCTGCCCCCGTGGCAACCAGTTTGGTAGCCGGCCACGCCACGAGCGCCGCCAGCAGCGCCGTCGCCGCAGCGACGTGCGTCGTACGCAGCATCGGCATTCCGGGATTCCCCCGCCAGAACTGTGGGCGACCGAGCGGCAGGTCCTCTGCCCGCTGCACCACGGCATCCGGCTCAGGATCGGTGGTTCGTAGCGTGCGTCGCCCGACCAGGCCGATCAGCAACACGATCAGCAGCGGGATTACCGCCGTGACCGCGACCCGCCGGCCTGGGCTGCCGAGGAGTTCGTCGAGGATTCCGCCAACGATCGGCGCCGACGACGCACAGCGCTCGATCCGGCCGCATTGCCAGCCGGCCAGGTCGACCGCTACCAGCACCGCGGTCAAGAGCATCGTCAGCGTGAGGACGAGGCCCAACAGCCGCAACAGCACCGCCGATGTGTATCCGGCGAGCAACTGCCGCCGAGAAGGGCTCATGGGGGTCGCGGGCAGCATCCAGTGGGCCAGGTTGACCAACATCAACGGGAGCAGCAGCAGCCAGGCCGCTCTGGCCGCCGGCCCAGACGTCAAGCCACCCCAGCTGTACGCCTCCAGCCGACCGCGCTCGCCCAGGTCGGCCGAGCGCCCGCCTGGGTACCACCGCCGGTAGAACCCAGCTCGGTCGTCACCCGCCACCCTTCTGAGATTGGGAAAGGCGAGAATCGTCTCCGGCGTCGTGCCGCTGACGCCGTGCACCCGCAGCTCGGTTTGGCCCTCGAGACCCCGGTCCAAGCTCTCGTCCTGCTCGGCCATGTCACCTCCCGGCACACGATCTCACCGTGTAGAGGCGGCGACGGCCATATGCGTACGTGTCGGGGCAGTTAGTGGCCTTGGTCTCCTCCTTGTTTGCCGGGCGAGGGGACGGTGAGCTTGGCGGCGGGGTGGGATGAGGAGCCGTGGGAGGCTAAAGAACGAAGCTCGGGAACAAAGGCAAGGCCGGATGTCAGCGCTGTGATCTTGGACTGGCCTCCAGCGGCTCCTCATCCCACCCTGCCGCTACCGCCCGACCACCGCCGCGCGTGTCCGACGGCATGACTGGGACAATGGCGCGCGTGACGTACCCGGCCGATGCGCCCCGGAGCGCAGCGCTGTTCACGCGAGCACGGGCGGTCACGCCGGGTGGGGTGAACTCGCCGGTCCGGGCGTTCCAGGCGGTCGGGGGGTCGCCGCGCTTCATCGTCCGAGGGAACGGCCCGTTCGTATACGACGCGGATGGGCGCGAATACGTCGATCTGGTCTGCTCGTGGGGGCCGCTGCTGCTCGGTCACGCGCATCCGGAAGTCGTCCAGGCTGTGGCCCGCCAAGTCGCGCTGGGAACGTCATACGGAGCACCGACCGAGCCGGAGGTCGAGCTGGCCGAGGAGATTGTCGCGCGCACGCCGGTCGAGATGGTGCGGTTCGTATCCAGTGGAACCGAGGCGACGATGAGCGCGATCCGGCTGGCCCGCGCAGCGACGGGCCGGACGAAGATCGTCAAGTTCGCCGGTCATTACCACGGCCATGTCGACTCGCTGCTGGCCAACGCCGGCAGTGGAGTCGCGACATTCGCGCATCCGGGCACGCCTGGCGTCACTGCGGCGAGTGCGTCCGACACCATCGTGCTGTCCTACAACGACACCGCGGCAGTAACGGCCGCCTTCGCCGAGCATGGCCACGAGATCGCCTGCGTCATCGCCGAGGCCGCCGCCGGCAATATGGGCGCTGTCCCGCCCGTCGATGGCTTCAACGCCTTTCTTCGCGACACCGTCCATGCCGCGGGTGCCTTGCTCATCCTGGACGAGGTGATGACCGGGTTTCGGGTGAGCCGATCCGGCTGGTATGGGATCGATGGAGTCGCGGCCGACCTGACCACGTTTGGCAAGGTGATGGGTGGTGGGTTTCCAGCAGCGGCGTTCGGCGGCCGGGCTGAGCTGATGGAGATGATCGCTCCGGCCGGCCCGGTGTACCAGGCAGGCACGTTGTCCGGGAATCCGGTCGCGACCACAGCAGGACTGGCCACCCTCCAGCTAGCCGACGATGCTGTCTACGCCCGAGTCGACGAGGTGGCTCGGACCATTGGCGAGCTGGTCACCAAGGCGCTGACGGCCGAGGGTGTCGAGCACCGCCTGCAGTTTGCGGGCAACCTGTTCAGTGTCTTCTTCCTCGACCCAGACCTACCGGTGCGTGATTTCGAAGGGGTGCGGCGCACCGACGCAGAACGCTTCGCTGCGTTCTTTCATGCGATGCTCGAGCGGGGCGTCTACCTCCCGCCGTCGGCATTCGAGGCCTGGTTCGTGTCGGCAGCGCATCACGATGCC
Organism: uncultured Actinomycetota bacterium; assembly: GCA_963794465.1. Taxonomy (GTDB): domain Bacteria; phylum Actinomycetota; class Actinomycetes; order Jiangellales; family Jiangellaceae; genus JACVRX01. The sequence continues at coordinate 20,222 of CAWCED010000019.1, read as the reverse complement.
GTGCTCGACCGAGTAGCTGAGGCGGCGCCCTGGGCTGCTCGGGCGGCAGCAGGGGCCCGGACGGTGGCGGTTTGACGACGACGACCCGGGTTCACTTGCTCAGGCACGGCGAGGTTCACAATCCCGACGGGGTGCTCTACGGGCGGCTGCCCGGCTACCACCTGTCGGAGCGAGGCCTGGCCATGGCCAATCGGATCGCCGAGACGGTAGCGGACCGCGACATCGTCTACCTGGTCTCCTCGCCGTTGGAACGCGCCCAGGAGACTGCCGCGCCGGTCGCTGCGAAGCTCGGCCTCGACATCGTGACCGACGATCGACTGACCGAGGCAACGAACGTCTTCCAGGGCTTGCGGCTGGGCGACCGTGGGAGATCGCTGCTGCGCTTTTCGCACCTGAAGCATCTGCGCAACCCGTTCCGGCCGTCCTGGGGTGAGCCCTACGTCGAGTTGGTGGCTCGCATGCGCCTGGCGATGGCCGATGCAAAGGCAGCCGCGAACGGGCATGAGGCTCTGCTCGTCTCGCACCAGCTCCCCATCTGGATCATCCGCTCTGACGTCGAAGGCCGTCGGCTCTGGCACGATCCGCGCAAACGCGTGTGCTCGCCGGCCAGCCTGACGACCTTCGCGTACGAGGCCGATGCGATCGTGTCCGTGGGGTACAGCGAGCCGGCCGCCGACTTGTTGCCGACCTCCGGCAAGCAACTGAGCGCAGGAGCCTGAGCCGATGCGGGTCGTCCACGTGGCCGCCGTAGTGGCTGCCGGCGTCCTGGCGCTCACGGCTTGCTCGGACGGTCAGGTCCAGCGCAGCGACTCTGCCGGGCAGACCCGATATGTCGAGGGCAGTGGAGTCGTGACGATAGTTCCGCCGGCCGAGCGCCAGCCAGCTCCGCAGTTCTCCGGGCCGCTGCTCAGCGGCACCGGCGAGTTCGACCTTGCGCAGGCAAAGGGCGACGTCGTCGTCCTCAACGTCTGGGCGTCGTGGTGTCCACCGTGCCGTAAGGAGGCGCCCGCACTGCAGGCGGTATCTACTGACCTCGCAGCCCAGGGCGTCCAGTTCGTGGGTGTCAACGTCCGCGACAACGGCACTGACGCACGGGCCTTCGAGCAGGAGTTCGGGCTGACCTATCCCAGTGTCGTGGACACCGACAGTGCGCTGCTGTTGGCGTTCCGGGACACGCTGCCGCCGAGCGCGATCCCGAGCACCCTGGTCATCGACCGCGCGGGCCGGCTGGCGGCGAGAGTGCTCGACGAGGTCACCGAAACCTCGCTACGCGATCTCGTTGCCGACATCGCCGCCGAGGATACGGCCCAGGCCGATGGGTGAGACCTTCGCGGATACGGTCCTGTCCGGTTCGCTGCTCATTGCGATTCCAGTGGCGGCGCTGGCCGGACTCGTATCTTTCCTATCCCCGTGCATTCTCCCGTTGGTGCCGGGCTACCTGTCGTACGTGACCGGGCTGTCCGGCATCGAGCTGACCGACGGCCGGCGCAGCCGGGTCGTGCTCGGAGCGCTGCTGTTCGTGCTCGGCTTCTCGGTTGTGTTCGTCTCCTACGGCGCTTTGTTCGGCGGGCTCGGCTCGGTGCTGCGTGAGTACGCGGATCCGATCACGCGGGTGATGGGAGCTGTCCTGATCGGACTCGGCCTGGTGTTCGGTGGTTGGCTGCCGGGTGCCGCTCGGGAGTGGCGCTGGCACGTATCGCCGGCCGCCGGCGTTGCTGGCGCCCCACTCGTCGGCGCGCTGTTCGGTATCGGCTGGACTGCCTGCACCGGGCCGACGCTGGCAGCGGTCCAGGCATTGGCGTTCGACGACGGCAGCGCCGCACGGGGTGCATTGCTCTCGCTGTCGTACTGCCTGGGTTTGGGCCTGCCTTTCGTTGCCGCCGCTCTCGCGTATCGCAAGGCGCTGGGTGCGTTCGGCTGGGTCCGAAAGCACCAGGTGTGGGTGCTCCGGATCGGCGGCGCCATGCTGATTGGGCTCGGCCTGCTGCTGGTCACCGGTGCCTGGACTCAGATCGTTTCGTCGTTGCAGGGCTGGATCGGCGGATTCGAGGTGGTCGTGTGACGGTCCGCGAGGCGCCGGCCACTGCGACGGATCCGAGCCGCCCGCCCGCGCTCTCGCCGGGCGAGCTCGCCGCCTGGGCCTGGCGACAGCTCACCTCCATGCGCGTGGCGCTGATCCTGCTGTTCCTGCTCGCCGTTGCAGCGATCCCGGGGTCCGTGGTGCCGCAGCGCGAGGTCAATCCGTTGGCAGTGGCTGACTTCCGTGCGCGCAACCCGGCGATGGCGCAGTGGTATGACCGGCTCGGCCTGTTCGACGTGTTCTCGGCGCCGTGGTTCGCGGCGATCTACCTGGCGCTGATCGTGTCCCTGGTGGGCTGCATCGTGCCCCGCTCCTTCCAGCACTGGCGAGCCTCCCGAACCGATCCGCCGCATGCGCCCCGTCGGTTGTCCCGGATGCCCGCCTACCGCCGCTTCGAGGTCGACGCCACCGCAGCCGACGTGCTCGCCGCCGCCCGGGCTGAGCTGCGATCCCGGCGGTTCCGCGTTGATCCTTCGGCTGGGGTTGGGAGGCTGGCGGACGCTCCGCGGGCTCCGCGATTCGTGGGGGAAGAGCATCCCACGAATCGCTCTTTAGACGCCCGCTTCCGCGTCCGCCAGCCTCCCGACCGCGTCGGCGCGGAGCCCGCAGAGGGTCCGGCCGCCTCCGGACCCCAAGGCGTCTCCGTAGGAGCAACCCAAGCGATCGACGTTGTAAGCAATTCGGTCGCCGCGGAAGCCGGCCAGTTGCGCGAGACCGGCAACCTCATCTTCCATCTCGCGGTTGTCGTTGTGCTGGTTGCTGTGGCGCTCGGCAGCTTGTTCGGGTACCGGGCAACGGTGATCGTGCCGGAGGGCTCGGGGTTCGCGAACTCTGTGATCCAGTACGACGGCCTGTCCAGCGGTGCGCTGTTCGACGCAGGAGACCTGCCGCCGTTCTCGCTGGAACTGGACGGCTTCGACATGGAGTTCGTCGAGGCCGGAGCGCAGCTCGGCACACCCGAGGATTTCGAGGCGACCGTGCGGTTCACACCGGAGCCCGGAGCTGCGGAGCAAACCCGAACCATCCGAGTCAACGACCCTCTGGAGGTCGGAGGAACGCTGATTCACATCCTCAATCCTGGCTACGCGCCCGTCATCACCGTGCGGGATGCCGAGGGCACGGTGCTCGCCGACGGGCCGGTGCCGTTCCTGCCACAGGATGACAACTTCACTTCGACCGGCGTGCGGAAGGTGCCGGTGGGACCCGACGCAGCATTGGGGGAGGACCTCGGCATCCAGGGCCTGTTCCTACCTACCGCTTTGTTGGACGAGAACGGCCCGCGCTCGATCTTTCCCGAGCCACGCAACCCGGCGCTGTTCTTCACCGCGTACCACGGTGACCTGGGCCTCGATGACGGCCGGCCCCAGTCGGTCTATCGGCTCGAGCCCGATGGAATGGAACAGTTCCGGGCCGACGGCGAGGTGTTCCGAGCCGCCCTCGCCGTCGGTGAAACCGCGACCCTGCCGGATGGATACGGGAGCGTCACGTTCGAGGGTTACGTCAGCTGGGTCAACTTCCAGGTGTCCCGCAATGCTGGAAAAGAGTTCGTTCTCGCCGGTGCGATGCTCGCGCTCGCCGGCTTGCTCTTGTCGCTCTATGTGCGACGACGGCGGGTGTGGGTGCGGGCCACCGAAATGGACGGCGGCAGTACCGTGGTCGAGGTCGCGGGGCTACAGCGGTCCGAGAGCGGCGATCTCGACGCGGAGGTTGCCGCCATCGCCGACGAACTCGTCCTGCGGGTTCATCGAGCCAGACCAGAGGAGTGACGTGGACGCGGCAGTGCTCGGGGAGTGGAGCAGGTTTCTCGTCGGTGGTGCCATTGCGGCGTTCATCGTCGCGTGGCTTGCCTACTGCGCCGAGACGGCGCAGCGTGTCCGTGCGGCGCGGGCAGGCACGCCGCGAATCCGTGAACAAGTCGCCGTCGGGGCTGTTGACATCCGCATCGGAGGAGTCGAAGGGGACCCAGACCAGAACGACCGTGGCCGTTCGCCCGACCAGATGGCCGGGATCGGCTACTCGGTCAGCGTGCTCGCCACGGTGTTGTTGGGCGCGGGTGTCGTGCTGCGGGCCCTCAGCGTGTCGCGGCCGCCGTGGGGCAACATGTATGAGTTCTCGATCACCGCGTCGTTGGTAGCGTCGATCGCCTTTCTCACCATGGCAAAGACCCGCGTCGGTCGCTCGCTCGCGATTTGGGTTCTGCTTGTCGTGTTCACGACGTTGAGCCTGGCCGTCACGGTCCTGTATCTCCCGCCGGGCCCGCTGGTGCCGGCGCTCCGGTCGTACTGGCTGGCGGTTCACGTCGGTGCGGCCGTGCTTGCCTTCGGCCTGTTCACCGTATCGGCAGTCGTGAGCGCGCTGCAGATCGTCGCTGAACGCGGAGAGAAGCGGTCGTCCGTTGGCGCGTTCACGGCATCGCTGCCATCGTCGGCCACCCTCGACCGGCTCGCCTACCGGCTGATCGCCATCGCGTTTCCGATCTGGACCGTCGGACCGCTGATCCTTGGAGCGATTTGGGCTGAGGCGTCGTGGGGGCGGTACTGGGGATGGGATCCCAAGGAGGTATGGGCGCTGGTCACCTGGCTGGCGTACGCGGCGTTCCTGCACGCGCGCGCGACCGCTGGCTGGAAAGGGACAAAGGCATCGGCCGTGTCATTGATCGCATATGGAACCGTCCTGTTCAGCTATTTCGGCGTGAACATCGTGTTCGCCGGACTGCACAGCTACGGCGGGCTCTGAGCCTGGACTGTCATCGGGGGTCGTCGTCACCGTCGCCTTCGTGGCGTAGGTCGTCCTCGCGCCGGCGGAGGTCTTCCTCCCACTGTTCGAGCATCTTCTGGTGACGTTCGTCGGAGTCGCGAATCTCGCGCAAGAACTCAGGGTTGTCATCAGGTGCGACCACGCGGGGAACCTGCCGTGGGCGCTGCGGGCGACGATGCAGTCGGCTGGCGACAATCCAGACAACGGGGCCGACGACAGGAACCAGGATGATCAGCGCCAGCCAGAGGGGCCGACGACGGCCCGGCACTTCCGCCGGGTCGGTTTGCAGGCAGTCGATCAACGCGTAGACGGCGAGGACGACGGCCACCAGTAAGGGCAAGGCTCTTGTCAACGCGACCCGCCTCGGATCGTGGGCGCGCACATGCGAGAAGCGTATGCGACGCACCGGTTCTGCGCGTATGCCGATGGAACCGGCATAGTGCGAGGCATGGCCCTGGTCACGATCGACGATGTCCGAACCGCTGCCACCCGGGTGTTTGGCCAGGTAGTACGTACGCCGCTACTGCCATGTCCATGGGCCGACCAGGCTCGACCGCTCTGGCTCAAGCCGGAGAACCTGCAGCCCACTGGTGCGTTCAAGATGCGCGGCGCGCTCAATGCTGTGGGCGTACTTCAAGTCGATGTGCGCCAGCACGGAGTGATCACCCATTCGAGCGGCAACCACGGCCGGGCTCTTGCCTGGGCCGCCAGCTCGTACGGCGTACCGGTGGTCGTAGTGATGCCGGATACGTCACCACCGGTCAAAATCGACGGCATCCACGCGCTCGGTGCGGAGATCGTCATGGTCCCGGCAACCGAACGTGAGGCGCGAACTGCTGCGATCGCCGCGGAACGCGGCCTCGCTGTCATTCCGCCTTTCGACCACGCCGACGTGATCGCCGGACAGGGCACAGTCGGTCTCGAGATCGTGGAGGACGCGGCCGACGTCGAAACGGTGCTCGTGCCAGTGGGCGGTGGTGGCCTGATCTCCGGCGTGTCCGTCGCGGTGAAGGCGATCAGTCCGCGCGCTCGGGTAGTCGGTGTGGAGCCCGAGCTGGCCGGCGACCTCGCGGAAGGGTTTCGACGTGGCGAGCGAGTCACCTGGGATCCGGCCCTGACCGCACGCACCATCGCCGACGGCGTTCGGTTACCGGCCGTCGGTGAGCTGCCCTGGCAGCACATCAGACGGCTGGTCGACGACGTCGTCACCGTGTCCGAGCAGAGCATCGTCGAAGCGATGGCTCTGCTCGCGGCGTCGAGCCGCGTCGTTGCCGAACCCAGCGGCGCCCTCACCACGGCCGCTTACCTCGAGCGACCAGAAGCTGCGACCGGCCGGACGGTAGCCGTCGTCTCCGGCGGCAACGTCGATCCGGAGCTGTTCGCGCGAGCGCTGATGAAGCGATCAGGCGCTGCGTGCGCCTGATCAACTCAGCGCGGGTACCGAATCGCATGACGGCGACCTAGCGGCGGCGGCTGGTGCTGATCGCGGAAGAAAGTCCATGCCCTGGCGCCGGGATCTTCCACGATCGCTGCGAATCCGTGCTGCGCACGGCCTCGGCGTAGGCTTGCGGGGTCATGGCGTTTCTGCGTTACACGCTGTTGCGCGTGCTCCTATTCCTCGCAGTAGCGGCGCTGCTGTGGATCGTCGGGCTACGCGATCTCTGGCTGGTGCTGTTCGCGATCCTCGGATCCGGGATCATCAGCATCTTTGCGCTGTCCAAGAGCCGGGACGCCGCCTCGGTTGCACTGGCGAACCGGGTTTCCAAGATCAAACGACGCATGGACGAACGCACAGCTGCCGAGGATGCCTGGGACGAGCAGCAGCGTGCAGGCCAGGCCAGAACGGGCGGGGAACCCGCAGAGACCGACGACCCGTGATCTGTCGGCGGGTCAGGGCTTACGGCCGATGCCGCCGTAGTACCAGACGCTCTCCGGATCCTCGCCGGCTAGGGACTCGTCTGGACGCCAAGCCAACAGCGGGACCACACCGGGCTCCACGAGTTCGAGCCCGCCGAAAAACGACTCAACCCCTTCTCGGCTGCGCGGCACCAGGGTGATCCCGGCGGCTGTGGCAGCGGCGACGGCGCCATGGACAGCCTCGGGATTGAAATCACCGCTCGGGTGCGAGATGACGACGTAGCTACCGGACGGCAGGCCGTCGAGCAACGTCTTGACCATGCCTTGCGGATCCTCTGAGTCGTGGAAGTACATCAAGATCGCGACCAGGATCAACCCGACGGGCTGGCTGAGATCGAGCGTGCGGGGTAGCGCGGTGTCGGCGAGGATCTTCTCGGGCTGTTGCAGATCAGCCATGATGAACTCGGTCTGACCCTGCGACGAGCCGGTCATCAGTGCTCGGGCATGAGCCAACACCAGTGGGTCGTGATCGACATAGAGCACCCGGCTCTCGGGGGAGACCTCCTGGGCAACCTCGTGGGTGCTCCCAGCTGTCGGAAGCCCCGGGCCGATGTCCAGAAACTGCCGGACTCCTGCGTCGGCGGCGAGATAGCGCACCGCCCGAGCGAGGAAATCACGGTTCGCTCGGGCCATGACCTTCAGTGTCGGGATCGCGGCAACCATCGCGTCCCCGAGCGCCCGGTCCGCCGCGAAGTTGTCCTTGCCGCCGAGCCAGTAGTCGTACACCCGGGCGGAGTGCGCGACGGATGTGTCGATCTGCGATAGCGGGGAGTCCGACGCCATCAGGGGCTTCCTTCGATGGTTGGGGGACGGACGCAGTTCACCCTAGTCGCGAGGGCAGCGCAGGTGAACTCCGGATTCCGGCAAGGACTGGCAGAACGGGTCGGCGGGCAAGGAAGTGCGGGCTCACGCGGGTCGGGACTCGAGGTCCTGGAGTATTCGGCCGAGCGTCTCGGCTGTCCCAGACGGCGGGTCGGCCTCGACCGCGAGCCGCTCCATGGCCGCGACGTAGTGCTCGACGTCCTCGCGCTTGTCGATGTAGCTCGCGCTGATGAGCTGCTCGAGGTAGACGACGTCAGGCAAATCCTGATCCGGAAAGCGCAGGATGCTGAACGATCCGCCCGCCGCGGCGTGGCCACCGAAGTCAAACGGCATCACCTGGAGTTGGACATTGGGCATCTTCGTGGCGTCGATAAGGGCGGCGATTTGGGCGCGCATGACATCGGGCCCGCCTACCAGCCGACGTAGCGCACCTTCGTCGATCACGGCCCAGAGTTGGGGAGGGTCCGACCGGGTGAGTATCTGCTGGCGTGACATGCGCAGGCGGACCCGCCGTTCCAGCTCCGACGGCTCCGCGTGGCCATGCCCGAGCGAAATCACAGCCCGTGCGTAGTCGGCTGTCTGCAACAAGCCGGGCACAAACTGCAGCTCGTAGGTGCGGATCATCGATGCAGCCGACTCCAGACCGACGTATGGCTGGAACCAGGGCGGCACGATGTCGCCCTCGCTGTGCCACCAACCCGGACGGTTGGCGTCGCGAGCGAGCGTCAGCAGTGCTGTGCGTTCTTCCTCGTCGGTGAGGCCGTAAAAGGTGAGCAGGTCCGCGACATCGCGTTCCTTGAAGCTGACCCGGCCCAGCTCCATCCGACTGATCTTGGACTCGGACGAGCGGATCTCGTACCCGGCGGCTTCCCGGGTGATGCCCTTCTCTTCACGAAGGGCACGTAGGTGGGCGCCCAGCAGCATCCGCAGGACGGTCGGCCCTCCGGCAGACGCGCCCTCCGGCTGAGCCGCTGTCACCTATCGCCCCCAGGTATTCGCCTACCCGACCGGCGCCGCCCTCGCCAACGACTTGTCAGAACATGGTACGGCTGGGAGCAGCCAAGACGAAACCGAATCTCCCGGAATCAACCCGTGTCGAGGTCCGGCGCCGGTCGTGGCGATCTGCGGGCTAGGCGATCAGGTTGTCGAAATTGCCCTGTCGGGCGCCCAGGATGAACGCGACCATCTCGTCGCGGGTGTAGACCAGCGCCGGGCCGTGTGGGTCCCTGGAGTTCCTGACGGCGAAGCCGCCTTCAGGGAGCGCCGCCATCTCGACGCAGTTACCGCTGGGGTTGCTCAGCAGGCTCTTCTGCCAGGTGACTGACGTCAGCTCGCTGGCGGGCATGCCGTTGTACGGGTGGCTCATTCTCTTCTCTTTCGTCTGGTAGGGGACGGAACGCTGGACCGACGATCGAGCGTTGCTTACCATGCGCACGTCAAGTGCACGTGCACCAGCACTTGCGTTCGCACGGCATAGCGAGCACGATAGCGCATATGCACGTGCAAGTGGATAATGCGGGGGCAACAAAATAGCGAGACTCCTCGACGGCGCGACGAGTACGGCTCCGCGCCGTCGGGTGACCGGGTGGGCGCGCCGCGCTGCATCGGTGTCGCACTGGTCCCCTGCCCGCACCGCGGTGCGTCCACCTGGATTTGACCACTCTCGCCGGCCGGCTTGGCCGGCGAGCGGCGTTCCTGGTCGTCAGGTGTTGCTGACGGCGAGGCCGAGGGCTAGTAGAGCGGCGTAGCAGAGTTCTGTGGTCGCAGTGTCCCTCAGGACTGGTCCGAGTGCTGGTCCGCTGGCCTCCCGGACCACCGCAATGGCGCTTCGGACAGCGAGCGGAGCCGATAACACAGCGAGGGCAACCCATGGCCGCCCAGCGATGGCGAGGGCGATGGCCAGCGCATATGCGGTGACGAGCAGTCCGGCGTAGAGGAGCCGGGTAGGTAGCGACCCGAGGACGACGGCCAGCGTGCGCTTGCCGCTGCGGGCATCCCCTTCCGCGTCCCGCAGGTTGTTGACCACCAGGATTGCGCAGGCCAGACAACCGATGGCAACGCCGCCGGCCACCGACACCAGAGTTGCGCGACCGACTTGCACGTATGTGGTACCCGTCACGGCGACCAGGCCGAAGAACACGAACACCGACACCTCGCCGAGTCCGTGATACCCGTACGGCCTCCTCCCGCCCGTGTAGAACCACGCCGCTGCGATCGCCAGGCCACCCACGGCCAGCAGCCACCAACTGCCGGTAAGGAGGACCAGGACGAGACCGGCCGTGCCGGCAATGCCGAACCAGATGAACGCGGCCGTCCGGACGTCGGCCGGCGCCGCCGTGCCCGATCCCACTAGGCGGAAAGGGCCGATTCGCTCGGTGTCGGTGCCGCGGATCCCGTCTGAATAGTCATTCGCGTAGTTGACGCCTATTTGCAGGGTCACGGCCACGACCAGGGCAAGCAACGCGCGCGTGAACACAACGGATCCGACGGCTGCTGCGGCGCCGGTGCCGACGACGACCGGCGAAACGGCCGCCGGCAACGTGCGAGGACGCGCTCCAGCCACCCAATCCCGAAGTACCGGCATCAGACCGTGGTCGTCTCGAGCAGCCGGGCGACGAGCGCGCGACGGTCGACCTTGCCGTTGGGCAGTGTGGGCAGCGAACCGACCAGCACCAGTTCCTTCGGCAGGTGCGCCGGGGCGTGCCCTGCCAAGTGGGCCCGAACTGATTCGAGGGTCGGCGGATCCGCAAAGTCTCGCGGGACGAGCACCGCGACCACGCGCTGACCCCAGGACGGATCCGGCAACGCGACGGCGGCGACAGCCGTCACGCCGGGATGTGTGCTGATCAGCGAATCCACGGCGGCCAGCGGAACGTTGACTCCGCCGGAGATGGCCACTTCGTCGGCTCGACCGAACACGGTGAGGCGCCCGTCAGCGTCGATCCGCCCGAGGTCGGAACTGGTGAACCAGCCGTCGGTGAAAACCTGCGCGGTCAGATCGGGCCGCAGCCGGTAGCCGTGGAACAAGATCGGACCCGCGATTCTGACCCGGCCCTCTCCGGAGGTCGCTACGCGAACCCCGTCCAGCGGTAGGCCGTCGTAGACGCAGCCGCCGCAGGTCTCGGTCATGCCATACGTCGTCACTACGCGCACTCCGGCAGCTAGTCCGCGGTCGAGCAGTTCAGGCGGTGTGCTGGACCCGCCGAGCAGGACGGCGTCGAATGCCGTCAGCGCGTCGAGCGCCCCGCCTCCGGCGTCGAGAACGACTGCCAGTTGGTACGGCACCAATCCGGTATACCGCCGGCGAGCAGCTCCGCCGAGAACGCGGCGTGCGGCGGCCGCGAACGCCTGCGGTGCGAATCCGCCGGCCAGGTCGACTGCATGCGGTTCGATTCCGGCGACGACGCTGCGAGCAAGCACCATGAGCCCACCGATGTGGGTGGCAGGCAGTGCGAGCAGCCATTGGCCCGGGCCACCAATGCGAGAATGCGTTTCCTCCACCGACGCCCTAACCGCTGCGGCGCCAAGCAGCACGCCTTTGGGTTCGCCAGTTGAACCCGAGGTCGGCACGACAAGAGCAACCCGGTCATCATCGACGGCTTCGACTGACCTGTTCGGTTGCATCGCCGCGACCAGTGCGGCACGGGCCGGCGTCATCTGCTCGGGAACCGGCAGGATCGCCGGTCCACCACTCAGCGCTGCCTCGACTGCCGGGAACACCCGGCCGAGCACCGACGGTCCGAGCGGCACGTCGACAACGTCGAGTGGTCGGGCCGCCGGGGCCGTCGATGTGTCCATTCCGCGGCTCAGGCTATACGCGGCGACCAGGCGGCTGGGAAGCCCCCGAGTGGCGGGCACCCTCGCGCGCGGACACTCCTGCTGACCCGCCGGAGTGACACGCCGAGTCGTCCTTGGGCCCCGCCTACCCGGCTAGAAGTACCAGGGAAATCGGGACCAGTCAGGAGACCGCTTCTCCAGAAACGCGTCGCGGCCTTCAGCGGCCTCGTCGGTCATATAGGCCAGCCGGGTTGCCTCACCCGCAAACAGCTGTTGGCCGACCAGCCCGTCGTCAATAGCGTTGAAGGCGTACTTCAACATCCGCTGGGCCGTAGGGCTCTTGCTGTTGATCTTGGCCGCCCAGTCGAGGGCGACCGTCTCGATGTCATCGTGGGTGACGATGGCGTTGACCATGCCCATCCGGTAGGCGTCGTCGGCTGAGTGCTCCTCACCGAGGAAGAAGATCTGGCGGGCGAACTTCTGGCCCACCTGTCGGGCCAGGTACGCGGAGCCGTATCCGCCGTCGAACGAGCCGACGTCGGCGTCGGTCTGCTTGAACCGGGCATGCTCGGCGCTGGCGATGGTGAGGTCGCACACCACGTGCAGGCTGTGCCCGCCACCCGCGGCCCAGCCGGGCACCACGCAGATGACGATCTTGGGCATGAAGCGGATCAGCCGTTGGACCTCGAGGATGTGCAGTCGGCCAGCGCGGGCCGGGTCGACGGCCTGGTCTGTGCCCGTGGTGTAGCGGTACCCGTCGCGGCCGCGAATCCGCTGATCGCCACCTGAGCAGAAAGCCCAACCGCCGTCTCGCGGCGACGGGCCGTTCCCGGTCAGCAACACACAGCCGACGTCCGGGCTCATCCGCGCATGGTCGAGCGCGCGGTAGAGCTCGTCGACGGTGTGCGGCCGAAACGCGTTGCGAACCTCCGGCCGGTTGAAGGCGATCCGGACGGTGGGCCGGTCCTGATCGTCAAGGACGTGCCGGTGATACGTGATGTCGGTGAACTCGAAGCCGTCCACGGCGTGCCAAAGCGAGGGATCGAACGGTGCCGATGCCATCGTGGTACTCCTTCGCGGGCGATCATTTCAACCGAGGGGGCTGCGGCCCCCGCGCTCTCCGGAGCCTGACACACCGGTCCTCGCGAACCTGGCGCGATGTCCACGTTCCGAAGTGCATATGCCGAGAGAAAGCAGCCCACGAACCGATCTTCAGCGACTAGACTTGATCGTGACGTCGACGGCCGACATGTGCTCGGGGGAGCTTCGCCATGACCCGTCGTTGCCTGCTACGGGCTGCCCTGTGCGCGATCATCCTCGTCATGTTCACTGCCTGTAGCACCGACGACCCGATGGCTCAGCCGGCCAACGGTTGGGTGACGGTCACCGACGAGCCGAGTGGCGCACGTATTGCTCTTCCCGAGAAGACCGAACCGGCTTCGGACACCGCGGCCGACGCGAACGGCTCGCAGGTGACGCTCCGCCAGTACGAGGCAACGGCGGCCGGCGGCGCAGTCGAGGTCGGCTTCAACGTCCTGGACACCCGCGGAGGTGCGTACGACCTGGACACTGGCGTCCGCGAAGTCGCCACCAGTCTTCACGGTCAGGTCGTATCGGCCCGGGCCACCGACATCGATGGACACGACGCCGTCAACGTCGAGGTTTCGTATGGCGAGGACAACGTCGTGCTCTTCCAGCTGGTCAGCGCGGACGAACATGTGCTGCAACCGCTGGTGGCCGGGCCCGCCTCCCGCCGTGCCGTCGTCGAGGAGACCTTCGAGCAGCTCACCGAGTCGCTCGACGTCGGCTCATGACCGGCGTCGACAACCGCGCCCTCCACGTCTTCTCAATCCCGCTCCGCACCCCGTTTCGGGGTGTCGACGTGCGCCAGGGCGTGTTGGTGCGAGGCGCTGTCGGTTGGGGAGAATTCTCGCCGTTCGCCGATTACGGCGATGACGAGTCCGCGAGCTGGTGGGTGGCAGCGACCGAGGCCGCCGATTCCGATTGGCCACCGTTCGTGCGGGACCGAGTTCCAGTCAACGCGACCGTTCCCGCAGTGTCTCCGAGTGAGGTCGCGGACGTATTGACCGCCTTTCCCGGCTGCCGTACCGCCAAGGTCAAAGTGGCGCAGTCGGGGCAATCGTCCGCCGAGGACCAAGCCCGGTTGGCCGCGGTCCGAGACATTCTCGGTCCAGCCGGCCGTATCCGCATCGACGTCAACGGTGCGTGGGACTTACCGACAGCGCGTCGGCTGTTGCCGCTGTACGACCGTGCCGCGGACGGCCTCGAATACGCCGAGCAACCATGCGCATCGATCGAGGACCTGGCAGCCCTACGTCGACGCGTCGATGTGCCGATTGCGGCCGACGAGTCGATCCGGCGCAGCGACGATCCCATGCGGGTGGCCAAGCTCGGAGCGGCGGATGTCGCGGTCCTGAAGGTGCAGCCGCTGGGCGGGGTGCGCGCGTGCCTTCGCATCGCCGAGGACATCGGCCTGCCGGTCGTGGTCTCGAGCGCTCTCGAGACGTCGGTCGGGATCGCAGCGGGCGTCGCCCTCGCAGCGGCACTGCCCAAGCTGCCTTACGACTGCGGCCTGGCGACGGCGGCTCTGCTCGCGCGGGACGTCGTCGACCGGCCCGTGATCCCCGTCGACGGAACGGTGCCGGTGTCAAGGCCGGAACCGCACCCGGAGGCTCTCGCTGCTGCGCGCGCCGACGAGGTCACAGCGGCATGGTGGCGCGAGCGGGCGCACCGGGTCGCGCGGCTAGCCTGACCTGGTGAATCCGTCGACGGCGCTGGCTCGAGTCGTCGTCGACGAACTCGTACGAAACGGCCTGACCCATGTCGTATTGGCCTCCGGTTCGCGCTCTGCTCCACTGGCGATGGCTCTGGCCGATGCGGAGTCGCGCGGCACGCTCACGTTGCATGTCCGCATCGACGAACGGTCGGCGGCGTTCACAGCGCTGGGCATCGCCAGGTCAAGTGGCGCACCGGCAGCGGTCATCACCACGTCCGGGACCGCGGTGGCCAATCTGCATCCCGCGGTCTTGGAGGCACATCACGGCGCCGTCCCTCTGCTGCTGCTTACCGCGGACCGGCCGGAGGAGCTGCGCGGGGTTGGCGCGAATCAGACGACCGAACAGGTGGGCATCTTCGGCGGGTCGGTCCGGTTGTTTCACGACCTCAGCGCTTCAGACGGCCGCTCCGGGCAAGTTCCGTACTGGCGCTCGAGCATCTGTCGGGCATTTCTGGCCGCGGCGGGCACGGTCTCGGGCGATCCCGGTCCCGTCCACGTCAATGTCGCATTCCGCGACCCGCTGGTCCCGGCGGGGGACGATGCGTGGGTCGAGTCGCTCGACGGACGCCCCGATGGTCATCCGTGGACAGTGGCGGCAGCCAGGGTCACCGACCCGCTCGGCTGGTCGGGTCTCGACGATGAAAGCGAAACCCTCGTGGTGCTCGGTGATACGACCGAGCAGCTGGCCTCCGCCGCCTGGCGGATCGCCGGGAAGCGGGACTGGCCAGTGGTCGCCGAACCGCAGTGGCGCGGTGGCGGTGTGGGGGTCGCCTGTTCCCCCCTTGTCGCAGGCGCTGCGGGCTGGGTCAACCGCAACGCACCACAGCGCATCCTCGTCGTCGGTCGGCCGACGCTTTCCAGGCAGATTGTCCGTCTCGTCGGGGGTGGCGTCGCGCCCGTCGACGTCCTCACATCGGGCCCGCGGTGGTCGGACGCCGCCCATGTGGCCCGGCGGGTCTACGTCGCCGCCGCGGCATATCCGTCCACGCTGAACAAATCCGCGCCGAGCGATCCGACCGGATCGCTGGACGCGGATGTATCCAGTGAGGACGTCAGGCTGGCTGCTGCCGGGCGGCTGTTGTCGGCCTGGACCGATGCTGGTGTGCGGGCGCGCATCGTCGTGGACCGAATCCTCGACGAGGATCAGGCCGGTTTGCTAGCGCCGAGCGGCATCACGGCGACCCGGGCGGTGCTTCGGGCTCTGCCGCGGGATGCCGTGCTGTTCCTCGGGTCATCTTCGGTGATCCGTGATGTGGACCTGCTGGGCGAGCAGCTCCCACGGCCCGTGCTGACCAACCGGGGTGTGGGTGGGATCGACGGCACGGTCTCGTCGGCTGTCGGCGTCGCGTTGGCGGATGGCACCCGGCTTCGACCGAGCTACGCGATCATGGGGGATCTGGCCTTCCTGCATGATGCGAACGGGCTGGTGATCGGACCACCTGAGCCGCGTCCGGACTTGTGCATCGTGGTGCTGAACGACGACGGCGGCGGCATCTTCGCCCTGCTGGAGCAGGGCGCACCGGAGCACTCAGATGTCTTCGAGCGCGTATTTGGTACGCCGCACGGCGTCGACATCGAGGGCCTATGCGCCGCCACTCGGACCTCCTATCAGCGGGTAGAGATCGAGAAGTTGGATGCCGCGCTGGCACCACAACCGGGGTTTCGGGTCGTCGAGGTGCGCGTCGATCGGCACCACCACCGGGAGCTGCATGCGCGGCTCCGCTCAGAGGTGGCCGCCGCGCTGACCTGACTGAGCCGGGTCGGTCTGGCTGGGCCGCGCCGGTCTGACTCGGCCGGGTCGGCGCGCCGCGTTGCCTGACGTCGTCGTGAAGATCGTCGTGTTGAATCCGCCGCGCCAACATGTGCCTCAACCAGCACGACGATCTTCACGACCCGATGAAGGGGGCGCCCTCAGCCGGAGAGTGCGTCCCGCATTGGCAGCAGCTTCGCGGCGCACTCCGCCAGTTCGGCCTCGGGATCCGAACCGGCAACGATGCCGCAGCCGGCAAACAACCGAAGCCGGGCCGGGTTTGCCGGGTCGATCTGAGCGCAGCGCAGTGCGATACCCCATTCTCCGTCGCCAGCCGCGTCGATCCAGCCGACCGGACCGGCGTAGCGACCGCGATCCATGCCCTCGATCTCGTCGATCAGATCAGCGGCAGCCGCGGTAGGCGTGCCGCACACGGCGGCGGTGGGATGCAGCGCGCCGGTGAGCGCCAGAGAACTCGACGGCCCGGCAGCGACGCCGGTGACGTCGGTGGCGAGGTGCATCACATTGGCTAGGTGCAGGACGAACGGTGTCTCCGGGACGTTCATGCTCGAGCAGAACGGCCGCAACGCGCCGGCAACGGACCGGACTGCGTACTCGTGCTCCTCCAAGTCCTTGCTGGACCGGGCAAGTGATGCCGCTAGTGCAAGGTCGTGTGCGTCGTCGCCGGTCCGCCGGATCGTCCCGGCCAGTACCCGAGACGTCACCAGCCCGCGTTCGAGCCGGACGAGCAACTCGGGTGTGGCGCCCAGCAAGCCGTCGACGCAGAACGTCCAGCACCGCGGATAGTTCTCAGCCAGCCGGGACAGCGGCCAGCGTGGATCGACCGGAGCGGGCGCCTCGGCAACCAGGTCCCGTGCGAGCACGACTTTCTCGAGGTCGCTCGAACCGATCCGGCTGACAGCGTCGGCGACGACGAGCTCCCACTCGGCGCCACTTCGGGCGCCGTCGGCAAAAGCCACCGGCTCGGGCCGCCGCAGCGGGGAGCCCCCGTTGAGTGAGACGACCGGCGGCAACGCTCCCTGCACACCAACGGTCGTGACCCACCATCGTCCGGAGCGGTATCCCACGACGACATCCGGCACCACCAGGACCGACGGCCCGGAGCCGGCTGTGAACGTGAACGACCCGAAGGCGACTGGACCACACCCCGGCAGCCCCACCTCGTCCCGGACGACCGCCGTCTCCAGCAGTTCCCGCCACCACCGGTCGGCGTGGGCGATGCGGTCCGGCCCACGGATCTCGACCGAGGCCGCCCGGCCCCAGCCGACCAGTCCCTCACCGCGACGAACCCAAGCGAGCGGCGCGTCCTCCGGTAGCAACGCCAGCAACGATCCGGGGTCTGGAACCGCAGCTGTCCGCACGACGAGTGGAATCGGATCGTGCGTCGGGGCCGCGATGGTCACGGCAGGTGAGCCTACGATGCTTCCCGTCATTGTTCCGGCGCCAGCCTCCACCTGCGCCATTCACGCCCCGTCGGAGTCAGTACGTCGTGATCGGCGAGCACGATGCGCAGGTCCGCGACTAGCCTCACCCCGCCCCCGCCGCATCGGCACCCCTACAACCATTGCGACGTCGGCGGGGCGGTGCAAGAGTGACCAGGATTGGGCCAACGCGGAGGTGGAGCAATGCGTCGATCGCTTGTCATTTCACTGGTCGCAGCGGTCGTCGCCGCACTCTGCACAGGGCTCACGACCGCGACTGCCGCACCGACCGCGCGTCCGGATCGGCTGGACGCCTATACCGCAGTGGTGCAGGCCGACCAGCTACCCACGATCGCCCAGCAGGGCATCGAAGTAACTGACCAGCGAGCGGTCGCCGACGGGGTCGAGCTCGACATGGTCCTCGACCAGGCTCAGGCCGACCGGCTTCGGGGCCGGGGAGTCGACCTGAAGCTGACCCGGGTCAAGGGCGGCGAGACCGTTCAGGAGTTTGCGGCGGAACAGGCCGCCAACGGCTTCACCGTCTGGCGCTCATACGACGAGGCCGGCGGCATCCGCGACCAGCTCTACGCCGCGGCGCGCAACAACCCCCAACTGGTGAAGCTCGAGGTCCTGGGCCACACCGGCCAGGGTCGCGAGATCATCGCGGTCAAGCTGACCCAGGGCGCTCGCGGCACACCGGACGGTACGCGTCCGGCCGTCCTCTACAGCTCCACCCAGCACGCGCGTGAATGGATCTCCACCGAGGTCAACCGGCGGCTGATGAACCACTACATCGACCAGTGGCGGGCCAACAACCGTGAAGTCCGCAAGCTTCTGCAGACGACCGAACTCTGGTTCATCCTCGTGGCCAACCCCGACGGCTACCAGTACACGTTCGACCACGAGCGGCTGTGGCGGAAGAACCTCCGCGACAACAACGGAGACGGCCAGACCCAGGTCGGCGACGGCGTCGACCCCAACCGCAACTTCCCCAACCACTGGGGCTACGACGAAGAGGGGTCGTCGTCCATCCAGTCCAGCGACACGTACCGTGGTCCCGATCCGCTGTCCGAGCCCGAGACCCAGGCCATGGTCGGACTGCTCGACCGGATCGGCTTCGCCTTCCAGGTCAACTGGCACTCGGCAGGTCAGTGGCTGCTCTACGCCGAGGGCTGGCAGACCGGCACTCCCACCGCGGATGACCCCATCTACTACGCCATGTCCGGCAACTTGGACGACCCGGCCATCGCCGACTTCCACCCGGGCCTGAGCTCGGACGTCCTCTACGTCACCAACGGTGAGACCACCGACTACGCGCACGCTGTGACCGGCGCCCTGGCCTGGACCCCGGAGCTGTCCGAGGGCTGCGACGGCTGCGGGTTCGTGTTCCCGGACGACGACGCGTTGGTGCAGGCGGAGTTCGAGCGCAACCTGCCGTTCGCCCAGTCGGTGGCGAACTCGGCAGTCGACCCCGACGACCCGAAGACGGTCACGGGGATCGAGACCAAGCCGTTCTACGTCGACAGCGACGACCCCTACAAGCGCGGCAACCCGGGCGTCCGGCTGAGCTTCACGGAGTCGTACGGCGACCCGCAGCCGGTCGCAGTGATCGCCAAGCGCAGCCTCGGCGCCGTGGAAGTGAAGTACCGCATCAACGACGGTGAGGTGCAGTCAGCACCCACATCGGAGTGGGAGGGCGGCTCGACGTACAACCCGGCGTCGGTCTACTACCACCAGATGCGAGGCGTCGTGACCGGCACCGACCCCGGCGACTCGGTCGAGGTCTGGTTCGAAGGTGGCGGCGCAGTCAGTGACTCGTTCACGTACCAGGCCGTCTCCGAAAGCGGCAACAGCGTGCTCGTCGTGGCCGCCGAGGACTACACCGGCGCCTCGCCGGTGCAGGATCCGGCAGGCCCGCACTTCGTCACTCAGTACACCGACGCCTTGGCCGCCAACGGCCAGCAGGCCGACGTCTACGACATCGACGCCGCCGGGCGGATCGCCCCGGACGCCCTCGGAGTGCTCAGCCACTACGACGCCGTCATTTGGGAGACCGGAAACGACCTGGTCACCCGCACCGCCGGCCGTGCTGGCGGCAATGCCGACCGGCTGGCACTCGACGAACTGCTCGAGTTCCGCTCGTACATGAACGAGGGCGGCAAGGTGCTCCTCGCAGGCGACTCCGCCGGCCAGCAGTACACCAGCGCCGCCGTGGGCATCCAGTTGTACGACCCCAAGGGCGAGATCGCCTGCAACCCGCTTCCCGCGGGTACGGACCCGCGGCGCTGCCTGCCCTTGTTCGGCTCGTTCTTCGGTGGTGACGCCATGAACGACGTGATGCAGTACTACCTGGGTGGCTACGTTGCCGTGGCCAACGACGGTCATGTCGGAGGCGCCGCGTTCGACGCGATAGGCGTCGACGACCCGTTCACGGGCCTCGCGTGGGGCCTTGACGATCCCGTCTTCGCAGGTAACACGTTCCGGAGGTCGTCGTTCCTCGCGACGAGCGGCATCCTGCCGCCCGACCAGTTCAAGCAGTTCGAGAGCTGGGCCGCGGCGCGGTACGACAAGCCGGGCGGCCCGTTCGACCCGCACACCGGAACCCAGTACGTGTACTCGCAGATCGCCGACGTCTCCTACAAGAGGCTTACCCGCGAGATCGCCGTGCCGGCAGCTGGCGGGTCGATGACGTTCTGGACGTCGTACGACACCGAACCCGAGTGGGACCACCTGTTCGTCGAGGTTCGTTCTCCCGGCGGTGACGACTGGACGACACTGCCGGACGCCAACGGGCATACGACGACGTCGACCGGCCAAAGCTGCCCGGCGGGCTGGGTCGAGCTGCACCCGCAGCTCGCGCACTACCAGACGTGGGACGGC
>CAWCED010000018.1:0-15848 GCA_963794465.1 uncultured Actinomycetota bacterium | reverse complement strand
ACAGGTCGACCGGAACGTCGGCCTCGCCCGGGGACGTGACGCGAGTAGCGCCAGGCAGTTGTTCCGTATCCCCGTCGCCACCCCACAGCTGCAACCCGGCGAAGACGGCTCCGGCGAGGATCACCGGAACGGCCACCACCATCGCGATGCGGGCGAGATCGACCCGGCGCAGCCGACGTCGGCGACGCCGGCGCGGGTGGGGCTCGACCTCTGGCAGGACCGGCGGTGCGTCGATGGTCGCGGCCGGAGCCGATGCAGTGGCCAGCGTCGCGGGCCCGGCAGACTCGGCCGCTTGAGCCCGCCGTGCGGCTCGCCTCGACCGCGGGGCGGGGTCGGCCTCGATCACCACGTCTGCCGCACTCTCCGAAACCAGCATGTCGACCGGGGCTGACGCCGAGGTCGAGGAGTTCACGGTGAAGACGACTGGTTCCGGATCGGCGAGCACGAACAGGGCGTTCGCGAGGGAGGACGCAGCCGGACGCCGGTTCGGATCGGGGTGCATCGCCTGGGCGAGGGCGCTCTGGGTGGCCGGCGGAACACCGGGCAGCATCAACGCCTGGTTGGGGACGTATCCCGTCAGGGCACGCACGACGACGGCGGCCAGTCCGTATACGTCGGAGCCGGGCTGAGCGGGATACCCGGCCTGCAGCTCTGGGGGCACGATACGGGAGGGCCCGGCCGCTGGCCGGACCCTCCGGTTCCGAGGTTGGCGAGCATCGGCCGCCCGTCGGCGGAAAACAGCACGCTGTCGGCTGCCACACGACCATGAACGATGCCGTGAGCATGCAGTTCGGCCAACGCTTGCGCGATGGGCGCACAGGCGGTCACGACCTCGCCGGGGCCGAGCGTTCCGCGTTCGGCAATCAGATCGTCGAGGCTGCCTCCTTCGGCGAGCTCGAGCACCAATACCAGCGCACCGGGAATGTCGACGACGCCCAGCAACGGCAGCACATGCGGGTGGTCGACAGCCGTCAACAGCGCAACTTCGCGACGCGCCCGCTCTCGAGCTGAGGGATCCGCGAGCGGCAGGAGGCGCAACGCGACCCGAGCGCCGGTACCTTCCTCCCGTCCGGCCCACACGGTGCCGTTCCCCCCGAGCGGCCCGTCCACGGCGTAGCCGGGCACGTGCGGGGGAAGGTC
Organism: uncultured Actinomycetota bacterium; assembly: GCA_963794465.1. Classification (GTDB taxonomy): domain Bacteria; phylum Actinomycetota; class Actinomycetes; order Jiangellales; family Jiangellaceae; genus JACVRX01. The sequence continues at coordinate 14,708 of CAWCED010000018.1, read as the reverse complement.
CATGCACCCATCGTCGCAAATGCCTTTCCGGCCGGTGACAATGGCCAGCTGCCTGTCCACAGCCGGAACGTAAGGTGAACGTGTGGAAACTCCACATGTTGTGCGCTACGACGGCCTGCAGCCGTACCTGCCGGCGTGGGCCGAGCAGCGGCGTCTGCACGCCGCCCGGGTTGCTGGCGAAATCGACGACACCGTCATGCTGCTCCAGCACGAGCCGGTCTACACGGCAGGTAAGCGAACAGCGACCGATGAACGGCCACCGGCGGACGCCGGAGCCCCTGTGGTCGACGTCGACCGCGGCGGCAAGATCACCTGGCACGGCCCCGGCCAGCTCGTCGGCTATCCAATCGTCCGCCTCCCCGAGCCGGTCGACGTCGTCGCCTTCGTCCGCCGAGTCGAACAAGTGCTGATCGACGTGTGCGCCGAAGTCGGCGTCCCCGCCGGCCGGGTCGAGGTGCCTGGCCGCAGCGGGGTGTGGGTCGCGGCCGACGGGCGTGGGCCGGACCGCAAGGTCGCCGCCATCGGCATGCGGGTCGCACAGGGCGTGAGCATGCACGGATTCGCCCTCAACTGCGACTGCGACCTGGCCTGGTTCTCGCGGATCGTGCCGTGCGGCATCGCCGACGCTGGCGTCACGTCGCTGTCCGCGGAGCTCGGCCGAAGGGTGAGCGTGGCGGAGACGATGCCGCTCGTCGAACGCCACCTGCCGGGTCTGCTGTCTTCGTCGGTCCCAATCGCTGCCGCTGTCACGGCAGCCGGCTCTGGGTAGGCTGACGCGGTGAGCGTCGCTCCGGACGGCCGTCGCCTGCTGCGCCTCGAGGTGCGCAACAGCGAGACCCCGATCGAGAAGAAGCCGGAGTGGATCAAGACGACGCGCTCGGATGGGTCCCGAGTATCGAGAACTCCAAGCGCTGGTCCAGCGCGAGGGCCTGCACACGGTGTGCCAGGAAGCCGGCTGCCCCAACATCTTCGAGTGCTGGGAAGACCGCGAGGCGACGTTCCTCATCGGCGGCGACCAATGCACGCGCCGGTGCGACTTCTGCCAGATCGACACCGGGCGGCCCGAGCCGCTCGACCGCGACGAGCCGCGCCGAGTCGCCGAGTCGGTGCAGGCCATGGGCCTGCGGTACGCGACCGTCACCGGCGTGGCCCGGGACGATCTCGCTGACGAGGGGGCCTGGCTCTACGCCGAGACCGTTCGCGCCATCCACCGGCTCAACCCCGGCACCGGCGTCGAGATCCTCACTCCTGACTTCTCCGGGAAGCCGAGCTCCTCCAGCAGGTGTTCGACGCGTCGCCGGAGGTGTTCGCCCACAACGTCGAAACGGTTCCGCGGATCTTCAAGCGGATCCGGCCCGCGTTCCGCTACGAGCGTTCGCTCGAGGTGCTGTCGATGGCCCGCGCGGCCGGAATGGTGACGAAGTCCAACCTCATCCTCGGCTTGGGCGAGACGCGCGAGGAGATCTCGCAGGCGCTGACGCGACCTGCGCGACGCGAGGTGCGAACTGCTCACGATCACCCAGTACCTGCGTCCGTCGGCCCGTCATCATCCAGTCGAGCGCTGGGTTCGGCCCGATGAGTTCGTCGCCCTCCGCGAAGAGGCCGAGGGCCTCGGGTTCCTCGGCGTCATGTCTGGTCCATTGGTGCGGTCGTCGTACCGCGCCGGCCGGCTTTTCCAGCAGGCAGTCGACGCTCGACGCTCAGCGGTGGCCGCCGGCTAGGAAGCGTGAACACCGGGGCTTCGGTCCGTCCGACGCGGGGCCGTACCCTATCGGCCATGGCCGCCAAGAGCAGCGACAAGAAGGATGCCGCCGGCTCCAAGAAGGGGCGGCTCGCTCAAATCCGCCAGACCTACCAGATGGCGAAGCGGACCGACCCTCGCATCGGCTGGATCTCCGCCGCCGCGGTACTGGCCGTCCTCGCGGTCATGGTCGTCGTCGGCATCTTCGTGGAGCCGATCTGGTTGTGGCCGATCATCGGGCTGCCGATGGCGCTGCTGGCGGGAGCCGTGGTTTTCGGCCGCCGCGCCGAGCGTGCGGCATATCTGCAGATCGAAGGCCAACCGGGGGCCGCAATGGCTGCCCTGGGGACCCTGCGCCGCGGCTGGGACGTCACTCCCGTCGTCGCGACGAACAAGCACCAGGACGTCGTGCACCGGGTGGTGGGCCGACCCGGGGTGATCCTGGTCGGCGAAGGCACCTCCGCCAACCGGGTGACCAACCTGCTGACTCAGGAGAAGCGCAGGCACGCACGGGTCGTCGGTGCGGCGCCGGTGATCGACGTCCTCGTCGGCAACGACGAAGACCAGGTACCGCTGCGCCGGGTCGCCAAGTACGTCATGAAGCTACCGCGTAGCCTGCGCCCCGCCGAGGTCACCGAGCTGCGGTCCCGGCTCCGCGCCCTGGGCACCCAGCCAATCCCGATGCCGAAGGGACCACTGCCCAGGAACATCAAAGTCCCGCGTGGCCAGCCGCCGCCACGCTGACGTTCGACTGCCGCTGAGGTAAGGTCCCTGCGCCGCGTAACACGGGCGAAACACCCGGGACACGACCGGGAAATGGCGTCACCGTAACGTCCGCACCGAGCCGATCCGGTCGACGCCGACCGGCGTACGAGACACGACAGGTCCGGTCGACGCCGGGCCGAGGAGGCTGGATGTTCAACAACGCCGACGAGCTGCTGGCTTACGTCAAGGACGAGGGCGTCGAGCTCATCGACGTACGGTTCTGCGACCTGCCGGGCGTCATGCAGCACTTCACCGTTCCCACCAGCTCCTTCGACGCCGATGCGGTTGAGGGCGGGCTGATGTTCGACGGATCCTCCATCCGGGGGTTCCAGGCGATCCACGAGTCCGACATGAAGCTGCTGCCGGACCCCTACACCGCGTTCATCGACCCGTTCCGCTCGATCAAGACGCTGGCCATGAACTTCTCCATCGTCGACCCGTTCACCGACGAGCCGTACAGCCGCGACCCGAGAAACATCGCCGCGAAGGCCGAGGGATACCTGAACAGCAGCGGAATCGGCGACACCGCGTACTTCGGCCCGGAAGCCGAGTTCTACGTCTTCGACGACGTCCGGTTCGAGACCAAGACCAATGCGGGCTACTACTACATCGACTCGATCGAAGGCGCGTGGAACACCGGCCGTGAGGAGGAGGGCGGCAACCGGGGCTACAAGCCGCGCTACAAGGGCGGCTACTTCCCAGTGCCACCCACCGACCATTTCGCCGACCTGCGCGACGCGATGGTGACCACGCTGCTCGCGGCCAACATCCAGGTGGAGAAGGCGCACCACGAAGTCGGCACGGCCGGACAGGCGGAGATCAACTACAACTACGACTCACTGCTGCACGCGGCCGACAAGCTGATGCTCTACAAGTACATCCTCAAGAACGTCGCGTGGCAGCACGGTCGGACGTTGACGTTCATGCCGAAGCCGCTGTTCGGCGACAACGGCTCCGGGATGCACTGCCACCAGAGCGTGTGGAAAGGCGGCTCCCCGCTGTTCTTCGACGAGCTCGGCTACGCGGGACTGTCCGACCTGGCCAGGTGGTACATCGGTGGACTGCTCGCGCATGCGCCGTCGCTCGCGGCCTTCACGAACCCGACGGTCAACTCCTACCACCGGCTCGTTCCTGGATTCGAGGCGCCGGTCAACCTGGTCTACTCGCAGCGGAACCGGTCGGCTGCCGTGCGAATCCCGGTGACGGGCACCTCACCCAAGGCGAAGCGCATCGAGTTCCGCGTTCCCGACCCTTCGTGCAACCCGTATCTGGCGTTCTCCGCAATGCTGATGGCCGGCCTCGACGGCGTCCGGAACAAGATCGAGCCGCCGGAGCCGATCGACAAGGACCTCTACGAGCTGCCGCCGGAGGAGCACGCGGCGGTGCAGCAGGTGCCAGCGTCGCTCGGGGAGGTGCTCGACGCTCTGGAAGACGATCACGAGTATCTGTTCGAGGGTGGCGTCTTCACCGACGACCTGATCGAGACCTGGATCGACTTCAAGCGCACCAACGAGATAGACCCGATTCGGCTGCGTCCGCATCCGCACGAGTTCGAGCTGTACTTCGACATCTAGGGCGCTCAGCGCGTCTGACCTTCGGAAACGTCACTGAGACGCTCCAGCGTTCCTCAGAAATTCCTCACGAGCGACGAGCGCGACTTCCACGGCCGCTCTCGTCGACTCGTCGCGGTCGGGCCACATGTGGCCGTAGGTGTCTAGCGTCGTCTTTGCCGAGGCGTGCCGCAGCCGCCCCTGGACGGTCTTCACGTCCGCGCCGGACGCGATCAGGAGCGACGCGAAGTAGTGCCGTAGGTCGTGGTGCCGGAAGCCGTCCGCCAGGCCGTCCACGGCCGTCCTGGCGCGGCGGAGGGCCCGCTCCAACGCCCACGGACCAACCTGCCCGCCCGCTTCGCCCGACAGGACCGTCTCGGCCGGGTAGCGCTCGACGTGCGCTGCGAGCATCAGCGCCAAGCTCTGCGGGATCGGCACTGCGGTCCTCGCCGTCTCAGTCTTCAACGGCTCGGCCAGGTACTGGACGGCCGGTGCGACGATCCCGCGCATGAAGTCCACGTCAACGACCCGCAGACCGCACGCCTCAGCAGTCCGTAGGCCGACGAACGCGCCCAGAAGCACTGCTGCCCGGTAGCGGTCGGGCATCGCGTCGTGCAATGCCCACACCTGCTCCGTGGTCGCCACATACGGCCGCTGCCTGCCCTGCCCCGGCGAGGTCCGCCTAGAGCACGGCGAGCGCGGCATGATCCCGTCATGCACCGCATCGGCCAGGATCTGCGCCAGCCGCGCATGCAGCGCGTACACATAGCTTGGCTCGTGCCCGTCGCCGGCGAGCCTCGCGGTCCACGCCTTCACGTGCGACGGCCGCACCGACGACAACGGCATGTCGCCGAACGCCTCGACGATCCGGGCTATGTGCACCCGCGCCTGCCGCACAGTCGACGCCCGCCGCGTTGCGTACCCGGCGAGCCACGTCGAACACCACTGCTCGACGGTCATCCTCGCTGTCTTCGGGTCGACATGCATCCCCGTCTGAACGGCCGCAGTCCGCTCGTCGAGCCACCGCTGCGCGTCCACCTTACGGCGCGTCGTCTTGCTGTACTGCCTACCGCCCGGTGTCACCCGGTAACGCGCCTGCCATCGGCCACCCGACAGCTTGTTGATGCTGCTCATCCGGCCGCACCCTTCCGTCCCCTGGGCATGATGCCGCGGAGCCGGGCCGTGTAGACCCAACGCTGCGCCGTCCGATCCGAGAACCCCGTCTGCTCAGCGATCGCCTTATTTGGTCGTTCACCACGCGCGAGGGCAGCGGTATAGGCGCGCGCGACGTCGCGTAGGAACTCGTCTGTGAGACCCTCCGTTGGCCCACCAGCCGGAAGGCGGAAGCTTGAGTCGATCTCCCGGATGCCCTGCCACTTCCGCTTCGCGTGCGGAACGCGCATCACCGGCTGACCCGTTTCGGTGGTCGCTCTCTTCTCACCCGGTGGTATGAACTGGCTCGCAAGACAGCCGACGACCCAGTTGCCCTCCGCTAGCGGCTCATTGAAGTTTACGAATGTAGCGGCGTAGTACGAAGCGAGCGTCGACAGGTCCGGGGCGGCCTCGTCGATGCGGTGCCCGAGGTACTCCTCCCAGTAGTTGATGGCCGCTCTGATGTCGCGGATCGGGAGGCCTTGGATGTCTTGGGCCTCGATGAAGTTCGTACCTTGGCTAGCGTCGAGATAGAGCTCGCTGATCTGCAAGCGCCCGGTGTCGTCGTATCGAACGCGCACGTACAACGGTCCAGGCAGGCCGAGACCGTCGATGCTCACCCAGCCGCCACTCCCAAAGCCCGCGCGCACGCAGAGTAGGTTAGCGCCACTTTCAGCGCAGGTCAACGGTAGTTACTCCGGTTCAGCGGATCTAGGCTCTCTGAGTCAGAGCAAGTTCCGAGATCCTGCTCGGGAGAGGAGCGCCTTGTCCAGGTACTTGACAACCCCCGAAGTGGCGCAGTTGTGCCGAACATCAGCAGAGACAGTCCGCTATTGGCGGCACATCGGGCAGGGACCCGCCAGCTTCAAAGTCGGTCGCCGTGTGCTCTACGACGAGCGCGATGTAACCACCTGGCTCGAATCGCTGCGCGCCGAGCAGAACGGGCCGCCGGCCGCGTGACCACACGAGAAGACCGCCCACAAGGGGCGGCTCCCGAGCAGTCGGCGGAGACGGCTACAGCAATCGTCCAACACCCCACCGTCACCATCGACCGGCGGCGCTACGTCGTCGTCGGCACTTATTGCGAGGCTCTGGGTTGGTTGCGCCGTGAGCCGGAGTGCCCGGCGTCGGTGTGCTGCCGCCATTTCCGGGGCGACGTCGAGCTGCGCCATGGCTGACCTCTCCGCCGTTCTCGAGCTTGCCGGCCGCAGGCTGCACGTGTTCCCTGTCGACCACCCCGCCCTGCCCGTCTGCGCCGGTATCCGCACTTCGATGCACGACCCGGCGACCTGCACCGACCGGGGCAAACACCCGTGCGTCAAATGGTCGGAGTGGGCGACCACCGACGCCGGCCGGATCGCCGCAGAGTGGTCGGGAGCCTCACGCAAATGTCGGCATTGCCTGCGGCCCCTCCGGTCTGCTGGTCGTTGACGAGGACACGCTCGACGCGTTCGCGAAGTACGCGGTCAGTGTCGGTCGGCAGGTGCCGGCGACGTTCACGGTGACGACCGGTAAGGGTCGGCACTACTACTTCGCCGCACCAACCGGCGTCGAGCTCGGCAACCGCACCGGGGCGCTCAAGGGTCACGGCGTCGACGTTCGCGGACGAGGCGGCTATGTCGTCGGACCGGGGTCGCTGCACGCCACCGGCAGGGTCTACACCGTCGAGAACGACACCGACGTGGCGCCGTGCCCGACGTGGCTGGTCGAGGTCCTCACGGCCCGACCAGAGTCCACGGACGGCCATACCGGCGGGTTCGCCGGGCTACCCGAGGTGATCCGCGGGAAGCGGGCCGACGTGTCCGGCGAGCGGCACGAGGCGCTCGTCAGGTACGCGTGCAGTCTGCGCGCCCGCGAGGTACCCCTCGACGAGGCGAAGGTGCTCCTGTGGGAGGCCTGGCGCCGCTGCGAACAGCCGCCGGCCTGCGAGACGCCGTTGCCGTGGGACGATGCGGTCGAGAAGTTGCGCGACGTCTACGGCCGCTACCCGGCTGGGCGGTCCGAGGGATACCAGCACACCACCCCGGCCGTACTCGACGACCCGCAGAATGAACGCACCGACGGAGTGTCGGCCACGCGGATGGTCGACGGGGGCGCTTTCATCCTCGACGCACCCCTTGCGGTGCCATGCATCTGGGGCCGCGGTGACGAGGTCATCTGGGCTGAGGGCGAGTCGCTCATCGTCGTCGGGCCGCCCGGCGTCGGCAAGACCACACTCACCGGGCAGCTCGTCCGCGCCCGGCTCGGGCTGGTAGATACCCTGCTCGGCTACCCGGTCGAGCCCACCGTCGGCCGTCTGCTGTATCTCGCGATGGACCGACCGGCGCAGATCGCCCGGTCGCTGCGCCGGCACTTCCACCAGGACGAGCGGCCCACGTTGACCGAGCGGCTCGTGGTTTGGAAAGGGCCACCACCAGGCGATGTCGCACGGCACACCGAGACCCTCGTCGGGCTGGCGAAGCTGGCCGACGCGGACACGATCATCCTCGATTCCCTCAAGGATGCAGCGCTTGGGCTCACCGACGACGAGGTCGGCGCCGCCTACAACCGGGCACGCCAGCTCGCCCTCACCGAAGGTGTCCAGCTCGTCGAGTTGCACCACGTTGTCAAACGCGGCCCTAGCGGCGCCAAGCCGACCACCCTCGCCGACGTGTACGGCTCGGTATGGCTGACCGCGGGCGCCGGATCGGTGGTCCTGCTGTGGGGCGCTGCCGGTGACCCGATCGTCGAGTGGCACCACCTCAAGCAACCTGCGGCCGAGGTCGGCCCGATGCAGCTCATCCACGACCACGATGGAGGACACACCGACGTGTGGCGCGGAACCGACCTGATCGCCATCGCGGTCGCATCCGGTTCGCACGGGCTCACCGTCCGGGCTGCGGCAGTAGCCCTCTTCAACACCGACAAGCCGACAGCAGCGCAGATCCACAAGGCCGCCCGACGGCTCAACAAACTGGTCGGTGACCGGCACCTGGTTGCTCGCGACAGCGACCCGAAACCCGGTGGCGGGAAACCCGAGAAGGTCTACCACGCGGCCGCCCGAGATGATCTTGGGAGCAATCTCAGAGCAATCTCGCGAACCCCTGTGGATAACGGCAATCTCGGTGCCGATGAGCAATCTCGCGCCGACACATCGGCGCAGGTCAGCCCAATCTCGCCACCAATCTCGGCAATCTCGATACCGGAGCAATCTCGCACAGCCACCTCTTTAGAAGGTGGCGTGCGAGAGCTGGCCGCGCCCATCTGCATCGACTGCGGCTGGCAGGTCGACTCCATCGGGCACGAAGAGAACTGCGAGGTACCAGCATGACCCCTCCCGCCTGGCCGCCTGGCCTGCCCGAGCCCGACCGCATCCGCCACCGCTGGGACTGCACCAGGCCGCCGGTCGAGGATGCCAACCGCGTGGACAGTGCAGGCAACCCGGTGATCCGTCGCCGCTGCCCGTCGTGCGGTGCGGTCGAGAAACCCGCCCCGTCGTGGCAGTCGACGTGAGCGGCAGCCCTGCCCGCAAGTCCGTCGAGTATCGGCGCAATCGGGCCATCATCAAGGCACGCGGCGGTCCGTGCGCCCGATGCGGTGGAGAGATCGACTACGACGGTCCCCGGTACATCGTCGTCAACGGCGTACGACGAGAGAACCTGCTCGCATTCGACTGCGGACACCGCATCGCCCTCGCGCTCGGCGGAACCGAAGAGCTGCACAACCTGCAAGCCGAGCACGTGCGGTGCAGTCGGACCAGTGGCGGCAGGCTCGGGCTGTCGCTCCGGTTCGGTGCGCGCCCGACGGGATCGAGGATGGACTCGATGTGGACGCGCTGGTGAGACGTTCCGTTTTTTGACGTCGGCAGCAGCCGCGACACCTGTCGCGCCGATTTACTTACGGCAGGATTTTCCGCCCACGGCCCGTTTCGCCGGAAACGACCCGGGGTTTCCGTGGGGAGAGAAACGGTGCGACAGCTGTCGCCGAGAGTCGGAGCTGTCAAAAAACCGAGGGGGAACAACGTGAGCTTGCGCGATAAGCCGGAGGACTGGACAGATGATGAGATCGCCGTCGGTTTGGCCGAAGTGGTGAGGAAGATCCGGTGGAGGCAGGATCAGCATCAGGACGTGGAGGTGCTGCACGCTATCGCGCGAGCCTTGGCGGATGAGCGGGATCGCCGTCTGGTGGCAGTCTCGCGCGAGGCCGATGAGTCGACGGTGGACAGCAGCGACTGGTTGCGGCTCGTGGAGTCGGACGAGTGGCCGTGGCCGGACGACACGCCGCCGGAGGATGCGAACCGTCCCGGCTGACGGTTATGATTCTCATGTCCACCAGGACAGGCGCGTGGCCGTAGGGCCGCGTAACCGCAACCGCCGCGGCGCCGGCCAGGGACCAACCTAGCCGGTGACCTTTTTGGGTTCGGTGAAGCACACAGTGCGGCGACGCGTAGCGCGTGGGTTACAGCGGACTCCCGGCAGCTACCAAGGCACCGGGCTGCGGATCGGCTGATCACCGGTCAGGGCCGCGATTAGGGCTCCCGTTTCGAGTTGCGCGCGCTTCGGCGCGCGCTTCCGTGCGGGAGCCTTCCGTGTCTGTCCTTGCCAATCTTCGTGCCTCTCGGCGCCAGGTGTGGGAGCGGGCCAATCTGCTTGCCCAGGGCGCCGCCAGCGAGAACCGAGGGCTAGCGTCGTGGCCATGACTAAAGATCCGGACGAGGAACGCCTGTTCACCTCGGCGGAGAAGCGGGACTACAACCCACTGCCGTGCCCGGGTTGTGGAAGGCGCAGCCTGTACTACGACTTCGCCCCAGCGGGTGGTGTCTTCGAGGATCCCGCGCCGCGCTTCCTGCGTGGCCGTCGCATGTGCGGCAACGAGGGCTGTCCGACCAACACACCCTGATCCACGACCCCACTTGCAGGCTGATTACGGTCCGGTGCTCCTGCCGGCACGGTCACTGTGTCCGGGCTGGATGGCGTGACGTCTTCGGTGGCGTCGGATGTCGGGGAGACTGGGGACGTGCCGAGGGGTCTGTACCGCCTGCTTGACCGGGACGGGACGGTGGTCGGGTACGAGCGGTTCTCCTGCGCGCCGGGTCCGGTGGGCTGGCGTTACAACGCGCAGGTGCTGGTCGCCGATGGTCGCACCCCGTCGGGGGTGGTCGACGTCACCACCGATGCGTCCGGGTTGCAGATCCGGGTCGAGGTGCGGGCCGGCGGCTGGGTTGTCCGCGGGGGGGTCGCTGACGGCGAGACGGTGTGGGTCCGAACCGGGGCCTCGGGTGAGGACGCGAGCGAGGACACGGCCCCGGCAGCGGGGTTCACCGGCCGGTCGCCGGGGTTCTTGGTCGCGGTCGCGCGGCTGCTGGGGCTTCACTCCGGGGCGTCGTCGCGGGTGCGGCTGGTCGCCCTCACCGAGCCGGCGCTCGCGCCGGTTCCGGTCGAGGTGGCCTGGTCGCTGACAACGGTGGAGGAGTATCCGACCGAGGTCGGTCCGCTGCCCGTTGAGCGGTACGAGACCGTGGACCTGGCGAACGGCCAGCGGGCCGCAGTCCAGCTCGCCGGTGACGTCGTGCTCGCCGCCACCGGGGTCGAGCTCGACGCGCTCGACACGCCACCGACGCTTCCGTCGGGGAAGTCGCGGTGAGGCGGGTCGGATGGGCGTCCGAACGCCGACACCGACCGCGCCATCGCCAGCGCCCTTTCGGGCCGCAACGTGCCCGCATCGGCAGCGCCGCGCAAGCAGCTCCACGACTGGACGTTCCGTTCGTGCGGGCCCGGTGTTTAGGCAGCGACAGTTGGGCACGGCACCTTGCCTGCTGGAATGGTTCGATGGTCCGGTGGCCCGGGTAGACGTCGGGTGGGATCGGCCCGTGCCCGACGATGGTGGGTGCGCGGGCGCCGCGTCGGTTCGGTGGGGCCCGCGGCAGCGTTCGTCGACGACGTCGGTCTGGCGCTGCTGTTCCCGGCGCCGCAGGTGTTGGCGCCTTCGCTGTGAGAGGCGGTGACAGGCGAGGACACCGAGCCGTTCGCTGCGGGCATGGGTGTGCCCGAGCAGAAGGTGTGGACATGGAAGGTCGAGCTGCCCCGCCGCGGTCTCGCCTGGTACGGCACGTTCTTCGCCGGGCGCGGGTCTTTCCTGTCCCCATCGCTGCTTGCCGCGCTCTATCCGGGCGCTGGGGAGGTCGACGACCACGAGTCCCTGGCGCTGTCGCCGACGGCGCACAAGATCGCCCGAGCACTGGTGGCAGAACCGCTTCCGAGCGCGGTGTTGCGCAGACTCGTCGACAACCACAACCGCTACCAACGGGCGATCGTGGACTGCACCGCAACCTGTTGGTGACCACCGCCGGTGTGCAGGAGAGGCGTAGCGGGTGGCCGTCCGCGCTGATCGAGCTGACCTGCAGGCGGTTCGACGTCGGCGATCGCCATGACCCCATCTGTGCCACCGGCCGCTATCTCGACACGATGCTGCAGACGACGCCGGCCGAGATGTCCCGCGCCTTCCGGTGGCCGGTGGCGCAGGCGCGTGCCCGTCTCGACGAGCTGGTCAGCCGCGGTTGGGCGTGGTCCGATGGCGTTCGCTATGTCGCACGAAACTGCCCGGCAACTCAGGAGACGGGACCGTCCTTCGATTCGCCCCAACAGTGACAATCGGTCCGCGGTGCGCCCTCGTTCAGGTCCGTGACCAGCGACGATCCCGCATGTCGACCCGCAGTTCGATTGCCCGCCTCATCCTCCAGGGTCGTCCGACAAATGTTGTCTGGGTTGGCCTACGGCTTGGGTTAGCCGGCACTGACGTTGGCGCCATCTCGTCCTCGGCCGGGTGGGTGCGGCGCAGCTCGCCGTGGACGACGTTTTTCATCGACGTCGTCAAGCGCAGTGGACTTGATGCGCGTGTCGGTAGTACCGTGTCACGCGGTGAACGCACCCAGAGCGCTACGGCAGGTCATTGGAGCCCGCGTTAAGCACCTGCGCGAGCAGGCGGGCGGCCGGCAGGAAGACATCGCCAGGGTGGCACGAAGTTTCGGTCTGGCGTGGCCGCGGCAGAAGGTCGACGAGCTGGAACGAGGCAAGAAGGCGATCAGCGTGGAGGAGCTGGTCCTGCTGCCTTTCGTCCTGTCCCATGCTCTCGACCGCACCGTGTCCACGGCCGACCTGTTCGACGCCGATGACCAGATCACACTGTCGGCCCAGACGGACATCCCCGCCCGCGACGTGCTGGCCGAGCTGTGCGGAGCGAAGCCGGCAGGCACCTTCGTCCACCTGACCCACCTGCCATCGTCCGACGCGGTGGAGGTCATAGCGCGGTCCTTTGCGCGCCCGCTGCGTCGGTTGGAGGCTCTGGGCCTCGGCGAGACGTCGATGCGCGATTTGCTCACCGTCGAACGTTCCGTCGGGGAGCCCGAAGCGCGAGCCGCCCGCCAGGTCGGCGAAGGCTCGATCGTCTTCACAGCGATCTGCCATCACCTGTGGGGCCGCAGCCTGTCGGCGGAGCGGGACGCGCGGGTAGCCGCAAGCCTGCCCAACGCCGCCTCGGCCTCCACGGTCCGGGCGAAGCGTGGCCGGGTCACCCGCGAACTGGTCGCCGAAATCCGCGCATTCATCAAACGGGCAGAAGAGAGCTGAATGGCCAGCGTGAGGAAGCGACAGACCGCGGACGGGTCGAGGTGCTATGACGTCGTCTATCGCGACCTGGACCGGCGGCAGCGCTGGAAGACGCACCGAGGAAGGTCGACGCCAACGCATTCGCGAACACGGTGGAGGCGACAAGCTCCACGGCTCGTACATCGACGGGAGGTGATCGTCAAGGCCTACAGGGAAACCTGGCTGACGGCTGGCGCTGACGCTCGACCCGAGCACCAGGGAAGCCGTCGAGGGGCGCTTCCGCCGGCCGCGACAGAGGTCTACTCCCGATGGGTCGGTCCGCACGATCGGGGCTGTCCCACGAGCACATCATGGCCAGCATCGACGCCTTCTGGACCGGCGGGCACCGACCACGCAGGCCAGCAAGGTGCGCCACGTAGGTGTGTCCAGCATGTATGCGTGGCAGTTCGCCAAGGCGAGCACGTCGCCGCGGCGGCCGGCTGGACCAGGTTCGTGTCGATGCAGAGCCATGAACAACCTGGCCAGCGCAACCCACGGAATGGATCCGGTGCCCAGATTTATGCGGAGCAGGGATCATCTCCCGCTGCTCGCCGGTACCCGTGAGGGTCCGAGCAGCGCACCATTCGGGCAGGCAATCACGCGGTCGCGCCAGGCGTCACACGGGTGAGCCAGACGGCATCATGCAGGAGTGATGTCTGACGACGCGGTAGCCGATCAGATCTTCGCCATCGGTCAGCAGATCCGCTACGTGGCTTTCGGCAGCGGCCAGCACGTTGTCCTGCGCGAACGGTCGGGGCTGATCGATGCCTCGACAAGCGAGTCCGACCGTTATGAAGAACTGCTGGTCAATCCGACCCTGTTGACACTCGCCGGTCAGCGTGGCGACATCGACTGCGGTGGCCTCCGCTATCTGGTCGTGGCCTACGGGAACTTCTGGCAGCTGGTGATCCCGACAGGTCACAGGAGTCATGTGTCGGTGGCGGTTGAGTCATACGCTGACCCGATCTTGGCGGCTGGCAGGGTACTCACGGTCATCGAAGGTCACGCGGATCACGCGGGAAGATAGCCGGCGGGCGGTGCGGTCTCAAAGGGTCGGGTGGGCCCGGTTCACTCGGCACGCGGGTGGGGCAGGGGGTCGGCGTCCACCCGTGCTCGGTGACGTTGGCGGTCATACGATGAATCACACGGGTGTTGCTGGCATTGGACGTCAGCATGACCGCACTGATTGTGGTGCTTGTAGTCCTCGGCCTGGTCGTTATTGCGTACGTATTGAGCGCTCGAGTCATCCGGCAGTTCGAGCGGGGTGTCGTCTTCCGGCTCGGCCGGGTTCAGGAACCGGCCCGGGCACCGGGTCTGACCATGATCGTGCCGATTGTGGACCACCTCCGAAAGGTCAGCCTGCAGATCGTCACCATGCCGGTGCCCGCCCAGGACGGGATCACCCGCGACAACGTGACGGTGCGGGTGGATGCGGTGGTGTACTTCCGGGTGCACGACCCGGTGCGGGCTCTGGTCGAGGTGCAGGACTATGAGTTCGCGGTGTCGCAGGTGGCCCAGACCTCGCTGCGGTCGATCATCGGCAAGAGCGAGTTGGATGACCTGCTGTCCAACCGTGAGCTGCTCAACCAGGGACTCGCGCTGATGATCGACAGCCCCGCGGTCGGCTGGGGGGTGGAGATCGACCGAGTCGAGATCAAGGATGTCGGGCTGCCCGATTCGATGAAGCGGTCGATGTCGCGGCAAGCCGAGGCCGAACGTGAACGGCGCTCCCGCATCATCATCGCCGACGGGGAATTCCAGGCGTCGCAGAAGCTCGCCAGCGCCGCCGCCGTGATGGCCGACACACCGGCCGCTTTGCAGCTGCGGCTGCTCCAAACGATCGTCGAAGTCGCCGCGGAGAAGAACTCGACCGTGGGC
>CAWCED010000017.1:0-27914 GCA_963794465.1 uncultured Actinomycetota bacterium | reverse complement strand
CTGCACCGAACCGCCTCCGCGGCCGCGCTGGCCCATGACGCCACAGCACACCGCCCGCCGGCCCAGCAGCCGAGCTGATCGGCTAGGGCAGGCGACGCGCTACATCGCGGCCGGGGTCTTGCTGGCGGGTGGGCGCGGTTGCGTCGCACGCCCTGCCGCGACCGGTCGGCCGCGAATGGGCCCGGCTGGCCGGTCTGGCCCTGGTGGGGTTGGCGGGCTGCAGCATGCTGCTCCATCGAGGCAACCCGGGTCGCCGACCCCGCCGCGGTCGGGTTGGTGATCGGCGCGGCGCCGCTCCTCATCACGGTCGCGGGCCCGATCGCCGCCCGTCGGTGGCCGTCGAAACGGCTGCTCGCCGCGGCTTGCATCGTGGCCGCCGGCGCGGCCTCGACACACCTCGGCAGCGCAACCGGCCAAGGCTGGACCCTACTCGGCGTACTGCTGTCAATCGGGGCCCTGGGCGGCGTGGCTGGAACCTCCCTGCTGGCCACCCCGGTACTGTCCCGGCTCGGCGCGCTGGCCGTGTCGGTATACGCGTGTGCGCTTGCCAGCGTGCAGCTACTCGTCGCGGCCGCGGTCATCCGCCTGGCCGGCGGCCCCGCCGGTCCTGCTGCCATCCACCGCGACGGAACTCGCCGCCTTGACCTATCTGGCCGTGCTGGTAACCGCAGTCGTGTTCGTCGCCTGGTACGCCGCCGTCCAGCGCCTGGGCGTCGAACGAACCGGTCTGTTCACCGGCCTCATTCCGATCGCCTCAATGACGGCCGTCGCCGTGGTCGGCACCAGCACGATCACCGGTATGGGACTCGCCGGCGCGGTCGCCGTGCTCGCGGCCTCGGCGTCGGACTCACCGACCGGACAAGCTGATGCAGTCCGATCCCACCAGGGGCGAGGCCCCTGACCGACCGGCCTCCGTACCAGCACCGATACCGGCACGTGGTCGGACGCCGGCCGCAGGCCGATCTTGGCCGCCTCGAGTCGCAACCTCGATCACGGCTGCGTTGACGGCCGGAGTGAGAGAGGAACCAGAGAGACGAATGGCCGCGCTTCCCAAGGCCAGGCGATCCGCGATCGGCGCAGGGGCACGGACCTGATCGCGATCGCCTTGACCCAGGCTGGCGACTTCCTCTGGAACGGCGGGCTTGCCCAGGTCCAACGAGTCGCGGCCAAGATCTGAAGATGGTCGCCATCGCGACCGCCAATCGCGACGGCCCCGGCGCGTGGTCATCGAGCCCGAGGTCGATGCCGGTGTCAGCTCATCAGCGATTCGGGCGACTGCTTGGGGCGGGTCATTTCGCCGCGAGTCGGGAACGGAGTCTCGGTAGCTGTCAGCCAGCGAGCTGGGCGCGGGCGAGAGCGACGAGCTCCTCGTTGGTGTTGGCGTGCCCGGCGATGCCCCAGCCGCCGTCGTACGTCTCGGTGAGGATCACCCAGGTCCGCTCCGCAAGGCCGGAGTCGCCGGCAGCCTCGGCGACGACATCGGTCAGTCGGCGTACGGCGGCGAGCTGCTTGTCTCGGTCGAGCGCACCGGCGTTGGTGAGTACCTGGACGCGCACCCGGTCGTCTTCGCCGTCAACGTTGGCGAGGGTGGTTTCGTGGAGGAAGGCCGCGGTGTTCTGCCGGAACAGCGGGATCGGCGGACGCCCTCGACCTCCATCAGAGTGGCCGCGAGCCTGCTCGCCAAGGCGCTCGGGTCCGCGAAAGTTCCGGCGCGGGCATAGACGTCGATCATCGGCATGGTCGGCTCCTCACAGAACTATGGTGGTCTGCATAGTAGACGCGGATCTATGCATGTGTACATAGTCCTGTCAATCGGAGGTGGGGAGTTGGCGAAGGGCGAGGTCAGGGCGCGGATGGTCGCAGCGACCGTCCAACTGCTCGCGGAGAATGGGCCATCGGGGGCGTCGTTCGGCGACGTACTCGCGAGCACCGGCGCGTCCCGCGGATCGACGTACCACCACTTCCCGGGTGGGAAGCGTGAGTTGTATCAGGCGGCTCTCGACCTCGCCAGCGACCGGGCGCTCCTGGCGCTCGAGCCGGCGCGGGGAAAGGCCGCAGAAGTAGTCGTCAAGCAATTCTTCGCCATGTGGCGGCGCTTGCTGATGGGGACAGAGCTGCGCGCTGGATGTGCCGTGCTCGCCGTCGCGGTGGCGGGTGAGGAGCCCGAGACGGTCGAGCACGCTGGAGAGATTTTCCGGACGTGGCGGGTGCAACTGGAGTCGATGTTCGTCGACGGCGGCCTGGGCCGTGCCCGAGCGCGGGCGCTGGCGGCGCTCACAATCACTGCGGCCGAGGGGGCCGTGGCGGTAGCTCGCGCGGAGCAGGACTTGGAGCCGTTCGATCTGGTCGCCCGTCAGGTGATCGCGGCGGCACGCACCTGAGTCGCTTTGCACCTGCCGGGGCGAACTGCGTCATTCCGCCGCCAGTGATCGCGTAGCGGGCGAACGACTGCGCTCCTGGATGGGGGTATCTCTCACGGATATTGGTTGGGATCACGTGCCAGACACTCGCACATGCCTGCGATGACAGAGCATTGGCTGAGTTGAATCCAGCGCGCATCCTGCCTCCTCGGTCGCGGACTCTTCGATCCTGGGTTGGCGCAAGTCGTCCCAGGCTGAGGGTGTGGCCAAGGTAAGCACCAACAAGGCGATCCACGGCGCGGCACAGGTCGGAGGCCGCACAACAGTTGCTCGTCAGGACCAAGCAAGCTCCGGACGGGTCTATTCCTGATGAGGGTGGCCCCCGGGCCAGCCGAACGAGTGCACAATGCACTCACATCCCGCGATCCGAGCGCTGACTCGCCAATGAGCGTGACGAGCTGCCCGGCCAGCGACTTCAGCACATCGCGCAGCCAGTGAATGCCATGCGGGTCCAGGCCGTTGGCGGGTTACGACTTCTTCAGCCGATGGGCATCTGGCGGGATCTTCGTGATCTTCGTCGCGCTCATCCTCGCACTGGCCTGGCTGCTCTTCCAGAACAAGAACGCCTGACCCCGGCATCAGCACGGGGAAAGCGGATGAAGGCGATCGTTCAAGACACCTACGGTGAGACGGATGTTCTCGAGCTACGGAACATCGACAAGCCGGAGATAGCCGACGACGAGGTGCTGGTCCGCGTGCATGCGGCCGGCGTGGACCGGGGCGTCTGGCATCTCATGACCGGCCTGGCGTACCCGATACGCCTCGCCGGCTACGGGCTTCGCGCGCCACGTTGAGCACCGGCCTAGCCACCCTCCTAGTGTCGAACAGATGTTCGCTCGGCGGTAGTTGTCCGTCTGCTTCTGTCCCGCCGACCGCGGATCACGAGGACAATGCGGTCGTGGCCCGAGTTTGGCGCTGTCGGCTGTGGTTGGCGGCCGTGATTCTGGCTGTGATCACGGCGTGCAGCGGTTCGCCGAACGGCTCCGGTTCGGGAGAAACACCAGGCGGAAGAGCAGACCTCCAGCAGTCCGGAGCAGCTCGCGGCGGTCTTCGACCAGTTTGTCGAAGGCGACATCGGTCGGGCGTGTACAAAGACCTCAGAGCCGTGCTGGTGTTGGTCGGAGGGCGGCCGCTGGTGGAGCGCTACTACGACAGTTCCACCGAAGCAACGAGCAATGTGGCTTCGGTGACCAAGAGTGTCATGTCGATCCTGGTGGGGATCGCCATAGACGAAGGTGATCTGGGCGGCGTTGACCAGACGCTTTCGGAGTTGTTGCCCGAGCACGCGGCGATCATGGCGCCGGATGTTGCCGGGGTCACGTTGGAGCAGGTCCTGACGATGACGGCCGGGTTGCCTGAGGATCCGGTTCGAGCCGCGCCCTCGCCGTACTACCTGACCGAGGATTGGGTGGCCGCCATTCTGTCCGGCGGGCTGGAACAGCCGCCGGGTGAGGGTTTCGCGTATGCGAGTGCGGGCTCGCATCTGCTGTCCGCGATCCTGGTCGAGGCGACCGGACGCTCGGTGCTCGACTACGCGCGGGACAAACTGTTCGACCCACTCGGCATCAACACCGATCCGGCCGCCGAGCCACTGGCCGTCGAGGAGAACCTGCCGGTCTACGAGGCGGCGTCGTTCGCGTGGCCGGTCGACCCGCAAGGTGTTCACCTGGGAGACGCATTTCTGAAGATCAGCGCCCCGGACATGGCCAAGGTCGGGCAGCTCATGCTCGCCGGCGGGCGTTGGGACGAGAAGCAGATCGTCCCGGCGCAATGGGTGACCGAGTCAACCCAAGCCCATGTCGCCACGGGAGGATACG
The DNA here is from genome assembly GCA_963794465.1 of uncultured Actinomycetota bacterium. Classification (GTDB taxonomy): domain Bacteria; phylum Actinomycetota; class Actinomycetes; order Jiangellales; family Jiangellaceae; genus JACVRX01. The sequence goes on along the minus strand of CAWCED010000017.1, from coordinate 23,677 downwards.
GCGTCGGAGGCGATGACTACGGGTACCAGTGGTGGGTTACCACCGCTGACGGGCACGACGCGTTCGCCGCGGCCGGCTTCGGCGGTCAGCTCATCGAGGTCGTGCCCGACCTCGACCTCGTCGTCGTCGTCTCCTGCACGATCCCTGATGGCAATGTGCGCCTCGACGCGTCTTCGTTCCTGGCGCTGGTGAACGCGGTGGTCGCTCCTGCCATCGCGCCATAGCCACACGCGACCCTGGCGTAGATGTCGCCGCTGAGTGAGCAACAGAACACCTCGGCTGAATGTCGCCGCCGCGCCGTCGACGATCAAGGGAAAGGCGCGCCAGTACAGCCCCGGCCGTAGTGGGTCCGAAGCGCCGCTGTCTGTCCCCTCAGCAGTCATCGTCGAACATGCCGTCATACTCGCCGAATCGGTCACGGATACGGCGTGCCCGGTCGGCGTCATCAAGCGACCTCTCGAACGCCAACCGGCGCACAGCGCCGACCAAGCGCAGCAGTTCCGCCCAGGTGTGATGTCCGCTCGGTGCGGTGGATTCCACGGTGTCGACCTCCCGTTAGGTCGGTGCCGAGGGACCGTCTGGGAGGGGCAAACTCCGGCGGTCCCGCTATTAGCTAGGAAGCCACTAGCGCAGGTTCTGCACGTTGCCGCTGCTGGCAGGGGAGAACATCGGCCGCCGACGCAATTCGCTCTCGTTGTCGTATCAAGACCGCTAGTGGGCGCTCTTACCTGCGACGGGGAGTTGAGGAAGGAGCGCCTCATTCGTATGTCGGAGCGATCGAGGGCCCGCGCGGCGTCACGCGTCGGCGCGTGGCCGATTTGTTGTCGACCCGGAGCGCCCCACCGTGCCCGCGTGGCGGGCGGGGAGCATCATTGGCGGGTGCGGTGCATGAGGCACCGAGGGGGCGGTATGAACTGGGAAGCTCGTAGCATCGCGGTCGTGGCGGCACTGATCGCCCTCCCCCTGACTGGTTGTGGGGGTGGCACGCCGAGCGATGGCCTGGAGGATAAGTCCGCTGCCCAAGTACAGGAGGATGCTGCCGCCGCGATTAGGGCCGCGAAGAGCGTCCACGTGATAGGGACCAGCGTCACTGACGGCGCGTCGGCGGAGGTCGATTTGCGGATCCAGGATGGGTCGAGCAGTGGGACTATCACGTTGGAGGGCGCACAGTTCGAGATCACCAGGGTCGGCGAGGTCACCTACGTCAAGGCAGATGAAGGGGCGCTGGCGAGTCTGGGTATACCGCCGGAAATGCAGCGCCTTGGCGCCGGTCGGTGGCTCAAGCTTGGCCCGCAGGAGGCCTCCGGACTGGAGGGGTTCTCCCTGGATTCCATCGCGCAGCAGCTGACAACGAATGAGAGCCCGTTGGAAACGGAGGTCGAACAGACCGAGCTCGACGGCACGCGGGTTGTGGTCATCAGCAATCAGGACGGGTCGAAGCTCTACGTCGCGAATGCGGATCCGGCGTACCCGATACGCGGGGAGTTTAAGGGGGCCAATGCGGGCCGGATCGACTTCAGCGAGTACGACGTCGACTTCCAGATCAGCGCGCCCGAGAACTCCGTCGAACTCGGTGAGCTCGCATGGCTCGACGCGATCACCAACTTGCGCGCGAAGATCGACGAGCCGTTCTTGCGGCGGAGATCAACTCTCACCCAGGAAGCAATGGTCTCGCTCGGAAGCGCGCTTGGCGAATGCAGTCCTGAGCTGGCTCGAATCGGCTCCCCGACTGAACGCCTGCAGCCGGTCTACGCGCTCGTCGCGGAGGCCTGCGCGCTGTATGACGAGGGCGCGAAATGCTTCGACACCGCGGCCAGTGTCAGCGACCGAAGCGGCGGCGTCGAAGTGGGTACACCCGAGGAGCAAACCCAGACCAGCGCGCTCGACTGCGGCTTCGCTGCCTATGGGGACGGCGGCAACCTCCTAGCTGCAGGCCGAGGCAATGGGCAACGAGATCATCAACGCCTCGGCTGCTAACGAGCCGCCTGGGAATGATGGATCTGCGCCATCGCCCTCGACAACGCCGTGAGGCGCCGCAAGCTCATCGTCCGGGCCGTCGCCTACGCGCTGCCGGTTGTTCGAGCAGACGTCCCCGGTGATCACCGGCCTCGCGACGTCGTGGTGGACGTGACGGCCCTTCGGCCGGGCGATCTGCGCGTTGGCGCAGCGCGCAATGTCTCTGTGCCTCTATGCCGCTCACAGGCTCGCCGGGTTGTCCCACCGCTACGACTGCGGACCGGCTGCCGACAGCGGAACGGTTGAGCCAGGCCAGCGCTGGCCAGCCACCTCGAGCTCGCGCACTTGAGCGAGCCGATCTCGATCTCCTCGGCCCGCAATTGCGGATCACCGCGCCACCTGTCGCACCATTTCTCTCCCCGCGATTTACCCAGGAAAAAACGTGATCTTGGAAGGAGATTCTCGTGATCGCGGATGAAGTCGAGCGGATCGCCGAGCAGTTGGCGCGGAAAGGCTTCGGGCCGGAGTGGGCGGCCCGGATGGGGATAGCCGCGAGGCTGGCGGCCGCGATCGACGACCCTGATACGCCGCCGTACGCGTTGGCGGCGATGTCGCGGGAGCTTCGCAACCTGATCGCCGTTCTGCCTGGGGGCTACTACAGGTGATTCGCAGGAGGGGTGTGGAAAGAATCTGACCGCATGATCACCCCAAACGTTTGCGCAGTAAATAAACCGGCGCGACTGAAGCTGTCGCAGACAGTTGTTGATCTTAAAAACGTGCGGCGGCGCGCGTCAGCTCGGGCGGTGGGAAAGTAGTAGGCACGGCGGTGGCTCCTCTCGCGAGTCTTCGTCGAGGGACCGCTGCGGAGGTGAAAGCTCCCGGCGGTCCCGCTATGCGTTGGACGCTACCCCCCGGTCTACCCAGGGGTCCATAGGGAAACCCACACTCTCCCCATGCCCGACAAGGTGATCTACGTCCGCGACTCCGACGCGGAGCTATGGGAATGGGCAACGGCCTACGCGCGCGCGCGCCGCATGCCGGTCAGTGGGTTGGTCATGAACGCGCTCCAGGCGTACCGGGAGCAGGTCGACGGCGAGCGGTGAGCCGTGAGCGTGGTCGGTGATCGTTCCTCAGAGATTCCTCAGCACGTCCACAGACGGCCAACGCCAGTCAACGGTCCACGGTGGCGTGTGCACTGGTCAGAGAGCAATGCCGTCGATGACCAACGCCAGCAAACGCCCTGGTGAGAGTTCGAGCTGTACTTCGACATCTAGGGATTGCGTCAAGCCTCATCAACGGGGTGTTGGTGCTGCTAGCGCGACACCAACGCACCGTTGATCATGGCGTTTCAACCAACCGCGCCTACACGACGATGATCATGAGCACTGCCAGCAAGACAGCGAGCCCAAAAGCAGTCCAGGTCACTCCACCACGATGGCGCATACCTCGTCCTTGGCGTGGTTCCGCCACGCGGTAATGACGCGAGGTCGCTAGCCGTTGGTGGTGCGCAGGATGAAGGTCCGACCGACCCCGACGTTGGGGTTGCCGCGCTGCCCCACCGCCCATACCGTGCCCGGCCCGACGGCCGCGGCGTCCCACACGGTGCCCGTGCGTCGGCGTGGTCTCGGTGGCCCAGCTCTGGCCGTTCCAGCGCATCACCAGCGACGGAATGTTCCGGCGCCTGGCCGACCGCGTACACCTTGGTGGGCGAGAGCGCGGCCACGCCGAAGAGCCGGCCACCCTGCGGCGTTGGGCTGGGCACGGCGACCTTGGTCCAACTCTGACCGTCCCAGTGCAGCGCGAAAGGAACGTGCCAGAACTGGGCGAGGGAGAACATTCGAGCCGACCGCCCAGACGTCGTTGCTTGCCAGCGCGACCACGCCTTCCAGGGAGGCGTCGAGGGCGGTCGGGCTGGGGACGATGCTCCACGCCGATCCGTTCCAGTGCAGGATCAGCGGCTCCGCGACCGAGTAGTCGCCGTTCTGGGTATGGCCGACCGCCCACAGGTCGTTGGGCGCGGTCCCGTCGATCGGCGTTGAGATGGTTCTCGAAGTTGGCGGTGTCGGGGCTGGGGACGATGCTCCAGGCGCTGCCGTTCCACCGCATCGTCAGGGTGCTGAAGGCCAGGCTCCCGGGACGTTGTGGCTGCCGATCGCCCAGGCGTCGCTGGCCGAGCAGGGTCTTGACGCCGACAAGGTAGTTCTGTGCGCTCGACGCTGGGGCTGGCGACGATGCTCCAGCCTGTGCCGTTCCACCGCTCGATCAGCGTGTTGTAGCCGTTGCTGCTGTTGGTGAAGCCCACCGCCCAAGCGTTGGTGGCGGAGGTGGCGTCGACGTCGCGCAGCTCGCCACCGCCGGGTGGTAGCGGGCTGGCCGAGATGCTCCACCTGGTGCCGTTCCATCGCTCGATCACCGGGCGGTTGATCGGCAGGGTGCCCGTGTCGGCCCGGCCCACCGCCCAAGCGCTGGTGGCAGAGAGCGCGTCGACTCCCCAGAGGACGTTGTGGAACTGGGTCAGGTTGGGGCTGGGCACCGGCGCCCAGGTCGCCGCGGAGGCAGGCGAGGCGACGGAGAACAGCAGCGGTAGCAGAGCACGATCGACATTCCTGCCCGGCGGGTGCGGTGTCGACGTGCGGTGCTCTGGCGATGACCCGCATGGCTTGCTCCTCGAATCGCAGCACAGCCTCTATAGATAAGAAAGCCCCATCTTAGAAGTGCGCATCAACGTCGGTCAAGATCTCCTTGTCTTAGAATGACGCATGTGAGCCAGCCCGAACTCGACCGGCGCCTCGTCGCCCTCGCCAGCCTTGGGGACTCGCTGCGGCGCGACCTCTACCGCTGCGTCACGAGCCACGACGGGGGTGTCGAGTCGTGACGAGGCCGCCGCCACGCGTCGGCATCTCCAGAGCCCTGGCCGCCTATCACCTCGACAAACTGGTCGAGGCAGGACTCCTGGATACCCGTTTCGAGCGCCGCACGGGACGGAGCGGGACCCGGCGCCGGCCGCACCGCCAAGCTGTACCAACGGGCCGACAGAGCGATTGAGGTCGCCCTGCCCGCCCGTGACTACGGGCTCATAGCCGAGCTCCTTGCCCAAGCCGTCGAGGCTGATCCGTCAGGCAGAACCAGAACCGCGCTCGACCGGGCGGCCCGAGATTTGGGCGCTGACGTCGCCACCACCAGTGGCGACCGTCGCAACCGAGCCCGTCGAGCCGCTGCGGTGCGGGTACTTACCGATCGGGGATATGAGCCGTACGACGATGCCGGTGTGATCCGGTTGCGCAACTGCCCCTACGGTCAAGTGGCACGGGCACATCGGGAGTTGATCTGCCACGCCAACCTCGCTTTCGTGCGGGGGCTGGTCGACGGCGGCCACCAGAGCGACGTGCAGGCTGTGCTCGATCCCCGCCCGGAGCAATGCTGCGTTGCCCTGGTCTGAGCGCATCGGCTGGCATGATCCACCGGAAGAACTGAGGGTCGTAGGAATCCCGTGGATCATGGGAGTTGCCATGGAGCAGCCACGCATGCGGATCTCGGCAACGGTTCTCGACGCTCCCGACCCGCCGGCACTCGGCGACTTCTACGCACGGCTGCTCGGGTGGATGGTCGTCGAAAGCGAGGCCACGTGGACGATGGTGCGACCGCCGTCCGGCGGGACGGGACTGTCGTTCCAACTCGAGCCGGAATACGTTCCGCCCGTCTGGCCCGCCGTCCGCGACGAGCAGCTGATGATGTCCCACCTCGACATCGCTGTGGACGACCTCGAGGCTGCCGTGGCGTGGGCGCGGGAGGCTGGAGCAAGGCTCGCCGAGCATCAACCGCAGGAGCACGTTCGCGTGATGCTTGACCCGGCCGGGCACCCGTTCTGTCTCTTCCCTGCGCACGTCTGAGGTCGCACCTGCATGTCTACCTCTGGCTCGACGGCGACCGCTACTGCGGAACGCGCCCGCACTCGACGACGACGCCGCTGGCCAGATGGCCAGCCGAGATCGCTGGGCTCTTCGACGACGTCGGCGACGAAATGTCTGCGCGAGCTGTCCGGGATGCGACCGCGGCGTACACGGCGCAGGACGACGCGTCGTACTACGCAGGCAACCTACGGCTGCTCGAGCCCGCCTATCTACGTGCGACGACGGTTGAAGGCGGGTCAGGGTTCGGTGGCGACGCGACCCGTCCGACCGCATCCACTGCGGCAATGCGATCGACTGGATTCCGACCGATGGCCGGCGCTTCACGTTCGTCCACACGCTGTTCGACCTGGTGCCTGTAGCCCGCCGGGCCAATCTGGTCCGCCACGAACTGGAGCATCTGGTCGAGCCGAGCGGGCGGCTGCTGGTCAGCCTCCACCAGCAGGCGAACACGACCAACCCGCCAACGTCGCAGCTGCTCGCCGCTCTGGGTTCGCGGTGGTCGGCAGCTCCAGCGCCAGAGACAACCCATGGGACGCCACGGCTTGGCTCAACGCACCCACGTCGGGCTACTCAGGTCGCCTCACGGCCAGCTGGCGTCGGCCAGCTCGTTGGCCCAAGGCGGGTCGGCACCGACCCGCTGGCAGGTGATGGCCGAGACGGCAGTCGCGAACTCGGTGGCGTGGGTCAGCAATGAGGCGTCGGACAGCTCGGCACGGCCGAGCTCGCGCTGGTGCCACCAGGTCACGAAGCCGCCGCAAAACGAGTCGCCTGCACCAATGGTGTCCGCGATCGCCACGCGCGGCACGGGTACCCGCAGCTGGTCCGTTTCGGTGACAACCAGCACGTCGTTGGCGCCGTCGGTCAACAGCACCACCTGGGCGCCCTGATCGCGGATCTCCTCCGCGGCCGCCGATGCCGGCCGATCTGGATACAAATACTCGGCGTCGTCGGTGCTCACCTTGACGACATCCGCGCGACGCAGGACGTGGTCCAGCCGGTCGCGGGCAGCTGGATGAGCCTCGAGGATGGCCGGCCGGCAATTCGGATCGACCACCAGCAAGACGTCGGCGGGCAGGCCGACGACCATCGTCTCCACGGTGGAGGCGATCGGCTCCAGCACGAGCCCGAGGGTGCCGACGTACAGGATCCGCGGCGCCCGTTGCAGAACTGCCCGGGCCTGCTCGACGCTGAGTTCGGCCGCCGACGTGCCGTCGACGTAGAACAGGTAAGAAGCGGCGCCGGCGTCGTCGAGCCAAGCCAGGGCGAGCGTCGTCGGCGCATCGGTCGACGGCGCAAATGCGTCGTCGACCTGCGAGTCGACCAGGTTCTGCCGCAGCACCTGGCCAAAGCCATCGGTGGACAGCGAGCCGAGATAGGCACACGGCTCTCCCAGCCGAGCGATGGTGCGGGCAACGTTGTACGGGCCACCGCCGGGGACGGCGCGGAAGGCACCGTCCCCGAAGGGGACCATGTCGATCAGGCTCTCGCCTGCGACGACGATCACGATAGGTCGTGCGAGCCGTATTGGTCGACCTGGGTGGCTCCGGTGGCAACCGCAACCGCCTTGGACATTCTCGTCAACCTCTTCTCTGGGGACCATGCCCTACACGGTCGAGGATGTCGCGCTCGCCCGCAGTGTGACCGTACCCGCCGGACGCTGTATCGAGGAGGGAACGTCGTCCTTCTGGTCCGGCCACCGGACGAGCACCACCACTCGCCGCGCTCGGTGGCTGAGGCCGAAGAGGACTGACTACCTAGACTCCGGTTCCGTGCCGCCAGTCGCAGAGGGCTCCCATGTGCCCGACCCTGCACCTGGACGGGCGGCAGGCGAGTGGATCCGGCAGCAGTTGGAGCTGGCCGGCCGTCTCCCCCTCGGTGCGATGGGCCGACCTCGGATTCGGCCCTGGTCGACCGTCCTCCGCATCCGGACCGACGACGGCGCTGTCTGGTTCAAGGCCAATCATGCCCAGACGACATACGAAGCAGGTCTGGTCCGCGAACTCGTCCGGCAGGCTCCTGACCTCGTACTCGGCCCGATCGCCACCGACGTAGAACGAGGATGGATGTTGCTGCCCGATGGCGGTCCGATCCTCCGGTCGTATCCGGACGACGCCGTGCTCGGGCACTGGGAGCGACTTCTTCCGGCGTACGCCGAGCTGCAGCAGGCGCTGTCGGCCCGAACGAACGACCTGATCGCTGTGGGCGTTCCCGATGATCGGCCGGAGACCATGCCGAGGCTGTTGGCGACCCTGCTCGACAGGACTGAGGTGCTCCTCCTCGACGAGCCTGATGGACTCAGCGCGGACGAGTTCAATCGGCTGCGCGAGCTGAACCCCGTCTTGGCGGCGCGATGCGCCATTCTCGCCAGCAGTGGCATCGCTGCTTCCGTGGACCACGGCGATCTCCACGACGGCAACATCTTCGTTCGAGACGGCGGGTATGCGGTGTTCGATTGGGGCGACGCGAGCGTCGCACATCCGTTCTGTTCGCTCCTGGTCACGATGTCGGCGATCAGGGCCCGGTACGACCTGGCGGCCAACGCGGCAGCGTTGGCCCGGCTGCGAGACGCGTACCTCGAACCGTGGACCGGGAGCCATACTCGCAGTGAGCTGATCGAACTGGCCGCGGTCGCGACCGCGGTCGCACCACTGAGCCGAGCGCGGTCGTGGGAGCGCGCGCTGAACTCGGTCCCGGCGGCGGAGCGGGGAGACTATCGCGACGCGGTACCAGGTTGGCTTCGGGAGCTGCTGCCTCAGCCGTCTCCATAGAAGACTCGCTCGACGACCGCCCGACAGTGCCTGGCAACTCGCCGGTACTCATCGACGAACATGGTCGCCTCCCCTGGCGCATACCCGAGCACCCGCGAGACCGCGGCCAGCGTGCGGGTGTCACGTGGCAACGCATCCGAGGGCCGGCCGGTCACAAGCACGACGGCGTTACGGATCGACGTGGCCATCCGCCAGGCCGCGAGCAGTACCGACCGATCTCCGGCCGTGAGCAGCCCAGCCTCGACCGCTCCCGCCAGCGCGTCCGGCGTGCGAGTGGTCCGCAGACCGGGGTCCGACCATGCCTTGAGCAGCTGAAGCAACTGCACGGTCCACTCGACGTCGGACAGCCCGCCAGGCCCAAGCTTCAGATGCGTCGACGGATCAGCGCCCCTGGGCAACCGCTCGGACTCCACACGGGCTTTGATCCGGCGCACCTCACGCACCTGGGAAGGGGTCAGCCCGTTCGCAGGCCACCGAATCGGGTCGATCACCTCGAAGAACTGTTCCAGCAGTGCAGGCGGTCCGGCCAGCGGAGCGGCCCGGAGCAAGGCCTGGCGCTCCCAGACCTCGCTGCGGCGCTCGTAATGCGACGCATATGCCGCGATCGTGCGCACCAAAGGTCCCTGCCGACCCTCGGGCCGCAGGTCTGCATCCAGGGTCAGGGCAGGCTCCGGCGAAGGCAACGCCAGCAACCGGCGCATCTCGTTCGCAACCGCCAGCGCGTTGGCGGTCGCCTCCTCATCGTCGGCGCCACTGAGCGGCTCGTGCACGAACAGCACGTCGGCATCCGAGGCGTAGCCCATTTCGTGCCCGCCCAGGCGGCCCATCGCGATGAGGGCTACCTGGGAGACCGGCGGCTGGCGACGCTCGGCCTCGATCGCCCGTGTCGCCGCTTCCAGTGCGCCGGCCAATGTCGCTTCGGCGACGGCGGTCAGCGCATCGCCTACTCGTTCGGTCGGCAACAGGCCGACCAGGTCGGCAGTTGCGATCCGCACCAGCTCCCGACGGCGCATGGCACGGACAGTGTCAGCCGCAGCTACTGGGTCGTCGTGCCGGGTGACACCGGCGAGCACTTCTGCCTCGAGCGGCGATCGATCCTGCGTCGCCAGCTCGGCATCGTCGCCGAACATGGTCACGGCCTCCGGGGCCCGCACCAGAAGCTCGGTCGCGAACCGACTCGAGGCGAGTACTTTGGCCATCCGCTCCGCAGCGGCGCCTTCGTCGCGGAGCAGCCGCAGGTACCACGGGGTCTCGCCGAGCGCGTCGCTGACCCGTCGGAAGCCCGCGAGTCCGGCGTCGGGCTCTGGCGCGTCGGCGAACCAACCGAGCATGACCGGGAGCAGCGTCCGCTGGATCGCTGCACGGCGGGAGACGCCGCTGGTCAGCGCCTCGATGTGCCGTAGGGCTCCGGCAGGATCGGCGTAGCCGAGTGCTTCGAGCCGCTGACGGGCCGCGGCAGGCGTCAACCGGGCGTCGTCTCCGGGAAGCCGTGCGACCGCGGTGAGCAGTGGCCGGTAGAAGAGCTTTTCGTGCAGGCGGCGGACCTCCCAGGCGTTCTTTCGCCAGGCGTCGACGAGTTCACGGACCGGCTCCCGCATGCCGAGGCCGCGGCCCAGCCGGCGCAGCTGGTCGTCGGACTGCGGCACGACGTGGGTGCGCCGAAGCCGCTCGAGTTGAATTCGGTGCTCGAGGGTGCGTAGGAACCGGTAGGCCTCGTCGAGCACGGCGCCATCGGCGCGGCCCACATAGCCGCCCGCAGTGAGATCCGCGAGCGCAGTGAGCGTGGTGCCCGACCGCAGCGACTCGTCGGAGCGGCCATGCACGAGCTGCAGTAACTGGACAGCGAACTCGACATCGCGCAGCCCGCCCGGACCCAGCTTGAGTTGGCGCTCGGCCTCGCCGGGGCGGATGTGCTCCACGACTTTGCGTCGCATTGCCCGAACATCGTCGACGAAACCGTCGCGGTCAGCAGCACTCCAGACCAGCGGCCGGACGGCGTCTAGGTAGGCGGTGCCCAGCTCGCCGTCTCCCGCGACGGGGCGCGCCTTGAGCAGCGCTTGGAACTCCCAGGTCTTCGCCCAGCTCCGGTAGTACGCCAGGTGGCTCGCGAGCGAGCGCACCAGCCTGCCTGAGCGACCTTCTGGCCGCAGCGCTGCGTCGACCGGCCAGATCGTTCCCTCGGCCGTGTAATCGGAGCAGACCCGCATCATGACCGACGCCAGCTCGGTTGCCGTGCGCATCGCACCGGCCTCGTCGCCTCCTTCTACCGGCTCGGCGACAAAGATGACGTCAACATCGGACACGTAGTTGAGTTCGCGACCACCGCATTTGCCCATGCCGATGACGGCCAGCCGGCACGGCGCGGCTCCCGGCGACAATGCGGACCGGCCGATAGCCAGACCCGCCTCGAGCGTGGCGGAAGCGAGATCGGCCAGCTCGGCCGACACCCTCGCCACATCCATCCCGTCGGCCAGGTCCAACGCGGCGATCTCCAGCAGCTGCCGCCGGTAGGCGACGCGCAGGGCGTCGAGTTCGGGACCAGCGGCGACCGGGGTTGCGCTCTCGGCATCAGCTCCAACGGCGTCCAGCATCGTCGCCCGAAGCTCGCCCGCTCCGGGCCGGCGATGTGCGTCGATGTCGGCCAGGCCGTGCCACTGCTGCGGGTGGCGGACCAGATGGTCTGCGAGCGCGGTCGACAGGCCGAGCACGGCTGCGAGCCGTCCGAGCAGAAGCTCATCCTCGGACAACGCCACAATCAGCGCTGTTCGGTCGTCGACCGCATCGAGCAGGCGACCGAGGGCGGCCAGGGCCCGGTTCGGGTCCGCGGATCGGCCGACCGCGGCGAGCACGGTGTCGTCGAGGGCGCCACCGCTGAGGTCCGCGCTGTCGAGCAGACGCGCAGCGGACGCGGCATCGGTGAAACCGGCCCGAGCCAGCCAGGCCTCTCGGCTGGACGCTCGCCCGGTCCTGTCCACGGGTGCGAACCTACCGGCGCCGATGCACCGTCACCTCAGCGTTCCAGCTGGTCCTGCGGAGCCGTTGGTCACAGCACTGGCAGCATGCGGTCCCGTTCGTATGCGGTGACCTGGCGCCGGTATTCCTCCCACTCGGCACGCTTGTTGCGCAGGAAGAACTCGAACACGTGCTCCCCGAGGGTCTCCGCGATCAGTTCAGAACCCTCCATGACCCTGATCGCCTCGGCGAGCGAGGTCGGCAGCGGATGGATCCCGAGGGCAGACCGCTCCCGCTCGGTGAGCGCCCACACGTCGTCCTCGGCGCCCGGGGGAAGGTCGTATCCCTCAGCGATTCCCTTGAGCCCGGCGGCGAGCAGCACCGCATATGCGAGGTACGGGTTGCACGCCGAGTCCAGCGCTCGGAACTCCGCCCGGGTCGACTGGCCCTTCTCGGGTTTGTACATCGGCACCCGCACCAACGCGGAGCGGTTGTTGTGTCCCCAGCACACATACGCGGGGGCCTCGCCACCCCCGGTCAGCCGCTTGTACGAGTTGACCCACTGGTTGGTGACCGCCGTCAGCTCGGGGGCGTGTTCGAGTAGCCCGGCGATGAACGACCGGCCGGTCTTGGAGAGCTGGTATTGCGCTCCGGCCTCGTAGAAGACGTTGCTGTCTCCTTCGAAGAGGGACAGGTGAGTATGCATCCCCGAGCCGGGGTGCTGAGTGAACGGCTTGGGCATGAACGACGCATACATGCCCTGGGAAAGGGCCACCTCTTTGACGACCACACGGAAGGTCATCAGGTTGTCGGCAGTGTCAGCGCATCGGCGTACCGCAGGTCGATCTCCTGCTGGCCCGGAGCACCTTCGTGGTGACTGAACTCCACGGAGATGCCCATGTCCTCGAGCATCGTGATCGCCTCGCGGCGGAAGCCGTGTGCGACTCCGTGCGGAGTGTGGTCGAAGAATCCGCTCGCGTCGACCGGCTCGGGCTCCGCGCCCGGCTTCGGCGGATCCTTGAACAGGAAGAACTCGATCTCCGGGTGCGTGTAGAACGTGAATCCCAGGTCGGCCAGCTCGACCGAGGGTGCGCTTGAGCACATGCCGCGGGTCGGCGTACGACGGTGATCCGTCAGGCATGAGGATGTCGCAGAACATCCGGGCGGTGCCCTGGGTATCCGCACGCCAGGGCAGTACCTGGAAGGTCGACGGGTCCGGCCGCGCCAGCATGTCCGCCTCGTACACCCGGGCGAAGCCTTCGATCGCCGAGCCGTCGAATCCGATGCCCTCGGCGAAAGCTGCCTCGAGCTCGGCCGGCGCCACCGCCACCGACTTGAGGAAGCCCAAGGACATCGGTGAACCAGAGCCGGACGAAGCGGATGTCGCGCTCCTCGAGCGTGCGGAGGACGAACTCTTGTTGCTTGTCCATGGTGCGAGTCTGACCGAATCAGGTTACGAGCGCATTTCCGCACTCCGCTTGCTGCGCGGGCCCACTACGAGTCGCGGCGATCGAAGGCGTCGTCGACGGCGCCACGGGCGTCGGACACCTTGTCTCTGAACCAGTCCCAGGGGCTGTCAATGAACCGCGGTCCGGTACTGAGGGTCTCGTCCTCTTCACCGAGCCGCCCGTACCGGTGCCCACACTGCGGGCACGCCCATTTCGGAGCATCGGCATCGATGACGCATCCGGCGAGAACGTACTCGTCGAGCTCTCCCGGAAGCTGGGTGACATACCCGTAGAGGATCGGCTTCGGGGTGGCCCCGCAGACCGGACATGGCGGCCGTTCGCTTGGCATACCGACAACGGTAGGCCGCTCAGCCGCTTCCCGCACGCGGGTCCGGGCGAGCCGTACGCTCGAGGTGTGCCGCAGCTTCGCATCGCCCTCGCCCAGGTCAACCCCACCGTCGGGGCGCTCGATGCCAACGCTGACCTGATTGCACAGTTCACCGCCCACGCGGCGAGCCGAGGCGCACACCTGGTCGCGTTCCCCGAGATGGTCCTGACTGGCTACCCCGTGGAAGATCTCGCGCTGCGTGCTTCGTTCGTCGACGCATCCCGCCGGACTCTCGACACGCTCGCGGGGCGGCTCGCCGCCGACGGACTCGGCGACCATGGCGGTTGTCCTCGGATTCCTGGACCGTGACGACGACGCGGCACGTACCGAGCCGCCTCGGACGACCCAAGGGCTCGCCGCAAAACACCGTTGCCATGCTGTTCGGCGGGCGGGTCGTCACGACTCAGGCGAAATACCACCTGCCCAACTACGGGGTCTTCGACGAGTTCCGGCACTTTGTACCCGGCGACCATCTGAGTGTGGTCCGGTTGCACGGGATCGACGTTGCGCTCGCGATCTGCGAAGACCTTTGGCAGGAGGGTGGACCCGTTGCAGCGACCCGAGCGGCAGGCGCCGGCCTGCTCGTCGTCGTCAACGGATCGCCCTACGAGCGCAACAAGGACGACGTCCGCCTCGACCTGTGCCGGCGACGGGCCGCCCAGGCGGGATGCGTCCTTGCGTACGTCAACATGGTCGGTGGGCAGGACGAGCTGGTCTTCGACGGTGACTCGCTGGTGGTCAGCGCCGACGGAGCCGTCATCGGCCGGGCGCCGCAGTTCGAGGACGGTTGTCTGACGGTCGACCTCGACCTTCCGGACGCAAAGCCGGGCGGACCGGCCGTCGGCGACACGACGCAGGTGGAGGCAGCGGGATATCCCGTGCGACGCACGGTTGTTTCAAGCGAGCCGTTACCGCCGTATGTGCCGGAGCCATCCGGAGTGGCGCCGCGGATCTCTGACCACGGCGAGGTCTACGCAGCCGTCGTCACCGGCCTTCGCGACTACGTACACAAGAACGGTTTCCGGTCCGTGGTGCTCGGCCTGTCCGGCGGCATCGACTCGGCTCTGGCAGCGGTCATCGCCTGCGATGCGATCGGCGCAAAGAACGTGCACGCCGTCTCGATGCCCAGCAGCTACTCCTCCGAGCACTCCAAGTCCGATGCCCGCGACCTCGCCGAACGCACCGGACTCCAGTTCTCCACCATCTCCATCGCTGCCATGGTTCGGGCCTTTCTCGACAACATCGAGCTGACCGGCGTGGCCGAGGAGAACCTGCAGGCGCGGGTTCGTGGGACGACCTTGATGGGCCTGTCCAATCAGCACGGTCACCTCGTCCTCGCGACCGGGAACAAGAGCGAGCTTGCGGTGGGCTACTCGACGATCTACGGCGACGCCGTCGGTGGCTACGCACCCCTGAAGGATGTGCCAAAGACCCTGGTCTGGGAGCTGGCAAGGTGGCGCAACGCCACCGCCCAGGAACGTGGCGAAACCCCGCCAATCCCCCAAGGCTCGATCGACAAGCCGCCCAGCGCCGAGCTTCGTCCTGGCCAGCTCGACGCCGACTCGCTACCGGACTATGCCGTCCTCGACGACATTCTCGACGACTACGTCGAGCAGGACCGCAGCTCGGCCGACCTGGTCGCTGCCGGCTTCGATCTGGAGCTGGTCGGCCGGGTGATTCGCATGGTCGACGCCGCCGAGTACAAGCGCCGCCAATACCCACCGGGGCCCAAGATCACCGCACGCAACTTCGGCCGCGACCGGCGGGTGCCGATCACCGACGCCTGGAGAGAACCCCTCCCACCCGAGGTCCGCTGACTTGGAGGTCCCGCCGATGCGGGTGGGGGTCCGGCCGATGCGGCCGGGCCCCAAGCCCCGACGACGCGATGCGTTCAGACCTGTTTACGCCGACCCGACTCGGCGATGGACTCCGGCTCTTCGCGCGGCATGATGACGTACGTGTGCAGTGCCCATGCCGCCACGCCGCCGAGAAGCGGCCCGATCAGCCAGGCAAGAGTGCCGCCCCACACCCCGCCCACGAGCGCCGGGCCGAACCCGCGTGCTGGGTTGAGTGCGCCACCGGTGAATGCGCCGATGGCCAGGATGCCGATGGTGATCGTCAGGCCGATCGCGAACGGATACACCGAAGCTGGCGCGCGGCGGTCGACGACGGTGCCGTAGACCACGAGGACCAGGAAGAACGTGGCGATCATCTCGAGCACGATTCCGACGAAGACGTTAATGTCGGGGGCCAAGGTAGGCGTGCCGTTGGCCACTGCTTCACGGTTGATCGTCAACGCTATGACCACCGCGGCGATGACCCCACCAAGCAGCTGCGCGGCCCAGTACACCCCTGCCATCGGTGCATCGATCTTGCGGCCGAGCAGCAAACCGAGCGTGATCGCAGGGTTGAAATGGCCTCCCGAGACATGCCCGAGCGCCGCCACCATCACGCCGATCGCCAGGCCGTGCGCCAACGCGATACCGGTCAGATCGGCAGCGCTGGTGATGGCCATGATGCCGATGTAACACAACGTGAACACACCGAGTGCTTCAGTGACGGCGTTACGAATCCACGTGTCGGGCATGGACAGACTCCGATCGGTCGAGCGGCAAATCCCGGCCCAGGCTAGCCCTCCCAACCAGCGGCTGGCAGGACCCCCGGGAGGAGTGTGTCGGCGCCAGGTGGGTCCGTGCTGCGTCGGAACGTGCGAGGATCGGTGATGTCAGGGGACCCGTCCGAGGCCTCTAGACGCGAGGAGAACCGATGACCCAGGAGTCGGCGCCGCTCTACGGCGGACAGCTCTCCCGTCGCGTGACGATCCGCGACCTGAAGATGGCCAAGCATCGCTCGGAACGCTGGCCGATGCTCACCTCTTACGACATGTACACCGCCGAAGTGTTCGACGAAGCCGGCATTCCGGTGTTGCTCGTCGGCGACTCGGCAGCGAACAACGTCTACGGCCACGCCGACACCGTGCCGGTCACTGTCGACGAACTCATCCCGCTTGCGCGGGCGGTGGTGCGATCCACTCGACGAGCACTCGTGGTCGGGGACATGCCGTTTGGCTCGTACCAGGTCAGCCGCGAGCAGGCACTGGAGACCGCGATCCGGTTCATGAAGGAGGCGGGCGTCCAGGCCGTCAAGCTCGAAGGCGGCGTCCCGGTCGCTCCGGCTGTTCGCAGCATCGTCGACGCTGGCATTCCGGTCATGGGCCACGTCGGCTTCACTCCACAGAGCGTCAACGCCCTCGGCGGCTATCGGGTCCAGGGCCGCGGAGACGACGGCGCTCGAGTGCTGGGCGCCGCCAAGGCGCTGGAGCAGGCCGGAGCGTTTGCTGTCGTGCTCGAAATGGTGACGAGCGAGGTTGCCGGTGAGGTCACCCGAACGCTGTCCGTCCCGACGATCGGCATCGGCGCTGGGCCGGACTGCGACGCACAGGTGCTGGTCTGGCAGGACATGGCCGGGCTGCGCACCGGCCGCCTGCCCAAGTTCGTCAAGACCTACGGCGACCTGCGCGGCACCCTGCTCGAGGCCACGAAGGCGTTCGCGTCCGACGTCGTGTCGGGCTCGTTCCCCACGGACGAGCACTCCTACCGCTGAGTCCGAGCCGTCTCCCCCAGTCGTCCTCGGCCCGGTCTTCCGCGTCCCATTCCGCGGTTCGCTCCCGTGCGCGCTCGAGCGCGCCCTCGGCTTCCTCCACCGTCGAGTAGGGACCCATCCGCCGGTAGTTGGGGCAGCCATCCTCGGGCTCCACGCGCTCATGGTCGAGACACCAGTAATACGCCTCGCTCACCGATCCGCCTCCTCTCCTCCCAGCCCTACCGCTCCTAAACTCCACACCATGCCACCCGTTGTGCGTGGGGAGGTCTCGCCGATGCGTGCCGTCCCCCGCGGATACGCGCGTCCCGACTACGTCGGCCGGCCGCGCGGCAGAAAGGGACGGGCCGCGGAGGTCAAGGACGCGGAGACGATCGAGCGGATGCGCGTTGCCGGCCGGCTCGCTGCTCAGGCGATGGCCGAGGTGGCGCGCCACATCGAGCCCGGCGTCGACGACCGACGAGCTGGACCGAGTCGGACACGAGTTCCTCTGCGACCACGGTGCCTACCCGTCCACGCTCGGCTACCCGGGCTCCGGTCGCGGACCAGCCTTCCCGAAGTCGCTCTGCACCAGCGTCAACGAGGTGATCTGCCACGGCATCCCCGACTCGACGGTGCTTGGCCGACGGCGACATCGTCAACATCGACATCACCGCGTACCTCGATGGCGTCCACGGCGACACCGACGCCACCTACCTCGTCGGTGAAGTCGACGAGGAGTCGCGGCTGCTGGTCGAGCGCACCCGAGAGGCGATGCTGCGCGGTGTGCGGACCGTGGCCCCTGGCCGGCCGCTCAATGTCGATCGGCCGGGTCATCGAGTCGTACGCACGCCGGTTCGGCTACGGCGTCGTCCGCGACTTCACCGGCCACGGAATCGGCACCGCTTTCCACTCCGGCCTGGTGGTCCCGCACTACGACGACCCTGCGGCGACAACGGTGATCGAGCCAGGCATGACGTTCACGATCGAGCCGATGCTCAATCTCGGCACCCACGAGTGGCAGATGTGGGACGACGGCTGGACGGTCGTGACGCTCGACGGCCGCCGCTCCGCCCAGTTCGAGCACACCGTGTTGGTCACCGACGCCGGCGCCGAGATCCTCACCCTCCCCTGAGCGTGCCGTGTTGATCATCGGATTCGATGACTTCGCAGTACCGCCGGATCACCAACTCGGCGATAGCAGAGTGTGGCAACAGCGGCGCAGTAACGACGTCCGCACCGGCCGCGCCGAGTTGGTCATAAAAGAATCCCGGCGCCAACAGATACGAGGCGATGGCAACGGGTCGACCGTCCGACCGGGACTGCGCGACAGCCCGGTCGACTCGGGGCTCGACTGCTGAGGCAAAGGCCGGCAGCACCGGTCGGCCGATACGTCTGCTGAGCTCGTTCGCCGTCTGTTCTATGTCGGTCACCGCCCTCGGATCCGACGACCCAGCGGCCGCCATGACAACTGCATGCTCAGCAGAGTTCGCGGCCTCCCCGAGACGCTGCGCGAGGACGTCGACCAGCACCGGGTCCGGGCCCAAAGCGGCTGCCATGCGCACACCCGGCCCGGCTGCGACGACGGCCTGTGCGACGTCGACGTGGACGTGGAATCCCGCCGAAAGCAGCACCGGCACGACGACTGCCGGCCCGACAGCGTCCAGCACGACGGAAAGCTCCGGCTGTTGGACATCGACATACGCCTCGACGACCGTGAGCTCCGGTCGTAGTGCAGAGACGGCAGCGCGGAGCTGCATCGATCGCCTGCCGGCCGGAAGGGTCATGAGTGCCGTGGGAACACGCCACCAGGGCAGGCGCAGGGTGCATCGCACCAGCATGCCCGCCATCTCGACTCGTCGGTCATGTCGCTGGTTGTAGTCGCTTCCGTCGGGAATGCTTCATTCCATGGCTGAACGCGACAGCGGGCGTGGTTTCGGGATCGACATCGGCGGCAGCGGCATCAAGGGCGCTCCCGTCGACATCCGCAAGGGTGAGTTCGTCGCCGAGCGGGTGCGGATTGAGACACCGGAACTGTCCACACCTGCGAATGTGATCGACGTCGTCATGGACGTCGTGTCGAAGTTCGACTGGGACGAGCCGTTCGGCTGCGCGTTTCCCGGAATCGTCCATCATGGCGTGATCCGCTCGGCGGCGAACCTGGACAAGTCCTGGATCGGCGTCGACCTCCAGTCCGAGCTACGAGAGCGGACAGGTCAGTCGGTGGTGGTTGTGAACGATGCAGACGCTGCCGGCGTCGCGGAAGGCAGGTTCGGCGCAGCAGCAGGCGTGGACGGCGTTGTGGTGCTGACAACCCTCGGGACAGGCATCGGCAGCGCCGTCCTCCTCGACGGGGCGCTGCTCCCCAACACCGAGTTCGGGCACATCTATCTGGAAGGCGGCAAGGAGGCGGAGGAGTACGCAACGGCGTCGGTGCGCGAGGAGAAGGAGCTCTCGTGGGCCGCGTGGGCGCGTCGGCTGCAGAAGTACTACTCCCACCTCGAGTTCATCCTGTCGCCTGAGCTTTTCGTGGTGGGGGGTGGCGTGAGCAAGAAGGCTGACAAGTTCCTTCCGCTGCTGGACCTGCAGACCCCGATCGTCCCAGCGAAGCTGCTGAACGACGCGGGCATCATCGGCACGGCGCTGCTAACGATCGAAGGTGCCCCGGAGTAGCGCAGCGATCAAAGCCCGGCGCGAACGCCGTAGAATGGACGGTGGACGAGCCGGCCGGGCGGCCGCGTCGGAACGCTATGTTCCGCCGAGGAAAGTCCGGACTCCACAGGGCAAGGTGGTGGGTAACACCCACCCGGGGTGACCCGCGGGACAGTGCCACAGAAAGCAGACCGCCAGACGCTTCGGCGCCTGGTAAGGGTGAAACGGTGGTGTAAGAGACCACCAGCGCCCGGGGTGACCCGGGCGGCTCGGTAAACCCCACCTGGAGCAAGGTCAGACAGGGAGCGTTCGAGGGCGGCCCGCCCGAGCTCCCGGGTAGACCGCACGAGGCCGTCGGCAACGACGGCCCTAGATGGATGGTCGCCGGCCCGGCGCTGCCGGGCGCACAGAATCCGGCTTACAGGCCGGCTCGTCCCCTACTAAGCCGCTGACCTGGGGCGATGCCTTCGATTATGACTCCTTGCTCCGTGTGTGCTCCGTGATCATGGCGGAGCGAGAGCCGTCAACACGCCCCAAAGCACGGTCCAGCGCGCCCCGTCCGGAGTCTTCGGCGTCGGGGAAAAGGTG
Organism: uncultured Actinomycetota bacterium; assembly: GCA_963794465.1. Lineage (GTDB taxonomy): Bacteria > Actinomycetota > Actinomycetes > Jiangellales > Jiangellaceae > JACVRX01. Next base: position 3,435 of record CAWCED010000017.1, on the reverse strand, counting down.
GCCGTAGGTGTCCATGGTTTCGGCAATGGTGGCGTGCCCGAGGCGGCTTTGGATGATCTTCGGATGCTGGCCGTCTGCGATCAAGGCCGAGGCGAAGTAGTGGCGTAGATCGTGAAATCGGGTCCCCGGTGAGGGAAGCCCAGCGGCTAGCACGGCTTCGCGCCAGCATTGGCCGAAGGCATTGCCTCGCACCGGAGCGCCGACCCGGCTGGTCAGCAAGAGGTCTACGGCCCGCTCTCCCCCGGTGTGATCCGCCATCGAGACCCGGGGACCGCCGAAGGTCGCTACGTGCTCCGCGATGGCTTCCAGCACCACGTCATCCAGTGGCACCACTCGGCGCGAGCGCTTCGTCTTGAGCGGGGCGAGCATCGGCGGTTGACCCACGAGGCCGATGGACTGTTCCTCCACCGCGAGCCGACGCCGTAGGAAGTCAACCCGGCCACGTTGAAGGCCGAGCACCCTCGCCCTCGCGGAGACCGGCACCGGCCGCGACGAACACCGCGACCCGGTACCCGGGGGTGATGGCGTCGCTACTCGCTGGACTGAAAAACGGCCCGTCGTAGTCACACATTCGTGTGATCTTCACAGATCGAAGGTTAGTACTGTCAGGATTCCTGATGGAAGAAACAGACAATATCCTTGATTCGGAAGGCTCGCGGTACATTCTTGATGGCGAACATGTTGTCCTGGCCGTTGGTGTTCTTGAAGTCCACCGTCGACGCGACGGCGATGGCGATGGTTTGCGGCGTATACATGTTATGCGCCGTAACCACGATGCTGCCGACCTTGTGATTGTTGATATAGACGTCGGCCTGCGCGGGCTGGGGGGATTGGCAACGGGTTGTACCGAGAACATGAGTATGGCGGACCGCTCCCCGCGGATGCCCCCCGTGTTGAAGTCCTCGGACATCGCAGTTTGGTTCACACCGGCTGGAGGCACTGCCCCGTACCGGGGTCACTGGTCCCCGGGGCACCCATCCGACAGCGCTTCGGCAACGAACCCTCCACGTCAGGCCCAGCGCGGCGCCCGCCGCCGGGTATCACGAACAATTGGAGGGACCGGAATGCGTAAGACAGTTGCTGGGATCGGTGTGCTCGGGTCGGTCTTCGCCCTGACCTTCCTCGCACCTGGGGTCGCGAATGCAACCGACCTGGAAGGATGCAGCGAACTCGCATCGGCCGCCGTTTACCACACCCTGGAAGGGAACCATGCCTACGCGGCGCAACTCAACCAGTGGATGGCGGATGGTAACTGCGCGCGGTTCGACTTCATCCCGATCAAGGACTGGGTGTACCAGTGACGCTGGTCACTGGTACACCCGTGACGGGGGGGTACGGAATCACGCCTCGGGGTCGCGGAATACTCCGGCCGCTTCGTTGAGCGCATCCCGCAACCGGCGCGCTCGGTCGGCGTCATCTAAGCCCGGGTCAAACGCGATGCGTCGGATTACCCGGACGAGGGCCGCAAGATCGACGCAACTATGGCGGGTCGGCTCGCACGGTGGGAACGTTGGGCACATGGGATCGCCTCCACGTAGGCGGTTTCCTAGGTCTCGGTCGACGTTGCTGCGTCGGCCGAGGCCGCTGTCAGTTTCCGGGCCAGCCTACGGGGCGGAAATGTGACACGGCCGGGTGGCTCTGCGATGCCGAGGATGATCTTGATCTGCTCCGTGGCTGCTCCGTGAGAGCCTGCAAAAGCCCCACTACGGCCACCAACACTGACAGGGCATTTCCGCAGGTCAGAATCACTTTTCCCGGTATCGGCGCAGGTAGCGGAAACACCGGAAATCGTTTCCGGCTTACAGGCCAGCTCGTCCCCCACTAAGCCGCTGACCTGCGACGATGCCCGATCGGCGGCCCGTCGACCACAGGCGAAGCGGACTTGCCGCCAGGGCCGGAGACCTCGTGCTATCTGCTGACCCTCGCCGTCCTAGAGCGCGAGAGTGACCTTGCGGGCTGCTGAAAGCAGTCACGGAGCCAGGTCGTGAGCGTGCTGAGGTGGTAGCGCTGGCGGGCCGCGCAGACAGCGGCTACTTAAGACTTCTCCCAGGATCGGTGTCTGGCCAGACTCGGTCCAGGTGCCCGGCGGGACGCTCTCATTCCGCGGCTGCCCACCGGTGTCATTGGTGTGGCTCTCACATGGCTTGCGATCTCGCCGGGCGCCGCGCGAGGAGAGGCTGGAAACGGGTCTGTTCTGCTCGAAGTAGCGGTGCCCTCCTTGCTGACAACACATCGGTTCGGCAGAGGAGGCGCGCCGCATGGGCGTGATCATCGGGATGGACCCACACAAGCGATCGGCCACGATCGAGGTCATCGACGACCGCGGTCAGGTGCTCGGGGTGGGAAGGTACGGCACCGACAAGGCCGGCTACGCCGAGATGCTGAAGGCCGGCCGCAGGTTCGACGACAGGATGTGGGCGGTGGAGGGCTGCAACGGGATCGGCAAGCACGTCGCGCACCGGCTGGTGCACGACGGGGAGGTCGTGGTGGATGTGCCGGCGAAGCTGTCCGCGCAGGTGCGGGTGTTCGCCACCGGCAACGGCCGCAAAACCGACCCGGTGGATGCGCATTCGGTCGCCCAGGTCGCGCTGCGACTCCGAACCTGGTCCGGGTCGAGGTCGACGACGACCTGGTGGTGCTGGGCATGCTGGTCGACCGACGCGACGAGCTTGGCCGGGCGCGGACGCAGACGATCAACCGGCTGCACCGGCTGCTGTTGGAGCTGTTCCCTGGTGGGGCAAAGCAGTTCCTCTCCTCGCATCAGGCGCGGGCGTTGATCGCGACCATCAAGCCCCGCGATCTCGTCGGGAAGACCCGGCGCCGCCTCGCGGTCGAACTGATCATCGAGCTCGAGGGAATCGACAAGAAGATCAAGGCCATCAAGAAGGAGCTCACCGAGCTGGTCGTCGCCCGCGGTTCGACCTGATGGCCCTGCACGGCATCGGCCCTTCCGGCGCCGCCCGGCTGCTCGCCGACGTCGGTGACATCCACCGGTTCGCCGACCGGACCAGTTCCCATCCTGGAACGGCACCGCACCGCTAGATGCGTCCTCCGGTGACCAGACTCGGCATCGGCTGTCTCGGGCGGGTAACCGCCGGATCAACCGGGCGCTGCACATCATGGCCGTAGTCCAGCTCCGCAACGCCACCGAGGGCCGGGCCTACTTCGACGCCAAGAAAGCCGCCGGCAAGACCTCGATGGAAGCGATGCGGCCCTCAAACGAAGGCTCTCCAACGTCGTCTACGCCCAGATGGTGGCCGACCAGAAGCGACGAGAGGCGACGGGCCCGGGAGGGCACTCGGGGACGACTCTGCAATCCAGCGTGACCGACCTGACCCCGGACATCGGCTCTTCGGATAAGCCACTTCCCGGACCCGCCACCAGCCAGCCTAAGACCGTCCTTCCCAACAGTGTCTTGACACAAAGGGGTGCCAT
>CAWCED010000016.1:0-150585 GCA_963794465.1 uncultured Actinomycetota bacterium | reverse complement strand
TGGGTCGTGTCCGAACCCGGGCACGGTGCCCATTCGATGTGGTACCGCGGTTCGGCGGCGCTCACAGACTGGCCGCCGGGCACGGAGCCCGTCGACACGACAAGTCCGGCGCTGACGACTGCCGCGAGCAGCCCTCCGCGGAGAAGGCGGGCCTTAGTCATTGAGGATCAGCTCCTCGTGGCCGATGCGGCCGTGGCGGGTCTCTTTAGGTTCACGGCCGCGACGACGAACCGTAAGGCGGGTTGCTGGCCGGTTGGGGGCCGGTTTTCTGGTGCATATTTCGCCCCGACCCAGGGACGTCGCGACGTGCCTCCCACTGATCGGCACGCTTCCCAGGAGATCGCGTGCGTTCTCTAGCCGGCGAGCAAGCGACCTATCGTGATCACATGGCGGCATCGCAAGTCGTGGAGGTAGCCGGGCGCGACGTCACGATCACCAATCCGGATAAGCTGATCTTCGCGTCGATCGGGGTCACCAAGCTCGATCTCGTCCGGTACTACTTGGCTGTCGCCGACGGGGCACTGCGCGGTGTCGAGGGCCGGCCGATGGTCCTGAAGCGGTTCGTCAAGGGCATCGACCAGGAGGCGGTCTGGCAGAAGCGGGCGCCGAAGAAACGGCCGGACTGGATCGAGGTTGCCGAACTGCACTACAGGTCAGGGCTATCAGCGGCCGAGGTTGTCGTCCGCGACGCCGCCGCGTTGGCCTGGGTGGTGAACCTGGGCTGCATCGACCTCAACCCGCATCCCGTCCGGGCCGAGGACCTCGATCGCCCGGACGAGTTGAGGATCGACCTCGACCCGGTTCCCGGTGTGGAGTGGCAGCAGATCCTCGACGTCGCCATGGTCGCGCGCGAGGTGCTCGAGGACCACGGCCTCACCGGCTGGCCCAAGACATCGGGATCACGGGGGTTCCACATCTTCACCCGGATCGATCCGCTCTGGTCCTATCGGGAGGTCCGGCTCGCGGCCGAGACAATCGCGCGGGAAGTGGAGAACCGCGCTCCCGACCTCGCCACCAGCAAGTGGTGGAAGGAGGAGCGGCGGGGCGTGTTCGTCGATTTCAACCAGAATGCGAAGGACCGCACGGTCGCCTCGGCGTACTCGGTGCGGCCGACGCCGGGAGCCAGGGTGTCGACGCCGCTGACGTGGGCCGAGGTTCCCGACTGCCATCCGGAGCGGTTCACGCTGCCGACCGTGTTGGAACGGTACGCAGCCACCGGCGATCCATGGGCGGGTATCGACACCTCGCGCGGATCGTTAGACGGCCTGCTCGACCTGGCCCGCCGGCTCGGTCCAGCTGAAAAGCCACCCAAGAGCACAGGTCGCCGTCAGTCCACCAAGCCACTCATCGAGATCGCCCGCGCCAAGACCAAGGACGAAGCGCTGGAGGGGCTGGAACGGTGGAAGGCCCGGCATTCATCCGTCGTGGGGTATCTCGAGCCCGCCGACACGCTGGTCGACGGCATGCGCGGGCGAAGCTCGCTGTGGTACCGCATCCGGGTCAACCTCCAGCACGTGCCCGAGGCCGAGCGGCCGCCTCAAGAACCTCTCGAGGTCGACTACGACCCGTGGGTCAACGCGCCGTGGACCCGTACCGAAAGCTAGGTGGTCGTCGGTTTCGCCGGGCTCGCTGTGGCCGTGTCAGCGGGAGCGTGCTCTCGACGGCTGGCGAACAGGAATGGGACGGCCATGAGTTCGATCGCAGCTCCGATGATCAACGACGTCGCGTAGCTGTAGACATCGGCGACCCGTCCGAGAACCGGCTGGACGACGACCCCGCCGCTGCTGCTCATCAGCGAGTCGAACGACAGCACGGTGGCCCGCTGCTGGGACGGGATCATGTCGTTGAGGTAGGCCTGCCTGATTGGGAAGACAGCGGAGTAGAGCAAGCCCCAGACGACCAGCAGGACCAGGGCGAACCAGAACGAGCCCGTCAGACCGAGTGACGCCAAGATGGTGGCGCTCGCAACGGAACCAAGAATCAGAACCGTCGTCCGCTTCTTGAACAGCAGTCGAATCCGCGGAGCCGCATAGCCACCGGCGATCTGCGCCCCGGCGACGATTGCAGCCGCCAGCCCGGCGACCGAGTACGCGTTCGGATCCCCGTAGAGCTCGAGCAGGTATGGCTGCAAGGCGTAGAACGCGTAGACGGCGACACCACCCGTAAACGGGGCGGCGAGCATCACCCACCGCACCGGCCGATTCTTCAGCCCGTGCTCGAGTGATGCGTCGAAGACCGCACGTGTCGCGCGCAGGGGATGCGAGGTGGACTCGGGGGTGAACCCGAGGTCCTTCATGAGCATGAACGCGACCATGAACATGATCAGAAGGATCGCGACGCGAAGCAGAAACGGCACGCCGAGAGTGGTTGCCTGGGCAATGATCCCGCCGAGGACCGACCCGCCGAGCATCGCGGCGCCGGAGACCATCTGGCCGCGACCGAGCACGGTTTCCAGGCCACCGTCGTACTCGGCAAAGTGCAGCGCGTCGACCAGCCACGCTTCGACGGCACCGGAGAAGAACGTGAACCCCAGCCCGATGAGCACTGACGCGACTGCCCACAGCCAGAACGGCGCCTGGAGCTGCCACATCAGGAAATAGAGAAGGGTAGAAATCGCCAGCGTGATCGTGCCGAGCAGGTACGACGTCCGCCGTCCCCAGGTGTCCGCGACCACACCGGTCGGTACCTCGAAGATCACCATGCCGGCGGTGAAGAACGCGTTGGCGGCGAAGGCCTCCAGATTGGAGAGGCCGGCATCGAGCAGGAACAACGTGTTGATGCCCCAGATGAGCGACGCCGCCAGGGTATTGCCGAGCAGCAGGATCAAGTAGGTGCGCTGGATGCTGCGGGCAAGCTGATTCATCACCACCAACCCTGTTTCTTCGTCCACCGCAGCAACAGCAAGCTGATGGTCAGCATGATCGCCATAACGGCGACCAGTTGAGGGACGTTGGTGGCGTCGTTGACGATGACATTCATCCCGACGATCGACGCTACGGCCGTAATCGGGAGTGTGACAGCGGCAAGCACCGCCAGCCGCTCCATCGCGACCATCATCTTGGTGCCCGTGCGGGTCTGGTAGTAGTCGATGACGCCGGCCAAGAAGTCCCGTTCGCCGTCGCCGACGGTGCGCAGCCGCGAGAACCGGTCCGAGAGATCCGCGAAGAGGGCCCGGTCGTCCAGGGCCGGTGTTCCGACGACGGTGGACATCCGCTCGAAGATCTCATGCGCGTTGCTGGCCATTGTCCGAACGGTCACAAGTTCATGGCGCAGCAGGAACATCCGCTCCAGCAGCGTTTCCGGATGACGGAGGTCGTCGGTCATCACATACCGCTCAAGATCCGCCACCCGGCTGGCGATGATGCCGATGTCGTCGCGGATCTCCCGAGCGAGCGCGCCGAGAATCCCGTGCGCCAAGTCCGACGGAGACGCTGGAAGGAAGCGTCCGGCATCGAGCCGGTCCCGGGCCATCGCCGTGTCTCGGCCGACCGCCGCTGCGTCGATCTCGGGGTTGTACGGACCGTGCAGGGTCACCAGGTAGTCGGTGCCGATGAAGAACTCGATCTGCAGTAGGTGGACGTGGCCGATCGGGCCGAGCAGCGGACGGTGCACGACGAGGAACCAGTGGTCGCCGTAGCCATGGAACGTCGCGAGGTGGATACGGCGCTGGCAGGTGGCGACCGCCTGCGGATGGAATCCGAACTGCTCAAGCAGCAGCGCCGCGGTGTCGTCGTCACAGGCGGGAAAGTCCGCCCATAGGAAGCCGTCCGACCGCTTTCGCCAGTCCTCGAAGTCGTCGGGCGTCCCGACCTCCACGCCCGTCGGCGTGATGTAGCGCAGGGCCATTTCGACGTTTGCCACACTGTCACGGTAGCGCTGAGCTGGGCACCTGGTAGTGAGCGACAGTGGTCTCTCTGTCGACCAGGAACTCGTCATCTTCCGGGTAGAACTTCGCGACGTCGATGTCATAACCAGCAAACCCGCGGATGCTCTCGACCGACGTCCACCAACTCAACGTCAGCACCTCGGTGCGGCCATCGCCGAGATCTCTGGTGAGCATCTGGGCACCCAGATTCCCCGGCGTCTTCCGGTACTCGGCGATACCGGTTCCTTGGATGTAGCCGACGTAGTCGGCAACCCGTTCCGTAGCCACCCAGCCTCGCCAGATTCTCGCGATCATTTCTCGACCCTTTCACGCGACATCGCGGCAATGTCACGATCGGCCTCGGCCGAATGCCCGGCGGTGAGATGAGGTGCCATGGAGCTCGATCTACGGGACAAGGTTGCAGTTGTGACAGGCGCGAGCACAGGTATCGGCCTAGCAGTCTCCGAGGCCTTGGCGGCCGAGGGCGCGCACGTTGTCATGGCAGCTCGAGGCGCTGACCGGCTGGACTCCGAGGCACAGCGCGTGGCGGCAGCCCACGGCGTTCAAACACTCCCAGTCGCCTGCGACGTCGCCACGGCGGAAGGATGCGCGGCCCTCGCAGCTGCCGCAGAGGAGCGCTTCGACGGAGCCGACATCTTGTTCAACAACGCGGGCGCCGGATCCAACGAGACGATCATGGACGCGCCGGATGAGCAATGGCTTGCCTACTGGGACCTGCACGTCATGGCCGCGGTCCGCCTCGCCCGTGGGCTCGTGCCGGGCATGCGCCGTCGGGGCGGAGGGTCAATCGTGCACAACGCGTCGATCTGTGCCGTCCAGCCGCTGTGGTACGAGCCGATCTACAACGTGACCAAGGCCGCCCTCATGATGTTCTCCAAGACTCTCGCCACCGAGGTCGTCGGGGACAACATCAGGGTCAACTGCATCAATCCCGGCCTTGTCCTCACACCGGACTGGGTGAAGACCGCCAAGCAACTCACCACCGATGCTGGCGGAGACTGGCAGGGCTACCTGGACTCCGTGGCACGTGAGCACGCGGCCATCAACCGGTTCGCAACGCCCGAGGAGCTCGCCAGCTTCGTCGTGTTCCTCTGCTCGGACCGGGCGAGCTATTCCGTCGGCTCCACGTACTTCGTCGACGGCGGCATGCTCAAGACGGTCTGAGAACGCGGGCGCGGGGTGAAACCGGCAGCGACGTAACAATCATCGATGAGTTGTGCTGTAGCGACGGCGTCGTCGGTGTCGATGGGTAGCGGAGCGCCCTTGCGCAAGTGCGCTCGCAGAGCCTCGAGCTGGTAGGTGTAGGAGGACCGCTTTCCTAGCTTCTCGACGCGGGTGCCGTCGGACGTCGTGATAGTGACACGGTCATCGCGGTGTGGCCCGACGAAGTCCGCGGCGGTCGCCTCGCCACGATCCCCGACGACCCGGCAGGACATTTGCCGTTTCGCTGCAGCCATGTTGCAGCTGGCATTGCCTGCCGCACCGTCAGGGAACGCCAGGGAGGCGCTCAGCCATTCATCCACACCAGGATGTCCGGCCCGTTCTCCGCCCTGAGCTGCGACGAGTCGGGGCTGCCCACCTGCCCACGAGGCAAGCATCCGGTGTGCATGCAGGGCGTAGCAGCCGAGGTCCATCAACGCACCGCCAGCCAGTTGCAGCGACCAACGTGGGTCGTCGTCGGCGGGTGCGGGCATATCCATGACCACCTCGACATGACGGAGGGTGCCGAGCTCGCCGGAGTCGAGCAACTCGTGCAGCCGCCGGGTCACCGGGTGGTACAGATAGTGGAAGCCTTCGACGACGGTCACTTCGGCGGTGACGGCAGCATCGCGGACCTCACGTGCCTCATCCGCGTTGCTCGCGAATGGCTTCTCGCTCAGCACGTGTTTTCTCGCGGCGATTGCTGCGAGGTTCCACGGGCCGTGCAGGGAGTTCGCCAGCGGGTTGTAGACGACCTCGACCTCGGGATCGTTGACGACATCGGCGTAGGAGTCGACCACGCGCTCCACGCCGTGCTGGGCTGCGAAGGCCTCTGCGCGCAGTCGATCGCGGGCAGCAACGGCGACGATGCGGTCGCCATCGGCGCGGGCAGGCTTGACGATGGCGCGCTCGGCGATGCGAGCCGCACCAAGCACGCCGATGCGCAGCGGTTCCATGAGCTTCCCTTCGTCAGGCGACGATGGCGTGGTTCATCGGCTGCCGCCGAGCACTGCCCGGAGGTGTTCGGCGCTGGTCCACACGTCGGCGACTGGTCCTTCACCCTGGGGTTCGCCCGTGAGGATGGTGTCCTGCTCGAGGGTGTACCAGCCGTCGTACCCGCGGGTTCGTACGTGGCCGACGATGGCGGGAACGTCTACGTCGCCCGTTCCGAGCGGGCGGTACATGCCCTGCCTCACCGCATCGGAATAGGCAAGTCGACCCGACTGGACCTTGGCGGCGATCGTCGAATCGACGTCCTTCAGATGGAGGTGCGCGATCCGATCCGGCGCCTGTCGTGCCAGGGCTGCGGGATCAGAGCCGCCGATCAACAGGTGGCCGGTGTCGAGGCACAGGGAGATCGACGAGCCGTCGAGAACCTGCTGGACCTCTTCACCGTTCTCGATCATGGTGCCGACGTGCGGATGGAGCACGGTGAGGACTCCTCGCTCCGCTGCGACCGCGGTCAGCCGGTCCAGATTGGACAGCAACGTCTGCCATCCGTCGTCATCGAGTTGTGGGCGCGTGTCGTACCCACCGGCGCCCGTCGCCGCTGACAGCACGAGGACCTTGGCTGCTGTCGCGGCGTACCCGTCGAGTGTTCGATTCACCTCAGGTACCGGGTCGTGTTCCGGCACGTGCAGCAGCAATGGAGTGAAGCCGCCCACGGCCTGCAGGCCGTGGGCGGGACAGGACGTTGGCCATCGCTGAAGGGTCGCTCGGCAGGAATCCGTCTGGACCGAGCTCTGTCGCCGTGAGCCCGACCTCACGCATTTCGCGAAGGACCCGATCGGGCTGAAGCTGGTAGCCCCAACCCGGCACCTCGCACACTCCCCAGGAGATCGGCGCTCCAGCGATCTTGTGCTCGGGCGTTGTCGTGCTTTCGGCGACCTCGGCGCTCATCGGCGCACCTCCTGCATGCGCACCGGACGGTGCTCTTGTAGCGACGTCGTGCACAGCTCGGCGACCCATGCGGTTTCCAGGGCATCGGCGACCGTGCAGGGCGACGGTCGCTGCCGCGCCACGACCTGCGTGAATGCCGCAAGCTCGGCTCGAAAGGCAGCCGCAAACCGGTCCATGAAGAAGTGATGCGGCGTCCCGGCTGGAAACGTTGTCCCTGGTTCGACCGAACGTAGCGGCAGACGGTCCTCGAGACCGACCGCGATGCTGTCCCTGGAGCCGTGCAGCTCGAGGCGAACGTCGTGGCCGCGTGAGTTGTAGCGAGTATTGGACACCATGACCAGGGTGCCGTCGTCGAGTGTCAGCAACGCGGCAGCGGTGTCGACATCGGTCTCATCTGCGAAATACGCGGCGCCCTTGTTGCTGCCCGTCGCGTAGGCCTCCACCACTTCTCGGCCGGTTACCCAGCGGACGGCGTCGAAATCGTGCACGCTGCAGTCGCGGAAGATCCCGCCGGACACGGCTACATACGCGGCGGGCGGCGGGGCCGGGTCGAGCGTTGTCGAGCGAACCGTGTGGAGCCAGCCAAGCTCGCCGCTGGCCACAGCATCGCGTGCCGCCTGAAAGGCGGAGTCGAATCGCCGGGGATACCCGATCTGAACCGGCAGCCCGGCGTCTTCCACATACCGCTGAACGGCGACGGCCTCCTCGATGCTGCGGGCGATCGGCTTCTCGCAGAAGACAGGTAACCCGGCGTCAACGGCGGCGCGGATCAGGGTCGGATGGGCATCGGTCGCGGCTGCGATCAGAACGCCGTCGATGCCCGCCGTCAGCAATTCCCCCGGTGATTCGCACGCTTGCGCACCGACACGGTCGGCGACCTCAGCCGTGACGGCCGCCACGGCGTCGGTCACGACGAGCGACTCGACGACAGGAAGATCGGCAAGCGTTCGCGCATGGAACGCGCCGATCCTGCCAAGTCCGACGAGGCCAAGACGCATTGATGTCACCTCAGTCCATGCCGCCGAAGACGTTCTGGTCCCAGTCGATGACCGATCCGGTGACGACGCCGCTGCGCTCGGAAAGCAGGAAGACGACGAAGTCCGCGATTTCGTCGACCTGCCCGAGCTTGCCCATCGGCAGCTTCTTTGCGGCCTGCTCACGCCAGTCGTCGCCAGCGGCATGGAACGCGCGCTGGGTCGCATCCTCGCCCTCGGTGTCGGTCCAGCCGATGTCAAGTCCGTTGATGCGGATGCGGTCCCAGCGGTGGGCGTGGGCGGCATTGCGGGTCAAGCCGGCCAGTCCGGCCTTGGCGGCGACATACGGCGCGAGGTAAGGCTGGCCGCCGAGCTCGGACGAGGAGATGACGTTGACGATGGTCCCGGGTGCTTTCCGGGACACCATGTCCTGCACGACGGCCTGCATGAGGAAGAACGGCCCGCGCAGATTTACCGCAACATGGGCGTCGAACAGCTCCGGTGTCGTATCGAGCAACGTTCCTCGCGTGGTGAGCCCCGCCGAGTTCACCAGGCAGTCCACCCGACCGAAGGCCGCCACGACCTCGGCGACACAGGCACGGATCTGCTCCACGTCCGCGACGTCGGTTCTCACGAACTGGGCCCGCGCTCCCATCGCGCGCAGGTCGGCGGCAACCGTCTGGCCGCGATCAGCGTTTCGACCGATGACCGCGACCACGGCGCCCTCACGGGCGGCGGCCCTGGCGATACCGGAGCCGAGCCCAAGGCTGCCGCCGCTGACGAGGACGACCTTGTCGGCCAGCAACCGCATCACTTGTCCTCCGTTCTCGCACCTGCCCAGGCCGGGTTGGCCACCGCAGCTGGCTGCTTGCCGGCGAGTACGTCGACGATTCCGCGAGCGGCGTCGGCAAAGGTGGCGGCGGTCGCACGTGGCGTCAGTCCCATGAGGTGAGGGGTGAGTACGACGTTGGGGTGATCGAAGAGCGGGTGATGCTGTGGTGGCTCGGGATCGAAGACGTCGAGACCCACACCAGCGAGCTGTCCTGATTCGAGCGCGCGCACGGCAGCGTCGAGGTCGACAAGCCCTCCCCGGCCGCAATTGACGAGAATCGCGCCCGGCACTGTGCCAGCCAGAAACGCGTGATCGACCAGTTGGTACGTCCGATCGGTCAACGGCAGGTGAAGGGTCAGCACGTGGCTTGCCGCGGCGAGTTCGCCGAGATCCGGGCAGGCGACATCCGCGGGTGGTGGGCGGAACGGATCGTGAGCGAGGATCCGCATACCGAACGCCGCAGCGAGTTCTCCCACCCGTCGGCCTATGCGCCCGTACCCGATGATCCCCATGCTCGCGCCGTCCAAGTCGCCGACAACCACAGCGTCCCGTTCCGCCCAGTGGTTCTCGCGGACCAGGCGATTCAATGGACCCAGTCGTTTGACCAGGTGCAAGGTGAGCGCAAGCACTCCCTCGGCGACGGCGCGCGCCCCGCTGCCCGGAGTAATCACGATTGGGATGCCACGAGCGTTGGCCGCGGCGACGTCCACGAGGTCGACGCCGACGCCGGTCCGGGCCACCACGCGCAGCCGAGGCGCCTGCTCGAACAGGGCGTTGTCCACCACCGCGTCGGCCCGGGCGATGGCACCGACGGCGACAGCGAGGTCGTCTGCGGACGGTTCGGCCAGGAAGGAGATGTCGCTGCCGAGAACGCCGTTGACCAGCGTCGGGTCCACCGTGCCGAGGGCAACGACAACGGGACGATCGGAGCTCATCCTGATTCGCCGCCGAATGTCGCACCGGGAACCGTGGGCACCTGCTGCCACGTGCCGTTCTCGGCAGAGGTGGCCGCTGCAGCGATCACCTCGGCCACGTGGTGAGCGTCGGCGGCGGTGCAGTTGCGCCGTTCCCCGCCGGTCACTGCGACGAGGAACTTCTTCGCCTCGATGACCTTGAGATCGTCGTATCCCATGCTGATGCCCGGGCCGGGCTGGAAATGCGCGTAGTCCCCGAGGTGAGCGTTGCCCAGCACGGTGGTGTAACCGGCATGGGGACCACCGCGGCCCTGACATAGCCGCAACTCGTTCATCTGCTCGAAGTTCCAGATGGCAGAGCCGTCGGTGCCATAGATCTCGAAGCCGAGGCCACACTGGGGGCCGACGATGACGCGCGAGGCCTCCAGTGTCCCGACAGCGCCCGCGGCTGGCGGATTCGCGGCGAAACGGACCAGCACGCCGGCGTAGTCGTCGTTCTCGACGGTGCCCATCTCGCCGTCTTCGATGACGGCGAAGTGGGTTCCGGATCCCATCGGCAGGATTGGCCGTTCCGTGTAGAAGGTACTGGTCAAGGCGTTGACGTCGCTGATTCGCCCGACGACGTACTGGACGAGGTCGACGACGTGGCTCAGCAGGTCGCCGAGAGCACCGGTGCCGGCGTGCTCGCGGATGAACCGCCACGACAACGCCGCCTTCGGTTCGGCGGCGTAGCCGGAGAAGAAGACGGCGCGAACGTTGGTGATCCGGCCGAGATGACCGCCGGCCACCAGTTCGCGGACCCGCTCCACCGCGGGGACGTGGCGATAGTTGTAGCCGATGGAGGTCACGACCTGTGCCTTCGCGGCCGCCGTCGGCGACATCGCCTCGCCTCCATGGCGTCACGGCCGACGGGCTTCTCGATCCAGAAGTGCTTGCCGGCTTCGGCGGCGGCGACGGCGATTTCCCGGTGCAGACCGGTGGGCGCGCAGATCGATACCACGTCCACGTCCGGGTTGGCGAGAACCTCGCGATAGTCCGTGCTCGCTTGCGCGTAGCCGAGGACGTCGCGGGCGTATTCCGCTCGGTCCGGCGCGGTGTCTGCGGCGTGCACCAGCCGCGGCCGGAGCCCCAGCTCGGGGTAGACCGACGGCAGGGCCTGGTAGGCCCGGGTGTGCAGCTTGCCCATCCAGCCGACGCTGATCAGACCGACGCCGATCTCGAGTGCTGCGCCGTTGTTCGTGCCAGCCATGACGTGGTTCTCCTGTGGTCAGGTTGGCGGTCCGGGCACGAGCGAGCTCGGCCGTGACGCGGCGGCCAACAGGGTCGAGTCGGATGCGACCGCCACGAACGTCCACCCCTTTGCAGGCGGGCTGCCGCGGCGGCGCCGTCGGGGACCAGCAGCCCGCAGGCCTTGCCGTGCCGCTCGGCTGCCGGCGCAGCACTCGGTCGAGCGCCGCCACGATAGGCCGGCGCCCGGAAGTCGCCGGGAACACCGAGGTCGTGGCTCAGGTCCCGGGGGCCGATGAACAGCACGTCCACTCCGTCGACTGCGGCGATCTCCTCGACCTGCTCGACGGCCTGCACGGACTCGATCTGCACGACGCCGAGCACCTCGCCGTTGGCCCAGTCGAGGGCGCCGGGATCCAGACCGAAACGGCAGGCCCGGTTGGATGTGGCGACACCTCGGTCGCCATGCGGCGGGAAGCGCAGGTGGCGCAGCGCCTCCTGGACCTCGGCCGCGGTGTCCATCCGGGCAGCATGACTCCGGCAGCACCGAGGTCCAGCACCCGGCCCAGCCGGATCCGGGCGGCGGTCTCGACCCGGACCACGGTCGGAACGCCGTAGGCGGCGGCCGCGAGAACGACGTCCGCCGACCTGTTCCTCCCCGCCCGCGCCGTGCTCGAGATCGAGCACCAGCCAGTCGAACTCCGGCGGCGGCGCATACCTCGGCGGTGACGGCCGACGCGGTGCCGACGAAGGTGCCCAGGGTCTTGTCGCCGCCGGCGACGCGAGCGCGCAGCGCGCCACGGTCAAGCTGGAGAGCGTACGAGCGGCCGTCATCCGAACCACCGCTGGCTGGCAGGCCCTGCTCGTACTCGTCGCGCAGCGGCGGAACGGTGTCCACCTCGGACACCTCGGCCGGCGCGACGTCCCACCACACGCCCGCGCCGGGCAGGTCGGCGTGCGGGATCGCCGGCACCACGATGACGACAGGCCCGTCGTGACCGCGGGTGTCGTCCAGGGCAGCGCGGACTTCGGCGGCGGTTGGTGGCCCGCACCGCCTTCGCGCCGAGGCCGGCGGCGATCTGCACCAGATCGACGCGCAGGTACTCCCCCTCGAGCCGCGGCGGCCTTGGCCGACCTCGCTCGTCGTCGGCGAGCTCGAGCCGCTCGGTGCGGTACCGGAACTCGTTGCCGAACTCGCGGCCGCTGCGGACCATCTGCAGGCGGTGGATGACCTGGTAGCCGTGGTTCTCCGGGATGACCACGGTGACCGGCAGCCCCTCCTGCGCCGCGGTGACCAGCTCGGTCGGTGCCATCAGGAAGGTCCCGTCGCCGAGGAACGCGGTGATCCGCGCGGCGGGTCCGGATGCGCCATCCGCACGCCCATCGCGGCCGGGATCTCGTATCCCATGCAGGAGAAGCCGAACTCCAGGTGGCAGGTGCGGCCGCCGGTGGCGTCCCACACCTTCTGCAGGTCGCCGGGCGGTCCGCCGGCCGCGGCGACGATGACGTCGCCGGGCCGGGCGTGTTCCTGCAGGACGCCGATGATCTGGCCCTGGGTCAGGACCGCATCCGTGGTCGGTGACGACGTCGGAATCGGCTGCGCACCGCGGACTTGTCGAACAGCTGGTCGGGGTTCAGCGCATCCGCGCGCTCGATCGCCCAGGCGTCGGCGAGCTCCTCGACCCGGCTCCGCCACGCGGGTCCGGCGTGGCGATCCCGCTCGGCGACGGCGTCGGTCAGCGCGGCCAGGGCCGCGCTTCGCGTCGCCGACGATGCCGGTGGCGCCCAGCCGGTCGCGTCGTGCGCGTTGACGTTGATGCTGGCGAACCGCACATCCGGGTTGGCGAAGATGCGAGTGCGAGCCGGTGGCGAAGTCGGTCAGCCGGGAACCGACCGTGAGCACCAGGTCGGCCTCGCCGGGCCAGCGTGTTGGTGGCCGGCGTGCCCTCCAGCCCGATGCCGCCGACCTGCCACCACGCGGCCTGTCTGCACCGCGCCCTTGCCGGCGAAGGTCTCGGCGACCGGGTGCCCCGATGGCGGCGGCGAGCCGCTCCAGCTCGGCGGTGGCGTCGGAGTAGATCACGCCGCCGCCGGCGATGATCAGCGGCTTCTCGGCCGCGGCGAGAAGCCCTGCGACGGCCGTCGATCTCGTCCGGGTCGGGCAGCCGGCCGGCGGATCATCCAGTCCCGTTCGGCGAAGAACTCGGCGGGGAAGTCGTAGGCGTGGGACTGCACGTCCTGCGGCAGGGACAGCACGACGGCGCCGGTCTCGACCGGGTCGACCAGCGCGCGCATCGCGGCGGGCAGCGCGGTCAGCAGCTGCTCGGGCCGGGTGATCCGGTCGAAGAACCGGCCGACCGGCCGGAACGCGTCGTTGACGGTAGGTCGGCCTCGATCGGGTGCTGCAGCTGCTGCAGCACCGGGCCCTGGTGCCGGGTGGCGTAGGTGTCGCCCGGGCAGCAGCAGCACCGGGCAGCCGGTTGACGGTCGCCAGCGCCGCGCCGGTGACCATGTTCATCGCACCCGGGCCGATGGACGCGGTGACGGCGAGCGTCGCGTGCCGCCGGGAGTGCTTGGCGTACCCGACCGCGGCGTGCACCAGAGCCTGCTCGTTGCGGCCCTGGATGAACGGCATCGCGTCGCTGAGCTGGTCCAGCGCCTGACCCAGGCCGGCCACGTTGCCGTGCCCGAAGATGCCCAAGGTGGCCGGGATCAGCCGGCGGCGGTGGCCGTCGGCCACCGAGTACTGCCGGGAGAGGTAGGTGACGACCGCCTGAGCCACGGTCAGTCGGATGGTGTCGGTCATCAGAGCTCGTCTCCGTCGAGAAGCGTGCAGTCGGACACCGACGATCAGCGGCGATCTACCAGGGCCGGCCGTGCAGGATGACAGTCTTCAGTTCGGTCATCTCCGCGACGGCCCACCGGGGCCCTTCCTTGCCGATACCGCTGCCCTTGAGGCCGCCGTACGGCATCAGGTCCGCGCGCCACAGCGGTGTCCAGTTGATGTGGATGCTGCCGGCATCGATCTCCCGGATGGCACGGACCGTGCCCGCGACATCAGCGGTGAAGATGCCGGCGGCCAGCCCGTAGGCGGTTCCGTTGGCCTGGGACACGGCCTCTTCCCAATCGGCGGCCGTGCTGACTGCAACCGCGGGCCCGAAGAGCTCGTCCTGCATGATCGGTGCCGAGGGATCCACGTCGGCGACGACGGTGGGAGCGACGGTGCTGCCCGAGCGCTCCCCGCCGGTGACGATCCGCGCGCCATCCGAGGCGGAGGCGGCGATGGTCTGCCGGACCCGCTCTGCCTCAGCAATGGTGATCAGAGTGCCCATCCCGGTTTCCGGTGAGGAAGGATCGCCGGTACGGATGGCCTCGACCTTGGGCACTAGCGCGTCGAGGAAGTCGACCAGCGACGGCCGGGTGGGCGATGACCCGCTGCACCGATATGCACACCTGCCCGGCATTGATGAACCCGCCCTCGGCGACGGCGCTCGCGGCCAGCTCGAGATCGGCGTCCGGCAGCACGATCACCGGGCACGAGGCGCCGAGTTCCAGGGACAACTTCTTCACACCGGCCATCCGGGTGATGCGCTCACCGATGCCGGTGGAACCGGTGAACGAGATCTTGCGGACGCGCGGATCCGTGACCAGTGCATCCCCCAGTTCGCCCCCCGGCCCGGTCAGGACCGACAGCACTCCAGCCGGAAGGCCGGCGTCGACGAAGCAGCCCGCCAGAGCCAACGCGGTCAGCGGTGTGGTGCTTGCCGGCTTCAGCACAACGGCATTGCCGGCGGCCAATGCGGGCGCGAGCTTGTGCAAGACGAGTAGGGCCGGATAGTTGAACGGGGAGATCGCGACGACCACGCCACACGGTTGACGGACAGTGAAGCCGACCTTGTCCAGACCGGTTCCTCGATTGGCGTCGAGGGGAAGGGTTTCGCCATAGAGCTGGGCCCCTTCGAAGGCCGCCAGCCGAATGATCTCTCCGGACCGCCCCGCTTCCCTGGTCGCCTCCGTGATCGTCTTACCGACCTCGGCGCAGATCGTCTTTGCAATGTCGGTGCTGCGTTCGTCGGCGAGCTCGGCAGCCCGAAGCAGGATCTGCATTCGCTCATGTGCCGGAGTACGTCGCCATGTGACGGCTCCCGCCTCGGCCGCGGCGAGTGCTGCGTCGACGTCGTCCGACCCGGACACCGGGACCCTCCCCACAACTGTGCCGTCGTACGGGGAGGTCACGTCCTCGGCGCGTCCGGTGGCAGCCGCCGCGCGCCAGTCACCGCCGATCAGCATCGGTGTCAGGTCCATAGCGTCCTTCCCGCGGCCGGCGTTGGTTCGGTTCACCTGGCAGTCAGCCTAGAATCGGCAGCGGCCGAGTCAATGCCAAAAAGCCGCCAAAAAGCCGCCAGGGAGGTTTCTCGTGGGGCACGCGTACCGGATTCGGGACATCGCCCGCCAGGCCGGTCTCAGCGAGAGAACAGTCGACCGGGTCCTGAACGACAGGGGCGGAGTCCGCGCCAGCACGGCCCGCGAAGTGCGACGAGCGATCACTGACCTGGACCGGCAGCAGTCCCAAGTCCGTTCCGCCGGCCGCACCTTCATGATCGACGTGGTGATGCAGGCACCGGCCCGGTTCTCCTCCGCCGTCCG
This sequence comes from uncultured Actinomycetota bacterium, assembly GCA_963794465.1. Classification (GTDB taxonomy): domain Bacteria; phylum Actinomycetota; class Actinomycetes; order Jiangellales; family Jiangellaceae; genus JACVRX01. Next base: position 135,006 of record CAWCED010000016.1, on the reverse strand, counting down.
CGATGCCCTCGAGGCCGAGTTGGCCTTCCTCCGCCCGGCCGTCATCCGGGCCCGCTTCCATTTCCGAGAGGCAGGACCCCTGGGCGAACTCGTGTCGACGATCGACCGCATTGCGGCCCGAGGGTCGCAGGGGGTCATCATCAAAGCTCCCGACGTGCCGGAGATCATCGACGCCTGCGGGCGCCTCGTCCAAGCCCGCATACCGATCGTGACACTCGTCACGGATCTGCCGGGAAGCCAGCGACTGGCGTACGTCGGAATCGACAACCGGGCCGCTGGCGCGACCGCCGCGTATCTCATCGGCCAGTGGCTCGATGATCGACCCGGGAACGTGCTCGTCACGCTCAGTCGCGGCTTCTTCCGCGGTGAGGAGGAGCGCGAGATGGGCTTCCGCGTGACGATGCGGAGCAGGCACCCGGATCGATCATTGATCGAGATCGACAACAGCGACGGCCTCGATCAAACCATGCGCGGCCTCGTCCTCACGGCCTTGGACAAGGACCCGACCATCAACGCGGTCTACTCCATCGGTGGCGGAAACAACGCCATCGTCGAAGCCTTCCAGTCCAGGGGCAGGACGTGCTTGGTGTTCCTGGGCCACGACCTCGACCAGGACAACACCCAGCTGCTCCGTGACGGCCACCTCTCCGCGGTGCTCCACCACGACCTCAACCAGGACATGCGCCGGGCCTGCCACGCCATCATGCAAGCGCACCGGGCGCTCCCCGGAGCCGCTCATTCGTGGCCCTCGAACATCCAGGTCATCACGCCGTACAACGCGCCGATCCAGGTGCCATACGAGCGCTGAGATCTGTCCCTGCGGGTCGGGTAGAGACGACGGGCCTTCGACTACATGTACTGGCCGCCGTTGACGGAGAAGATCTGTCCGGTGATGAATCCCGAGTCGGGATCGGCGAGAAACTCGACGACCCGCGCGACTTCGTCCGGTTCGCCCAGTCGGCCGACGGGGATCTTGGCGAGCACCTTCTCCATGGCCTCAGGCGGCACCGCGGCAACCATTTCGGTGCTGATGTAGCCAGGAGCGACGGAGTTGACGGTGATGCCTTTGCGAGCGGTCTCCTGGGCAAGCGACATCGTCAGCCCGAACAGGCCAGCCTTGGCAGCGGCGTAGTTCGCCTGGCCGATGTTGCCCGACTCGCCGATGATCGAGCTGATGTTGATGATGCGGCCGCTCCCCCGGTCGAGCATGTGCTGCAGGATCGCTCGCGACAGGTAGAACGCTCCAGACAGGTTGACGTGCACCACCCGGTCCCACTCCTCCGGGCTCATCTTGCGAACAGTGCGGTCGGCGGTGATGCCCGCGTTGTTGACCAGGATGTCGAGGCGGCCATGCTGCCCGAGCACCTCGCTGATCACCCGTTCGCAGTCATCTACCGAGCCAATGTTCCCCTGGTGTGCGCTGGCCCCGGGATGCTCGTCGACGAAACGCTTCGCGGCCTCGGTGTCGCGGGAATATCCCGCGGCCACAGTGACGCCACGCTCCGCCAACCGCCTGCTGATTGCCAGACCGATCCCGCGCACACCGCCAGTGACCAGCGCAATTTGTCGTGTCATGTCGGCCATGGCGTGACTCTCCTCATTCGGTTCGGCTTGATCGATTGTGTCCAGTCGGCGGTGGCGCTGTCGTGCCGCGGACAACGAGGCGGGGGATCAACACGACCTCACGGGTTATGCGCCGGCCGTGGTCGAGCCTTTCGACCGCGGCCGCTACAGCCTGCTGCGCCTGATGCGGCGCATCCTGACCCACGGATGTGAGGTTGACATATGCCAGCTGTGCCGACGGGCTGTCGTCATAGCCCACGATGGACATCGTGTCGGGGACGTCGACACCGTCGTGGCTGAGGGCGTCGAGCAGGCCGAGTGCGCATCGGTCGTTGAAGGCGATTACCGCGGTGGGCAGGTCCGCGTTGAGCAATGTCCGGGCCGCCTGCATCCCCGACTCTTCCGTGTGGGCACCGGGGACGATGTTCACCCGCTCGAAGAGGCCGCGTCGTCGCATGGCCGTCTTGTACCCACGGCGGCGGTCGGCGGCAATCGTGCCGGTTCCGCCGTCGACGTAGGCGATATCGCGGTGTCCGAGCCCGGCGAGATGGTCGACCGCCAGCCCAACTCCCACATGGTCCGCAGACCGGACGACGTCCAAAGTGCTCCCGGCGATCCGCCTCCCTACCACGACCACCGGTTGTAGCCGGTCGAGCGACCTGAGCCGCGCCGTCGGGACCTCCGGGCCGAGGAGGATCAGCGCTTCACATCTGAAGTCGAGCAGCGTTTCGACAGCACGATCCTCACGACGGTTCCGGGTGACGGTGCTGAGGACGAGGTCGTAACCGACCGCGTCGGCCGCCTCGTGCAAGTGCTCGACCAACTCAGCGTGGAACGTGTTGCGAACATCAAGCATCGCGCCGAGCAGGTTGGTTCGCCGGCGAGCGAGCAGGCTGGCGGTCAGGTCGGCCCGATACCCCAGCTCGGCGGCCGCCACGAATACCCGCCGACGGGTCGCCTCGCTTGGGCCGGGCGCATTTCGGAGCACCAAGGACACCGACGCCGGCGACAGCCCTACTCGTGCTGCGACATCGTCGAGTCGCGGACGACGGCTGAGCGCTACCCCACCGCCCTGGATCGTGCCGCCCGCTCCCACGCTGGCTCCTGACGTCCGTGGACTGCACTCAACTCTTGACACCGTGCCCGGCTGCCGTCATAGTACCAGGAATTAAAGCGCTTTAAGACCTCGGGAGACGACATGACACGCTCCTCCATCGGCGTGGCCGTCATCGGCGCCGGCATGGCCGGCCGCGCCCATGCCTCCGGGTATCGCACTGCCACGACGCTGTACGGCGAGGGCCTGCCGGAGGTGGACCTGGTGGCGGTCGCCGACGTCAACGAGGCCTTCGCCAACGACACTGCGCGGCGGTTCGGATTCACCCGTGCTGAGACGAACTGGCAGGCCATCGCCCAAGCGAGCGACATCGACGTGGTGAGCGTCGTCGTGGCCAACACCCTGCACCGCGAGATCGTCGAGAGTCTGCTGGCAGCCGGCAAGCACGTCCTGTGCGAGAAGCCGATGGCACCAAGCGTGCAGGACGCCGAGGCCATGGTGGCTTCCGCGAACGCGGCCGACAGCGAGTCGGCCATCGGGTTCGTGTTCCGGCGCTCACCGGCCATCACGGCGATCCGTGACATCGTGCAGACGGGTGGCCTTGGTGAAGTGCTGCACTTCAACGGCCGATATTGGTGCGACTACGGTGTCGACCCGACCCGGCCGATGAGCTGGCGTTACCAAGGCGGACCGGGGTCAGGTGCACTGTCCGACATCGGCAGTCACCTACTCGACCTCGCCGAATACGTGTGCGGACCGATCGCATCGGTTCGCGGGGCGGTGCTGTCGACATTCGTCGCCGAGCGTCCCCTCGCTGTGGGAACGGCCGTGGGGCACGCCGCAACGGAGGTGAGCGACGTCACGAAACCCGTCCAGAACGAAGACCTCGTCACGTTCACGGCCACCTTCGCCTCGGGCGCCGCCGGCACCTTCTCGGTCTCCAGGTCGACGTTCGGCCATGCGAACTCGCTCGGCTTCGAGGTAGCCGGTCAAGGTGGCGCGGCGGGATTCGACTTGGACCGACCGGGCGAGTTCAGCATCATCGACGCAGGCCCCGAAGCCGCCACCCAGGGATACCGAACGGTTCCGATCGGACCCGCTCATCCATACCTCACTGGCGGGCTCCCGATGGACTTTCCTGGAGTCGGCTACGGACAGAACGACCTGTTCTCGTTCCAGGCCCGGGCATTCCTCGAACAGGTCGCCGGACTCGACGGTCTTCCCCGGATGGCCTCCTTTGACGACGGCCTGCACAACATCCGGCTGATCGAGAACGTCGTCGCATCGGCCCAGGCTGGCGGCAGCGAGGTCGCAGTCGGCTGACCCACGTCACCCTCCATCCGCTCGAAGGGACAACCGCCATGAAGCTCGGGGTGTACACCGCCGTACTGCACGACAAGCCGGTCACCGAGGCTTTGCAGGCCATCAGCGAGCTGGGCCTGGAGAGTGCGGAGATCAACTCCGGTGGATTCCTGCCTCCGGTGCATCTGCCGATCGAAGACATCAGGGCTAGCCAGGACGCCCGGGACGCGTACCTCGGCCAATTCGAGGCCGCCGGGATTACGCTCACCGCGCTCAACTGCAACGGCAACCCGTTGGACCCCAACCCCGTCGTGGGGCCTCAGCACGCACAGGACGTGCGCGATTCGATCGAACTCGCCGCGCTCCTGGGCGTCAAGCGTGTCGTCACCATGTCCGGGCTGCCCGCTTCCGACCCTGGCGGCGCATACCCCTCATGGACGGTCGAGCCCTGGCACAGTGTCTACCTCGATGCCCGGGACTACCAGTGGAACGAGGTTGCGATCCCGTTCTGGAAGGACATCCAGGCCAGAGCCGCCGATGCCGACGTGAAGGTCTGCATCGAGATGCATCCGCACAACGTCGTCTACAACCCGGCCACCATGCAGCGCCTCGCCACCGAGATCAACGCAACCCATGTCGGCGCCGAGATGGACCCCAGCCATCTGTTCTGGCAGGGCATCGACCCGGTCCTCGCCGTCAACAGTCTCGGCGGGCTCGTCTACAACGCGGCCGCCAAGGACACCCGGATCAACGAGGCGGCGAAGGTCAACGGTGTCCTCGATGATCGTTTCGGCCGGGTCGCACCGGACGACCCCGATGCCCTGTCCCTCGGCGGGGACTACACACTGAGCCGATGGCCGGAGAACTCGTCCTGGGACTTCGTCGCGGTCGGCCGCGGGCACGATGTCGGCTGGTGGGCCGACTTCCTGCGTGCGCTGGAGAATGTCGACCCGGACATGGCTGTCAACATCGAGCACGAGGACCAGGAGCTGGACCAGATGGAAGGGCTTCGGAAGGCCGCTGAAGTCCTCCTGCAGGCCGCTGGCAAGGCGTGAGGTCCGGTCGGCGTCAGCCGATGTCGACCGGTTCCGACCGGGCGGCGGACAGGCGAATCGCCTCGAGAAGGCGCGCCTGGGCCACCGCGTCATCGCGCCCGAAGGCGGGTGCACTCCCGGTGAGGATGGCCTTGGAGACCGTGTCGAACGCGATCCGGTAGACGTCGTCATCGTGCGTGATGTCGAATCGGTTGTCCGGATCGACAGGCAATGACTCGCTTCGACCGTTCCGCCAGAGCTCGATCGAGACGCTGCGGCATAACCACGGATCCGACACGACGATCTTTCCGTCGGTTCCGATGAGCTCGAGCTCGTCGTGCCGTGGGTGTCGAAGTCCGATGTCGAACTGCGCCAATGGACCACTACTGGGTAGCCGCATTGTGGCTGCAAGCTGCAAGTCGACGCCGTCGCTCTCGAGCAACGCCTCATACGACCCGAGACCTTCCGCGAGGCCATTCGAATCCGCGAACTGGCGAGCCCGCTTCTCGTCCCGGCTGGCCACCGCGACGAAGTCAGTCACCTCCGAGCGCTTGGTTGCACCAACGACCTTGGCGCCGATGTTCGCGGTCGAAAGCAAGCCCCAGCGAAGCGCGTTCACAGAGCTCCCGCCGGCACGATCCGATCAGCCCCAGTCCTTGGTGCGGCGCCCGATCTCCTCGCGGTTGAAGATGCTGGACTCCTGCGCGCGTTCCTCCCATGCGAAAATGCACACGGTCATGATCGTCTCTTCGCGGGAGCCGAAGCCGAGCCGCCCTAACGTCCCGAAGAACTCGTCCCAGTCGACCTCGCCCTGGCCGATGTCCAGGTGCTGATGGACTCGCGCCGTGGAACCCGGCGGGTTGACGATGTAACGCAGCCCCGACGACCCTCGATGGTCGAAGGAGTCGGCGACGTGCAGATGCGTGAGCAGGTCTCCGGCGTACTCCATGATCTCGGTCATGTTGCCGCCCTGGTGGAACGTGTGGGGTGCGCAGTAGAGAAACGACACCAATGGCGAGTTGATCGCGCGCACCATGTCAACGGCGGTTTTGCCGTCCTCGACGAAGTCGTCGGGGTGCGGCTCCAGCCGTAGCGACACCCCTTCCTTCTCGAAGACCGGCAGCAGCCCCTCCATCGAGCGCCAGAACTGCGCCTCGCTGATGCTGGCGGCTTCCGGCCGGCCGTTGAACTCCGAGTTCATAACGCTGCAGTCCAGCTCGACGGTGAGCTGGATCGCTCGCTTCCAGTAGCGCACTGCTGCCTGGCGCTCGTCCTCGTCGGGGCCGGACCACCGGTACAGGGGGAGATGAGTTGCGATCTGCACGCCGGCTGCCTGCAACGCGGACTTGAACTGCGTGACGACATCGTCACTGGCTCGCGGGTGGAGGAAGAACGGGGTGAAGTCCTCTCGCGGCGAGAGCTCGATGTACTCGTAGCCGAGGTCGGCGACCAGGCCCGGCAGCTCGGGCAACGGCGTGCCGCGCAACATGTACGGGTCGAGCGCAAGCTTCATGACCGGCTCATTGCTCCTTGGCGTAGAGGTCGGGCTTGTCCCGTAGCTGTACTGCTGTCCTGGTGCCACTGCGCAACGCCTCGACGGCGGCGTCGGAGACGACTGCGGCGGCGTATCCGTCCCACGACGACGGTCCCGTTGGATCCCCGCCGGCGGCGAGCGTGTCGACCCACTCCTGGAACTCGACGTCGTAGGCGCGGATGAACCGCTCCCGCCAGTCTGCGGGCACGCGCCCGGCGAACGTCCCATCCCGGCGGACAATCACCGGGCTGGCGTCGCCGAGCGCAGCGGTTCCGTCCTCTCCGACCACCTCACCTTGAATGTCGTAGCCGTACCGGATGTTCACCGACGTCTCGACGTCGACGAGCACGCCGTTCTCGGTTTCCAGCAGCATGAGCAGCGGGTCCTGCAGGTCACCGCCGTGCCGGTTCCGGCGCGGCACGAGCACCGTCGTTGCGACGATCTCCTCGTCGAGCAGCCAGCGGACGACATCGAAGTCGTGGACAGCCGTATCGGTGATCGCCATCTCGCGGGTGTAGTACGCCGGCACCGAGGAGTTGCGGTGCCGGGAGTGGACGAGCAGCGGAGCACCGATGGCACCGCTGCTCACCACCTCCTTGAGAGCGCGGTACGCCGCGTCGTACCTGCGCATGTAGCCGACCTGGACGAGCCGCCGACCTCCGGCCACCTCGGCATCGATGATCCGCAGACAGGCCTCCTGCGTGTCGGCCAAGGGTTTCTCGCAGAAGACCGGCTTGCCCGCCTCGATCGACGCGAGCACGAACTCCTCATGGGTCGGCCCCCACGACGCGACGAGCACCGCATCGACTTCGTCGTCGCGAATGACGTCCTGCCCGGTGTCGTGAACTCGCCCACCGGGCAGACCGTCGGCCACCTCCCGTGCCCGCCCGAGGTCGACGTCAGTCATCGCCACTACCTCGGACCCCGACAGCACGTTGGTGAGCCGGCGGATGTGGTCCTGGCCGATCATGCCCACGCCGATGACGCCGACGCGGATGGTCATGGAGTGGGTTCCTCCGGTTGCGGTGTCTGTCCGGCAGTTGCCTCCTGCGGTGGGGATTCTTCGACGGGCTCCCGCGGTTGTTGGGTGACCTCGGCGGCGGCTTGGTCGGCTGCACGCTCGGTCACCTCCATTTCGCGAATGGTCTGGGTGTCGACGGCGCCTTCGCGGGCGAGTTCGTGGGAGAGGGTTTCCAGTTCGTCGCCGCCGGCCATCAGGCTGGTCAGGTCGGCGAGGTTGATCTCGTCCCGGTGGGCGTCGAGGACCATCTGGCCGAGCTTGAGGACGACGAAATGGTCACCGACCAAGTAGGCGTGGTGCGGGTTGTGGGTGATGAACACCACGCCGAGCCCAGCATCCCGGGCGCGGGCGGTGTATTTGAGCACCACACCGGATTGCTTGACCCCCAACGCCGCGGTGGGCTCGTCCAGGATCAGCACTCGCGCGCCGAAGTACACCGCCCGGGCGATCGCCACACACTGCCGCTGCCCACCGGACAGGGTGCCGATCGGCTGGTTGATGTCTTTGAGGTTGATCCCCATCTTGGCGAGTTCGTCCTTGGCGGTGTCACGCATGTCGTGCATGGCGAGCTGGTTGATCGGCCCGAAGCGCTTGCGTTTCTCCGAGCCGAGGAAGAAGTTGCGCCAGACCTCCATCAGCGAGACGACAGCAAGGTCCTGATAGACAGTCGCGATACCCATCGCGAGCGCATCCCGAGGAGAGTTGAATTTGACATCCTCGCCGTCGACTTGCAGGGTGCCCTCACTGTGCTGGTGCAACCCTGACATGATCTTGATCAGGGTGGACTTGCCGGCGCCGTTGTCACCCAGCACGCAGGTGATCTCCCCGGCGTCGACCTTGAGGTTGATCCCCTCCAAGGCCCGGATCGCGCCGTAGAACTTGCCCACCCCGGTCATCTCGATCAGCGGCGCGGCGGTGTCGGTTCCGGCCTTGGCGGGCCCAGTAGCAGTCTCAGTCATAATCGGTCAACTCCGTCGAGAAGTGGCGTAGTTGCGGACCCACAGGTTCACCAGCACGGCCAGCAGGAGCATCGCCCCCAGGAAGAACCGGTACCAGTTCGCGTCCCAGCCGGCGTACACGATGCCCTGGCGGGTCATGCCGAAGATGAAGGCGCCGATCGCGGCCCCGATCGGCGAACCGTAGCCGCCGGTCAGCAGGCACCCGCCGACCACTGCGGCGATGATGAACAGGAACTCGTTGCCCACGCCCTCCCCGGACTGCACGGTGCTGAACGCATACAGCCGGTGCATGCCATAGAACCAGGCCAGGAACCCGACCCCCATGAACAGGCCGATCTTGACTCGGTTCAGCGGGACTCCAACCGCCCGAGCGCTGGCCGCGTTGCCGCCTACGGCGAAGATCCAGTTCCCCACCCGGGTACGCAACAGCAGCCAGGTGGCGATCGCGGTGAACAGAAGCCACCACACCACCGTGATGCGAACGGTGAGATCGCCGATCGTGAACGACGAAGCGAAGATCCACTCCAGCGCACCGAACCCGTCCATGTTCGAGATGTTCGTCGTGGCGACGGTGCCGGTGAGGAGCTTGGTGACGCCGAGGTTGAGGCCTTGCAGCATGAAGAATGTGCTCAAGGTGATCAGGAAGCTGGGGATGCCAGTGCGCATCGTCAGCCAGCCGTTCCAGTACCCGATCATCAACGCCAGCACCAGCGCGACGATCGTACCCACCCATAGGTTCAGGCTCAATTCGTAGCTGACCAACGCGGCAGTCAACGCGGCTGTGATCACTGCCACCCCGGCGGACAGGTCGAACTCCCCACCGATCATCAGCAGCGCCACGCCCACCGCCATGATCCCGATGGTCGAGCTGTCATACAGCACCGTCGAGAACGCGGCCACGGAACGGAACGGCTCCGCTACCACGAAGAAGAATATGAAGATTGCCAACGCTGCTACCAGCGCTCCCACTTCGGGGCGGTGGATCAGAATCGTCAGCAACGACTTACGTTCGACCGGCTCCTCCGCCGGCGGCGGCGGAGGAGCAGTCTCAACAGTCTGACTCATTGCATCGCTCCCTCAACGAAGGACAAGCGTCCAGGGGGCCGACCCGGGCCGGCCCCCCAGATGCATCTAGCGGGTGTTGTTCGCCGTGTACGGCAGGATCTGGTCGATGTTGCTCTGGTCGACGATCGACGGACCGGTCAACACCGGCTGCCCACCACCGATGTCGTTGCCGTTGGTCACGTTCAGCCACAACGACGTCACTGCCATGAACCCCTGCACATACGGCTGTTGATCGACCGAGAACAGAATCGTGCCGTCCTGGATGGCCTGCGCCGCATCCTCGTTCAGGTCGAACGTCACCATCGTGGCCTCGCTACCCGCTTGCTCGATCGAGTCCAGCCCAGCAAGCGCGATCGGGGCACCCAACGCGACCAGATGCGTGATCTCGGTGTCCTCCTGCAGCTTTGCCGTCAGTGCCGCCTGTGTTCCCGGCAGGTCAGTGCCTTCGACGTTGATGTTCTCGGTGTTCGGGAACGTGTCCGCGACGCCTGCGCAACGGGCCTCCAACGCGGCCGAACCCTGCTCCTGGATGATGCACAGCGCTTTCTGACCGCCCTCTTCACCGATCCGCTCGCCCACGGTTTGCCCGGCGAGGGTCTCGTCGGAGCCGAAATACATCTTCGCGCCGTATTCCTGCCAGGTGTCGAACCCCTGGTTGAACGCGACCGTCGGGATATCCGCATCGATCGCAGCCTGCACTGCTGGTTGGATCGCCTCAGAGGCCGACAGCGTCACCGCCAACCCATCCACGTCGGAATCGATCGCGTTCTGCACCAGCGTGGACTGTCCGGCAGCATCCGGGTCGGCCTGGTAATTCAACTCCACGCCGAGCCGTTCAGCGGCCGCCTCCGCACCGTTCCGGATCTTGTCCCAGAAGGTATCCCCAGGTGCCTCATGCGTGACCATGGCGAAGGTCAGGCCAGTGGACTCGACGGCCGGGGCATTGGTGTCGCCGGCCTCCGGCTCCTCCTCCTGCGCACCTCCCCCGCTGCTGCAGCCGGCAAACGCCAGCACTGTTCCGCTGACCAGCGCGCCCACGAGGAGCGCTCGTCGGTTTTTGATCATGTTGCCCTTCTCCTTGTTGTGGCACCGGCAGCTGCCGGTGCTCCGATAGTGGATGGCCGGGACATGGGAATCGAAGGGTCCAGAGGATCACGGGCCTGGGGCCCAGCCCCCAGACCGTTGAAGTACTGCCTGGTCCGAGTCGCAATCGGCAGTGGCACGTCCGGATCGCATGGGTACAGGTCCTGCTCGACGATCGCGAACAGGTCCTTGTTCAGGTCGGCCAGCGTCTCGAGCAGCGGCGGCATCGGGGGATCACCCTGAGGTGGCTCCACCATGGCTCCCAGGCGAACGGCTTCGGCGAATGACAGCACCTCGTCCCGCACCTGCTTCCGGACGTGGGGGTCGACTTGCTTGAGATGGACGTAATCGATCCGGTCGGGGTGGTTCCGGATGATCACGACGTTGTCACCTTCGTAGTAGGACACGTGCCCGGTGTCCAGGCACAGCCCCACCGTGCTCGGGTCGGTGTCGGCGAGGAACCGCTCGATCTGCTCCTGGGTGCCGACGTGACTGTCCGCATGGGAGTGGAACACCAGGCGCACGCCGAACTCGTCGGCGAGGACCCGGCCGAGCTGGGACATGCCAGCCGTCAGTGCTTGCCATTGGTCCGGTTCCAGCCGACTGGCCTCCAGCACGTCGCCACCGTGCATATCGGTGTACTGCTCCGGCAGCAGCACCAGGTAGCGCGCGCCCAGCGCCGTCAACAGCCGGGATTCCGTCCGGCAGTCCTCAATCGCCTGGTCGAGCGCCGAGTCACCGCGATGCAGGCCCGCAAACACCGCCCCACCGGACAGCGAGATTCCGCGGCTGTCCAGCTCGTCACGGAGTTGGCCGGGATCGGTCGGCAGATAGCCATACGGACCCAACTCGGTCCATGTGTAGCCCGCCTGCACCATCTCGTCGAGATACCGCTCCCAAGGAACCTGATGTGGGTCGTCGGGAAACCAGACACCCCAGGAATCCGGGGCCGTGCCGAGCGTGATGCGGGACAGGTCGGGCATGGAACCTCCTCCTCACTCAGGTCGCCGTCGGGAAGTGGTAGCTCGCGCCGGTTGGATGCTCGACGTGCGGCCATCGTGACGTCACGACCTTGGCCCGGGTGTAGAACGACACGCCTTCGGGCCCGTGGATGTGCTTGTCGCCGAACAGCGAGTCCTTCCAGCCGCCGAAGGAGTAGTACGCCATCGGCACCGGAATCGGCACGTTGATCCCGATCATGCCGACCTTGACGCCGCGCTGGAACCGGCGCGCCGCCTCGCCGCTGGACGTGAAGATCGCTGTGCCGTTGCCGTATGGATTGGCGTTGATGATGCGCGATGGCATCGTCGACGGAGTCTGAACGCACGACCGACAGGACTGGGCCGAAGATCTCCTCCCGGTAGACGTCCATATCGGTCGTCACCGCATCGATGACGGTCGGACCGACAAAGAAGCCGTTCTCGTGCCCGTCAACGATGAGGTCGCGACCATCGACAGCAAGCCGGGCACCCTGCTGCTCTCCGGAACCGATCAGGTCGACGATCCGGTCCTTCGCAGCGCTTGTCACCACCGGGCCCATCTCGCTGTGCGGGTCCCGACCGGGGCCCACGCGGACGGCTCTAGCCTTCGTGCTCACGGTTTCGACCACGGCATCGGACGCCGCCGCCTACCGTGACTGCCGCCGAGATCGCCATGCATCGCTCCCCCGCCGACCCGAACGCGGCGGCCACCAGGTGGTCAGACGCATAGTCGAGGTCGGCATCCGGAAGCACGATGGCGTGGTTCTTCGCGCCTCCCAAGGCTTGCACCCGCTTTCCGTTCGCGGTCCCCCGCTCGTGGATGTACCTCGCGATCGGCGTCGATCCGACGAACGACACGGCGGCGATGTCCGGGTGGTCGAGGATCGCGTCGACCGCCTCCTTGTCGCCGTGCACGACGTTGAACACGCCGTCGGGCAGACCCGCCTCCGCCCACAGCTCGGCGACCATGGTCGACGCGGTGGGATCCCGCTCGCTGGGCTTGAGAATGAACGTGTTGCCGCACGCGATCGCGATCGGGTGCATCCACATCGGGACCATGATCGGGAAGTTGAACGGCGTGATCCCGGCGACCACCCCGAGTGGCTGGCGGAAGGAGTACACGTCGACCCCGGTCGACACCTGATCCGAGTACTCGCCCTTGAGCAGGGTGGGAATGCCACAGGCGTACTCCACGACCTCCAGGCCGCGCTGCACCTCGCCCTTCGCGTCGGACACCACCTTCCCGTGCTCATCGGCGATCACCTCGGCGATCTCGCGGGTGCGCCGATGGACCAGCTCACGGAAGTCGAACAGGATCTTCGTTCGTTTGGAAAGAGACGACTGCGACCACTGCTCGAAGGCCGCGGCGGCCGTGCGCACGGCCTCGTCCACGTCGTCCTTGCTGGCGAGTACGACTTCTGCCTGCTGTTCCCCCGTCGCCGGGTTCCACACCTGGCCGCGGCGACTCGACGTCCCGGCGCTCGGCTTGCCACCGATCCAGTGGTTGATCGTCCTCACAGGTGTCCTCCCGACTCTCGCTTCACAGGAACAGCCGTTGGTTCGACTTGTTCTCGGCGTAGGTCTCCCACGCGTCACGGGTTGCGCTTAGATCAGCCACCTCGGCAACCGGCACGTCCCACCACGACTCGCTGCTCGGTGCCGGGACCAGCGGGTCGGTCTCGACGTGCACCATCACGGGGCCATCGGCCTCAGACTTCTTCGCCTCTTCCACCGCGGCGCGGAACTCCTCGATGGTCTTCGCACGCAACACCCGGACGCCGAGGCTTTCGGCGTTTGCCGCCAGGTCCACGGGCAGGACTCCCCCGTCTAGGCGCCCGGTCTCGGCGTTGCGGTAGCGATACCAGGTACCGAAGCGCTGGGCGCCGACGGCATCGGACAATTCGCCGATCGACGCAAACCCGTGGTTCTGCACCAGCACCACGATGATCTTGAGATGCTCCTGGACAGCAGTGACCAGCTCCTGGGCCATCATCAGGTAGGAGCCGTCCCCGACCATGACAAACACATCGCGGTCCGGGCAGGCCATCCGGATGCCGAGGCCTCCGGCGATCTCGTATCCCATGCAGGAGTAGCCGTATTCGACGTGGTAGCCCTTCGGGTCGCGGGTACGCCACAGCTTGTGCAGGTCTCCGGGCATCGACCCTGCGGCGCATACCACGACGTCTCTGGGCTCGGACACCTCGTTGACCACGCCGATGACCTCCGACTGCGCCGGTAACGGTCCGTGGCCCTGCGTGTAGGCCCCTTCGACGATCTCGTCCCACTCCCGAGCGAGTTCTGTTGCTCGGTTGCGATACGCGTCCTGGACGCGCCATTCCGACAATGCCTCCTGCAACGCGACCAGTGCCTCGCGAGCGTCTGCCACCACGCCGACCGCTGCGTGCTTCGCGACGTCAAATGCGGCGACGTTGATATTGACGAAGCGAACGTCCGGGTTGCCGAACGCCGTTCGCGACGCGGTAGTGAAGTCGCTGTACCGGGTGCCGATCCCGATGACGACGTCGGCTTCCCGGGCCAGCCGATTCGCCGCGGTCGTCCCGGTGCTGCCGATCGCACCCAGCGACAGCGGATGGTCGTAGGAAAGTGCGCCCTTGCCGGCCTGGCTCTGGCCGACCGGAATTCCAGTGGCATCGACGAACTCGCGGAGGGCGTCGGTCGCGTGGGAGTAGATGACCCCTCCGCCGGCGACGATCAGCGGCCGTTCCGCCTCGCGGATCACGGCGACCGCGCGGGCCAGTGCCGCCGGTTCGGGCACTGGGCGGGGAACGTGCCAGACCCGCTTGGCGAACAGCGCTTCTGGCCACTCGTACGCCTCGGCCTGCACGTCCTGGGGCAGAGCGATCGTCACCGCTCCGGTTTCGACCGGGTCGGTGAGCACTCGCATAGCTCCGAGCAGCGCCTGCGGCAACTGCTCTGGCCGCCACACCCGGTCGAAGAAGCGGGACACCGGCCGGAAGGCGTCGTTGACCGAGATGTCGTAGCCGGTGGGGTCCTCGAGTTCCTGCAGAACCGGGCTCGAGACCCGCGTCGCGAAGATGTCGCCAGGCAGCAACAGCACCGGCAGCCGGTTGATCGTCGCCAGCGCCGCCCCGGTCAGCATGTTCGTCGCGCCCGGACCCACCGAGGCGGTACACGCGAGCGTCGACAGCCGGTCCTTCATCCGGGCATACGCGGCCGATGCATGCACCATTGCCTGCTCGTTGCGGCCCTGGCGGTACGGCAGGGCCGTCGGATCGTTGACCTCGGCCTCGAGCAGGGCCTGGCCAATTCCGGCGACGTTGCCGTGCCCGAAGATGCCGAAGCAGCCGGCGATCAGGCGCTGCTCGATCCCCGTCGCGCTCGCTGTACTGGTTCGCGAGGAAACGCACGACCGCTTGGGCGACGGTCAGCCGGGTGGTCTTGCTCATCGCCGCTCCTGTGCTGACGTCATCGGAAGTCGGGAATCGACGGCCACGTCGTTCCAGCTCTCGCGGACCCACGCGTGGGCGGGGTCGTCGCGAAACCGCCATACGCGCTGGCCCGGCCCGGCCATCACGTTGAGGTAGTAGAGGTCGTACCCGGGAGCCGCCATGGACGGGCCGTGGTAACCGTGCGGGATGAGCACCGTGTCGCCGCTATGCACTTCGACACATAGGTCGATCTGCCGGTCCGGACCGGACGAATACACGCGTTGGTACGCAGGTCCGTCGCGGGCGACCTCGAAGTAGTAGATCTCCTCGAGCGCGGATTCGTCCTCGCGTTGCTCGTCGTGCTTGTGCGGCGGGTAGGACGACCAGTTGCCGCCAGGGGTGAGCACCTCGACGGCGATCAGGCGATCTGCTTCGAAGGCCTCCGGCGAGCAGAAGTTGTTCACCTGCCGGCTGGCGGTGCCTGCTCCCCGAAGCTCGACCGAGACGTCGGATGCGGCGCCGTAGCGCACGGGCAACTGTCGGGTGGCCCGGGCTGATGGCACGGCGAATCGTCCTCCGGCAGCCGAGTGCAGCTCGACCATGCAGTCCCGCGGGGCGTAGACGAAATCAGTCACCGCGGTGAAGACACTGTCCCGGCCGTGCAGCTCGAAGCTCTCTCCCACGCACCAGACGCGGCATGCACCGACGAGCGGCAGGACGATCACCTCGTCGTCCTGGGTGTCGATCCGGACCGAACCGCCGGCCGGCAATTCGAGGACCCTGAGCCCGCTGAACGCCCACCCGGCTCGCTCCGGGGTGACCAGCACGGAGAAGCCCGCCTCCGCGCCGGTGCCGGCCCGAACGTGCGCGGGCAACAGCCTGGTCGCGGGCCCGCTCACAGCAGCTCCACCGCGGCGTCCACGGCAGCTGCGACGTCGTCGTTGGGCGGATAGAGCAGAGACCGGCCGATGACGAGTCCTTGAACGGTTGGCAGTGCGAGCGCTTTCTTCCAGCTCTCGACCGCCGCATCCTGATCACCGCTCACCTCACCGCCGAGAATCAGTGCCGGCAGCGTCGTCGCCGCGAGGACCCGTTCCATGTCCTCGACGACCGGAACCTTGAGCCAGGTGTATGCCGACGTCGAACCAAGGCCAGCCGACACCGTGACCACACGGATCATCGCCTCGGTGCTGAGGTCGTTCCGCACCCGGCCGTCCACCCGGTGCGAGAGGAACGGCTCGACCATCGCGATCAGGCGACGATCGGCCAACTCGCTGACCGCCCGGCCGCAGGCTTCCAGCGTCGGCGCCGTGGCCGAGTCGTCCGGATCGATGCGCAGCAGCATCTTGCCGCCCTCGTATCCGGCTTTCGCGATGCTCGCGGCGTCGTAGCCGGTGAACCGGTCGTCGATCTCGAACACCGTGCCGGCCAGTCCGCCCCGGTTCATCGAACCGAACACCACTTTGTCGTCCAGTGCGCCGAGAAGCAGGAGATCCTCCAAGACATCGGACGTGCCGAGCACACCGTTGACACCCGGCCGCGACAACGCCAGGCACAGCCGGTCGAGCAGTTCGGCTCGGTCCGCCATGGCCAGCGGACGGTCACCGGCTCGTAAGGCGCCCCGAGCAGGGTGGTCGGCCGCGATGACCATGAGGCGGCCGTGCTCGCCCAGGATCGATACCGGGCGCTTTCGGCGCTTGGTCGCCTCGGCGACCGCCTCCGGCCGATGGATCCTGGTCTGCAGAATGTCCTGTAGCTGCTCCTCATGCACTGACGGCCTCCTGGAGCTTGGCCTCCACTTCGTCAGCAGTCGGCATGGCGTCGCTGCAGGCGAGCCGGGACGCGACGATCGCGCCCGCCGCGTTGCAGAACCGCATCATTCGCTCCAGGCCCCACCTGCCGAGCAGGCCGTGGCAAAGCGCCCCTCCGAACGCGTCGCCGGCCCCGAGCCCATTGACGACATCGATCGGCACGGGTGGCACCACGACCTCCTCGTCACCGCGCGAGGCGAGCACGCCGGCAGGCCCTTGCTTGACCACGGCCAGCGCGACGCCGGCCTCGTGCATGGCACTTGCCGCTGCACCGGGCTCGCGGGTCCCGACCGCAGTGTCGACCTCGTCCTGGTTGCCAACCGCGACCGTGACCAGGGGCAGCGCCAGCTGCACCCAGCGTCGGGCTTCCTCCCGAGAAGGCCAGAACATCGGCCGGTAATCCAGGTCGAGGACCGTGTGCGTCCTACGCTGCCGGGCCTCCAGGGCGCGCAGCGTCGCCGTGCGGCTGGGCTCTTGCGACAGGCCGGTGACGGTAACCCAGAACACGCCCGCGTCCCTGATCGCCTCGTAGTCGAGCTCGTCCTCGTGAATCTCCAGGTCGGGTGCCTTTGGCTGACGGTAGAAGTAGAGCGGGAAGTCGTCGGGCGGGAAGATCTCACAGAACGTCACCGGCGTGGGCAGGTTGGGAACCGCGGTCACGAACCGGTCGTCCACCCCGAACCCACGCAACGCGTCGTGCAGGAACTCACCGAATGGATCCGCCCCGGTGCGAGTGATCACGGCGGTTCGCCGACCGTACCGGGCGGCGGCAACGGCGACATTGGTGGCGCTTCCGCCGAGGTATTTGCCGAAGGTCTCGACCTCACGAAGGGACACGCCCACCTGCAGTGGGTACACGTCGACGCCGATCCGTCCCATGGTGAGGACATCGAAGGCATCGCTCACATACGCCTCCGATCACCAAACCGGCTGGGCCAAGATGTAATACAATGACGCCACCATGTCAATACTTTGTTAAGACATTATGACGGGAGTGGGCATGGCCGACACCGATTCGCCGCTCGCCCCGGTCACTCCCATGACGGTCGACCGGATGAGTCCGATCCCGCTCTACTTCCAGGTCGCGAGCCGTCTGCAGGAACTGATCGAAGCGGGCACGATCCCGGTGGGCACCCGGTTGGAGAACGAGATCTATCTCGCCGACCAATTGGGCGTGTCACGCCCGACGATGCGCCGCGCGATTCAGTACTTGGTCGAACGCGGCATGCTGGTACGCAAACGCGGCGTCGGCACCCAGGTCGTGCATCCCAAGGTGCGCCGGCCGGTCGAGCTGTCCAGCCTGTACGACGACCTGATCAAGGCCGGGAAGCAGCCCAGGACCGAGATCAGGGCCTTCGAGGTCCAGCCGGCGACCGACGCGCTGGCGCTGGCATTGGCCATTCCAGAGGGCACCGAGGTGACGTGGGTGGAGCGGCTGCGTTACGCCGGCGACGAGCCGCTCGCCCTGATGAGCAACGCAGTTCCCGTCGATGTGCTTCGGCTGGGCCGCGAAGACCTCGAGAATCACGGTCTCTACGAGCTGCTCCGGGCCGCGGGACATCCGCCGCGGATCGCCGACCAAGTCATCGGTGCGCGAGCCGCATCCGCCACCGAGGCCCGGCTGCTCGGCGAGCACCGGAACGCGCCGCTGCTGACGATGACCCGAACCGGCTGGGACGCTGCGGGTCGCGCTGTCGAGTACGGTTCGCATCTGTATCGGGCGAGTATGTATTCATTCGAGCTGACGTTGGCTAGCGGCTGACCGCGGGTGCTAGGCCCGGCGAGAGGTAGGCGCAAGATGACCGAGCGCACTGATCAGTTCGACGAACGGGACCAGCTGGAAGGGATCGAACTGCCGGTCGAGGACGACGTCGAGCAAGGACCGGACGCATTCGGCGCACCCGAGGGCGGCGAGCCGGCCTGAGGTCCGCGATCAGGCTCCGCGGAAGCGGTTGATCGCATCCAGGTGTCGTTCGCGCAGTTCGTTGTCGCGCACGCCCAGGCCCTCGGTGGGAGCCAGGCACAAGACCCCTACCTTGCCTTGATGTGCATTGACATGGACGTCGTGCGCGGCCTGACCCGTCTCATGGAGCGGGTACGTGCGGGACAGGGTCGGGTGGATCCGGCCCTGCGCGATCAGCCGGTTCGCTGCCCACGCCTCACGGTAGTTTGCGAAGTGCGATCCGACGATGCGCTTGAGGTTCATCCACAGGTACCGGTTGTCGTACTCGTGCACGAAACCCGATGTCGAAGCGCAGGTGACGATCGTGCCGCCGCGCCGTGCGACGTACACGCTGGCGCCGAAGGTCTCCCGGCCCGGATGTTCGAAGACGATGTCGGGATCGTCGCCGCCGGTCAGCTCCCGGATGCGCACGCCGAACCGGCGCCATTCCTTCGGGTTCTGGATCTGCTCGTCGCTCCAGAACCGGTAGTCCTCGGCGGTCCGGTCGATGACAAGCTCTGCTCCCATCCGATGGCAGATCTCCGCCTTGCCGGGACTCGACACCACGCAGACCGGAGTTGCCCCCCCGTTGAGGGCAAGCTGCGTCGCGTAGGACCCCAAGCCTCCGGAGGCACCCCAGATCAGCACGATGTCGCCCTGCTTCATGCCGGCACCATGACCGGAGACGAGTTGCCGGTAGGCCGTTGAGTTCACCAGGCCCGGGCAGGCGGCCTCCTCCCAGGTGAGATGCCGCGCCTTGGGCATCAGCTGGTTGGCCTTGACCAGCGCCAGCTCCGCCAGGCCACCGAAGTTCGTCTCGAATCCCCAGATCCGTTGCTGGGGATCGAGCATCGTGTCGTCGTGGCCCTCTGGTGACTCCAGCTCGACGGACAGGCAATGCGCGACGACCTCGTCACCTGGCTGCCATGCGTTGACACCCGGGCCGGTGCGCAGGACCACGCCGGCCAGGTCGGAACCAACGACGTGGTACGGCAGGTCGTGCCGCTTGGTCAGCGCGGAGAGCCGCCCGTAGCGTTGCAGGAACCCGAATGTCGACACCGGCTCGAATATCGACGTCCAGACCGTGTTGTAGTTGATCGCGCTGGCCATGACGGCGACCAGCGCCTCACCTGGTCCGACCTCCGGCGTGGGTACCTCGTCGACATGCAGCGATCGACGGGGATCCTTGTCGGCTGAGGCGAGGCCGGCGAACATGTCGACCTCGTCCCGGCGAACCGTGACCCCACGGTAGGCCTTCGGCACGTCGAGTGAGCCGTACGCGTCGGCCGAGGTGTCCCCGGCAAGAACGGCATCGAGTATCTCGCGCATGCCTCCACCCTGATCCGAGCACAGGACAACGCGGGGCCACGGTCGTTCAGACCGTGGCCCCCACGTCTACGGCGTCCTGCGCGTGCTGCTCCGGTCGCTTGAGGTCGACGTTCAGGACTTCTTCGTCGCCGCCCGGGTCGCAGACTTGGTCGCCTCAGTGGCAGCCTCGGCAGCCTCGGTGGCTCCCTTGGCAAAAGCCTCGCTCGCCGCGGTCGACGTCGAGATCAGGTTCTTGGCGAAGTCGCGCTGCGCCTCGAGCACCTTCTCGGCCAGGTCGAACACCTGGTCGACGACGGTGTTCACGTCGTACGGTGCGGCGAACGGTGCGGCGGTCGTCGGCAGTTGGCCCATCGCCTGCTGCACGGTCTTGGTCCAGTTGTCGACAGCGGTCCGCACGGCGTCTTGGCTCTGCTGGACCATCTCGGTGTACTGGTCGGTGAGGTTGGTGGCCATCGGTATTCCTTTCGGTCGGGGTGTCGTTCCGTGGTTGAAATAGTACGCATCCCTGGTCAGTATGTCAACCGGAACCCTCCTTGTGGCGGAAACTGCGGTAGACGCGGAGTAGCGCGTCGCGTTCCTCGCCGGTCAGGTTGGGGTCGTTCATGATGACCGTCTCGGTATCGGTTGGTTTCCCCGGCTCGCCGGATCCGTCCGCAGAGTCGATCATGCCTGCCTGCAACAGCAGCGTGTCAGCCGACACGTTGAGCGCCTGGGCAATCGACCGGAGCACCCGCAGTGAGGGCTGATGCAGTCCACGCTCGATCTGGCTCAAGTAGGCGTTGGACACGTGCGTGAGCTCGGCCAGCCGACGGAGCGAGAGGTCGGCCATGTGCCGTTGGAGGCGGATGTACTCACCCAGTTCGCGCAGGTGCGGATCCCACTCGGTTTCGTCGGCTGACATGCCGACATCCTTCCACCGGGAGCCGCGTTTACACGCCGAAGACGGTTCGCCGGTGCCGGCCGTACTGGGCTCGAACGTCCACCCCGGCTGCCACATCGCGCGGTTCGTGGGCGAATGCTGCGGGAAGCGGCCAGTCCGGCGGCCCGGGTTCACCGGAGAGCGCCCAGGCCGCCTGGCGTGCTGCCCCGCGCGCGACATACTCGCCCGGCTCCGGACGTACCACGTGCACCCCGAAGATGTCGGCTGCCAGCGTCAGCACCGCCGTGGACTGGCTGCCGCCCCCGATCAGCATGACCTCGTGGGGATCCACGCCGATCGAACGCAGCGCATCCAGACCGTCGGCAAGTCCGCAGAGCAGCCCTTCGACCGCAGCCCGAGCGAGGTGGGCCGGGTCCGCGTTGGTTCGGCGCAGGCCGCACAGGGTCCCGGCCGCCGTAGGGAGGTTTGGCGTTCGCTCGCCGTCCAAATAGGGCAACAACGTCAGGCCGTCGGCACCGGACGGTGCGCTCAGGGCCAACTCGTCGATGACAGGCAGGTCGCGGCCGAGCAACTGAGCAACCGAGGACAACACCCGCGCACCGTTCAGCGTGCACGCCAGCGGCAAATAGCGTCCGGTCGCGTCGCAGAATCCCGCGACGTTCCCCGACGGGTCTGCGGTCGCTTGCGAATGGACCGCGCTGACGACGCCGCTGGTCCCGATCGAGACAGCGACGTCACCCGTAGTCAGGCCCAGGCCGAGGGCTGCGCCCATGTTGTCTCCGGTACCGGCGGCGACCACCAAGCCATCGTCCGTACGACCGGCCGGCTCGTTGGGGGCCAGCACGCTCGGCACGCGTACCGGCCTACCGAAGGCCGCTTCCAGCAGGTCCATGTGGTATTCGCCGGTGTGCGGCGACCAGTAGCCGGTGCCGGAGGCATCGCCCCGATCGGTCGTCGGGTCGGCCGGGCGGCTGAGGATGCGCCAGGTCAGCCAGTCGTGCGGCAAGAGGACGGTCTCCACGAGGGCGGCGTTGTCCGGCTCATGCCGTGCCAGCCAGCGCAGCTTCGTCACCGTGAAGCTGGCCAGCGGCACCGACCCAACCGCCTCCGCCCACGCGTCGGCCCCGCGCTCGGCGACGAGGTCCGCAGCATCCGCTGCCGACCTCGTGTCGTTCCACAGCAGGGCCGGGCGCACGACCTCGCCGGCGGCGTCCACCGCGACCATTCCGTGCTGCTGACCGGCGACAGCAACAGCTTCGACTCCGTCGAGCAGCCCGGCGCTGGCGGTCGTCCATGCATCCCACCAGCGCAGCGGGTCGACCTCCGTCGCGTCCGGGTGCGGCGCGCTGGCTTGCCGGACCACCCGGCCGGACGCGGCGTCGCAGACGACCACCTTGCAGGACTGGGTCGAACTGTCCACGCCCGCCACGAGTGTCATTCCATGATTCTGGTGTGGACCTATCGATTCATGAAAGGACGCCACCGTGGCCGACGCCCTCACCGCCCGGAACCTGGCTCTCGTTCCGCCGGCCGAGTCCCGACGCCGACCTATGACCGCGGCCAGGTACTCGACCGGCGGTCGTGCACATCGGCGTCGGTGGATTTCACCGAGCGCACCAGGCGATGTACCACGACCGCCTCATGAACGACGGCAAGGCACTGGACTGGGGCATCTGCGGCGTCGGGATGCATGCCGGCGGACCAGCGGATGAAGGAGGCACTGAACGCACAGGATGGCCTGTACACGCTGGTCGTCAAGCACAGCGACGGGACCTACCGAGCCGAGAGTCATCGGCTCGATCGTCGATTACCTGTTCGCCCCCGACGACCCGAGGCGGTCGTCGAGAAGATGGCAGCCGTGTCCACCCGCATCGTCTCGCTGACCGTGACCGAGGGCGGCTACAACATCGACCACGTCACCGGCGAGTTCGACACGTCGAACCCGTCGTCGTCGACGATCTTCGACCAGGCGAGCCGCCGCGGACGTCGTTCGGCTTCGTCACCGAGGCACTACGGCGACGAGCGGACCGCGGACTCACTCCGTTCACCGTCATGTCGTGCGACAACCTCCAGGGCAACGGGGATCTCGCCAAACGGGTGTTCACAGCGTTCGCCCGGCTGCGAGATCCGGAGCTGGCTGACTGGATCGACCGTGAGGTGAGCTTCCCCAACTCGATGGTCGACCGAATCACACCGGTGACGTCCGACGCTGATCGGGCGTTGGTTCGGGACCAGTTTCGGCATCGACGACCGATGGCCGGTTGTCTGCGAGCCGTTCACGCAGTGGGTGCTCGAGGACGCGTTCAGCTGCCGGCCGGCCCCCGTACGAGGACGCCGGCGTCCAGGTCGTCGATGACGTGACGCCGTACGAGTTGATGAAGTTGCGGCTGCTCAACGCCAGCCACCAGGCGCTGTGCTACTTCGGATATCTGTGCGGATACCGGCTGGTCCACGAGGCCGCGCAGGACCCGTTGTTCCGGCAGTTCCTGCTGCGGCTACATGGACGAGGAGGCGACGCCGACCCTTGACCGCCGTCCCAGGTGTGGATCTGGACGAGTACAAGCACACGCCTGATCGAGCGGTTCTCGAATCCCGAGGTCCGCGACACGATCGCTCGGCTGTGCGCGGAGAGCTCGGACCGCATCCCGAAGTGGCTGCTGCCCGTCATCCGCGAACAACTCAAGACTGGCGGCGAGATCAAGCGCTCCGCCGCCGTCGTGGCCAGCTGGGCTCGCTATGCCGAGGGAATGGACGAGCAGGGTCACCCCATCGAGGTCGTCGACCGGCTCAGCGACAATCATCACTGCCATTGCCCGGCGCAATCGGGAGGACCCGCTGGCGTTCATCGCCAACCGCTCGATCTTCGGCGACCTCGTCGACGACGAGCGGTTCGTCACGGTGTACCGATCGGCTTTGATCTCCTTGCATGAGCACGGCGCCCGCGCGACGCTGGAGTCCCTGGTATGAGCGTTCCTCATGCCGTCGGCGTAACGACGACTTTGACGGTGCCGGGAACGGTCCCCCCTGCGGTCAAGCGTCCCGTACGGCCGTCAACGGATAGTGGCCGGTGACCAGCGGGTCGAGCACCACCCGCCCAGACGCCGCCAGCTCGACTGCTGTCGGCCACGTGTTCGCGTACCGGAAGACGCCGACGATCTCGAGCTCCCGGTCCTGAACATCGCCCAGCGGCAGCGCCAGGACGTGTGCGCCCATCCCTACGAGGACGGCCCGCCCAGCCGGCCCAAGTGCTCGAATGGAACTCGCGGTTGCCTCGGCAGATCCAGAGCACTCGAGCAGCACGGTGGGCTCGATATCCGCGTCGACGATCATCGAGGCGGAGACATCGACCGTGGCCGTCACGCCGAGTTGCTCGGCAATCCTAGCCGATGCGCGTTTACGTCGGCGACCACGACCTCAGTCGCACCGAAGGCCAGCGCAGTCTGCGCCGCGAGCAGCCCGATCGGGCCGGCGCCGTTGACCAGCACGCGGTCACCCGGTCCGACCCGACCCTTGCGGCAGGCCCAGATCCCGACCGAGAGCGGTTCCAGCATGGCAGCCGCATCATCGGTGATGTGGTCGGGAACAGCGTGGGCGAACGCCTCGTGAACCGCGACGTATTCGCAGAAAGCACCATCGATCGGCGGCGTCGCGAGAAACCGCATTCGTGGGCAGAGGTTGTAGCGACCGGCCAGGCACTGCTCACAGGACAGGCATGGCACGCCTGGTTCGATCGAGACCCGTTGGCCGACCTCGTGTCGGGTCACTTCGGCACCGACGGCGACCAGCCGTCCCGACGGCTCGTGGCCCAAGATGAGCGGCTCGTGGACCACATGGTTGCCGATGCGGCCATGTTGGAAATAGTGCACGTCCGAGCCGCACACCCCGACGGCTGTAACTTGGACGAGTACCTCGCGCGGACCTGGGCTTGGTACTCGACGCTCCTCGAGGCCGACGTCATCGATACCCCGCAGGACCGAAGCTCGCATTGAAGTCATCTGGATCCTCCACAACTTCACTCCGGTCTTCGGTCAGCACCATTCGAGCACGCGCGCCGACAGCTGCGCGACTATGGAAACGCACAGCGACTTCACAGCGTTCTCACAGGCGTACCTGCCTGCAAGTGGTCCATTCTTTGACAGTGGCAGAACAGTCAGGTACCCGGCTGCTCGTCGTCGACGACGAGCCGAACATCGTCGAACTGCTGTCGGCCAGCTTGCGGTATGCGGGCTTCGAGGTCAGTTCGGCCCGCAGCGGGCGCGAGGCCGTCGACATGATCCGCGAGACGCGGCCAGACCTGGTCGTCCTGGATGTGATGATGCCCGGTGTCGACGGCTTTTCCGTGCTGCGCCAACTCCGCGGCAACGCTGTCGACACCCCCGTGTTGTTCCTGACCGCCAAGGACGCGGGTGAGGATCGCGTCGCCGGCCTGACGCTGGGCGCCGACGACTACGTCACCAAGCCGTTCAGCCTCGCCGAGGTGATCGCGCGGATCCATGCGATCCTGCGCCGAACCGGCAAGAGCAACAGCCGGTCGATCGCTCGGCTGACGTTCGCCGACATCGAACTCGACGACGACAGCCACGAGGTGTGGAAGGCGGGCGTGCCGGTCTCGCTCTCCCCCACCGAGTTCAAGCTGCTGCGCTACTTCCTGGTCAACCCGGGGCGGGCGCTGAGCAAGGCGCAGATCCTCGACCACGTGTGGGCCTATGACTTCGGTGGCGATGCCAACGTCGTCGAGTCCTACGTGTCATATCTTCGCCGGAAGATCGACACCACCGAGCCCAAGCTGCTGCACACGTTGCGGGGGGTGGGTTATGTGCTGAGGCTTCCACGGACGACCTCGTGACCAGGGGTAGGCGCACATTGCGACGGTGGCATGAGCTCCGCGAGCGGATGCCGCTGCGGACCCAGCTGCTCGTGGTCGTCCTGCTGCTCGCGGCAGTGACCGTCGCCGTGACCAGCGTGGTCGCCGCCGCTCTGCTGCGGAACGACCTCCTCGATCGGGTCGACGCTCAGTTGCGTCAGTCCGCCGAGCAGGTCGCAAGGGAGCCGCCGCCGGACGACGGGCCTGGGCCTGGCCCTGGCCCTGGCCCTGGCCCCCCACCACCACCTCAGGGATTCCGACCACCCGCCGAGTACTTCGCGCAGAGTCTTGACGACTCCGGGACCGTGCAGTGGAGTGCCGGCACCGACGTTGTATCCGGCATCCCTGGACCGGACCTGCCGCCGTTGGATGCCGAGGCGGTCGCGGCGCGCGAGGGGGAACCGTTCACCGTCGATGCCACTGCCGGGGACGCTTCGTGGCGGATACTCGCGCTCCATGAACGAGACGGCGGCAGCGTCGTCGTCGGCCTTCCACTGGACACCTTGTCGGACACGGTTGGCAACCTTTTGGTCATCGACGGGATCGTCGCCGTTGTGGCCCTGGCGTTGCTCGCCGGCGCCGCCTGGTGGATCGTCCGGTCCAGTCTTCGGCCGTTGGAGGAGGTCGAAACGACCGCCGAAGCGATCGCGGCCGGCGACCTCACCCGTCGCGTTCCAGAGCGTGACCCGCGCACCGAGGTCGGCCGGCTGTCGGGGGCGTTGAACACCATGCTTGGACAAATCGAAGCTGCCTTTGTCGCCCGGAGCGCGTCGGAAAAGTCTGCGCGCGCATCCGAGGAGAGAATGCGGCGGTTCGTCGCCGACGCGAGTCATGAGCTGCGGACTCCCCTGACCTCCATCCGTGGGTTCTCCGAGCTCTATCGGCAAGGGGCAGTCGAAGACGAAGCCGGGTTGGCCCTGGTGATGCGCCGAATCGAGGACGAGGCCACCAGAATGGGTCTGCTCGTCGAGGACCTGCTGCTGCTCGCCCGGCTCGACCAACAGCGCCCGCTCGAGGCCAAGCCAGTGGATCTCGTGCCGGTCGTCAACGACGCCGTGCTCGATGCGCGCGCCGTAGCGAGAGATCACGACTTCCGGTTGCACATTCAGGCCGAGCCGGACTCCGCTGTTGTCGTGGGTGACGAACTGCGGCTGCGTCAAGTCGTCGCCAACCTGGTCACCAACGCGATCCGGCACACGCCGGCGGGCACGGTCGTCGTGCTCAGCGTCGGGGAGAGCAGCACCGACGAGCAGGTATTCGTCGAGGTTCGCGACAACGGTCCCGGGATCCCCGACCAAGACGCAGCGCGCGTGTTCGAACGCTTCTATCGCGCCGACCCATCCCGAGCCCGAGCCGACGGCAACGGATCCACCAGCGGTGGCAGCGGCCTGGGACTGTCGATCGTTGCCGCCCTCGTTGCCGCGCACAGCGGCCGGGTCGAGACCGAACCGACTCCTGGCGGCGGCGCAACCTTTCGGGTGTGGCTGCCCCGGGTGATCTCAATGCGGCCGCAGGTCTCGACGATCCGTGGTGAAATCAGCGGCCATTGACTGTCGGGGACCCGCGGCATGAGTCGCGGCCTCCATCGTGGCCTCGAGGGCATCGGACATGTCGTCGTGGACCACCAGCGCGTCGGCCTGGTCGGCCGTCGCCAACACGGCTTTGACCACCGGTGCTACTCCCACCAGCCGCAAGCTGCCGCCCGAGGCCTCGGCCTCCTGCTGCGCGGCGAGCAGCGCCGGCAGCCCGGCTTGATCCATAGCAGCCACCCGGGTGAGATCGACGATCAGTCGAGGGTCGCCTGTGCTCACCTTGCCGACCAGCGTGTCGCGGAGCACCCGGGCGCCTTGGGAATCGACGTCGCCAGCGACCCGGACGATCAGGCACCCGCCGAGACGCTGGTACTTGACCTCCACCGGTCCGGTCATCGGCCGTCCTTCGCGCCGCCGGGTTTGACGGAGGTCATCGTTACGTGCCCAGCAACCGACTGTCAACCAGCCGGTCATAGGCGCGTGATCAGGCCTGGCCGAGTAGGCGGTCGAAGAAGTCGCGGTAACGCTGCAGGGCGACGCGCAGTTGCTCGGTGTCACCGTCGCCGCCGGACGCCCACCCGTCCAGATCGCGCTGCTGTTCGGTCAGTGTCCGGGTCAGATCCTGGACCGCCTCGGTGACCAGCGACTGAGCCTCCGTGACGACCCCGCGCGGGTCGTCGACGAACCGAAGCTGCAGCTGCTGCCAACGGTCCCGCAGACCGCCGGTCGTCTGCGAACTCCACAGCGCGCCGACGGGCGCGGCGGGCATGTCACCCGGCATGAGCTCCTCGCGTTCGTCGGCAGCCACGTCCGCCGACGCATCGCTGACGTCCGTCGTCTCCTCGTCGACGGCACCCTGCGCTTCGTCGGTGACGGCGTCAGCGACCGCCGTACGGTTGTCCGCGTCCTCGGTGCCGGCGGCAAACTCTGCGGCAGCAGTGAGCCCGTCG
Organism: uncultured Actinomycetota bacterium; assembly: GCA_963794465.1. Classification (GTDB taxonomy): domain Bacteria; phylum Actinomycetota; class Actinomycetes; order Jiangellales; family Jiangellaceae; genus JACVRX01. Next base: position 106,693 of record CAWCED010000016.1, on the reverse strand, counting down.
AGGTCACTGTCGATGACCTGCTCGTCGCCTTGACCTTGGGCCGACCCGTCGACCTGTTCGGCAGGTTCGTCGACGACCTGGGCAGGCCGTTCGTCGCGCCGGTTGGTTTGTTCACTCATCCCGAGTACCTTCTCTCACTTCCGCACCGGTAGAGCTCGGTTGGTCGGCGTCATCGGTGTCATCGGCGTCGCCGGGCTGCGCGGCGTTGCCGTTGTCGCTCGGCTGCGTGGCGCTGTCGTCGCCGAGCAGGTCCGTGACGAGCGAGCGATAGTGCAGCACGGCGAGGCGGAGCTGCTCGGTCGTGGCCTCGCCGCGCTGGTTGCGCTCGTTGATGTCGTGAGCTTCGCGGTAGTCGCTGAGGACGCGGGCGTGTTCGACCGACAGATGCGCCAGCCGCTCGTCGTAGTCGTCGGTCGGGTAGCCGCGCTCGGCGATCAGCTCGGTGACGAGATCATCGGCCGCGCCGCACGGCGTTCTCTGGCGCGTCGACGAAGCGCGCCTGGATCTGTTGCCACTGCTCGGTGTACCGCGTGCGAGCTTCGGGATCGAGCTCGCGCAGTTCGAGCTCGGCGTGCCGGCTCTCTCGTTCTCGCAGCTCCTTCTCCGCTGCCAGCCGGTTATCTGCTTCGTCGACCGTGCGGTCGTATTCGGGGCCAAACCGCTGCTGCAACTCACGCCTGCGCATCAGGAACCACCCGACAGCGGCGAGCGCGAGGATGCCCAGGACGACGATGACGATGACGAGCACTTGCGAAGACGACATGGCTTCCTCCTCAGCGAGCCGTATTCCCCGCCACGAAGCTGTCAACCGCGCTGATATCAGAAAGAAATGTCGGATCGATGAACATCGGTGGCTACTGCTTCTCGGCCAACACGGCGACTGCCTCGCGCAGCATCCGGCGCGCGAAGGTGAGCTGGTCGGCGGCCACGAGGCCCGGCAGATCGCCGATCCGGGTCCGCGGACCCGCGAGCAGGGCCCGCAGAGCGGGGCCACAGCTGGCTGGAACCGTGATATTGCGGTCGACCAGGCGCAAGGTCACGGATTCGGAGTCCGTCGCCGTGAGCCGCCAGCGCAGCCCGCGGCGAGGCGACAGCACCGTGTCGACGTCGAGATCGGCCATCGCCGCGGTCTGGGCGAGCGGCCGGATCGGGGCCGGCCGCAGTTGCCGGCCACGCACGCTCGCCGCAACCGCTCCGCAACGCGGTTCCAGCATCGATCCTCGGCAGCCAGTTGGTGAGCGCTTCGACCGTTGCGTCCAGATGCGGCGCCAGCTGGCCGGGATCAGTGACGTCGAGCCCGAGCGGAAAACCGGACCTCAGCGCCGCGTCGTCGGACGCCATGTCCATCAGCGATTCGACGATCGCGAAACGGTTCATTGCCCGCACGCCGACGGTGAGATGAAGCAGACTGCTCGCCGAGGGCGGCGGCGGAATGCAGCCAGCCCCGGGGGAGGTACAACGAGTCCCCGGGCCGCGAGGATCACATCGAGCACTGCCGGCGAGTCGGAAACAGCGCCGACCTCTTCGGCGATTCCACCGGACGCTTGCCGTTCCAATGGATCGGGTCAGCACCGGCTGGTGAATGCGCCACTGCTTGCGTCCGGCGACTTGCAGAACGAACACATCGTGGGTGTCGTAGTGGGTCGCGAAGCCGCGACTGCCCGGAGGTGTGGCGTAGGCGTTCACGCCCACCGGTGCCACGAGTTCGGCGGAGAGCGCACCGGCGAATTCGATCAGCGGCGGCCAGAGCCGATGCAGACCCTGCAGCACCAATGTGGCGCCCTCGGCATATTGATCGAGCACCTTCTCGTCGATGACCTGGTCGGCGATCTCGGCTCCGGCGCCGCCCGGTCCGGTGAACTCGCGAGCCGGCAGCACCGTTCCCGTCGCTGGGCGATGCGCAGGAACGGCGTTCGAAGGCCGCGCCGGCTGAGCAGCTCGTCGACGTCGTCGGGACTCAACAGGTCGGCGTACCCCGGGAATGCGCCCGCGGCCGCCAGGTCCGCTGCGGTCGAGAGCAGAAACGTCCGACCCCAGTAGCTGTCGGCGAATCGATCGGGCTCGACGTGCACGCAACGGGACAACGCCGGGCGGTCAACACCGCCCGGCGTCGCCCCAACGTCGAACCCGTCAGGATGCGCCAGCCCCGGCTGTCAGCACCGCCATCGGCACCACCGTCCGTGCCCTCTTCGGTGGCTCCGCCATCGGCCCCGCCGTCAGTGCCCTGCGGATCCGCACCACCGTCCAGCGGGCCCTCCCCCTGCGCCGCCGTCGGCACCACCGTCGCCGGTCACTCCGCCGACGCCAAGCCCCTCGCTGCCGACGTCGTCGACGGTGCCCTTCGGTTCCGTCGGTCGTCGAGTTCGCCGGCGTCGTCTGCATGTCGTCGTCGCTGAACGTCATCAGTCCTCCGTTCGTCCGCGCATGTCACAGCGACATGCTGCGCCGTTCATGCCCGCGCAACGCTAGACCTAATCCGACGATCGGGTCTGGCCTCAGCCGGCCTCGCGCAGGGACGGAAGCAGATCGTCCTCGGCGAACCGGTAGAACTCCTTCTGCAGCGGTCCGATCTGGCCGATGAAGATCTCGTCCATCCCCGCGTCCACGTACTCCCGCACCGTCTTGCGGTGCTCCTCGAGGTCCGGGCCGCAGCTGAGCTTGGATCCGATCGACTCGGGGTCGACGAGCTCCGAGGCCTGCATGAAGTGCTCCGGCGTCCGCAGTTCCTGGGCCATTTCGCCGGAGAGCCCGGTATTCGCCCAGAGCCGGTGCGCGGTCTTGACGGCCTCGTCCCGGTCCGGGCCGTAGCAGAGCTTCACGCTGGCCTGCTTCGGCTTGCCTCGACCGCCGGCCTGCTCGAATTTCTTGATCGTTTCTTGGTCCGGCTTGGTGGTGACGAATCCGTCGCCGACCCGCCCCGCCAGTTCGGCGGCTTGCGGGCCGAACGCAGAGATGTAGACGGGAACGGCGGACTCGGGCGCGGAATACAGCCGGGCATGCTCCACCGTGTAATACCGGCCGTGGTGGGTGACGACGTCACCGGTCCACATCATGCGCATGACCTCGATGGCCTCTTCGAGCATCTCCAACCGATCGGCGGCAAGCGGCCAGCGATCGCCGAGCACCTGCTCGTTGAGCGCCTCGCCGCTGCCGAGTCCCATGACGAAGTTCCCGCTCGAGCTGCAGCGATGCCGTGGCCGCCGCGTGGGCAATGATCGCCGGATGGATCCGGATCGTCGGACAGGTGACATGTGTCGATACCGGAAGATCGACCTCTCGCGACAGCGCTCCGATGACGCCCCAGACGAACGGGCTCTGCCCTTGCTCGTCGTTCCACGGATGAAAATGGTCGGAGATTCCGATCGTCTCGAACCCGGCTTCCTGAGCCATCACGGCCTGCCTGACGAGGTCATCAGGACCCCATTCCTCGCTGGCCAAGAAGCATCCGAACTCGGGTCACGACAGGTCCTCCAATCGACCGGACTTGCGTCGCCTACCCCGGTCGCAGGTACGGAAACACCCCCGGCTGGGCAGACTGTGGCCCATGGCGGCGCAGAAGGTCACCGTCGAGGTCGACGGTCGAAAGCTCGGGCTGTCCAACCTCGACAAGGTCCTGTATCCGGAATCGGGCACCGCGAAAGCGGAGGTGGTCGACTACTACACCCGGATCGCCCCGGTCCTGCTGCCCCACCTCGCCGACCGGCCGCTGACCCGGAAGCGATGGCCCGACGGCGTCGCGGCAGCGAGCTTCTTCGAGAAGAACGCACCACGTGGGACGCCACCCTGGGTGCGGACGGTGACCCTGCCGTCGCCGGGAAGCACGCGAGAACGCGAGACCGTCACATACGTCGTCTGCAACGACTTGCCCACCTTGGTGTGGCTGGCGAACCTCGCCGTCCTGGAGATGCACGTCCCACAGTGGCGGGTCCACGGCGAGCAACCGCTCAACCCGGACCGCCTGGTCCTCGACCTTGACCCCGGGGCGCCGGCGACGGTCATCGAATGCTGCCAGGTGGCGATGCTGCTCGCCCAGGTACTGGCCGACGACGGGTTGCTCGCCTACCCGAAGACCAGCGGATCGAAGGGCATGCAGATGTACGTCCCTCTTGACGGCAAGGCCGAGGTGAGCGCAGTGCACGGGTACGCCCGCGAGCTCGCGGAGCGGCTGGAGAAGGAGCAGCCCGCGGTTGGTCGTCTCGCGCATGGAGAAGCGGCTGCGGGGCGGCAAGGTGCTCGTCGACTGGAGCCAGAACAACGCGGCCAAGACGACCGTGGCGCCCTACTCGCTGCGCGGCCGCGAGCACCCGACCGTTTCGACACCGGTCACCTGGGACGAGGTCGAGCGCGCTGCCCGGTCGAATGCCCGGACCAGGCTTCCGTTGCGTTTCGACGACCGCGACGTGCTTGCCCGCGTCGACGAGTTGGGGGACCTGACCGCACCACTGCACGAGGAGGCCTATCCATTGCCCAAATGACGGTTCAGACCTCCCGCACCACTTCTGCCGGGATCTTGTCGGGGCGCAGCCCGCGCCAAACCGGATGTCGCATCCGATTGTCTGCGGTCCACTGACCGTACGCGACCTCACCAACCAACTGCGGATCGACCCATCGGGCCGATCGCGCATGCCGCGGATCCACGCCGCCGACGAACGGGGACTCCGACCGACGAAGCCTGTGCAGCTGCCCGCTCAACTCCGCCAAGGCGGCGTCGTCGAATCCGGTGCCCACAGCACCGACGTAGGTCAGCCCGTTCGGGACCGGTAGGCCGAGCAGCAGCGAGCCGAAGGTTCCCTCCCGGCGCCCGTCGCCGACGGTATAGCCACCGATGACAACCTCCTGGGTCCTCAGATTCTTGATCTTGATCCATTCCGGCGAGCGCTGCCCGGGCCGGTACGGCGAATCCAGCCGTTTCGCGACGATCCCCTCGACCCCCATCCGATTGCTCGCCTCGAGAACGTCCCTGCCGCCGCCATGGAAGGAGGGGGAGACCTGCCAGTGCGACCCGTTCGAGAGCAAGCCCTCGAGGAGTTCGCGGCGCTGGGGATACGGCAGCGCGGTGGTCAAACGACCATCGACGGCCAGCACGTCGAAGACCACATACGTGACCGGCACGCGTACGGCGAGCTCATGAGCGCGGGCCGCCGACTGGACATGCATCCTCGGCGCGAGCGCCTGGAAGTCCGAACTGCCGTCCGGACCGAGCACCGCGACCTCGCCGTCGAGCACAACTGCCCGCCTACCGAGAGCGTCTGCCAACCCGCTGAGCTCCGGGTAGGCGATCGTCGCGTCGATACCGGACCGGCCGACGAGCCGGACGTGCTCCGGTCTGACGTACGCGAGGATCCGAACCCCGTCCCACTTCAGCTCGTAGGCCCACCGGTTGTCCTGGTCGGCCGGAGGCAGCCTGCCGGCGATCGCGAGCATCGGCCGCAGGTTTGCGAGGGGCTGGCGCGGCGTCTCGCTCCGCTCGCCCGCCACTACAGGTACAGGCCCGTCTGCCCGTCTTCGAGGCGTTCAGATGCGACGGCGTGCAGGTCCCGCTCGCGGAGCAGGATGTAGTCGTCACCCCGGACCTCGACCTCAGCGCGGTCGGACGGGTCGAACAGCACCCGGTCACCGATCTCGACCGTGCGCACGTTGCCGCCGACGGCGACGACACGCGCCCAAGACAACCGCCTGCCCACCTCGGCGGTCGCTGGTATGACGATGCCGGCAGAGGATCGACGTTCCCCGGCCTCGCCGTCGAGCGCGACGAGCACCCGATCATGGAGCATCCGCATGGGCAGCTTGTCCGGAGACGTCGGGCTCACGGAACGAGCCTACGGCGTGGGCGGTCACCGGCGACGGCGCGACCACCAGACCAGAACGGCCAGGCCGACCAGCGCTCCGACCGCGGCACCGACGATCTCCGCCTTCGGACGCCCATCCGGCGTGACGACCTTTTGCTGCACGTTAGCGACGCCCCGACGGACGATCTGCCGTGGGCTGACTCGGTAGACGAGCTCGTCGACCCTGGACGAAAGCCGCTGCGCGGCTTCGAGCAACTCCTGCTCGATCTCATCCGGTGTGCGTTGCCGCGGCTGCTCGGGCTTGGGAGGGGCCGGCATCGGCTGACGCGATGCAGGCAGTACCTGGTCGTCAACGCTCACGGGCACCATCCGGCGCTAAAGGTGGCGGGTCGTGGATTACCGTACCCAGTTTCGCCGGCCGACCGAACCTGGATCGAATCCAACCGGCAACTCGAGCCGATGCCGGCGGAGCAGATCGGTGTCAACGAGCACATCGACCGTCGGACCATCGGCGACGATTGAACCTCCAGAAAGCACGACCGAACGCTCGCACAGTTCCAGCGCATACGGCAGATCATGGGTGACGACCAGCAACGTGACCGGCAGCGCACGGAGCACGTCCGCCAACTCTCGGCGGCTGGCCGGATCGAGGTTGCTCGTGGGTTCGTCCAGGACCAGGATCTCGGGTTCCATGGCCAGCACGGTGGCGACCGCCACCCGGCGGCGCTGACCGAATGAGAGATGGTGCGGGGGACGGCTGGCGACGTCGGTCATCCCGACGGCCGCCAAGGCCGATGCCACGCGGGCCTCGAGTTCGGCTCCTCGCAGGCCCAGGTTGGCCGGCCCGAACGCCACGTCGTCTCGCACTGTCGGCATAAACAGCTGGTCGTCGGGATCCTGGAACACAATGCCTACCCGGCGGCGAATCTCCCGCAGTGTGTCGCGGTCAGGCCGAACCTCGAGTCCAGCGACACGGACGCTGCCTGCTCCACCGGTCAGGATGCCGTTGAGATGCAGCACGAGCGTGGTCTTGCCGGCTCCGTTCGGGCCGAGGAGGGCGACCCGCTCACCCCGATCGACTGCCAGGTCGACGCCGAAAAGAGCCTGGTGACCGTCCGGATAGGCGAACGCGAGGCCGTGCACCTCGAGCGATCGAATCGTCACGACCACAAACCCCCGCCCCATCCAACCGCCAGCGCCGCCGCTGGCAGCAGGAGCCCGAGGGCCCAGGTGGCCGCGCCGGCTGCTCGGGTATCGACCATGGGCATGGCGCCGGTATATCCGCGCGACAGCATCGCAAGGTGGACCCGCTCCCCGCGTTCGTACGTCCGGACGAACAACGCACCGGCGCCTCGAGCGACCACCCGCAGGTGACCTAGATGCCGGGCCTCGAATGCGCGCGACTCCCGGGCCACCCGCATGCGCTGCATCTCGCCTGCCACCACTTCGAGGTAGCGGATCATGAACGCGGCGATCTCGACCAGACGGGACGGGAGCCGCAGCCGTTGGAGGCCGACCAGCAGGTCGCGGGCATCGGTGGTGGCGGCCAATATGATCGACGCGACCACGCCGAGGGTGCCTTTGGCCAGCAGGTTCCACGCCGAGAGCAGACCGGCCTCGCTCAGGGTCAGCCCGAGGACGTCGACGCGCTCACCCGTAGACACGATCGGCATAAGCAGCGCGAACGCCACGAACGGAATCTCGACGACCATTCGGCGAAGGATGAAGCGGGCCGGAACCGCTGCTGCGGTTGCGACACCCGTGAGGAATCCGGCGTACGCAACGAATGCCCAGTACTGCCCAGCCGGCGTCGCGACCACGACCAGCACGAACATCACCAGCGAGACCAGCTTGACGTGCGCCGGCAGCCGGTGCACGACCGAGTCGCCGTGCCGGTAGAGCAGGTGAGCGTGCTCAGCCATTTATGTGCCCAACTATCTGCCTATCGAGCTGCTCGGCGTTCCCGCCTTGACGGCGTTGGAGCGCCGGCTCGACCAGCGGAACAGACTCCAGCCCACCCCGATGCTGAACAGCACGCCGACCACGCCGGCGAGCCCGACCGGGATTCCATCGACAGCGCCGTAGTCGGCGAACGCGAACCCCCCCAACAGGTGGTCACGCGCGGTTGTGAGAAACCCGTGCTCGCCCGCCACGTACTCCAGGCCGTCCGGGTTGCTGTTGGCGAAGAAGCTGACGACGCCGGCCAGGATCAGTGCCACGGCAGCGCCGGCCAGCGCAAATGGTCGAACCGGACGTGGCCGCGAGCCTGCCGGGTCTTCGGACGGAACCGTCGAGCCGTCGGGTTGCCGGAGCTTCAGTGCAGGCCGCAGGCCGCGCGCTGCATACACCAGATCGGGACGGACGGCCACGACCGCGGCGACGGTGAGACCGGTGATGACCGCTTCCCCGATCCCGATCAGGGTGTGCCAGCCCAACATGCTCGCGATGAGTGCCCCGATCGGCAGGCTGGCCTCGCCGCCTACCGCGAAGAGCACAACGAACACGCCGGCGGCGGCCGGAACCGAAAGCAATGCGCCGATGGCCGCTGCCGGCACCACCGACGCCGGACGCTTCGGCAGCACGGACGACACCAGCTTGATCACGGCCCATCCAACGGCGACGGTGACCACGGCCATTAGGACGATGTTGGTGCCCAACGCAGTCAGGCCGCCGTCGGCGAACAGCAACGCTTGAACGACGAGGACAACTGAGACACACAGCACCGCCGTCCACGGGCCGACCAGTGCCGCGGCCAGGGCCCCGCCCATCAGATGACCACTGGTACCGATCCCCACCGGGAAGTTGAGCATCTGGACCGCGAAGATGAACGCTGCGGTCAGCCCGGCCAGCGGCGCAGCGCGCTCATCGAGTTCGGCCCGGGACCTCCGCAACGCCACGGTCACCGCCGCGGCGGCGACGGCCGCCGTGGCGACCGACGTCTGGGCATTCAGGAACCCGTCCGGGACGTGCATCGTAGCCTCCTCAGCCGCCATCCTAATTGCAAAGAGTTCGCAACAACATCGGCTGCGGATTGCCCTTGCAAGGGCCGTGACTACGGTGGGCGTCGTGACCGAAGCGCGCTTAGAACCCGGAGACCCTGCCCCTGACTTCACCCTTCCGGACGCCGACGGCCGGGCGGTGAGCCTGTCCGACTTCCTTGGCAGCCGGACGATCGTGTACTTCTACCCGGCTGCCATGACCCCCGGCTGCACGACGCAAGCCTGCGACTTCCGCGACAGCCTGTCATCGCTGCAGGCCGCAGGCCTCACGGTGCTGGGAATATCTCCCGATTCGCCCGCGCAGTTGGCCAAGTTCCGCAAACGCGACAGCTTGACGTTCCCGCTCCTCGCTGACCAGGACCGCACAGTCATGACGGCGTACGGCGCGTACGGAGAGAAGAAGCTCTACGGCAAAACCGTGATCGGTGTCATCCGGTCCACGTTCGTGATCGGACCAGACGGCAAGCTGGAGAAAGCGATGTACAACGTCAAGGCGACCGGTCACGTCGCTCAGCTGCGCCGTGAGCTCGGGATTCCCTGATCGACATACACTGGCCGCGCCTCGGTACGTTCGCGGGAGTGGCGTAACTGGCAGCCGCGTCGGGTTTAGGACCCGGTGTCTTCGGACGTAGGGGTTCGAATCCCCTCTCCCGCACATGAGACTCGGCATCGACGTCGCGCAACACCGGCTTGACTTCGATGAGGTCGTCGGCCGGGTCCGGTTCGGTGAGGAACTGGGGTTCGACGGCGCCTGGGGCTTCGATCACTTCCGACCCATGTACGGACACGGTCCGGGGAACTGCTTCGAAGGGATGACGACCCTGGCTGCGCTCGCCGGGCGCACCAGCCGGATCCGCCTCGGGCTGTTGGTCGCCGGCGTGACCTACCGGCATCCGTCGATCCTCGCCGCCGAGGCCGTCACGGTCGACCACGCGAGCGATGGGCGGCTCGAGCTGGGCATCGGGGCGGCCTGGTACGAGCGGGAACACCGCCAGCTCGGCCTGACCTTCCCGCCGGTCGGCGAGCGGTTCGACCGACTCGAGGACCAGCTCGAGATCTTCGTTCGGCTCTTCACCGGCGAAATCGTGTCCTACCACGGCCACCAGGTCAGCCTGAACGATGCCCAACTCCTGCCCGTACCGGTGCAACAGCCACGGCCACCGATCTGGATTGGCGGATCCGGGCCCAGGCGGACCCTTCCGCTGGTCGCCAGATTCGCCGACATGTGGCATACCGACCCGCTTGCCGACTACCGCCAACTCTCGGCGCGGGTGGACGACTTGGCTGCCGCGGCAAATCGCGACCCGGCCGAGATCGGGCGGGCTAGCTCGTTGTCACTGTCCGAGCCGTGGGACGAGGTGCGGCGTAACGCGGAAACCCGGCGCGACCTCGGGATTGACTATCTCGTTTGCAGCTGGCCGGGCCAGGGTCGGGCTCGGGTCGAAGAATTCTGGACGAAAGTCGCGCCCGAGTTCACCTGAGCCAACCAGGTCGCCGTCGTCATTCGCGCACCTGATCGGCGGAGAACCGCGCCCGTCAGAGCTGCGCCCATGCCCGGGTCAGGACGTCGCGGAGGATCTGCTCCATCTCGTCGAACTCCGCCTGGCCACAGATCAGCGGAGGCGAAAGCTGGACCACCGGGTCGCCGCGGTCGTCGGCGCGGCAGTACAGGCCGGCCTCGAACAAGGCCTGGGACAGGAACCCGCGCAGCAGCCGCTCGGACTCTTCGTCGTCGAAGGTCTGCCGGGTCGCCTTGTCCTTCACCAGCTCGATGCCGTAGAAGTAGCCGGCCCCACGGACGTCGCCGACGATCGGCAGGTCGAGCAGCTTCTCCAGAGTCGTCCGGAACGCACCTGCGTTCGCCTTGACGTGGTCGTTGAGACCTCTCGCGCTCGAAGATGTCGAGGTTGGCCATCGCGACGGCGGCCGCGACCGGGATGCCCGCCGAACGTGAACCCGTGGGGGAAGTCGTCGTGCCCTTGGCGAACGGCTCGAACAGGCGGTCCGACGCGATCATCGCGCCGATCGGCGCGTACCCGGAGGTCATTCCCTTGGCGCAGGTGATCATGTCCGGGACGTAGCCGAAGTCGTCGCAGGCGAACATCGAGCCGATCCGGCCGAACGCGCAGATCACCTCGTCGGAGACGAGCAGCACGTCGTACTCGTCGCAGATCTCGCGGACCCGCTCGAAGTACCCTGGCGGCGGCGGGAAGCAGCCACCGGAGTTCTGCACCGGCTCGAGGAACACCGCCGCTACCGTGTCCGGACCCTCGAACAGGATCGCTTCCTCGATCCGGTCGGCCGCCCACCGACCGAACGCCTTGCCGTCGTCGCGCACGTGATCGGGCGCGCGGTAGAGGTTCGTGTTCGGCACCCTGATCCCGCCAGGGACCAGCGGCTCGAACGCCTGCTTCGCTGCCGGGATGCCGGTGATCGACAACGCGCCCTGCGGAGTGCCGTGGTACGCGACCGCTCGGGAGATGACCTTGTGCTTCGTCGGCTTTCCGACCAGCTTCCAGTACTGCTTGGCGAGCTTCCACGCCGTCTCGACCGCCTCGCCGCCGCCGGTGGTGAAGAAGACCCGGTTGAGGTCGCCAGGGGCGTAGGCCGCCAGCCGCTCGGCGAGGTCGATCGCCGGCGGATGGGCGTAGGACCACAGTGGGAAGTAGGCGAGCTCGTCCGGCCTGCCGCGCCGCTACGTCCGCCAGCTCGCTGCCGGCCGTGGCCCACCTGGACGACGAACAGCCCGGCCAGGCCGTCGAGGTAGCGCCTGCCCTGGTCGTCCCAGATGCCGCGCACCCTCGCCCACGAACGATGATCGGGACGTCGTTGCCCTCGTACAGCCCGGAGTGCCGGGCGAAATGCAGCCACAGGTGGTCGCGCGCCGCGTCCGCTCGTCGGGTGCCGCGAGGGGTGACGCCACCGTCGTCGGATGTTGGCGGTGGCGTCGTCGGCGTCGTGGTCATCGGGTCCCCCAGTTGTAGAGCTGCTTTCGGAGCTTGAGGTAGACGAACGTCTCCGGTCCTGTCGACACCGTCGACGTTACGGATGCGTGAGCTCAGCAGGTCGAGCAGGTGGTCGTCGTCCTCGCACACGACCTCGACGATCAGGTCGAAGGAGCCCGCCGTGATGACCACGTAGTCGACCTCGGGAACCTCGGCCAGCGCGTCCGCGACCGCGTTGACGTCGCCCTGCACGTTGACGCCGATCAGCGCCTGCCGCTCGAACCCAACCTGGAGCGGATCAGTTACCGCGACGATCTGGACCACGCCGGTGTCCACGAGTCGCTGGACGCGTTGGCGCACGGCCGCCTCGGACATCCCGACCGCCTTGGCAATCGCCGCGTAGGACCGGCGGCCGTCCTGCTGTAGCTGCTCGATGATCCCTTTGGCGACGGAGTCGAGCACGGAGCTTCGATCCCGGTCGGCCATAGAGTGATCTTTCCCCAGTCTGTTAGAGGCCGCCCTTTGGGGGCTCGCCGGTGTCCGGTACCAGGATCGGTGTCTCAGCGGTCAGCGTCTCACCGCGGAAGAACGGTCGCAGCTTGACCGCACACAGCAGCATCAGCGGGACACCGAGGGCGAGCATGCCGACGCCGATCACGAAGACGCCCCCGATGTCGCCGAACGCCGTAAACCCGTAGTCGACCGCGTACATGTCCCGTGCGCTGATGACGAACGCCCAGGTCATGCCGATCGAACCGAGCAGCGGCAGCAGGCCGCGGAGGAAGAAGTTGCGAGCACTGTCGAACAGAGTCCGACGGAAGTACCAGACGCACGCAAAGCCGGTGATGCCGTAGTAGAACGCGACGGCCAGCCCGAGCGAAGCGATCGAGTCGGCCAACGTGTTGGTGCTGACCAGGGAGAGCACCAAGTAGAAGAAGATCGCGGTGGCACCCATGATCAAGGTGCCGAACGACGGGGTGTGGAAACGCGGGTGGACCTTCGCAAACTGCTTCGGGATTGCGCCGTAGACGGCCATGGCCAGCGTGCCTCGCGCCGTCGGCAGGATCGTCGTCTGGGTCGAGGAGGCCGCGGAAATCGCGACCGTCAGCAGCAAGGCGGAGGCCATGATGCCGCCGACAACCGGCTCACCGAGCACCGTGAGCACGTCGTCGATGTTCTCCTCGTTGGTCAACCCGAGCCCTTCGGCCTCGAACCCGGCATACGCCTGGACGGCGACCGCGACCATGACGTAGGTCGCAAGCAGGATCACCGTGCTGACCACCGCTGCCTTGCCAGCGACCACATCGGCGTTCTTGGTCTCCTCGTTGACGGCGAGGCAGGAGTCCCATCCCCAATAGATGAAGATGCAAAGGATGGTGGCCGCGGCGATCTGCGACGACGTCAGTCCCGCGGGCGAGAACCACTCCCAGGACGGGTCGACGGCCTGCGGTCCGGCCGAATCACTGAAGACCTTGACCAGAGCCACCACGCTGAACAGGACGAGGATGGCGAACTGGATCGAGACCAGGACGGCCTGCAGCCGCTCGGTGAGCACGATCCCGCGGTAGCTCACCCAGGTCATTGCCGCGATGAACAGCACACCGAAGCTGACAACCACTACGCGGTTCTCGGCGAGCGAGTCCAGGCCGAGGAAGTCGAGCAGATAGATTCCCGCGATCTCGGCCACGTTGGCCAGCACGATGATCGCGGAAACGGCGAGCCCCCAGCCGCCCATCCAGCCGACGAACGGGCCGAACGCCTTCGTGCCCCAGGTGAATGTCGTGCCGCAGTCCGGTGCGGCCCGATTCAGCTCGCGGTAGGCGAAGGCGATGAACAGCATCGGGATGAACGCGACGATGAACATCGCCGGCGCCTTGTCCCCGACCTCGAGCGTGACGTAGCCCAGGGTCGCGGCCAGGCTGTAGGCCGGCGCGGTCGAGGCAAGCCCGATCGAGACGTTCCCCCACAGGCCCAAAGCCCCTTTTTCCAGGCCCTTGCCCGCTACCGGCTCGGTTGCGGTTCTCGCCTCGGCCATGCGGACCCACCTTCGACGCTGCGACATTCCCCCGCCGCTGATCGAGGAATGTACTGACTCCGTCGTCTTTGGGCAAGACTTCCCTGGAATCAGTTGTCACTGCTGTGAGTTCGCGATAGATTCCGTGCATGCGGATCCTCGTGGTCGGTTCCGGCGGAGTCGGCGACGCCTTCGCCCGGATCGCCGCACGCCGAGAGTTCTTCGACGCTCTGGTGGTGGCCGACTACGACGCCTCCCGAGCCGAGCGCACCGTGGCAGCCGTCAAGGAGCGGCACCCGGACGAGACACGTCTCGTTGCCGCCCGGGTCGACGCGTCCGATGCCGGTGCGGTCGAGGCGCTGGCGCGCGAGCACGGCGCCACACATGTGATGAACGCCGTCGACCCCCGCTTCGTGATGCCGATCTTCGACGGGGCGCTACGCGGCCGGCGCGGACTACCTCGACATGGCGATGTCGTTGTCGCAGCCGCATCCTGAGCAGCCGTACGAGCAGACCGGCGTCAAGCTCGGAGACGAGCAGTTCGCCAAGGCGTCGCAATGGGAGGAGCGCGGGCGGCTCGCACTGGTCGGCATCGGCGTCGAGCCCGGGCTGTCCGACGTCTTCGCGCGCCACGCCGCCGACCAGCTCTTCGCCGAAATCGACGAGCTGGGCACGCGCGACGGCGCGAACCTGACCGTCGACGGGTACGAGTTCGCACCCTCGTTCTCGATCTGGACCACGATCGAGGAGTGCCTGAACCCGCCGGTCATCTGGGAGAAGGACCGCGGCTGGTACACGACGCCGCCGTTCAGCGAGCCCGAGGTGTTCGACTTCCCGGCCGGCATCGGCCCGGTCGAATGCGTGAACGTCGAGCACGAAGAGGTCCTGCTCGATGCCGCGCTGGGTCGACGCTCAGCGGGTCACCTTCAAATACGGGCTGGGCACCGAGTTCATCGACGTGCTCAAGACGCTGCACAAGCTGGGCCTGGACAAGACCGATCCCGTGACGGTCCGCTCGGGCGGCTCACCGGTGCAGGTCAGCCCGCGCGATGTCGTCGCGGCGTCCCTGCCGGACCCGGCCGGGCTCGGCGACCGGATGCACGGCAAGACCTGCGCCGGGCTCTGGGTCACGGGCACCGGCAAGGACGGTCAGCCCACGCGAGGTGTACCTGTACCACGTCGTCGACAACGACTGGGCGATGGCCGAGTTCGGCGCCCAGTGCGTGGTCTGGCAGACGGCTGTGAACCCGGTCGTCGCGCTCGAACTGCTGGCCTCCGGAACCTGGTCCGGTACCGGCGTGCTCGGCCCCGAGGCGTTCGACGCCCAGACCATTCCTCGACCTGCTGGCCGGCGACTACGGCTCGCCGTGGGGCATGGAGGAACGCACCGCGTCCGAAGGTTGATGGACCCTTCCTATCCTGACCGAGTGAGGATCGTCTCGCTGCTCCCGTCCGCGACCGAGATCGTGTACGCGTTGGGCCTCGGCCACGATCTGGTCGGAGTCACCTTCGAGTGCGACGAGCCGGCGACCGCGCGCCGAGACAAGACGGTGGTCGTCGGAGGACGTGACACGTCGTCGATGACGCCAGCCGAGATCGACGCATACGTCCGGAGCCGAATGGCCGCCGGCGAGGACCTCTACACGCTGCACGCGGGCGCGCTGTCCGGGTTGGATCCCGAGCTGATCCTGACCCAGGACCTGTGCCGCGTCTGCGCGATTCCCAGCGACGACGTCCAGGACGCGCTGGACCACCTGGGTTGCTCGCGCCGACGTGCTCGCGCTCGACCCGCACACGCTGCCCGAGGTCTTGGACACCCTGCTGCTGGTGGGCGAGCGCACCGGCACGGCCGGGAGCCGGGCCAGACTCGTCGTCGACCAGTTGCAGACCCGACTGGCTGCGGTCGAACGCGCAGTGGCGGGTCGTGCCCGGCCCCGAGCCGCGGTCGTCGAGTGGGTCGATCCCCCGTTCACAGCCGGGCACTGGGTACCGGATCTGGTCTGGGCAGCCGGCGGCGAACCAGTGGCGGCATCTCCCGGCGCCCGGTCGGTCGAGACGACCTGGCCGGCCATCGCCGCAGCTCAGCCCGACGTCGTCGTCGTTGCTCCGTGTGGCTACCACCTCGACGGCGCCGCCATCCAGGCCGAGTCCGTTCTCGACCGGATACCGGCAGTGCCGGTGTGGGCGATCGATGCCGACGGAATCGTCGTGCGGCCCGGTCCTCGGTTGGTCGACGGCGTCGAGGCACTCGCCACCGCGCTGCATGGAATCCCTGCCGAAGGCATCAGCCGTCCGACTCGTCCGGCCCTGAGGCGAACCAGGGGTTGCTTCGGCAGGCTGGGAACCTGCTCGCAGATGTGAGAGCAGCTTCCCAGCCGGACAGAAGGCTGTTCCCTCCGGCGGGGACCTCCTCAACTGCCCGAGCGGCGCTTCGACGGGGATGCTTCGTCCAGAGCTGGCCAGGTCCTCCGCGTGAGTCGCCACGTCGACGCAGACACATTGGCGCGTACTTGCTCGGGCCTGGTCGCCCCGGCGATCACCGACGCGACAGCCGGTTGCGCCGCCAACCCGGCCATGGCGACATCCAGCAAACCGACGCCGTGTTGCGTTGCGAAGCGCTCGAGGGCTTCGATCCGGTCGAAGTCGGCGTTCTCGAACCGCGCCTTCTCGACCGTGAGGCGGCTGCCCTCCGGTGCAGGCTGGTCGCGGCGATACTTGCCGGTCAGCAGACCGTACTCGAGCGGGAAGTAGGGCAGGATACCGACGCCGAGATGTTCACACGCCGGAACGAGTTCGGCTTCGGCCCCGCGGTCGTAGATGGAGTACTTGTTCTGGGCGCTGACGAACCGCTCGTAGCCTCCGGTGCGCGCCACCCAGTCGGCCTCGACCACCTGCCAGGCTGCCAGGTTGGACGAGCCGACGTAACGCACCTTTCCCTCGGCCACGATCTCGTCCAAGGCTGCCAAGGTCTCGTCGAACGGGGTGATGCCGTCGGGCTCGTGCAGTTGGTAGAGGTCGATCCAGTCGGTGCCGAGGCGATCCAAGCTCGCAGCTACAGCAGCGCGGATGTACCGGCGGGACGCCCGTGCGCCCCAGTCCGGGCCATCGCGGCCCTGCATGTCCGAGCCGAACTTGGTCGCAATCACGACCTCGGCTCGGCGCGAACCGAGTGCCTGGCCGAGAATCGACTCGCTGGCGCCGAATCCATAGATATCGGCGGTGTCGAATAGCGTGATTCCTTCGTCGAGCGCGGTATGGACGACCGCGGTGCTGGCGTCCGCGTCGATCCGCCTGCCAAAAGCGTTGCAACCAAGTCCGACGACGGACACGACCAGACCGGAATTGCCAAGCGGGCGATGAATCATGTCCGCAATGGTGGCACCAACGTGCGGACGAACCACGCCGTTGCGAGCCGTGCCACCTCGTCCAGCGCTCCTGGTTCGGGGAACAGGTGTGTGGCGCCGGGCACGACCGACAACTCGATGCTCGGCGCCCAGCTGACGCGCCGCTCGAGGTTGAGCTCCAAGACCGTGTGATCAAGGCTGCCGACGATCAGCAGCACGGCGGCCTGAACCTCGCGCAGCGCCGCGCCGGCGAGGTCGGGCCGGCCACCGCGGCTCACCACAGCGCGCACAGTTGCTGGCAGCCGAGCCGCCGTCACCAACGCTGCCGCCGCTCCGGTGCTGGCGCCGAAGAGTCCAACCTGCATGGTGCGAGCCGCGAATCGTCGGCAGCCGTCGACGGCAGCGTCGAGCCGCCTGGACAACAGGCCGATGTCGAACCGGAGGCGGGCGTCGAGCGCGTCGACGCGCTCTTCGTCGGCTGTCAACAGATCGAACAGGAGGGTTCCGAGGCCGGCCCCCTGCAGGACTCTGGCGACATGGACGTTGCGAGGGCTGTGCCGGCTGCTTCCGCTGCCGTGCGCGAAAACGACCACGCCACGAGCACCGTCCGGAACGGTCAGCGTGCCCTGGAGGACGTGCGCGTCGGCCCGAATCGCGAGCTCCTCATCCGTTGCCACACGGTCAAGCATCGACCTCGACGGTGACCTCATGCCAGCCGGTAGCACCGTCTGGCGCGGGCGGCGCCGGCTGCTCTATCTGGACCTCCCCTGCACCGTCGATCGCGCGGACCTGCAGCCGGTGCTCGCCCCGTTCGGCCTCCCACTCCCACACCCATTGCCGCCAGGTATCCGTGCTGGGAACGGTGCCGAGCCGAGCCCGGTGCCACGGCCCACCGTCGACCCGCACTTCAACGGCCTGGATACCGCGGTGCTGCGCCCACGCGGTGCCCGCGACAGCCACCCGACCGGCGCTGACGTACTGGCTCGCCCGGGGGACTTCGATCCGCGACGAGGTCTTGATCGGGGCCAGCTCCGACCAGCCGCGGGTCGACCAGTAGGCGTCGAAGGCATCGAACCGACTGACCTCGATATCGACGACCCACTTGGTGGCGCTGACGAAGCCGTAGAGACCTGGGACGACCATCCGCACCGGAAAGCCATGCACGACTGGCAATGGCTCCCCGTTCATCGTCACCGCGAACAACGAATCGCGCCCATCGGTCAGCACATCCAGCGGCGTCCCAGCCGTCCAGCCGTCCGCCGACATCGAACGGACCGCGTCGGCTTCCGGCATCGGTCCCGCCATCGCCAACACATCTGCGACCCGAACGCCACTCCATCGGGCGTTGCCGGCCAAGTATCCGCCGACCTCGTTGGAGACGCAGGTGAGCGTCACCCAGCTCTCGATCTGGCCCAACCCGACGAGTTCGTCGTAGTCGAGCGTGACCTCCCGCTCGACCAACCCATGAACCCGAAGTCGCCAGTCCTCCGCCCGTATCAGCGGAACCGACAGTGCAGTGTCGATCCGATAGAACACGCCATTCGGGGTTTGCCACGCCTCGGCGTCGTCGACGCCGAGGTCGACGCCAGGCGGAGCGTCGACGGCTTCGTCCGGTTGAGCGACGGATTCCCGAGATTCCTCGACCGACGAGCGGCGTGCACCAAGCCACCGGCCACCTGCGTAGCTTGCCGCTGCACCGAGCAGGACGAAGCCGCCAACGCGGAGGAACGAACGCCGGGCGACTGCAGCATCGCCGCTTGCCGATCGGATGCCCTCGGCCCGTGACGCCAACACGTCTAGCGCGATCAACGACGCAACAGACCCGAGTGTGGCCGGCAAGAAGTCCGTGGTGGTGGTGTCCTGGCGGGTCCACGTCGCGGCCACCGCGACCAGCCCGAGTCCAGCCGCAGCGAGCAGGCCGGCGCCGCGACGACGAGTAGCGAGCACACCGAGGCCCGCGGACAGGACCGCGAACACCATCAGGACGCCAATGATCAGAACCGTCTTGTCCGCCGTGCCGAACCACTCGACGGCGAGGTCCTTCAGCCAGGACGGGACTCGGTCGATGAACGCCTCGCCGACGGCAACGACCGGGGTCGCGGTCCGTCCCAAGAAGCCGGCGACCAGCTCGGCCACACCAAGTCCGAGGGCAGCCGCGGCCACTCCGGCCAAGGCGCCCGCGGCCAGGTTGACCCGAGCGCGTCGGTGCAGCGGCGCAGTCGTCTTCGAGTCGAGCACGTATCCATCGTGCGCCCGATCCGGCTGGTCTGGTGAAGCGATCAGGTGACAAAAGTGCTACGGCTCGCACGTTTCCGTCACCTGAGCGTCCTCCGTCCAACAGGTGGGACGCGATCAGGCGAGCTTGCGCAGACGTGGGGCCAGCGCGCGGAAGGCCCGGCCGCGATGACTGATGGCGTCTTTCTCCTCCGACGGAAGCTCGGCGGTGGTTCTGGTCTCTCCGTCCGGAACGAAGATCGGGTCATAGCCGAAGCCATTCGTCCCGCGCGGCTCCCGGATCAGCCGTCCGGTCACGAGACCCTTCTCGACGGTCACCGCCCCATCTGGCAGGGCCAGGGCGGCCGCGCACACGAACCTGGCGGTGCGCCGATCGTCGGGGACGTCGGCCAGCTGATCGAGCACCAGCGCGAGGTTGGCCGCGTCGTCACCGTGCCGGCCCGCCCACCGAGCCGACAACACGCCCGGCATCCCGCCGAGCGCGTCGACGCTCAGCCCGGAGTCGTCGGCCACCGCGGGAAGCCTGGTGGCGTTGGCGACCGTCGTGGCCTTGAGCACGGCGTTCTCGACGAACGTCAGACCGGTCTCCTCCACATCGGGCACATCGGGGTTGTCGGCCAGCGACACCAACTCGATGTCCTCCGCTCGGGCCGCGGCCAGGATCCTGCGGATCTCCTCGACCTTGTGCCGGTTACGGGTCGCGAGCACGACCCGATGACGGCTCTCCCTCCTCATCCGGTGAGGGCAGCCCGCTGCAGGCCGGTGAGCTCGGCGCAGCCGCTCTCCGCAAGAGTGAGCAGCGCATCGAGCTCCGAGCGGTCGAACGGTTCACCCTCCGCGGTGCCCTGGACCTCGACGAACCGACCGTCGCCGGTCATCACGACGTTCATGTCGGTCTCGGCTCGAACGTCCTCTTCGTAGCACAGGTCCAGCAACGGCTCGCCGCCGACGACACCGACCGACACGGCCGCAACGGAACCGCGCAGGACATCACCTGAAGTCAACAGCGCGCGCCCGCGCATCCACTCGACGGCGTCGACCAGCGCGACGTAGGCACCGGTGATCGCGGCCGTGCGAGTCCCCCCGTCGGCCTGGAGGACGTCGCAGTCGAGCACCACGGTGTTCTCGCCCAGCGCGGACACGTCGATGACACCGCGTAAGGCGCGGCCGACCAGCCGCGAGATCTCGTGCGTGCGGCCGCCGATGCGACCCCTGACCGACTCCCGGTCCGACCGGGTGTTGGTGGACCGCGGCAACATCGCGTACTCGGCAGTCACCCAGCCCTGCCCAGTGCCCTTGCGCCACCGAGGGACACCCTCGGTAACCGACGCTGCGCACAACACTCGAGTGGCGCCGAACTCCACCAAGACGGAGCCTTCGGCGTGGTCGAGCCACCCGCGCGTGATCCGTACCGGACGGAGCTGATCGGCCGCTCGGCCGTCGGGACGTTCCATGCCGGGAAGGCTATCCGCCGGATCAGACATCCAGGACCAGGCCGGACCGCGCGGCAGCAACCGGACCGCCGAACGCGTCCGACGCCTCGGCCACCGCGGCCGCATCGTCTCCCCAGGGTGGGATATGGGTGACGATCAGTTGGCCGACGCCTGCGGCCATCGCGTGCTCACCTGCTTCCCGCCCGGTGAGGTGCAGCCCAGACGGGTTTTGCTCGCCAGCACGGAACGAGGCCTCACAGAGGAATACGTCGGCACCGGAGGCGATGTCCACCAATGCCGGCGTCGGCGCCGTGTCCCCCGAATACGCGACACAGCGGCCGTCGTGCTCGACCCGGAGGGCATACGCGGGGACCGGATGGACGACCGGAGCGGCTCGAACCTCGAGCTGGCCCGACCGCGAACGGGCCATCGAGATAGGTGCGGAAATCGAACGTCTTCGCCATGGCTGGCTCCGGGGCCAGCCCGTACGCCGCCGCCATCCGTGCCGCGGTGTCAGGCGGTCCCCACACCGGGATCGGCGGGCCTTCGACGTCGGGCCAGAAGCGGCGGGCGACGTAGAGGCTGCACAGATCGAGGCAGTGGTCCGGGTGCAGATGACTGAGCAGCACGGCGTCTATGTCGGCGATCTTGGCGTGCTCCTGAAATGCGCCAAGGGCGCCGTTGCCGAGGTCGAGGAGGACTCGAAACCCGTCGGCCTCGACCAGGTACGACGAAGCCGGCGACTTCGGCCCGGGCAGCGATCCCGAGCACCCGAGAACCGTCAGTCTCACCGCAGCACGTCCACGACGGCCGCGACCTCGGGGCCGAGAAACCGCCGGCCCAGCTCGGCGAACGGGCGGGGGTCCCCGGTGGCGCGGAACTCGTGAACCGGCGCGGGCAGGTCGTCGTCGCGCATCAACCCGTGCTGCGTGAGCACCCGGTACACGTCCTGGGCCGTCTCTTCGGCACTGCTGACCAACGTGACCCCTTCACCCATCACATACGACACCACACCGGTGAGCAGTGGATAGTGCGTGCAGCCGAGCACAAGGGTGTCGACGCCGGCGTCGCGCACCGGCTCCAGGTACTCCCGAGCCACTCGCTCGAGCTCCGGACCGTGGGTCACACCTCGTTCGACGAACTCGACGAAACGGGGGCACGCCTGAGTGGTGATCCGTAACTGTGGCGCGGCGGCGAAGGAGTCCTCGTACGCCTTCGACATCACCGTTGCCCGGGTACCGATGACGCCCACGTGCCCGTTCCGCGTCGCAGCAACAGCGCGCCGCACCGCCGGCTGGATCACTTCGACGACCGGCACCCGGTAGCGCTCTCGGGCGTCACGCAGCACCGCACTGCTAGCGGAGTTACATGCGATGACCAGCAGTTTGACTCCCCCGACGACCAGCTCGTCCATCACCTCCAAGGCGAAGGCGCGGACCTCAGCGAGTGGACGGGGCCCATATGGCCCCCGGGCAGTGTCGCCGACATAGCGGATGGGTTCGTGCGGCAACTGGTCGAGAACGCTTCGCGCAACGGTCAGACCACCTACGCCGCTGTCGAAGATCCCGATCGGTGCGTCGTTCATGGCCCGACGAGCGTACGCCAGGCCCTCACTCGTTCAGCGCACCGTCGGGCTCGTACAGCTGTCGGCGCACCTCCCGTCGGGTGTCGCTGATGACCGCCCGCAACCTCGCGGGTGGCAACTGTCCGGTGAGCATCGCTTCGAGCAGCCGAGCCATCTCATAGGCGGGGTCGCTGCGCAAGGCGCGCTCGAGCGCGATGGACGCGAGCGCGCCACCGCCGTGTTGGTAGACAACGGACGCGAGCACCGTGCAGACCGGTGCCGCGTCTTCGTCGAGAGCTCGCCGCGCCAGCTCGGAGAGGAACGCAATCAACTCGTCGGTTCGGCCGTCGAGACCCCAGGTCGTCAACTCGTCCCTGGGGATCTTGTCCCGCAGGCCGAGCACGATCCGCGCCGCGTCCTCGTCGTCCAGGTCGTGGTCGCCGCTTCCGTATCGTTCGAAGGCCGCCCGCGCGATCGCGACGGTACGCCTCCGGAACTCAGCGACGCCGTCGCTGGCGATCTCGGCCACGACCGCCTCGCCGACTCGCTGGTAGACCTGATCGAGGGCGATGCGCCGCAGCGCCACCGGCCCGCGGACGGTGGCTTCGAGATCTTCGCGCGAGCCCAACACGGCTCGACCCGAGAACACCCGCTCCGCCTCGAGCTGGGCCACCACGCCTTCGGCCACGGCCGGGATCGGGGTGCCATCCCGAGGACAACACAGCCGCACGCAGGAATACGAGTACCACCGGCCTGCCCGCACCAGCAGGGACTCGACCTCGCCGATGCCATGGCGCAGCAACTGCTCGCCGATCTCGTCGAAGAGCTCCGCCCGAGGCAGCCGACCTTGTTCGTCTGCGGCTTCGGTGTAGCAAACCGTGATCGCTGCGGACGCCTTCTCTGCAGCGACGCGACGTACGATCTCAGCCGCCAGAGCCTTGTCATGCTGCGCGTCGACCAGGTCGATCCGCAGGGTAAGCCCGGTCCGCTTACGTGGCCCGCGCAGGCACATCACGACAACGCTCTCCGCCGGATGGAAACCGAGCAGGGACGGGATCGACCCGACGATGTCGACCGGGCTGCGGAACTTCACCACGATGGGCCGAGTTGCTGCGCTCATGACGGCAGAGCCTGCACCGCACCGGGCGGCTGGCTCCATACCCGGGTCGCGACCTGTGGATAACGGCGGTGCCCTCGCCGTGGCCGCGCACACCTTGTCGGACCCGGGATGTAGACCACAAGGGTCCGTTCACGTCGATCGAAAGGACCCGTCATGGGAAGCGGGATGTCCATCGGCGACGAGGCCGAGCGGTTCCTGGCCTCGGTGGTGGCCGCCGGGGTTCCGGAGCCACACGAGTGCCTGCGCTGCTTCGTGCGCCGAATGGTGTCGCGGCACGGCTGCGACGGCGGGCTTCGCTTCGTGCGCCGCTGGCAGCAGGCCACCCCGGGCGCGCCCCCGACCATCACGGCCGATCTCGAAGGGCAGGGTGGCTACTGCGACTGCGAAGTCGTGCTGAATGTCTTTCGCGACGACATACCGCCACCGACCAGACCGCTGGCCGACTGTCCCTCGGTGCACCCGCGCGCCGACACCTCGGCCTGACCAATGTCGTCCGGCAAGAAGTCCGGCGTTACGCCCAGAGTTGGCCGTCGAGGCGATCCGCCGCTTCGTCGAGCGTGCCCTCGTACGCCCCCGTCGACAGGTATTTCCAACCTCCATCGCAGACCAGGAACGCGATGTCGGCCCGTTCGTGGGCCTTGACTGCCTTGTTCGCCTCGGCCAGCGCCGCGTGCAGGATCGCGC
This sequence comes from uncultured Actinomycetota bacterium, assembly GCA_963794465.1. Taxonomy (GTDB): domain Bacteria; phylum Actinomycetota; class Actinomycetes; order Jiangellales; family Jiangellaceae; genus JACVRX01. The sequence goes on along the minus strand of CAWCED010000016.1, from coordinate 82,566 downwards.
CGGTAGAGAAACCGGCGAAGATCCCCTCGTTCTCGAGCAGTTCGCGAGTGCGGCGCACGGCCTCGCGAGCACCAACCGAGAAGCGCGAGGTGAGGACCGACTCGTCGTACAACTCGGGAACGAAGCCCTCGTCGAGGTTGCGCAGGCCGTAGACCAGCTCGCCGTATCGTGGCTCCGCTGCCACAATCCGAATGCCCGGGACCTTCTCGCGCAGGTAGCGGCCCACGCCCATCACTGTGCCGGTGGTTCCCAGGCCCGCCACGAAGTGGGTGATCGTCGGAAGGTCCGCAAGGATCTCCGGCCCGGTGGTCGAGTAGTGCGCATGCGTGTTGGCCGGGTTGCCGTACTGGTAGAGCAGGACCCAGCCCGGGTTCTCCGCAGCCATCTGCTTCGCGACCCGAACCGCCTCGTTCGACCCGCCCGCCGCCGGCGAGAAGACGATCTCGGCTCCCCACATCGACAGCAACTGGCGACGTTCCACCGAGGTGTTCTCCGGCATCACGCAGACCAGCCGGTAACCCTTCAAGCGCGCCGCCATCGCCAGCGCGATGCCGGTGTTGCCAGACGTCGGCTCGAGGATCGTGCAGCCGGCCGACAACACGCCGTCACGCTCGGCGGTCTCGATCATCTGCAGCGCTGGACGATCCTTGAGCGACCCAGTGGGATTCCGGTCCTCCAGCTTCGCCCACAGCCGGACGTCGGGCGACGGCGACATGCGCGGCAGGCCGACCATCGGGGTACGGCCCACCGAGTCCAGCAGCGAGTCGAACCGCACCGCTGTTACCTCCTCCGGCTAACTGGTCGGTTTCACGCGCTCCGGCGGCCGCGGCGCCCAAGTCGCGCTCCCTCCGGTGAGATGGTCGGTTTCGCGCTCTCCGGCCGCACGCGGCCTCCGAGTCGCGCTCCCTCCGGCCACCGCCGGCAACACCGTGACCGAGTCGCCGTCCGATACCGGTGTCTTCAGCCCCTCCAGGAACCGGACGTCTTCATCGTTGAGATAGACGTTGACGAACCGGCGCAGTACCTCGCCTTCGACCAGACGGTTGCGCAGGCCCGGATGGCGGGACTCGAGGTCATCGATGACCGCCGCCAAGGTGTCGCCGGCGCCCTCGACGGACTTCGCGCCGCCCGTGTACTGGCGCAGGATCGTGGGAATGCGGACCTCGATGGCCATCGGCCGTGCTCCTGTGGTCAGACGATCGTCGGTACTGGGGAACGGGTGTGCCGCAAGCCATCATTCCCGACCGGTGACCTGGACCGCCTCCTCGGTGACCTCGCCGTCGACGATCCGGAACGAGCGCAACTCGACGTGGTCTGGGTCGCGGGTGGAAATCAGCACGTAGTGTGCCGTCGGTTCCGCCGCATATGCGACATCTGTGCGAGACGGGTAGGCCTCGGTTGCCGTGTGCGAGTGGTAGATGACGATCGGTTCCTCGTCTCGCTGATCCATCTCCCGCCATACGGCGAGCTGTTCGAGGGAGTCGAATCGGTAGAACGTTGGCGATCGCTCGGCATTGGCCATGGGCACGATCCGCACCGGCTGATCGGAGCCGATCGGGCCGGCGATCACGCCGCAGGCCTCGTCCGGGTGATCCCGCCGGGCATGGGCGACGATCTCGTCGACCAGGTCGCCATCGATGCTCAGCACGGCCGACGAGCCTATGTCAGCGACGGTCAGCGCAGCCCCGCCGCCAGGGCGCGGACCAGGGTCTCCTGAACCCAACCGAGCCACTCGTAAACGTCGTGGATGTGGCGTCGTGGGTCGTCGTCGGCGAGCGTCTCCCAATGCTCGTCGTCACCTTCCTCGACCCCGAGCCGGGTTCCGAGCGCCAACCGCAGATCCGTGAGCGTACGTAGCCAGGCCTGTGCCTGCGCCGCATCCAGGCGGAGACGGACCTTCTCGCGCTTCGAGACATCCTCCTTCGCCGGGCCAGCTACGCGCACGGCGTCAAGGGACGCCAGCATCGTCGCGGCGCTCTCGGATTTCGCCTCGCGCAGACTCCGTTCGGTGAAGCGTCGGAACTCTGCAGCCGCCTCGTCGTCGGCCCGGTACCCGTCGGGGAACAACCGCAGCACGACGGGATCGGTCGGTCGGGACGGGTCGTCGCCCAAACCCAATGCAGCGGCCAGCGGGTCGTCGGACATTCGTGGGTCGCGGGCACCTGGCTGGCCACGCACCAACTCCAGGAGCTGGTCGACCAGTGACCGCAACAGCTCGATCTCGACCTGGTGGAAGGCGGCCGACACCCCGCCGCCGCGGGTCCGCCGGAACGCGGTGCTCAGCCTCAGTCCCCCGCCTTCTGCATCGTGGCCCACAGGCCGTAGCCGTGCATGGCCTCCACGTCGCGCTCCATTGCTTCCCGGCTCCCGGACGAGACCGTCGCCTTGCCCTTCTCGTGCACGTCGAGCATGAGGCGCTCGGCCTTCGCGCGGGCGAAGCCGAAGTATGACTGGAACACGTAGGTGACGTACGACATCAGGTTCACCGGGTCGTTCCACACCACCGTCGTCCATGGAGTATCCGGCACGACGACCTCGTCAGCCTCGGGCCGGTCGACCTCGGCAGGTGCGGTGGTCACGGCCCTTATGGTGTCACTTCATGCTCACGTGCAGGCGCGGTACACAGCTACGCTGTGGATCGTGCCGGGAGTCGACGGCCCCCCGACCGCGCTGCTCACGGATCACTATGAGCTGACGATGGTCCAGGCGGCACTGGCGCGCGGCACGGCGCACCGTCGATCGGTGTTCGAGGTGTTCGCCCGCCGGTTGCCCGACGGCCGGCGATACGGGGTGGTCGCAGGCACCGGGCGGCTGCTGGACGCGATCGAGCGATTCCGGTTCGCCGACGCCGACCTCGCTGACCTCCAGCGCCGACGGGTCGTCGACGAACCAACGCTGTCTTGGCTGGCCGACTATCGATTCCGCGGGGAGGCTTGGGGATACGGCGAGGGTGACTGCTACTTCCCGTACTCGCCGCTGCTCGTCGTGGAAGCGACCTTCGCCGAGGCGGTCGTGCTCGAGACGCTCGTGCTGTCGGTGTTGAACTTCGACTCCGCGATTGCCTCGGCCGCTTCTCGAATGACGACGGCGGCCGGTGACCGGCCGTGCGTCGAGATGGGCTCTCGACGCACCCACGAATGGGCCGCGGTGGCGGCAGCCAGGGCGGCCTACATCGCCGGCTTTGCGTCGACGAGCAATCTCGAGGCGGGTCGTGCGTACGGCGTCCCGACCCGCGGCACGAGCGCGCACGCGTTCACGATGCTGCACGACCACGAGCGGGACGCGTTCACCGCTCAGGTCGACTCGCTCGGCAAGGAAACGACCTTGCTGGTGGACACGTACGACGTCGGCGCGGCCGTCGCCCTCGGCGTGGAGGTTGCCGGGCCTGAGCTCGGAGCGGTCCGGCTCGACTCCGGCGATCTGCTGACCCAGGCTCGTGAGGTACGCGCGCAGCTCGATGCCTTGGGCGCGACCAACACCAAGATCATCGTGACGAGCGACCTGGACGAGTACGCGATCGCCGCGCTCGCCGTTGCGCCGGTGGATGCGTACGGCGTCGGCACCGCGTTGGTGACCGGGTCGGGCGCTCCGACGGCGGGCCTGGTCTACAAACTCGTCGCGCGCTCGGACGACGACGGTGTCATGGTGTCCGTCGCGAAGAAGAGTCAGGACAAGATCAGTGTCGGCGGACGGAAGTTCGCGCTCCGCAGGCGGTCGCCGAAGGGTGTCGCCGAGGCCGAGGTCCTCGGCGTGGGCAGCGCTCCGGTCACCGACCACGACGACCGGCCGCTGTTGGTGCAACTGATTCGCGACGGCGAGGTGATCGGCCGCGAGTCGCTCGCTGCCGCCCGGGAGCGTCATCGCGCAGCGCGCGACGAACTGCCGCCGACCGCGCTGCAGATGTCCCATGGCGAACCGGCCATAGAGACGATCTATGAAGAAGGTGGAAACCGATGACTCGGGCGCTGATCATCGTGGATGTGCAGAACGACTTCTGCGAGGGCGGCAGCCTGCCGGTCGCCGGTGGTGCAGATGTCGCGTTCTCGATCGCGGGGGTGCTGCGCCGCCTACAGGAGGCCGACCCGGAAGACCGCGAGTACGAACACGTCGTCGCCACCCGTGACCACCATGTCGATCCGGGCGACCATTTCTCGACGGATCCCGATTACGTCGACAGCTGGCCTCCGCACTGTGTCGCCGGAACCGTCGGCGCCGCGTTCCACCCCAATCTCGACCCTCAGCCCTTCGACGCTGTGTTCGACAAGGGCGCGTACGCAGCCGCCTATTCGGGGTTCGAGGGCCAGTCGCACGACGGCGTGCCGCTGGCCGACTGGCTTCGCAAGCATTCGGTGACATCGGTCGACGTCGTCGGCATCGCGACCGACCATTGCGTGCGTGCCACGGCTCTCGACGCAGTCGCCGCCGGATTCGCGGCGCGGGTGCTGTTGCCGTTGACCGCCGGCGTTGCCAGACCCACGACGGAATCCGCTCTGCGCGAAATGCGCAGCGCAGGAGTAGTCCTCGAGGGGGACCCCGTCCTGCATGGCTAGTGGTCCCACCGCCCACCCGCGCGCTTTCCGCCGTCGCGCCCAGGTTTGACGGCACCGCCGATCGGGCACTTGATGATCGTCGGACGCGGGTTCGGGGGACCCGCCACATGGAAGGTGGAGGACAGTGGCTCTCTGGTTGCTGCTGATCATCGCCGGTGTCGTGTTGGCGATCCTGGGCTTCGCCGGCGTCGGTAACGCGCTGATCTGGATCGGCGTCATCGTGCTCGTCGTCGGTCTCGTGCTCTCGTTCGTCGGCCGGGGCCGCGCCAGCGTCTAACCTCGACTGAGGGTGGGGGTGCGCCCAGCGCCCCCACCCTCTTCAACCCTCATTCGGGTCGCGTATCCGCACCTCGTGCTGGTCTGTACCAACCGCCGCAAATTCCAGCAGCCGGGTGCCCTCGGCGATCACCGCGTCGACGTCTTGTCGTGGCAGACGCACAAATGGATGGACCGTCAGAACGTTCGCTGGGCGATCCATTTCCCATGTTCCGGACACCGTGCCATCGACAAGAAGCGTCGCGGCAACCGCGTCGCCCACGCAGACCCGCCGGCGCACCTCGTCGGTCATGAGCCTGGTGCGGTCCGCATATCCGAGCAGCACGTTGTCGAACGGCGCAAGTAGCCGAACGGGCATCGGTGTGTCCGGGTCGGGCCGGGGCGCGTCCGGTAGGTCGAACAGCTCCCGGCCGTCCTCATCGCGAAACGGCCGAAGTTCCTCCCGCATGCCGGCGACTATCTCGGGCAGTCCGCTCACTCCTGACCAGGCCCGCATGTCCGCTGCTGTCGCCGGACCGAAAGCGGCCAGATAGCGGCGCACCATCTGCCGCGGGTCCGGCGGGTCCAACGGCCCGCTGAGGTGGTCTTCCGCCAACGCGAAGGGTGTCGGACCGAGGGTGTCCCACGTTCCACTCGGTGCCGGATGCACCACCGGGAGGAGGTACTGGACGGACCAGGCAAGCGCAACACCGTCCGCGCCTGGCCTGCTCTCGGCCAGCAGCCGACCGAGTTCGGGCCTGGTAAGAACCGCACCGGTGAGGATCCGCCGAGCGTCGGCGACCAACGCGGCCAGGTCCACACCTGTCGTGCGCCGACCGAACGCATTCCGCTGCGCGCGCGCAAGCAAAGGTTGCAGTACCGGGCGCAGCCACCGGAAGTCGGTGGCGGCGACCAGATGCTGGGTCGCGCGCATCATCGTCGACCGCACGACCCGGCGGTCTTCCAAGGCAGCGGTCAGGTCGGCTAGCTCGAACCCAGATAGTCGCGCGGCAAGCGCAAGGTACGGATCGTTCGGATGTTGGGCGTTCAGGCCCGCCAGCTGTTCGATCGCGTCGACAACCCCAACCAGGCTGCGCCGTACCAACAACTGGCGGTGCAGGACGGCCCGGTTGAGCGACCGTCGGTCAAGCAGCTCTGCTGACACGCTACCGACGGCTCGTTTAAGCCTCCGGGCCGCGTCCGCTCCTGCTCGATGGTCGCGCCCGCGCCCTCCGGCCTCATTCACTCGCGACGCTCGCTCAGGCCTCCGGGCCGCGTCCGCTCCAGCTCGATGGTCGCGCCCGCGCCCTCCGGCCTCATTCACTCGCGACGCTCGCTCAGGCCTCCGGGCCGCGTCCGCTCCACGACCACGCGTAGACGCCGTCATCGCACTCCACGCCGGCCTCTCCGAGTTCCAGCGGGCGGAACGTGTCGACCATGACCGCAAGCTCGTCGAAGTAGTCCTTGCCGAACGCGGCCTCGATCGCAGTCGGAGCTGCGGTCCGTGGCTGTGCCCACCTGGATGCAGCGAAATGGAACCCCGGCCGATGCCCGAACCCTTGCGGGCCTCGTAGTCGCCCTCGCAGTAGAACATCACCTCGTCGCTGTCGACGTTGGAGTGGTAGTACGGCACCGGCACAGCAAGCGGGTGGTAGTCGACCTTGCGTGGGACGAAGTTACAGACCACGAAGTTGTAGCCCTCGAAGACCTGGTGCACAGGCGGCGGCTGGTGAACGCGCCCGGTGATCGGCTCGTAGTCCGAGACGTTGAACGTGTACGGGTAGAGGCATCCGTCCCAACCGACGACGTCGAACGGGTGCGTGGGATACACGACCACGCTGCCGACCAGCCCGGACGGTCCGTGCCCTCGATGCTTGGTGTAGACCTCGACATCAGCCGCGCTCGACAAGCAGTGGCTCGGTAGGCCCGTGCAGGTCGCGCTCACAGTACGGCGAGTGCTCGAGCAGCTGGCCGAACCGGGACAGATATCGCTTCGGCGGAGTGATGTGCGAGTTCGCCTCGATGCAATACGCCCGCAGCGGCTCGTCCCCGGCTGGGAATCCATCGATGCACAGTCGCCCGCGGCATGATCACGTAGTCGCCCTGACGGGCTGTCAGCACGCCGAACATCGTCTCGACGGTCGCCGAACCGGCCTCCACGTAAACGCACTCGTCGCCGATCGCGTTGCGGTACAGCGGCGACGACTCTCCGGCCACGACATAGGAGATACGCACGTCGCCGTTTCCGAGCACCAGCCGCCGACCGGTCACGACGTCCTGCGACTTCCATTCGTTGCCCGGGAACAGGTCGTGCAGCCGCAGATGCCGCGGCGTCAGCGGGTGGTTGGGCACCGTCCGCAGGTCGGGCAGCTCCCACACCCGCGAGTCGACGATCGCCGACGGTACCCCGAGGTGATAGAGCAGCGAAGAGTCCGACGAGAAGCCCTCCTCGCCCATCAGCTCCTCGTAATAAAGCTGGCCGTCGGGCCGGCGGAACTGGGTGTGCCGTTTCGGCGGCACCATGCCAACGCTCCGGTAGTACGCCATAGACGATCCTCCAATCGTTCGATAGTCGGACGCTTTGATCGCTCACTGTCACCATGCGTTACAGTCCCGAGCGTGTCAACCGCTACCCTGTTCACCGGGCTGATCGACGACGCCGCGCTGTTTCCGCCCGGAAACGCCCCGATGCCGGTTGCCGTCGACGACCACAGAGGTCACCGGGCCGCGTGGTACGCGCCGCTGGTCGGACCCTTCCTCTGCCCGGCTTCGCGGACTGGACGAACTGGCCGCACAGGTCGACGGCGCCGCATCCCGGTCAGGCTGGTCATCGACACCGGCGCCGGCGGAATCGGCGCCGGCGGTCGACGCGATCGCGTCCGACGACCGCCTGGATCCTCCGCGGGGTCGAGATCTCGTTGCCTCCGCAGGCTCCGGCCGATGCCGCCCGCCGGGCAGTCGCGGCATTGGACGCCGCGCTGGGCGGGCCGGACGACGACGAACCCGCCTACGTCGAGCCTGCCCGGGCCGCCGGCTGGCGCGACGCGCTCGAGGTCATCGCCGAATCCGGATACCGGGCGAAGCTCCGTACGGGCGGCACTACCGCTGATGCGTGCCCCGAGCGCGGCCGAGATTGCCGAGTTCGTCCTTACCTGTCTCGATCTGGGCATCCCGTTCAAGTGCACGGCCGGCCTGCATCGCGCCGTCCGGCACACCGCGCCCGACGGCTCGGAGCAACATGGGTTCCTGAACATCCTGGCCGCTGTTGCCACCTGCTTGGACGGCGGTGACGCACCAGCGGCCGTTGCCGTACTCGAAGACCGCGATAGCGCAGCACTGGCTACCCGACTGCGGAATCTCGACGATCGGAGTGCCACGTTGGTGCGACGGTGGTTCACATCGTTCGGGTCGTGCAGCATGCATGAGCCACTCGAAGACCTGATCGCGCTCGATCTGATACGGGAGTGATGTGGCAACGAGCTGGATTCCGGTCTCCGAGCGATCACCGTTCGGCGTCGACACGCTGCCGTACGGCATCTTCTCTGTCCGCGACGAGGACGCCCGGGTCGGTGTCGCCATCGGCGAGCACGTACTCGACCTCGCACCGCTCGCCGCCGAGGAGAACCTCGACGGCGCGCATGTTTTCGCGCAGGACAGCCTCAACCCGTTCATGGCACTGGGCCACGCGCATGGGCAGCGGTGCGCGGATGGATGCGCGAGTTGCTTGACCGAGGAGCCGCACCGCGCCCTGGTCGAACCGCACCTGGTGCCCGATGGCAGAAGCCCGGCTGCACATGCCGTTCGCAGGTTGCCGACTTCGTCGATTTCTACGCGTCGCAACATCATGCCGAAAACGTCGGGAGGATCTTGCGGCCGAACTCGCCTGCCCTGCCGCCGGCCTGGCGGCACCTGCCCATCGGCTACCACGGACGGGCAGGCACCGTCGTGCCGTCCGGTAGCGAAATCGTGCGGCCTTGCGGCCTGCGCCTCGACGGCGAGACTCCTGACTACGGCCCGTCGGCCAAGCTCGACATCGAGGCCGAGGTCGGGTTCGTCGTCGGTGTGCCATCGACCATGGGCCGCCCGGTCCCGCTCGAGGCGTTCGCAGAGCATGTCTTCGGCGTCGTCCTGGTCAACGACTGGTCCGCGCGAGACATTCAGGCCTTCGAGTACGTTCCGCTCGGACCGTTTCTCGGCAAGTCGTTCGCGACGTCGATCTCGTCCTGGGTAGTGCCGCTCGCGGCACTGGCCGACGCACGGGTCGAGCCGCCGACGCGCGATCCCGAGCCAGCTGAATACCTGCTCGACGCAGCCGAGCCTTGGGCGCTGGAAATCGATCTCGAGGTGCGCTGGAACGGGGTCACAGTCTCGCGGCCACCATTCGCGCAGATGTACTGGACTGCGGCGCAACAACTTGCGCATTTGACGGCCAACGGTGCATCCGTGCGGACCGGCGATCTCTATGCATCGGGAACGGTCAGTGGGCCAGAGCCGGATCAGCGTGGCTCGTTCCTGGAATTGACCTGGAACGGCGCCGATCCGGTCGCACTCGCCGACGGCTCCACCCGCGCATTCCTCGCCGATGGCGACACCGTCACCATCTCCGCCACCGCACCGGGCCCCGACGGCAGCCGCGTCGGTTTCGGCGAGGTCACCGGCACCGTGGTGCCGGCGGTCGGGACCGAGACCAACGAACAGTTGGCGGGCCGTTCCGCCGTCAGTCGAAGACCTTTCCGGGATTGAGGATGCCCAACGGGTCGAGGACTCGTTTGATGTCCTGATGCAGCCGTAGACCTACCGGGCCAAGCTCTTTTTGCAGCCACTCCTTCTTGAGAATCCCCACTCCGTGCTCGCCGGTGATCGTCCCACCGAGCTCTAGGCCGAGATCCATCACCGCACCGAACGCTTGCTGTGCCCGGCGGGCTTGATCTGGGTCCGATGCATCGAACACCACGGTGGGGTGCATGTTGCCATCGCCCGCGTGACCGACGACACCGATCAGTACTCCGTGCGATGCGGCGATCTTCTCCACGCCGTCGAACAGGTCTGCAAGGCGGGACAACGGGACACAGACGTCGTCGATCAACGTCGTGCCTAGCCGTTCCAGCGCCAACAGAACCACCCGGCGGGCCTCGAGTAGAGCTCGCCCTCGGCCGGGTCCTCGGCTTCGACGACCTCGGTAGCGCCCGCCTGCGAGAACAACCGCGCCATGGCTGCGATCTCCGCGGCCGCCGCAGGGCCGCTGTCGGATTGAGCAAGCAGCATCGCACCAGCCGTTGCGGGCAGGTCCATCCGCCTCCACTCCTCGACGGCGCGCAGGCAAACGGCATCCATGATCTCGAGCAGGCTCGGAACGTGCCCGCCGGCCACGACCGCGGCGACGGCGCCCGCGGCGGACATCGGCGAATCGAACAGTGCCGCGACGGTTCGTGGCCGCTCGGCTTCTGGGCGCAACGCCAGAGTCGCCTGAGTGATCACTCCGAGTGTGCCTTCACTGCCGACAAACAGCTTGGTGAGGTCGTAGCCGGCGACGCCCTTGACGGTGCGCCGGCCGGTGGTCAGGACTTCACCGGATGCGAGGACGACCTCGAGACGCCGGACATAGTCGGTCGTCACTCCGTACTTGACGCAGCACAACCCGCCCGAGTTGGTAGCCAAGTTTCCGCCGATGGAGCAGAAGTCCCAACTCGACGGGTCGGGCGGGTAGAACAGGCCTTGCTCGGCGACCGCTTGGGACAGCGTCGCGTTGTAGACACCCGGCTCCACGACGACAAGCCGGTTGGCGGCGTCGATCTCGACAATCCGGTCCATCCGCTCGAGCGACAGGACGATGCCGCCGTCGACAGCGTTTGCCGCGCCGGACAGGCCGCTGCGAGCGCCCTGCGCCACGACCGGTATGCGCAGGCGCGACGCCGTTCGCAACGTGTGCTCGACGTGACTGCGTTCTCGGGCCAGGACCACGGCCGCCGGCCTACCGGCCGGGCAGAACAGCGCCCGGTCGTAGCGGTAGGACTCCATCCGGTCCGGATCGTCGACCACTGCCTCGGCCGGCAGGCCCACGCGCAGTTCGTCAAGCAGACCCATGCCTGAACGGTAAGTCCGCCCCGGCAACAGGGCCAGCCTGGCGCAGGTTTCAGAACCTGTAGCGCTCCAACAGCTCGTGGGAAGGTACGGGTCGCCGATGCCTGGCGCCCCGGAGACGCATCGCCCCGTCACTCGGCCCTCGGAGCTTCCAGCCAGCGCGGTTGCCGGCAAGGCGAGTGCGCTGGTGAGAGAACCGATTGCAGACCGATGTCACAAGTTGCCGCGCAGCTCCTGCTCGCGCTCGATGGACTCGAACAGGGCCTTGAAGTTGCCCTTGCCGAAGCCCAACGATCCGTGCCGCTCGATCAGCTCGAAGAACACGGTCGGGCGGTCGCCGATGGGCTTGGTGAAGATCTGCAGCAGGTAGCCGTCCTCGTCACGATCGACCAGGATCCCGCGTTTCTTCAGCTCCTCCACCGGCACCCGCACCTTCCCGATGCGTGCACGAAGCTGCGGGTCGTCGTAGTAGGTGGTCGGGCGTATCGAGGAACTCGACCCCCTCGGCCCGCATCATGTCGACGGCGTCGCAGGATGTCGCCGGTGGCGAGCGCGATGTGCTGACAGCCGGCGGATCCGTAGAACTCCAGGTACTCGTCGATCTGTGACTTCCGCTTCGCGATCGCCGGCTCGTTGAGTGGGAACTTGACTCGGTGGTTGCCGTTGGCGACGACCTTGGACATCAACGCGGAGTACTCGGTGGCGATATCGTCGCCGACGAACTCGGCCATGTTCACGAAGTTCATGACCCGGTTGTAGAAGGCCACCCACTCGTCCATGTGGCCTAGCTCAACGTTGCCGACGCAGTGGTCGACCGCCTGGAACAGCCGTTTCGGGCGCGCCGTCGCGCTTGCGGTAGCTCGACGCCGCGGGCGACATACCCGGGCAGGTAAGGCCCGTGGTAACGCGACCGATCGACCAAGGTGTGCCGCGTCTCGCCATACGTGGCGATGGCCGCGATCCGCACAGTGCCGTTCTCGTCGGACTCGTCGTGCGGCTCGACCAGGATCGTCGCGCCCTGCCGACGTGCGTGCGCGATGCACCGGTCGACGTCGGGGACCTCGAGCGCGAGATCGACAACGCCGTCGCCGTGGCGGCGGTGATGATCCAGCAGCGGACTGTCCGGTGCCACACCGCCCATAATGACGAATCGCGCCGAACCACTCTTGAGCACGAAGGCCTTGTGGTCGCGGGTTCCGGTCTCGGGACCGGCATACGCGATCAGCTCCATCCCGAACGCCGACTGGTAGAAGTGCGCCGTCTGCGTGGCGTTGCCGACCACGAACACGACGGCGTCCATGGCGGTGACTGGGAACGGATCCCTGCTCTGGTCGTACTCCACCAGGCCGACGAGCTGTTTGAGTTGCTCGAGGTCGAGGTCGGCGTCGCGCTCCTCGGGCGTGAGCCCGATGGCGGGTGTCGTGTCTGTGGTCACCGCTGGCCTCCCATTGATCGGCACCGACGACTCTCGGCAGCCTGTGGATGGACTGTGCCTGTCGACGAGGTTGTTGAGCAACTCGGGCCCAGTCGGCTGAGCAGGGTGTACGTTCTGAGTACTACATTCGGAATGCTGCTGGTCAACTTGACCAGTTCGAGGGGAGATCAGTGCGATGGTCGACGACCTCGACGCGCGCATCCTCCGCCTGCTCACCGACGAGCCGAGGGTCGGGATCCTGGAGGCGTCGCGGCGCCTCGGCGTTGCCCGGGGCACCGTGCAGGCGCGGCTGGACAAGCTGACCGCCACAGGAGTAGTCCGCTCGCTCGCACCCAGCCTCGACCCGGCGGCACTCGGCTACCGAGTCACCGCGTTCGCGACGCTGGAAATCCGCCAGGGCGGGCGCGAATCGGTCGCCGAGCACCTCGCCCGGATCCCTGAGGTGCTCGAGGTTCACACGATCACTGGCCCGGGCGACTTGTTGTGCCGGATCGTCGCGCGCGACAACGACGACCTCCAGCGCGTCATCGACGACCTGGTCAGTGATGCCGACATCGTGCGCACCTCGACGCTGATCGCGCTCTCGACGGTCGTCGAGCCTCGCGTGCTGCCCTTAGTCGCGGCAGCAGCCGGCACGCCGGGCGGCCACCCTCCTACTCGATGGCGGGGGCGAGCGGGTTGAATGGGCGGCGATGTCCACCCATGCGTCGCCAGGAACCGCCACCGCCGTACTCGTCGCGGCCCTCGTGCTCGGTTTCGGTGGGGGTGCGTTCGCCGGCACGCTTGGCGGCCAAACCGACGCTGCGGCCTCGCCGACCACTGCTTCGCTCCAGCGCGGCCCGACGGAGACCACGCCGGCCAGCTCGATCAGCCTGTCGGCAGAGCAGACCAGCGTCAGCCCCAGCGAGCAGATCGACATGACCGGCCGGCTCGAGCCCGCCGGTCGACGGGGTCGAGCTGATCGTCGAGCGCAGCCTCGACGGCGGTGAGTGGGGCGCCTTCCCCGACGCTGACGACCCGGTCACCGTGACTACCGACGACGATGGCACGTTCAGCACGTATGTCATCACCGGTCGCACCGGGGAGAACCAGTTCCGGGTCGTCGGTGAGGTCGACGATGTGCGCCTCGAGTCCGAGCCGGTGACCGTCACCATCGGCTGATGACGCTCACCGCAGCCGTCGTGCGACCTCGGCTGCGGCCTGCACGACTCGCGGCCCGACTTCGGCCGGGTCCAGGCCGGTCAGTGCAACCACGCCGACGCTGGCCTCGACGCTCGGCACGCCGGTCATCGGCTGCAGCGACGCCGGATGCGCCCGGCTGGAGCTCACCCTCACTCGACACGTACGACACATCGCCGACCCGGCCGGCGAGGATCGCCCGGCCGGCCGCACCGCGGCGCAGGTCGTGTCGGGACCCGACCCGATAGGCGACGTGGAACGACGTCCAGCTCGGCTCGACGACGGCGACCGCCAGTGCCTCGCCGCCGTCGGCCACGGTCAGGTGTGCTGTGGCACCGACATCCTCGGCCAGCGCCCGCAGCGCGGGAAGCGCGGCTTGCCGCAGCAGCGGATGTACCTTGGCGGCCAGGCCGAGGACCGCGAAGCCCAGGGACAGCCGGCCGTCGGCAGAGCGCCGGACCAGCCCGTGCTGCTCGAGGGTGGCCGCCAGCCGGTAGACGACCGTGCGGTTCACGCCAAGGGCTCGCTGCCGCCTCGGTGATGCTGACGGACCCGGAGGCCTCGGCCAGCAGGCTGAGCAGCCGTAGACCGCGGTCGAGCGTCTGCGAGGTCTCGGCCGCCACGGCCTGAGCCTAGCCGCGCCTGGCAGAACGCCGAGATTGACGAACTCAGCGGCGCTGCTCGGCGAGCTGGACCGCGTAGCTCGCCCGCACCTCGTCCATGTCCAACGCCTGGACCTGGCTGACCAGGTCGTCGAGCACAGCGGCCGGCAGCGCGCCGGGCTGGCTGAACACGGGAATGCCGTCTCGGTAGATGACCAGCGTCGGGATCGACGTCACGCCGTACCTTGCCGAGAGCTCACGCTGGTCCTCGGTGTCGACCTTGGCGAACGTGACGTCGGTGTGCTGTTCCGACGCCTGCTCGAACACCGGCGCGAAGCGCTTGCACGGACCGCACCACTCGGCCCAGAAGTCGATGAAGACGATGCCGTCGCTGACGGTCTCGTCGTGGTTGTCGCTGGTCATGGTCACGGTGGCCATCAGGCAGGTCTTCTCCAGTGTCAATGCTGGGTTGGGCCGCCATGCAGCGCCCCGCGGGTCGCCCCTTCCGAACGCTCAGGCGGTCGCGGCGATTCCCGGCGGCCGGACCCGCGCCGGCCGCCCACGCGCCGAACAGCGCCAGGGCGGCCATCACAGCGAGAATCTGCGCGAACACCACCGGGCTGGTATCACCGACCGCGTCGTGGGACAGGCCGAAGATGACTCCGGCCAGCCCGATGAAGACCACCGAGAACAACGCGTCGGACAGTTGCAGCGACGCCGAGTTCGCGCCCTGATCCTCGACCGGGGACAGCTCGAAGAGCAGAACGCCGATGCTTGCCATGGCCAGTCCCATACCGGTCGCGCCGACGATCCAGGACAACCCGGCGACGACCACCGGGACGCCGGGAATCAGCACGACGACCGAGCCCGACGATCCCTGTCGCGACCAGCACCGCGCCACGCCGGACCAGCTTCGGCCTGGCGACCTGCGAGACCCGGCCGACCCTGATACCAGGAGCCGCCGGCCCACCCCAGGGCGCCACCGGCCAGCGACAGGCCCGCCACTGTCGTCGACAGCCCGCGCTGCTGTACCAGCATCAGCGGCAGGAAGGCCTCCGCGCCGAAGAACGCGCCGGCCAGGACTCCGCGCATCGCCACCACGGACGGCAGACCGCGCCGGAAGGCCAGGGTGCCGGCCGGCAGCAGCCTGGGCACGCTCGGAACCAACATGCACGACCGCTGCGGCCGCCAGTGCCGACTGCTGCACCGTCGGCCCGCATCCCGGCGAACTGAAGCAGCCCCATCCCCACGGCCGCGGCCAACGCGAGCCGCTTCCGCCCGTGCCGCACGGTCGCGCCGGCAGGCGGCGGGTCCGTCGTACTCGAATCACCGACGGCAGCGCGATCACGACAGGCACCACGGCAAGCGGGGCGATGCCGAGGAACACCAGCCGCCAGCTGAGCTGGTCGGCGAGGAAGCCCGCGACGAGTGGGCCGACGATCGATGGCACGACCCAGGCGGCAGACAGCGCGGCGAACATCCGCGGCCGGAGGTCATCTTCGTATGCCCGTCCGACCAGCACGTAGATGGCGACGATGACGATCCCGCCGCCAAGCCCTTGCACGGCGCGGCCCAGCACGAACGGCGCCATCGACTGTGCGGTGCCCGCCAGTAGCAGCCCAGCTGTGAACGACGCCGTGCCCGCAGACGAGCGGGAGCCGCGGGCCCCGTCGGTCACAGATCTCACCCGCGAGCACCAGGCCGAACAGGCTGGTGGTGAAATACGCGGAGAATGCGAATGCGTAGAGTCCGCATGCCGCCGAGATCGGGGACCGCCTTGGGCATGGCCGTCGCCACGGCCATCGCCTCGAACGCGATGAAGACGATCGTCGCCACAATTCCGAGGGTCAGGCGGCGATGGGTGCGGCCCAGGATGCTCGCCGCCTGCTCCCCCGACGCCATCCACATATCCTCCCTGACCATCCGTACACTCGTGGCCGTGACGACGAAGCTGAGCCCGGGCAGCCAGACGGTGGAGGACACTCGCACCCGGCCTCACGATGCAGGCATCGACGACGGCGACCACGAGCGGTTCTCGCACTACGTCCCGAAGAACAAGCTCACGGACGCCATGGTCAACGGCACGCCGGTCATCGCACTTTGCGGCAAAGTATGGGTGCCCAGCCGTGACCCGCAGCGGTATCCCCGTCTGCCCCGAGTGCAAGAAGATCTGGGAGAGCCTGAAAGGCGGCGGCGAGTAGCTTCTGCCATCGACTACGCGCCCTGGGGAACTCCCAGACCCAGTTCCGTCACGATCGAATCGACGATCTGTTCGGGGTGGCGGTCATCGACGTCGACACCATGTCGGCCAATCTCGGGTAGAGCGGGCCACGCTTGCTGAGCGTGCGCTCGATGAACCCGGTTGGGTCCGAAGCGAGCCAGGGCCGGCCGGCACCGGTGCCCACGCGGGCGATCAAGGTTTCCGGTCTGGCGCGGAGGTAGACGCACCACCCGGCCGCTTTCAAGGTCGGCCATAACGTCTCGCACTCCACGACGCTGGCGGCCAGACCGGCGACGAGCGGCGGCGGCTCGTGCGCAGCGCGGTCCGCTTGCTCCACCTCGAGCTCGTGCAGTCGTTCGCGACCGACCGCACCAGCCAACGCATCGACGGGGCCCCGGCGCTGATGTGCAGCTGCTGGTCGTTGTCCCGGTACCGCCAACCCAGCCGGCGAGCAAGCGCCGTGCCCACGGCGGTTTTACCGCTTCCCATCATGCCCATCAGAAACACGCGGTCCGGCCGGGGCATCCGCACGGCGACGTGCCCGCTAGTTGAGTGACGGATCGGCCGGGAATGTCGCCATCAACGCCAACGGTCCGTCCTGCCGGCGCAACACCGCTCTCCAGAGCTCGTCTGCCTCGTCACTGAAGGCGTCGCCAATCTCGGCTTCGACGACGTACCACGAGCCTTCGGCGATCTCGTTCTCCAGCTGTTCCGGAGACCAGCCGGCGTAGCCGGCGAACACCCGCATGGCGACCACACCCGGCTGAACAACCTCGGGAGGGGTATCGAGGTCGACCACACCTACCCGGCCGCTGACCCGGCGAACGCCGAGCGGCTCGTCCCCGTCGGCCATCGCTACCAAGCCCAGCGCGCTGTCGAGACTGACCGGCCCGCCCTGGAAGACGACGCCCGGTGCCGTGACCACGGGTTGCCAGCTGGGCAGGATGTCGGTCACCGGCACGCTCGTCGGCCGGTTGACGACCACGCCGAGTGCACCGTCGTCGTCATGAGAGAGCACCAGTACAACGGCCCGGTCGAAGTTCGGATCGCGCAGCAGTGGCGTGGCCACGAGCAAGCGGCCGGTGAGCGAATCACTGGCGTTCATCGACCGACTCCTTCCTTGCCCGGCCAGCTCCTGGAGTCAATGCTGCCTTCTTGACGGCCATATTCGGCAAGTCTGTGAGCAAACCGTGTCCTGCCCGCGCGGCTTCATGCAGCGGGAAAGAAGGTCACGGTGCCGACGACGCGCAGGCCGACCGAGCCTCCCACCTCCACCCCCGCGGGGACTCCTTGGCATCGCGCCGACACCGGCACCGACCCGCCCGGTACGGCGACGGAAAGCCGCACGATGGCGTCGTGTCCGTAGAAGACGGTTCCGACCACGGTCCCGACGACGGCGCTGGCGCCGTCCGGCTCTTCGAGCATCACCTGCTCCGGCCGGACCACGACGCGACCTCGGCCGCGAGCTGCGGAGTCGTGCAGGCGTAGTCGCCCCAGCGGACTGTCGACACCGGTGGCCGTCGCCACTGCGTCGAATACCACCGCGTCGCCCACGAAGGTCGCTACTTCCAGGTCAGCTGGTGCGGTGTACAGCTCATCCGGCGAGGCTGCCTGTGCGATCCGCCCGTCCCACATCACCGCGACCAGATCGGCCATCGACAGGGCCTCTTCCTGATCGTGGGTCACCAGCACCGCCGTCGCACCTGCGGTCTGGAGTGCCGAGCGGACGTCGTCGCGGACCGCCGCCCGCAGTCCGGTGTCCAGTGCACTGAACGGCTCGTCCAGAAGTACCAGGGCGGGTTCCGGCGCCAGTGCGCGAGCGAGGGCCACGCGCTGCTGCTGACCTCCGGACAGTTCGTTGGGCATCCGGCGTCCGAAGCCGCCGAGCCCGACCAGCGCCAGCAGCTCATCGATCCGGCCTGCGCGCCGCTGGGAGCGGGAAAGCCCGAACCCCACATTGCCGGCGACGGTGAGATGAGGGAACAGCGCTCCCTCTTGTGGCACGACGCCGACCCGACGGCGCTCGGGAGGCATCTGCAGGTGTGGACCGGCGACCTGGATCCCGTCGATCAGGACTGTCCCGCGGTCCGCTGACTCGAAGCCGGCGACGACTCGCAGCAACGTGGTCTTGCCGCATCCGGAGGGACCGAGCACCGCCGCGAGCTTCCCAGATGGAACGAGCAGATCGACTCCGCGGAGTACGCGTACACCGCCGAAGGACTTCTCCAGTCCGCTGACGACGAGCTCGCTCATGACCCTCCCTCCGGCGCGACCAGTGTCCCCGACCGGCGGCGGTGTCCCAGCAGGAAGGTGGGCAGCGCGGCGAGCAGCACGAGCAGGCTCGCATACGGCGCAGCGGCGGCGTAGGCACCGACCTCGGTCTCGGTCCACAGCTCGGTCGCCAGCGTGTCGAGACCGGTCGGGCGCAGCATCAAGGTCGCGGGCAGCTCCTTCATGCAGGTCAGGAACACCAAGGCGGCACCGGCAGCGACACCGGGACCGGCCAGCGGCAGCGTGACGTCGCGCAGCACCTGAATCGGGCTTCGTCCCAGAGAACGCCCTACTTCCTCGAGGACAGGTGGCGACTGGGCCACGGACGCTCGCACCGCGCCGATGGCGGCGGGCAGGAACAGCACGGCGTAGGCCAGCACCAGCAACGGCGTGCGCTGGTAGATCGGGTACGCGTACCGAACGCCAAAGAACACCAATGACAGGCCGACCACGATGCCGGGCAGCGCGTGGCCGGCATATGAGGCTTGCTCGAGCGCGCGCACGCGTCGGGTGCGGTAGCGCGCGGCCAGGATGCCCACCGGGATCGCCAGGGCGATCGTCAGTGCCGCCCCAAGCGCGGAGACGGTAACGGTCGAGATCGCGGCGCCAGCGAGGGCCGAGGCGTCGAGATCTGCATTGCCACCCTGGCCGAGCCAGTACCCGAGGCTCCCCAACGGGAAGCCAAGGGCGAGAGCCAGCACGACGATCACGCTGACCAGGGCGGTGATCATGCCGATTCGGCCGAGGACAACCGGCCGGTGCGCGCGCGGAGCGCCACTCCCGACCTTGGCCTGGGCGGCTCTGCCGCGGCTACGGCCCTCGGCCCACACGATGAACATCGTGATGACGACGAGCACCAGCCCGAGCGCAGCGGCAGCGGTTCCGTCGAAGCTGGACCGGTACGACGTGTAGATCACCCGGGTGAACGCGTCGAAGCGCAGTATCGCCACCGCGCCGAAGTCGGAGAGCACGTACAGCGCGACCAGCAGGCCTCCCACTGCGGCGGCGGGCCGCACCTGGCGCAGTGTCACCGTCAGGAACGTCGCCAACTGTCCCCTGCCGAGAGACCGCGCGACCTCCTCCAGGGCCGGATCCGTCCGGAGCAGTGTTCCCGCCGACCGGCAACATGACATAGGGGTAGCAGCACAGCGTCAGCACGAGCACCGACCCCAGAACGGAGGGATGCGCGGAAATGCGGCGACCCAGGCGTACGCGGCGACGTACGACGGGATCGCGAGTGGAAGCGCCGCTACCACCGCCCACCCGCGGCGGCCAGGCAGCGTCGTGCGGGTTGTCAGCCAGGCGATAAAGACACCGACGACGAGGCAGGCGACTGTGACGACCGCGGCAAGGCCGAGGCTGCGTACCGTCAGCCGGACCGTCCGCTCCCGCCAGAGCACCGAAACCAGTTCGCCGACGCCCGAGTCGAGCGATCTGCACCACCAGGTAGACCAGCGGCAGCACAGCCACGGCCGCGGCGATGACCGCCGGCACGACCAGCACGGCAGGCGGGCGCGACGCGCGCGACGGGCTACGGCCCGCGGTCGGCACATCGGTGACTCGCCACTCGGTCGGCGTGGCCATCAGGTCAGCCCGGCCTCCTCGATCATCCGCAGGGTTTCCTCCAGGGTGTCGAGATCGGACAGGTCGATCTCGGGCGACTGCAGGCTGTTGAGGGGCGGCAGCCCTTCGGCCGTCGGAATGCCGTCGATCAGGGGGTACTCCTTGGTGTCCTGGGCGAAGTACGTCTGGGCGTCCTCGCCGAGCAGGTACTCGACGAATCGGACGGCATCCTCCTGCCGGTCGGTCGCGGCAAGCACGCCGACCCCCGCGACATTCACCAGGGCCCCAGGATCGCCGCCGGGGAGGAACTTCAGCCGCGCGGGAACCGCCTCCAGGCCCTCCTCGGCCACCTGTTGATACCAGTAGTAATGGTTGATCAGCCCGAGCGCGACCACCCCATCCTCGGCGGCATTCAGGATGAGGACGTTGTTGTCGAAGAGCTGGACGTCGTTGGCAGCCATCCCCTCTAGCCACTCGCGAGCCGTGTCGTCGCCATGCAGTACGCGCATGGCCGTGACAAACGCCTCGAACGACGCGTTGCTCGGCGCGATTCCGACCTTGCCCTTCCACTGCGGTTCGGTCAGCTCGAACACGCTGTCGGGTACTTCGGCTTCGGTCAGTTGTTCCGGGTCGTACACGATGACTCTGGCCCGGGCGCTGGTGCCGATCCAGGTGCCGTCATCGGCGCGATAGCGCGGGTCGACCAGATCGAGTACGTCGGTCGGCAGCTGGGCAAGCATCCCCTCCTTGGTCAGGGCACCGAGGGCACCGCCATCTTGGGAGAAGTAGACGTCTGCCTTTGTGCGGTCGCCTTCCTCCATGATCTGCGCCGCGAGTTGGGCGGTATTTCCATAACGGACCGACACCTCGATGCCAGTCTCGGCCTGGAAGTCGTCGGTGACCGGCTGCACCAGAGCTTCCTGGCGCCCCGAGTAGATGACCAGCTTCGACTCGTCTACGGCCTCCGCTTCATCGCCGGCCGCACTCCCCGCACAGCCAGCGGCAGCGAGTGCCAGAACGGTGATGATCACAGTGGCCGGAAGCCGGCGGGAATGCATGGGCGAATCTCCGGGAGGTGTCGTGGCTGATGACCCGTCGGGCATCGTACTTAGGTTTGGCTAACCTAGCCTACTCGCAGGCCAATGCTCTGAGCGTCGCGCGGGCGCATCGCTGATTGCCTTTGCAATGCACACCACCCATACGCATCACCTCCCCGCCACCTCCGCATGTCGAATCGTTGAACGGGCCTCCTGTCGGTGCATCGGCGCAGCCCAACGCCACCGGCCATACGGTGTCGGTGCGTCCGTCTAGCCTGACCGCCATGACCGACGCACCTCGAATCGACGCTATTGGCCTGGTCGCATCAGACCTTGCTCGCACGGTGGCCTTCTACCGCGCCGCAGGGTGCGTGCTGCCAGACCCCGAAGCTGACGTTATGGACGACCATCTCGAGTGTGAACTCGGCGGCTTCCGCCTCATGATCGACACCGAGGAGGTGATGAAGACTTTCTCCGAGGACACCTGGTCTGGTCCCAACGCTGGGCGGCTCACCCTGGCAGTTCGTTGTGCTTCCCCGGCCGAGGTCGACCGCCTACACGACGAGTTGACCACCCTCGGTGCGGGTTCTCATGTCGCGCCGTTCGACGCCCCCTGGGGCCAGCGCTATGCCACGGTCCGTGATCCCGATGGCGTACGCGTCGACCTCTATGCCCGGCTGTCCGGTTGATCGCATCAGACCACGCAGCTCGAGGACATCCTGATCACACTCGACACCATCGGATGTCCCGTCGTGGACGACGCGTCCGCCTTTTAGCCACAGCCGTCAGCGAGCCGTTGCCGGCGCGATCGTACTGCTGCTCGACGTGCGTCATGCGGAGGTCCACCATTGGGTTGACCTAGCCACTGCTCCGCCGTTCGGCGGTTGTGCTTCGGCGAGAGGTCAGGCTGGTGTCCGGCGGCCCGCGGCGACTTCGCCGCCCAACAGCGCTCATGGCGGTTGTGGTTCTGCGAAGAGGTCGGGCTGGTGTGCTGCGGCCGCGGTTCGACGTCTGTGGCCGGGTGGTCGGCCGCTGCCAGCGTCGTTGGCGGCCCGGCGTCGCGTCGTTGTGGCGTTCCGACCGGTTGGTCGCTCGGGTGCCGATGGCCCGTCGCGGTTGTTGACACGGTCCCGGCCGGCTGATGGGCCTTCGTCTCCCGGCCTGCCGGTTCCGGTCGGCCGGTCCCGGCTGTCGGGCTGGTGGTTGGGGTGTCTGGGGTCGTCGGGTGGCGACGAAGGCGCGTTTGCCGGTGCCGGGGACGAGCGCGTAGCCGAGGCGGGTCTTCAGGTCGTGGTGGAAGGCGCACAGCGGGTCCAACTCGTCCAGCCGGGTGTGGCGGGTTTGCGCCCACGGGTTCCCGGTGGTCCCACTCGACCCGCCGCCGGTCACAGCCCTCCACCGCGCAGGTGGGGTTGGTCCACAGCAGCGCGGCCCGTTGCGCCGCGGTCGGCCCGCGGCCCAGGTGGGTGACGTTGAGCACGTCCACCCCGGTGGTGATGACCAGCTTGACGATGGCCTCACCGAGCAGCTCCCGGGCGCACCGAGACCGGCACCGGGCCCACCCCGGCGATCTCACACAGCTCTTCCCCGGCCACCCGGCCGCGGCGCAGCGCCGCGACGTCGACCCGCAGCAGCGCCAGATACCGCGGATTGGTCGACCGGCCCGGCCGCACCGCACACCCCGACGCCGACCCGGCCGCTGCCGCCGCGGCGAAGATCCCCGGATCGCCACCGCGCAAGACCGCCGCGCGGATCGGCCACCTCGGCAGACCGCGTGTCGGCGGATCGCCCGCCGTGTCGACCCCGACGCCGCCACCGCCGCTGCGCCGCTTGCCCGGCGCCGTCGCCTGCTGCATGCCGGCGCACCGGCCGGTTGGCCAGCACCATCAGCAACCGGCTGATCAACCCCGCCGGCGGCGCCCGCCGGGCATCCGCGGCCTGGTCTCCGCCGCATCGGCCGATGCTGCTCCGGGCGGTGTCCGCGCCGCCGCGCTGGCCGTCGCAGCGCCCGGCGGCGTGTTCGGCCATCTGCCATCAGGGCGTCGAAGGCGTAGGCCTCGAGCGGTTCCTTGCGGCCGTCGCGGCGGGCTTGCCGGAAGATGCGCGTCGGTGATCGCGTTGAGCACGGTGACGAAGCGCGGCGCCGGCCTGTGCGGTGCCCCGGGCCGAGAGGTTCCAGCCGCCTTCGGCGTCGCGGTAGTGCCGCAACCGGCGCGCGGCGTGGATCCGCCGGTTGGTGGCCTCGGGGTCCGGATCCGCCGCCGCCTTGACCCGGGCGCATTCCTCCCGCAGCTCGGCCAGCGACACCCGCGCCAGCCAGCTCGACCAGCCGGCTGCTCTGGCCGCGGGTCCGCGGCGGCCGCCGCCGAAACCAACGCCAGCCTGCGCCGGAGACAGCTCACCACGGCGCAGGGCCCGCTCCACCTCGGGTTGGTCGGGCAGCCGGGTGCGAGGTGCTCACCGACTCCGCCGCCTGCCCAGTCGTGGTGCCGCCCCGGCGGGCCAACTCCTCCGCCGCAGTCCGGGTGCCCGCCGCTCCGCTGATGCGTCTCGGCCACCCGGCGGGCCAGCAACGTCTTGCCGGCCGCGCACAGCCGTTCGGATCCGGTCCAACTCGGCCCACAACTCCCGCGCGGTCGACCCGGACACCGCGTCCGGATCCAACCGGTCGACCAACACGGCCGACCGGTCCGCGGACCTCCACCGCCTCATCGAACATGTGTTCGACCCTATCGGCGGCCCCCGACGTCCAAAAAGCCGCCGATCATGATCTGTGCACAATCCAGCGCTACGAACGCCGATGTGGACAAGCCACCGTTACAGGCCCGGGCTGCCTCCGGCGTTATTGCCGCCTGCGCGAGCATGAGGTCATGAACATCGTCAGCGTCCGTCGCATCGACTTCGGCTACTTCGTGCGACCGGCCGCGGAGACGAGACCGGCGTAGCCACGGGTCGAACCCTGCCTGGGATACGTGGTCGATCATCCACAGGGCAGGGTGCTGTTCGACACGGGCATGGGATCAGACCCGGAGGTCGACGCTCATTACCGGCCGCGACGGATCGAGCTGCCCGATGCGCTGGGCACGGCTGGGCTCACGCTGAGCGACATCGACCTCGTCGCCAACTGCCATCTGCACTTCGACCACTGCGGAGGCAATCCGCTGCTAGGCGAGATTCCAGTCTTCGTCCAGGAGATCGAGCTCGAGCCGCCCGCACGACCGAGGACTACACGCTGCCCGAGCTGATCGAGACAACCGTTTCGAGCAGATCTCCGGCACCGCGGAGATCCTGCCCGGCGTGCACCTGCTGCCCACCCCGGGACACACGGCCGGCCACCAGTCTCTGGTCGTTCGGCAACCGGACGGCGCGGTCGTCGTGGCCGGCCAAAGCCACGACACCGCCACGCAGTACGCCGCCGATCAGCTGTCATGGCGTGCCCACCGCGACCACCACGGCCAGCCGCTTCCTGCGGTTCCGGACTGGATGGACACCCTTCAGCAGTTCGACCCGCGGGTCGTGTACTTCGCGCACGACCACTCCGTGTGGCGACCCTGAGCAGCCGAGGTCAGCCGCTCTCAGCCTAGCCCGCCGCCCTGACCTCCTCGACACTCTGCTTGACGGCGGAGGCGACGGCTCTCGGTGACGCCGGGATGGAACACGCTCGGCACGATGTAGGTGGCGTTGAGCTCGTCATCGCTCACTGTCCCAGACAGCGCCTTCGGCCGCCGCGAGCAGCATCTCGCTGGTCACGCTCTTGCTGTGCGCGTCCAACAGCCCGCGGAAAACGCCGGGGAAGGCAAGCACGTTGTTGATCTGGTTCGGATAGTCGCTGCGACCGGTGGCGACGACAGTCGCGTGGTCGGCGGCATCGACCGGGTCGACCTCAGGATCGGGATTGGCCAGAGCGAACACCACGGCGTCGTCGGCCATCGTCGCGATGTCGTCGCCGGTGAGGATGTTCGGGCCGGACACGCCAATAAACACGTCCGCGCCGGCGAGGGCGTCGCGCAAGCTGCCTTTGATGCCCCGAGGGTTGGTGTTGCTCGAGGAACCAGCTCGTAGCTGCCGCGCAGGTCCTCGCGGTCGGGGTGGAGAACACCCTTCCGGTCGGCGGCCACGATGTCGCAAGACGCCCGCCTGGACCAGCAACTGGGCGATCGCACGACCCGCCGCGCCGGCACCTGCCATCGTGACTTTGATCGACGAGATGTCCTTGCCGACGACCTTGAGCGCGTTGTACAGCGCAGCCGAGCACGACGATCGCCGTACCGTGCTGATCGTCGTGGAAAACGGGGATGTCGAGCAGTTCACGCAGCCGCGCCTCGACCTCGAAGCAGCGCGGAGCAGAGATGTCCTCGAGGTTGATGCCCGCGAAAACCGGGGCGATCGCCTGGACGATCCGGACGATCTCGTCGGTGTCCTGGGTGTCCAGGCAGATGGGAAACGCGTCGATGTCGGCGAACCGCTTGAACAGCGCGGCCTTGCCCTCCATCACCGGCAGCGCCGCCAGCGCTCCCAGATTGCCGAGCCCGAGAACGGCAGAGCCATCGGTGACGACGGCGACGGTGTTGCGCTTGATCGTCAGCCGCCGAGCGTCCTCTGGATTCTCTGCGATCGCCAGGCACACCCTGGCCACGCCAGGGGTGTAGACGAGCGAGAGGTCGTCGCGATTGCGGATCGGCACCTTCGACCGGACCTCCAGCTTGCCGCCGAGGTGCACGAGGAAGGTCCGGTCGCTGACGTGGCTGATCGTCACGCCTTCGACGGTCCGCAGTGCCTCGACGAGCTCGTCGGCGTGCGCCGTCGACGTCGCCGCGCAGGTGACGTCGACCCGGATCCGGTCGTGACCCGAGCCGGTGACGTCGAGCGCGGTGACCAGTCCGCCGGCCTTCTCCACCGCAGACGTCAGATGACTCACCGACGTGCCGCCCGCCGGAACCTCGAGCCGGACGGTGATCGAATAGGACACGCTGGGGACGCTTGCCACGGGCCGACTCCTTCGTTCGGTCGCGCAATGCGACGAGATGATGGATCGTCCCACCCTCGGGAGGCTTCGTGCACGCGGCGCCGCCAGCGGCGGACGGCGGACCACCGGACCCAGCCCACGGCTACGGTTGACAACGTGACCGACATCGACGAAGACCCGGCGTGCGCTGTCGCCCACGGCGACCAGCCCGGCGCCGACGACAGACCGCAGGCTTGTCGTGGTGTTCGCCTCCGCCGTCGGCCGCCATCTCCTGCATTTCGGTCGCCACCTCGGCTACCAGAGCGTTCTTGTCGATCCCGTGCATGCCGGAGCGGAAGCGGACGCAGATGCCGTCGTCACCACGATCGCCGACGCCGGGATCGACGCCACTACCGACGTGGTGATCACCGACCATCATCGTCCGGAACTCGGACCGGTGTTGCGGGACGTGCTCGAGCACTCGCCGCGATGGATTGGCGTGATGGGTTCGCCCCGGCACGTACCACCACATGTTGCTGCCCTGACCGAGCTCGGCGCCTCTCCGGCGGACATCGACCGAGTTCACCGTCCGATCGGGCTCAACATCGGATCAAAGACCCCGCCGGAGATCGCGCTAGCTACCCTCGCCGGGCTCATCGCCGACCGGACCGGCGGCCGGAGGTTTTGTCTTCGACCCGCCGCCTCGCGCGGGTTAACCTTGATCTGTGACAGGTCAGCTCTGGTTTGGCAGCCCCCGGCCGGCGAACGTCCGCCGCCCGGAGGGCAAGCTCGGCTGACCTTCTGCGCGGACGACCGGCCGGGGGGTTCCATCAACCTCTCCGCATCCGAAAGGGCTGGTCATGTCCGCCATTACCGATGACTCTCGACGCTCTCGTCGACGCACTCACTATCCGTGACCTCACAGACCCCGCGCAGGGTCCGCATGCGATGCAGCTCTTGGTCGACTCAGCCGTGGCAGCGCTCGGCGAGACAACCGAGGTCCATCTCATACGAACGTCTCCGTTGGTTCCGGTCGAGGACAATTACGACCGGCTCGGCTACAAAGACGACGCCATCGCTCGCGATTCGCGGTACGCGCGCTACGTCAGCGACGCTCTGCATGTTGCGAGGCCACACCTCTGCCGGAATTCCCTCTGCCCTGCGTCGTATCGCGGCCAAGTCCGCAGCCGACGACGTCCTGGTGGCTTTGCCAGGCATCTGCCACCGTCGCGACGCAATAGACCGATTGCACACGGGAAGCCCGCACCAACTCGACCTGTGGCGACTCCAGCGAGACAAGCGGCGGCTTGAACCGGACGATCTGGCCCAGATGGTCGACACGGTGTTCGACGGCAATGCTGCCCGGGAGAACATGGCAGTGGACGCCGGCGCAGCATCCGTACACGCTCCAGGGCCGTCAGATCGACGTCATCGACGACAGTCAGCTGATCGAGGTCGCCGAATGCGGTCTGGCCGCTCCCGCCGTTCTTTCCGACGCCGGTCTGGACTCCAGGCAATGGAGTGGGCTGGCGCTCGGCATCGGCCTGGACCGGGCCCTCATGCTCCGCAAGGGAATCCCCGACATCCGCCTCCTTCGCTCGACGGACCCGAGGGTCACTGCAGCAAATGCTCGACCTGTCGTCGTATCGGTCAGTCTCGGACCTACCGCCGGCTCGGCGCGACCTGTCTGTCGCGGTGACCCGCGGATCCGACGCCGAGACGTTGGGTGACCGGGTTCGCGACGCACTCGGGAGCGAGGCGAACCTGGTCGAAGAGGTCGCTGTCGTAGCGATCACGCCCTACGACGACGTTCCGGCCGTTGCTCGCGAGCGGCTCGGCATGCTGCCGGGACAGGACAACGTCCTGCTTCACGTCGTCTTGCGGCCGGTAGACCGAACCATGACAGCCGACGACGCAAACGCGCTGCGTGATCGGATTTACGACATCCTGCATGAAGGGGAGCAGACCGCGGGCTATGTCAACGCCTCACAACGACGGCAGCGCCCGAGCGCAGATCGAGCCGTTCGGCCGCGGCACCGCCGTTGACGGCTAAGGCGACGTGTCCGGCTGAGTCCACGAACAGGACGAGCGCGCCGGGCTGGACGTCGGCAAACGTTGCGCCGACGGTTGCCGGATACGACCGGTCCAGCACACCCACCTGGACGCGGCCGTGGTCGAGGCCGGCCGCCCTCAGGTCAGCCGATAGGGCCGCGAACTGCACGTTGCCGAAGTGATCAATGCTGAGCACCTCGGTATCGATGACACCTGGGCAGACCTCCACGCGCGGCGGCGGTAACCGGGTCAGACCCTCGACCGGCAGCTGTGGGCCGAACCCAGTCAGTGGGATGCCGAGCGCCAGATGCGCGGCGGCGGGGGCGAAGACATCACGCCCGGCGAACGTGTGCGCGGAAACGTCCAGCAGGTAGCCGGGTTCGACAAGCTCAACGGCGGTAGCTACGCCGCCCAGAACGTCGGCGGCCCAGAGCAGCAGTCCGTTGTCCGGGCCGACGAGCACGAAGTCACCTGCCACCAGCGCAACTGCCCGCCGGGAGGTACCGACGCCTGGGTCCACGACCGCCACCACAACCGACGGCGGCAGGTAGGGGATCGTCTGAGCTAGGACGGCTGCGCCGTGACGGACGTCGCGGTATGGCACATCGTGGGTGATGTCCTCGACGCGCGCCGACGGCGCGATCCGGGCGATGACCCCGCGGCAAGACGCAACGAAGCCGTCGGCCAGACCGTAATCGGTGAGCAACCAGATCCACGCAAATGCGAGTTGCGTGCCTGGGTCCACGGTCGGAATGTACCGATCGACGCATGGACGAACGGCTGGTCAGCCCCAGAGCCAGCCCGCCGGATCTCGGAACCGGCCGTCGACCTGGATCTCGAAATGCAGATGTGGCCCGGTGGACACGCCGGTCGAGCCGATCCTCCCGACGACCTGGCCAGCCGACACCCGCTCACCGGGCTGCACCGATGTCGCCGCCAGATGGGCATAACGGGTGCTGATGCGCTTGCCGTGCGCAATCGTGATCAGGGTTCCGTACGCCGGGTCGAATCTCACGTCCACGACCGTTCCCTCGGCAGCGGCGTACGCACGGCCGTCGGCGTATTGGAAGTCGACTCCTGTGTGCCGCTTGAACGCCCTGGTGACCGGATGCGGACGCATGCCGAATGGGCTGGACACAGCACCGGCACCGGGCCGGACCAGTCGCTTGTCGATTCCGAGCGACGCGACAAACGCGTCGGCCTTCTCCGTTGCAACGGCGGCCTTGGCGGTCACTTTGCGCGCAGTCTTGTCGGCTGCAGCGAGTGCCGCGGCAGCGTCCTCGGCCTCCTCCTGCGCCCTGGCGGCCTCATCGGCAGCCACCCGATGGTCGTGGACGGCGTCGGCTCGGGCCAATCGCAGAGCGCGTTCGGCCCTGCTGGGTTCTGGCCTCGGTCGGTCCCCGTGGCGATCGTCGTCCACAGCCTGGGCGAGGGGGTCCAATACCTCGATGACCGGCGCGACAATGCCCACGTCGGCGGCCACCTGGGCAGCATCCGCGGCAACATCCAGCAGGCTGGTGTGCGGGTCGAGTCGTTGCTCGACAGCCTCCGCGACCAAACCGCTGAGCTTGGTCAGTCGGTCTCGGGCAGCGAGCAGCGCTCCTTCGGCTCGGTCGAGTCGTTGCCTGGTGTCTTTCCTCACCTGTTCCGCTCGGGCTACTGCCTCGCTCGCTTTTCGCTCTTCGGCGTTCGCCGCTCTTGCCGCCGATTGGGACGCCGCAATCGCCGTGGGGTCGACGGCTGCAGGTCGCGATGCCGCGGCAGACGGGAGCACCGCCCCCGTGAGCAGCGCGGCATTGAGTACCACGACCGTGGCAGCACGGGCGCGAGTTCGGGCGACAGACATGAAGATCCGTTGGTCGGGGACGAGGGCAATGCGCATCGCGCGCCATCCCCGATCGCGGCGGGGACAGACGACAGGCCGGGCCTGTGGACGGACGACTAACGACTAGCCAGAAAACCGACGTTCCACCCGAATGGGTGACTTGCCCCACTTCGTCGGAGGTCGCAACGAGTGACCGCCGTCACATTTGATCGTCCACCTGCAAGGTCACGAACGGGCGGCCGGTGAGGAGCGTGCGTGGCGAGGCTGACCGGTCCGCGGTCGTACGCCAGCGCGTTGACTCCGACTACTGTCCGTTGGTCCAGTCCTCGACGCGCTTGCGGAGAACCGGCAGGCTGATCGTGGCCGCGCCCAGGACGACGTCATGGAATTCCTTGATGTCGAAGTGCTCGCCGAGCCGTGAGCGGGCGTCGGCCCGCAGCCTGAGGATCTCCCGCTGACCCACCTTGTAGGCCAGCGCCTGGGCCGGCATCCCGATGTAGCGGTCGACTTCGACTGTGATCGTGTCGATGTCGACGGGCATGTGCTGGGCCATGTAGTCGATTGCCTGCTGACGGGTCCAGCCCATGGCGTGCAAACCCGTGTCGACGACCAGCCGGCAGGCCCGCCAGCCATCGGAGGCGACCATGCCGAGCCGGTCAAGGGGGCTTTCGTACAGGCCCATCTCGTCGGCCAGGCGCTCGGTGTAGAGCGCCCAGCCCTCCACAAAGGCCGTGTGCCTCGCCGTCATCCGGCGAAACGACGGCAGGTCCGTCCGTTCGGTCGCGATGGCCATCTGCAGGTGGTGACCAGGGATGGCCTCGTGGAAGGCGATCGCCGCCGTCGAATATCGGCCGCGCTCCGTGGGTTGATGCAGGTTGACGTGGTACTCCCCTGGGCGGCTGCCATCCGGAGCCGGCGGCATGTAGTACGCCGGAGGCACGTCCGCGGCTAGGTAATCCGGCACCGGTGTGAGAACGCACGGTGCCTGCGGAAGGATGCCGAACCAGTCGCCCATGGCCGATGACGCCGCGTCGAGGCAGCGCTGAGCATGATCAACGATGGCATCGCCGTCGCGATAGCGCAGGTCGGGGTCGCTTTTCAGGGTGTCGAATATCTGCGCGAGGTCGGCGGTACCGAATGCAAGAGTGCCGATCTCGGCGAACTCGGCGGGGAGTTTCTCGGCGGTTTCCTTACGTCCGGCCTCGTGCAACTCCGTTGCAGTCAGGGGCAGGCCGGTGTGGTGCTCGATCAATATCTGGTAGAGCTCCTCGCCGTCGGGGATGTGGCACAGCCCCGGCCGGTCGTCGGGTCGGGCAACCGGCGCCAGGTCCGCCGTGAAGATGTCGCGGTAGCGCTCGAAGGCAGGGCGAAGCACGTCCCGAACGGCATCTGACATCTGCCCGCGCCAGCGCTCCGCGTCGTCCCAATCCTCCGGTCCGGCCACGTTGACGAAAGGGTCCGCACTCAGCGGGGAGTCGAGATAGCCGGAGATCTGGTTGACGGATCGCGTCACATTGATCTGCGCAGGCGGGCGGCCCGAGCGCAAACCGGCGACGTACCGCTCCGCCGCCTGCTCGAGTAGGCGAGCCAACTCGCCGATTCGGTCCAGCGCCATTCGGGCATGCTCCGGCTCCGGTGCCCGCAGCTGGCCGGCGAGCATCAGCAGTTCCGCGTGCGCACCCTGCATCTGGTCCGAGGCCAACTCGATCAGCCGGTGGTCGATCGAGCGGATTGAATCCCCCAGCTCCTCGACGAGCAAATCCCTCGTGACCCGGTCCGAGTCGTCCAAGCGGTCGGCGTGGATGGTGCTTGCGTTGTCTCGCAGCTCTGCCCAGCGAGCTCGGAGCCGATGCTCGGCCCCGATGGATACGTCATCGGCTCGGTCGTCATAGCGATGATCCCCGAGGAACGACGCGTACAGCGGGCTCGCTTCCAGACGGGCTTCCCAGTACGCGTCAGCGACGGCATGTAGCTCTTCAGAGGCGGTCATGATCGCCCATCCTGCCCGACGCCCCGGCACCACATCGTTCATCGGGTCGTACGCAGTCATCCGGTGTCGGCCGGAGGTCAGGGCGTCGGCACCTGCCACAACCAGCCGTCATCGAGGAGTTCGTAGTCGCTCGTCAACGAGTCCGGATCGGACCAGTGGGTGCCACCCCAGATGAATGCCATGGGGCCGTCAGGCGTTTCGACCAGCGCACTTGCATGACCCGTCGTCGGAAGCGGCGCCTCGTTGCCGTCCGCATCGTGGGCGAGCTGAGGAACCTGTGACCACTCCAGCGTTCGAGTGTCGATCGCCCAGGATTCGTCGATCACCGTCCGGTCCCCGGTGATGCTGTCCGGCCCCACTCCCCAGGCGTCGGGGTCGTGTTCGGGAACGGACGGGAACTCTTTCCACTCGCCGGTCTCGGGATCGACGACACCGCCCCACGGATACGGGCGGCCCCAACTGTTGGTCTCCCCGCCGTCGTGGGTTCCCAGATGCGGGCTGACGAGCAGGCCACCGGCGCTGACGTATCCACTCGGGAAAAGGAACTCGCCGTCCGGCAAGACTCTCCAGTCCCCTGACAGCGGGTCGTCGGCGACAGTGAGCGCGGCCATCTTGACCAGCGGTGGGTTGACGCCGGGGTCAGGCACGTTTTCAGCGGCGAGCAAGACCAGCTGGTCCCCGACCGCCTGCAGGTTGCGCTCGAACGACTGGCCGACCGGGTCCGCGGGAAGCTCATGCCACATCTCGTCCGCGGGACGGTAGAGCAAATCTGCCGGCAGTACGTGGTCAGTTCGGAGCCGGGCATGTTCGTGTCTTCGTGCGAGAAGGGATAGGCAATGAGGTGGTCGCCTGCCACGGTGAGCTGAAGCCAAGGTGCGGCGTCAGCGGGCGGGTTGGGCAGCACGGTCCATTCGTCCACCGCGGAGTCGTACGAGACGAACGAGCTCTGAACGCCGTCGGTCTCGGGCACGTACCAGTGGCTGAGCACGTAGACGGTGTCTCCGACGACGGCGGTGCTGCTGTCGACATACCCGCCAAGCGGAACAGGAGCCATAGCGATACGGGTCCACCGGCCGGTCGCGAGGTCGAAAGAGGCGCCATCTGTCAGCGGCGGTTGCTCTGGCAGGTTGCAGTCGGCATTGGGCGGACACGGTGGCGCGTCGCTACCCCCGACGACGAGGACCCGATCGCCGATAGTCACGGCGACCGCCAGCTCGCGGGGGCCCAGCGGGGCCTGGGACGTCGCTCTCCAGACATCGGATGCTGCCGCCGGCTCGGCCGGCCCGTCGCCGCAACTGCACAGGACCAGGGCGGCAACGACGCCCACGACGCCCCACAGCTGCCGCCTCATGTCGATGAGACGCTTCCTGATGGCGACCCGGTTCCCCGGCTGATGTCACCACTCGTCGGTGTTGCGACTCTCGGCACCGGGCTCGGGGGGCTGGGTCGCGACTGGGCGCGGCGGCCGTTCGGCGGGGTGTTCCACCAACGCGAGCACCCGGGAAGCCATGAATCGCGCTGTGCGGACCGGCTTGCTGCTGCGGGTGACCTCGGTTACCTCGATCACGGTGCGGCCTTGGGTGATCTCCACCCTCCGCCCGGCGCGGGTGGCGACGACGTCGTAGGCGCGGGTGCCGTCGCCGGCATCAATCACGATTTCGACCCGGTCGCCTCTCATGGCATCGCCCTTCCTGACGTTCTCCGCGATCTTGAGACTAGTACGGCGGTCCGACCGCCGTACCGCCTCAAGATCGCCAGAACCGACGATGCCGCGGACAGCATCAGGGCTGAGCCGCGGCTTCGCGGTTGTGCTGGTGGAGGTGCCGGGAATCGAACCCGGGTCCTTCGACGCCTCTCCAGGGCTTCTCCGGGCGCAGCCTGCCTTGCCTCTACTCGGCTCCGGTGATCATGCAGGCAAGTTCACCGTGACGAGCCCAGTCGCGTTCATGTCCCTCCCGGTCCCGCGACCGTACCGGGAGGTCGAGCTTCCTAGCTGATGCCGAACACCGGGGCGGAAGCATCCCCGGGTCGACAGACTTCAGTGCTCCGCCTCAGGCGGCGAGAGCGAAGTCAGTGCGCTTAGCGTTGGCACTTGTAACGTTGCCGCGTTGGTTAGCGAGTTCACGCGACATCCTCGGCCCGCTTCTCCTGGTTCGACGAACGAAGTCGAAACCGTTCACCCCCATGTTGAGTTGTCAACGCCGTGCTGGCGGTGCCACGGCCCGATGGAGCCCGAACGGGCCAGACCCGCTCGCCCGGCCCGTCCAGGCTACCTGTATCAACGTCCGACGAACCATGCAGATTCCTCGCATTCTCTGCGCGCGAGCCTGTGGCAGCATGGAGCTACCCGCGAGTAACATAGCGGTGTGCTCACCAATGAGGAGGCTGGTCGATGACGACCATGCGTACTCCCGTAGCTCCCGCAACGGAACCCCCGTCGCGCCGCCATGTCGGTGAACGCGAGGCCCGGCAGGTAGCCGAGGCCGCGCGGCAGGCCGAGTGGGACCGGCCGTCGTTCGCCAAGGAGCTCTATCTCGGCCGGTTTCGGCTCGACCTGATCTATCCGCACGCCCGGCCCAGCGCCGGCGGAGCAGGCCCGGACCGACGCGTTCCTGGCCGACCTGCGGGAGCTCTGCGAAACCGAGCTGGACGGCAGTGTCATCGAGCGCGAGTCGCTCATCCCGGACGCGTACCTCAAGGCGCTGGCCCGGATCGGCGTCTTCGGCATGAAGATCCCCAGGGAGTACGGCGGCCTGGGGCTTGGTCAGATCGGGTACAACCAGGCGCTGATGCTGATCGGCTCGGTACACCCGTCGCTCGGCGCGCTGATCTCGGCGCACGAGTCGATCGGGGTCCCCGAACCGGTCCACCTGTTCGGCACCGAGGAGCAGAAGCGGGCCTTCCTCCCTCGCTGCGCGCGAGGAGCGATCACGGCGTTCCTGCTGACCGAGCCCGACGTCGGTTCCGACCCGGCGCGGTTGGCGGCCACCGCGACCCCGGTGGAAGGCGGTGCCGCATACGAACTCAACGGGCTCAAGCTGTGGACCACCAATGGCGTGATCGCCGAGCTGGTCGTGGTCATGGCGAGGGTGCCAGAGCATGAGGGCGGCCGCGGCGGAATCACCGCGTTCATCGTCGAGTCGAACTCCCCGGGCATCACCGTCGAGCGGCGCAACGCCTTCATGGGCCTCCGGGGCATCGAGAACGGCCTCACCAGGTTCGAGCGGGTCCGGGTCCCGGCCGCGAACCGGCTCGCCCGCGAAGGTGACGGCCTCAAGATCGCCCTGACCACGCTCAACACCGGGCGGCTGTCGATCCCAGCCCTGTGCACCGGCGCCTCGAAATGGTGCGTCAAGATCGCCCGGGAGTGGTCGTCCGCGCGCGTGCAGTGGGGCCGTCCGGTCGGACAGCACGCAGCCATCGCGCACAAGATCGCCTTCATGGCGGCGACGGCCTTCGCCCAGGAAGCGGCCCTCGACCTGTCCGCGCACCTTGCCGATGCCGGCCGGCACGACATCCGGATCGAGGCGGCGCTGGCCAAGCTGTGGTCCAGTGAGATGGCCTGGCTGGTCGCCGACGAGCTGGTGCAGATCCGGGGCGGGCGTGGGTACGAGACCGCCGAGTCGTTGCGGTCTCGAGGTGAGCGGGCGGTCCCAGCCGAGCAGATTCTCCGCGACCTGCGTATCAACCGGATCTTCGAGGGCTCGACGGAGATCATGCATCTGCTCATCGCCCGCGAGGCCGTCGATGCACATCTGCAGGCGGCCGGCGACGTGATCGACCCGGACGTCGATCTCCCGGACAAGGCGAAGGCTGCCGCCAAGGCGGCCGGGTTCTACGCGCGCTGGCTGCCGCCGCTGGTCGCTGGCCGAGGCCAGCTGCCGTCGTCCTACGCCGAGTTCGGCCTCCTGGCCAGGCACCTGCGATATGTCGAGCGGGCATCCCGTCGGCTGGCCCGCCAGACCTTCTACGGCATGGCCCGCTGGCAGGGCGGGCTCGAGCGTCGACAGGGCTTCCTGTCCCGGGTGGTGGATATCGGCGCGGAGCTGTTCGCGATGGCCGCCAGTTGCGTGCAAGCCCAAACGCTGCGCCAGAACGGTGACGCGGCGGCCGCGGTACTTGCCGACGTCTTCTGCCGGCAGGCTCGGCTCCGCGTCGAGCGGCTGTTCGACGCCTTGTGGCAGAACACCGATGCCGCAGACGAGCGGCTGGCCAAGGCGGTCCTGGCCGGCCGATATACCTGGTTGGAAGCGGGCGTGCTGGACCAAAGCGAAGGAACCGGGCCGTGGATCGCCGAGCCCGGCAGCACAGCCGGCTCACCGGACGTCCACCGCTTCGTCCGGTGAGGCTGCACCACGGTGTCAGATCCGGGCGCTAACGTGCGCCACGTGATGACCACCCGCCAGTTCGCGCAGCACTCGCCGTACTCGTCCCCCGGCCGTTACGCACCGCTCATCCGAGCGTTGCCGGACGAGGTCGACGTGTTGTGCGCTGTGGCTCGGAACGTGATCGGACACTACCGGGAAGAGTTGAAGGACCTGCCTGTTTCGCGTCGGCCCGAGATCGACAGCAGGTGGCTAGAACAGATCCTGGCCGTCGACCAATCCCGGCATCGGACAGCACTGGACCTGCCACGTTCCTCGTCCGAGCGAGTGGCCGGCTGCTGCCGAGACCATTCGCTGTTCGTGGTCGGCGCCCTTCGCGAGCGCGGCGTGCCCGCCCGCAACCGGGTCGGTTTCGCGAGTTACTTCACCGCCGGCTACCACCATGATCACGTGGTTGTGGAGTACCACGACGGCCAGCGGTGGATCCGGACCGATCCGGAACTGCCCGGCGACGCCCACACCGGCGTCAGTTGGCATTTCAACCCACGAGACATGCCCGTCGGCGTGGGCGCGCCGTTCGAGACGGCCGCGGAGGTATGGCGCGGCTACCGGCTGGGCCGGCACGACGCGAGCACTTACGGTGTGTTCCCCGGCTCGGACCTCGCCGGACCTGACTTTGTTCGGTCGTATGTGATCTTCGAGCTTGCCCACCGGTTCGGCGATGAGCTCTTGCTATGGGATTCATGGGGAACTGATGACGTCAGCGACGACGAGATCGACGAGCTGACCGACCTCCTCATCCGCGCTGACCAGGGCGATCAGGACGCCGAGGAGGAGCTTGCGGGGCGCTACCGCGAGGACTCGCGCCTCAACCCCGGCGAAGTGATCACCCAATACTCCCCATACGGCGACCCGCCGAAGCAGGTCTCGCTGCGTCGCGCATGAGGTTGGATCAGCCGCGCCGTCGCCGGGATCGCGCGATCGCCCGGTCCGCTTCCCGCATGGCCTGTTTCTCGGCCAAGGCGTGCCGCTTGTCGTAGGACCGCTTCCCGCGAGCCAGGGCCAGCTCGACCTTCGCGTAGCCGTCGGAGAAGTACAGCGAAAGCGGCACCAGGGTGTAGCCACGTTGGGTGGTCTTGCCGATAAGGCGGCTGATCTCGTCGCGGCGCAAGAGCAACTTGCGTGCCCGACGCGGCTCGTGGTTGGTCCAGGTGCCCTGGTCGTACTCCGGGATGTGCACGTTACGCAGCCACACTTCACCGTCACGAACCTCGGCGTAACCGTCGGTCAGCGACGCCCGGCCAGCCCGCAACGACTTGACCTCGGTGCCGGTGAGAGCGAGGCCAGCCTCGTACGTGGCGTCGATGTGGTAGTCGTGGCGGGCCTTGCGATTCTGCGCCACGACTGTCCGACCCCGCTCGCGTGCCATGCGCACCAGGATCTCACCCTGGCTGATCGTGCTGACCGAACCTAGGTCAGAGGTAACGCATCGGATTCGTGCGCACGCCGTCGTAATACACCATGAAGTGCAGATGGCACGCGGTCGAATAGCCGGTTGAACCCGAGTAGCCGATGACCTCCCCCTTGGACACCCGCTCGCCCCAATGAGGTGGAGAAGCGGGAGAGGTGGCTGTACGACGTCATCAACGGATCGCCGCCAACCACGCCGTGGTCCATGGCCACCTGGTTGCCGTAGCCGACGCGGTAGCGAGCCCACAGCACACGCCCGCTGGCGGCCGCGCGAATGGGGGTACCGCAGTAGGCACGGAAGTCCGTGCCGTCGTGCAGCTTGTAGATGCCGGTCACCGGATGAACGCGCATGCCGTACGGCGAGGTGATGTACGGGTTCGCGACCGGGAATCCCAGGCCGACGATGCCGAGGACCCGCTACCGGAGGAACGGCCGCGCGACGATCCACTGGATGACGAGCCGGAGCTGGACGATTCCTCGCCGCCGGAGGCCTTGGCAGCGGCGGCGTCTCTCGCCGCCTCAGCTCGGGCCTTGCGGGCCCGTTCCTCGCGAGCCTTGCGTGCCAGCTCGGCGATCTCGGCGTCGATCTGTTGGCGCTCGGCACTCAGCGCCGCGTACTGCGTCGGCGTCGTCGGCCTTGGCGTCTTCTGCCGCGACGACGGCGCTGGACCGCTGCGCAATCAACCGGTCGACAGCGTCCTTCGCCGCTCGCGCCTGCTGGGCCGTCTCTTCGGCCGCGGCCCGCGCAACCCTGGCGGCTGCCTCGAGCTCTTTGGTGCGCTGGAGGTGCCGGGCGGCCTCCTCGCGGAGTCGACGGGCCTCCTCTCGCAGCTCCTCCAGCTTCACCCGTTCGTTGGCGAGGTCGGCACGGTCGGATTCCATGCCGGTGAGAACGGTGTCCTCGGCGTTGAGCACTGACTGCGCATAGGTGACGCGAGCGGTGAAGTCGCCGACGTCGTCGGCCTCGAACGCGGCGGCGATGTCGAGAAGTCGCCCCATCGCACCTTGTTGGTAGGCCTTGACCGCCACCTGGCTCATCTCGGCCCGCTGCCCGAGGATACGGTCGGTGATCTTCGCGATGCGCGCTTCCTGGTCGCGGACGCGCTGTTCGGCTGCGGCGAGCTTGGCTGCCGCCATCGCATCCTGGGCCCTCGCGGCGGCCAACTCGCCCCTGGCCTGTGCCAGGCGTTCCTCTGCAGCCGCGAGCGCCTGCTCGGCTTCGACCAGGGCCTGCTCGGCTGCCGGCAACCTCGCCTGCGCGTCGGTGAACGACCGCGTGGCGTCAGCGAGCTCCTCGGTCGACTGGCGTAGCTCGCTCTGCGCCTGGTCGAGCTGCTGCTCGACCGCACGCTTGCGGTCCTGAGGATCCGCCGCCGAGGCAGGGCCGAGCATCGCCAGGACCAGCCCGGCAGCCAGGACGAGCGAGCAGGCTCGGCGGACCGAGCACGCTAGTCACACCGGTCACAATAGTCTCCTACGTACCACACGACACATGACCGTACACCCGTACCGGACGTGATGGGGACGGGGTTTGACCCGAGAATCGCGCCGGCCGCGGACGGTCTCAGACCGCGCAGGTAGCGGCGCAGCGTGACGAACGCCGCAACGGCCGCCAATCCGACGCCCGCGACCAGCAGCCAGGGCAGGATCACGCAACGTGTCGGCCCAGTCCACCCACGCCACGAACCGCAGCGCGGAGGCCATCTTCCCGTCGATGAACAGCCACTTGACCAGGACGATGCCGCCAGCAGCGAGGAGCGCGCCGACGACCCCGGCGATCGCCGCCTCGAGGATGAACGGCAGCTGGATGTAGAAGTTCGACGCGCCGACCAGGCGCATGATGCCGGTCTCCCGGCGCCGGCTGAACGCGGCCAGCCGGATGGTGTTCGCGATGAGCAGGACGGCCGCCACGACCATGATGCGCGCTGACTGCGGCCGCGGCGACCTGGAGGCTGTTGAGCACGTCGAAGAACGGCTCGAGCACCTCCGCTGGTCGACGACCTGTGCACGCCCGGCAGACCCGGCTACGGCGGAGACGACTCCCTCGAACCGCTCGGGGTTGCGCAGCTCGACCCGGAACGACTCCTGCAGCTGGTCGGGCGTGATCGTCTCGGCGATGGAGTCCTGGAACTGCTCCTGGAAGCGCTCGTACGCCTGCTCCTGCGACTCGGAGAAGACCTGCTGGACCTCGGGATGGGCCGTCAGCGTCTGCTTCGATCTGGGCCTTCTGTTCAGCGGTGACCTGGCCGCCGGCGCATCCGCTGCCCTTGTCGAACTCGTTGCACATGAAGACCGAGATCTCGATCTTGTCGTACCAGTAGTCCTTCATCGTGCTCGCCTGGGCGCGCACCAGCAGACCGGTGCCCAGGAAGCCCATCGAGATCGCGACCGTGATGATGACCGCGAGGGTCATCGTCAGGTTCCGGCGCAGCCCGGTGCCGATCTCGGACAAGACGTATTGGAAACGCATCGCTCTCTTCGCAGGTCGTCGGTGC
Organism: uncultured Actinomycetota bacterium; assembly: GCA_963794465.1. Lineage (GTDB taxonomy): Bacteria > Actinomycetota > Actinomycetes > Jiangellales > Jiangellaceae > JACVRX01. Next base: position 42,270 of record CAWCED010000016.1, on the reverse strand, counting down.
GGCGGTCGCCTAGCGGGTGTAGCCGTAGACGCCGCGGGACTGGTCGCGCACCAGCTCGCCGGCGTCGAGCTCGATGACGCGCTTGCGCATCTGGTCGACGATCGACTGGTCGTGGGTCGCCATGACGACGGTGGTGCCGGTGCGGTTGATCCGGTCGAGCAGCTTCATGATCCCGACGCTGGTCGCGGGGTCGAGGTTTCCGGTCGGCTCGTCGGCCAGCAGGATCAGCGGCCGGTTGACGAACGCGCGGGCGATCGCGACCCGCTGCTGCTCGCCGCCGGAGAGCTGGTCGGGCAGCCGCTCCTCCTTGCCGTCCAGGCCGACCAGCTCGAGCACCTCCGGGAACGTCGCGGTTGATCTGCCGCCGCGACTTGCCGATCACCTGCAGCGCGAACGCGACGTTCTCGAACACCGTCTTGTTCGGCAGCAGGCGGAAGTCCTGGAACACCGTGCCGATGCGACGGCGCAGGTGCGGGCACCTTCCAGTTGGAGAGCCGGTGCAGGTCCTTGCCGGCCACGCGGATCCGCCCCGACGTCGGCCGCTCCTCCTTGAGCACCAGCCGCAGGAACGTCGACTTGCCGGAGCCGGACGCGCCGACGAGGAAGACGAACTCCCCCTTTTCGACCTCCACGCGTCATGTCGCTCAGCGCAGGCGAAGCCTGGCTCGGGTAGAGCTTGGTGACGTTGTCGAATCGGATCACTGTGCCTCGCGCGCCGTCTCGGGGTAGCCGTGCCGCGGACGGTCACGGACCGCGGCCAGCGCCTGAGTCTACGTCGCGGCGCGACGCGCTCGGCCGATGACCCGCTCAGGCGCCGTGCGACGCATCGGCCCGGGCGGCTCCCCGATCACCGTGGAGCCGCCCGGGCCGCTTGTTGCGGTGACTATCCGCGTCGATCAGGCCGCGTGCCGACCAGCGCGACCGACCGATCGAGGACCAGGCCGGTACCGGCAGCCAGCAGAGCGGCGCCGACAGCGGCCAGCCAGCCGTTGGTGCTACCGGTCTCGGGCAGCTCGTGGCTGCGCCGGCACCGTGGGCGTCGCGGCTAGGGGTCGTCGGCTCGTCCGGTCGGCTTCGTCGGCTCGCCGTCGGCTTCGGGTCGGTCCGTCGGCGGCTTCGTCGGCTCGTCAGTCGGCTTCGTCGGCTGCGCCGAGGCGGAGTCCGTCGGCTCGTCGGATTGCGGCTCGTCGGCTCGTCGGTGGCGGGTCGCCGTCGTCTCCGGGCAGCCGCACACGTCGTAGTGGCTGATCGTCGGGCTTCTTGTCGGTGCTTCAGCGGCGCGTGCATGCTCGACGAAGGGCGGCTGGTCGTAGACGTTGCGTCGCGTCGCCGCCCTTGACGACTGACCCGTTGACGACGAAGCAGCGTCCGGGTGGTGCAGCCGTGACGTCGAGCAGCTTCCCGTCGCGGTACACGACAGCGGTCAGCGAGCTCGGCCGTCGACGTCCTTCGGCGGATCGACCTTGGGGAATGGAGCCTCGCGACCTCAGCATCTTCACAGGTGCCGTTGCCACTCGAGGTCGCCCTCGTCTCCGCCCGGTCCCCGTCGCGGACGCCGCGGGATCAACACCTCCGAAGATGACGGCGATCCCGGAGATGAGACAGGCGCAGACCGGCTGCAAGCAGCGAGCGCGACCATGCGACGGTTGGCGGTCAGGACAGAGATCGGGACATCGTCGAACTGACTCCCCCCGGACATCGGGTGTGGTCGGGCAGGGGTCCGACCAACCGATAGCGGACGTCCCTCGCGCACACACCAACGGCTGCCCGGGCCACCGAGATCGGTGGCGCCCCGCAGAGTAGTGGATTCGACAGCGCCGGAGCAAGCGAACCGGTCACGAACAGGTCACAACATTTGGGAGCTCCTCAGACGACAGGAGCTACTCCGATTGCTGCTGCCGTCGCCAGCGGATTGCGGCCTCGAGGAAGTCGTCGATCTCGCCGTCGAGGACGGCCTGCGGGTTGCCGACCTCGTGCTCGGTGCGCAGGTCCTTGACCATCTGGTACGGGTGCAGGACGTAGGAGCGCATCTGGTTGCCCCAGGACGTCCCGGCGTCGCCCTTGAGGGCATCCATCGCGGCCCGCTGCTCCTGCCGTTGCCGCTCCAGCAGCTTCGCCTGCAGCACGCGCATCGCCGACGCCTTGTTCTGCAGCTGCGATTTCTCGTTCTGGCAGGACACCACGATCCCGGTCGGCAGGTGCGTGATCCGCACAGCCGAGTCCGTGGTGTTCACGCTCTGGCCACCGGGCCCAGAGGAACGGAACACGTCGACTCGGATGTCGGACTCGGGGATCTCGATGTGGTCGGTCTGCTCGACAACCGGCAATACCTCGACCCCGGCGAACGACGTCTGCCGCCGCCCCTGGTTGTCGAAGGGGCTGATCCGGACCAGCCGGTGGGTGCCCTGCTCCACCGAGAGCGTCCCGTACGCGTAGGGCGCGTGGACGGTGAACGTGGCTGACTTGATGCCCGCTTCCTCGGCATAGGACGTGTCGTAGACCTCGGTCTTGTAGCCGTGCCGCTCGGCCCACCGCAGGTACATCCGCAACAGCATCTCGGCCCAGTCGGCCGCGTCGACGCCACCCGCTTCGGCCCGGATGGTCATGACCGCCTCGCGCGCGTCGTACTCCCCCGACAGCAGGGTTCGCACCTCGAGCTCGGATACCAGGTGGGTGACTTCGTCCAGCTCGCGCTCCGCCTCGGCCGCGGCCCCCAAGTCGGACTCTTCTTCGGCAAGCTCGAACATCACCGGCAGGTCGTCGACCCGCTGACGCAGTTCGGTGAGCCGACGCAGCTCTGCCTGCAGGTAGGAAAGCTCGCTGGTCACCCGCTGGGCGCGCTCGAGGTCGTCCCAGAGGTCGGGAGCTGCCGCTTGCAGTTCGCGTTCGGCGACCTGTTCCCGCATCCGGGCCGGATCGAGCACCTGCTCGATGCTGGACAGGGTCTGGTCGAGAGCCCTGATCTCCTCGTCGACATCGCGCCCGGCCACGTCGATCAAGGGTACGCGGCGCCACCAGATGAGTGACGGGGCGGCGGGCGGGTCACTCCAGTGGGGCTGTCGCGGTCGCAGAAGCCGAGATAGGAATGCCGGCCGCGTCGTCGCTCAGCACCAGCGGAACCCGGACGGCGAACTCAACAGTGACGGTGCTGGCTGCCGGGTTGACGCCGACGTCGACCTGCAAGGCGTCGAACCGGCGCGCGAGCCCGTTACGCGCGACATATTCGTCGACTACGCGCCGGGCTTCCGACGCGGCGATCGGCAACTGCTCCACCGTCGGGCCGGCATACACGACATCTTCGGCGACGCTTTGGGCTGCTGCGATCGCTGCGCCGTCGGCCCAGGACGCCAATGAACGCCGATAGACGAAGACCTTCGACGCGTTGGCAATGACACCGACTGCGAGCACGACGATCATCACGAATCCGATGATCAGCACAGTGATCTGGCCCTCGTCCGAACAGCGCCGACCCATTCAAAGCGCCCGGAATCGGTCGATCACGGAGGCGTGGGTCGCGTCCACCGGGATCTGGGCGTTGACCGCACCCGCGAGCACGTCGGGCAAGAGCGGCAGGCGGACGGTCGAGCTGACCGTGACGGTGACCTCGGCACCAGGCTGGTAGCACGGTGTAACCGAGCACCGGATGGATATGTCGGCAGCACCCGCCTCCACGCCCTGGTCGGTCAGCGCGACCCGTCCGGCAAATCGCGCCGCAGCCTCGTCGCCCGTGGCGACATAGATGCGGCCGGCCTCTCGGGCGGCCTGTGTGACGGCGTACGACGCCCGTTGGACGTCGAGGACCGCCAGCAGAATGTAGATGAGCGGCACCAGCAGCAGCAGCCCGAGGAAGTGGAACTCGACGATCGCGCTTCCCCGCTCCGACGTCTTGGGCCTCACAGCGAGCTCTCCTCGACGGCGTGGCCGGTGACCCGCAGGCCTCGATCGACGCCGAGCAGGCCGAACAGCGGCAGCGTCGTCCTGACCTCTATCTCCACCAGCTGCACACCGCCGGCGCTGACATAACGGGATGCGACCCCATTGCCGAACCGGGAGTTGAGCGACTCCGCGATCAGCGCGGACGTGCGCGCCTCGCCATCGGCGAGGTTGCGGTCGGCGTTGGCGGCATGTCTGGCTCCCTCCGCAGCGCAGGCCACCAACGTGTTCCTGATGTGCAGCACCAGGCCCAGCTGCAGGATGGCGAGGAACAACCCGACCAGGACCACCGAGACGAGCGTGAACTCGACGACCGCGGCGCCCCGCTCGCCAGCTGGCACCCTCAGGGAGCGACCGCCTCGAGCGCCTGCTGGAGAATGTCTCGCAGGTACGGCTGGGCGAACTGCCAGAGCACCGCAACAATTCCGGCCGTCATGATCGTTATCAGCACCCAACCTGGGACATCGCCCCGCTCGCCTCGCAGGGACAATCGCCGGCGCAGTCGGTAAAGGCGGCTGTGAGTCATGTGCGGGTTCTCCTCTTCAGGAAGCAGGGTCGCTGGGTTCGGGTTCACGGGACAATGGAGCTGATCTGGACCAGTCCCGGATAGAGGGCGAACAAGATCGTCACCGGCAACACCAAAAAGACCACCGGGATCATCATGGCGATCTCCTTCTTGCCGCCGATCTCGAGCAGATTGCGCTTGCGTGCCTCGCGGACATCTGCCGCCTGGGCGCGCAGAACGTCGGCCAACGGCGTGCCCCGCTCGACGGCGACGGCGACTCCGTCGACGAACCGGGCGAGCGGCGCGAGGGTCGTACGTTCGGCGACTGCGTCCAGTGCTTGGATGAGCCCCGCGCCAGTTCTGGCGTCCACGAGTGCTCTACGCAACTCGCCAGCAAGCTCTCCGCTGCTCACCCGGGCGACTCGCTCGAGTGCGCCAACGGGTCCCTCACCAGCCGCGACGGAAAGTGCGAGCAGATCTGCGATCGTCGGGAATTCAGCGAGCATCCGCTGCTCCCGATCGTGGACGGCCTTGGTCAGCCGGTGGTCGCGGGCGATCACGCCTGCGACCGCAGTTGCGACACAGAAGACCAGCAGCAACAGCGGCGATCCGGCGCCGTCGCCGAGCAGCATCAGACTCAGCCCGACTGCGACGGCGAAGCCTATGGTTGCCCAGATCAACTGCTCGATCCGGAATTCGTGCAACGTCAACGCGCTTCCCGATTGGTCGAGGCGTCGACGAACGGATGTGCCGCCGCCGAGAATGCGCTCGAGAAGGTCGGCCCCGTTGGATAGGTACGGCCGCAGCAGCCGCTCGAGTGTCGGAAACGGGGTCACCGTGTGCGCGTCGTCCAGGTACCTCCGTCGCGCAGCCTCTCCAGATAGGTCTCCGACGTAGGGGGCCAGCCGGGCTTCTAGCGTCGGCCGTCGTCGAAACGGCAACCGCGACCAGGTCAGCACCAGCCCGCCGCCGACGGCCAGGCCGAGCAGCGCTCCCGAGGCAGCGCTGGTCATCGCAGCACCCGGCCGTCCTCCGGAAGCCGGCCCAGCCGCAGCATCAGCCGGTAGGCAACCAGACACATCGCCGCGCCAACGGCCAGAACCACCCAGCCGCCCGAGGCGTTATAGGCGCGGATCGAGTCCGTTTGCAGGCTCAGCATTCCCAGCAGCAGCCACGGCGCGGCGACGGCGAGCCGCGCGGCATTGACCACCCAACCCTGGCGAGTCTCCAGCTCCGCTCGGGTACGAGCATCGTCACGCAGGAAAGACGAAAGCGTCCGGAGGAGACGGCCCAGGTCAGAACCACCGACATCACGTGCGATGCGAAGGGACTCGCAAATCCGGTCACCAGTCGGATCGGCCAGACGGTCCTTCAACCGGTCAAGGCACTCGTTGAAACGGCCGGTCGCCCGATAGTCCTCGCCGAAGCGCAGGAACGGCCGCCGCAATAGCTCGGGACCGCGAACACCCAACTGCGTCAACGCCTCGGGCAGTGACAATCCAGCCCGGACGGCCGAGGCCAGATTGTCCACGGCGTCGGGCCACAGGTCGCGCAACTCGCCCCGCCGTTGCCGAACCCGATGACGCAGCAGCGCAATCGGTGCGTACGCGGCGAATGTGCCGAACGCCAACGCGATAGGCCAGGTTCGGGAGAGCACCAGGAACGCCAGCGTCACGAACCCACCAGCGCCGGCGCACGCGGCCAGGACCTGGCGCGGCGTCACGCCCTCGATTCCGGCCGCCGCGATCATGTCGGCGATCCGGCGCCGCATGCTCAATCCGCGTCGGACGGTGCGAGGTTTCGTCGGCCCTCGTGACCATTGCCAGACGAGTAGCACTCCGGTACCGAACATCAGCCCCAGTAGGGCGCCCATCAAGCGGCGCCTTCCTGCACGTTCGGCGCGGAGCGACCGAGCACCCGAGCGATGTCGATGCCGGCGCGCTCGAACCGGTCCAGATGCGGTGGATATCCATCGATGCACACCAACTGGCCACCACGCCGAACGAAGATCGGCTCGAGCTCGACGACGTCGCCCTCCACCCGACCGGGCACACCGACGATCTCCTGGACGGTTCTGGTCCCGTTCGGCTCGGTCGCCAGGTGCACGACGATGTCGATACAGCCAGCGACAGTGGGCACGACGAACCGGCTGCCGATGTTCTCTCCGGCCAACAGCGGCAAGGTGCACATCTTGGTCACGGCCTCACGAGCGGAGTTCGCATGGACTGTGCACATCCCCGGGATCCCAGAGTTCAGCGCAATCAACAGATCAAGGCACTCTTGCTGGCGGACCTCACCGACGACGATGCGTTGGGGACGCATCCGTAGGGCCTCGCAGACCAGATGCCGCAAGCTGATCTCTCCGATGCCCTCCAGGTTCGGCTGCCTGGTCTGCATGCGAACGACGTCAGGCAGCGGCACCTTCAACTCGAAGACCTCCTCGCAGGTGATCACGCGCTCGCGAGCGGGCACGGCAGCCGTGAGGCAGTTGAGCATCGTCGTCTTGCCGGCTTGGGTACCGCCGGCGACCAGCACGTTGAGCCCTGCAACAACGCACGCGTCAAGAAAGCTCGCAGCCGGGGCGGTGAGCGTACCGAGACCGACCAGGTCGTCGAGGTGGTTCGCACGAACGACGAACTTGCGGATGTTGACGGCCCAGTGCTCGGCGGTGATGTCGGGGATGACGACGTGCAACCGGCTCCCGTCGGGCAGCATTGCATCGACGAACGGCGCGGAGAGATCGATTCGCCTGCCCGACGACTTGAGCATCCGCTCGACCAGGTCCCGAACCTCGGTTGCCGTGAAGATCGTCGTGGTGAGCTCGCTGCGGCCGTGTCGGGCGATGAAGATCTTGCTGGGTTCGTTGATCCAGATTTCCTCGACCGCGGGGTCGTCGAGGTAGGGCTGCAGCGCCCCGAAGCCGGCCACCGCGTTCAGGACCAAGCGCGCCACCGACTGGTGATCGCGCAACGGCGGCAACGCTCGACTCAGACTGCGCTCGTCGTAGCTGGCGACGACCTCGTCGACAATGGCCCGGATGGCGCCCGGATCGGCGACAGGGTCCAGGCCCTCGCGACGCACGACATCGCGAACCTCGGCGTCGATGATCTCGATCGCGGTCATGCTCGGCGCACTCCGTGAAATGGCAAATCGGCTCAGTTTGCTGCTGCGCCTGACCTCGTGGGTGACCGGCGGAAACAGCACATGACTGCTGGGATGTCGCAGAGTTATACCCGGCCCGGGGATCGTCCGCCAGACGAAAGCGAGTTATCCACAGCCGCCTACGGGTCGGGCCGGCTCTCGTAGATCGTCCGAAACCGGGCGGCTCTCGCCGGGAATGCGAGCACGTCGGTGGAATCGGCGAACTGGTCGACCGACCCGACGGGCGGCAAGTCACGCAGCCAGGGACCGGGGATCGCCGCCAGGCAGGCGTCGACGAACCGCTCGGCGCGCAGGACGCGGAACGGCCGGTCGTAGAACAGGCGGGCGGCGGGATCGACGTGGCCCGTCGGTGCCAGGCGGTTATGCAGCCGGGCCAGCAGCTCGTACGCCTCGACCAGCGCCGACTCCCGGTCGTTGTGAGCGGCGGCGTTGAGCGCACGCTCGAGGGATGGCGTCAGATCTGCCGCGGACGGCAGGCGAGCAAAGGCAGTGCCCAGCCATTTCGAATAGGGCGCGTAGGTCCGCTCCAGCAGAAAGGTTTGCCGCATTACCTCACGGACCTGGCGGCCGGCGAGTACCCGCGACCCGAGCTCGTCACCCACATCGGCTGTTCGTCCGACGAATGGTTCCTCTTGTCCGAGGCGTCGCCAGCCACAGGCGAGTAACCAGAGCCAGACGTCATCCGGGTACCACGCCAGCGTCTCCCGCACCGCCGCCAGCTCGCCGGCCGAGTCCGCATAGATCCGGCCCCGGACCACACCCAGCAGCGCTTGCTGCGGGATCACCAGCCAATCGATCGAGGTCAGGCCGGCTCTTGGATCGACGCCCAGCCGGTCGATCAGCCAGTCGCCGAGCGTCGTGACGTCGACGCGATGAACGGCGGGGTCATCGTCACCCAGGCTGTATCGGACCGGCCACCCGTGGAACGACTCGGGAAGTCTATCGTCGATCGCCGCTCGTACGCCGTCGACGGTCCCGTCGGCAACGAAGATCTGCAGTCGCGGCCCCCAGCCGTGATCCGTCGACCATGCAGTGTCGTAGCCGAGTACGTCCGAGCCCCAGCCGAGCAAGGCTGCGGCGTGCGGCACAGCGCGGATCTTCGGTTCAACGATCTCGGCGTAGAACGCCGCGTTGAGCTCGAGGCTCGGCTCGAACCTCACCGCATTCTCACCACAACCCGGTCGTGAAGATCGTCGTGATGAAAGCCTCCGCCACGCGCCGGCTGGAGCCATCACGACGATCTTCACGACACAAGCCGAGCAACACATGGCCGCCATCATCTGCGCGGTGAGGTGCCATTTGCGATGGGTAGCCGACCGCCTGCGTCACGCCGTCTCGGTGCGTAGCAACGATCGGACCACTCGTAGGCCGACGGAAAGCCGGGCGAGGTCGAAGGTGTCGCTCTCGACGATCTCTGCCAAGGTTTGCCGCGCTCGTCCGACTACAACCGAGTCCTGGGCTGCCCACGCCTTTACCCGGGCCTTGGTGTCCATGCCGCCTTCGGTGTTCTGGATGATCTGCGCCGTCAACGCCGTCTGAACCGCGTGCAGGTCGTCACGCAACGCTGCCCTGGCCATCGTCTGCCAACGATCGGTCCGCGGCAGAGCCACGATCCGCTCCAGCAACTGGCCCAGCGCGAGGTGCTCGCCCAGTTTGAAATGCACCCGCGCAACCTCGCTGAGATCAGTCCCCGTGGCCACCGACGTCTCGACGATGCCGAGGCCCGCATACGCGGGGGGCAGCACAGCAACCCGGTTCGCCAGCTCCTCCGACACCCCTGCCTTGGTCAGCCAGTCGCGGCGCTCGACGAACGAATCGAGCTCCCGACCGAACATGACGTCGGGCAGCTCCTGGAGAAGACGTGCGATCGGCTCCTGGAAGAACGCGATCTGCGAAGCGACGTCGATCGGAGGCCGACGGTTGACGACCAGCCATCTGGTGGCCCGCTCGGTGATGGTGCGACCTTCGAGCCGCATCCGGGTCTGCATCTCAGCCGAGATGACGTTGTCGAGGGCGGCGACGTCGGCCATCAGTTCGGGTATGCGGTACACGACGGAGGCGACCGTGTGCGCGCGGGCCAGGTCCTCCATGCTGCCGCCGGTTTCCATCTCCAGGCGGTAGGCGAACGTGGTGCCCGCTTCGTTGACCAGATCGTTGACGACCAGCGTAGTGACGATCTCACGGCGCAGCGGATGCTCGTCTATCCGGTCCGGGTACCGCTCGCGCAAGTCGGTGGGGAAATAGGCGTGTAGCGCATTGCGCAGGTAGGGGTCGTCCGGCAGCGCCGTCTCGAGGAGCTCCCCGTACATGAGGTTCTTGGTATAGGCGAGGAGGACCGACAGCTCCGGGCTGGTCAGCCCGCCCCCCGCCTGGATGCGCTCCTCGAACTTCTGGTCGGTAGGTAGGAACTCCAACGCCCGGTTGAGTTTGCCTTCGGCTTCCAGTTTCGCGACATAGGCGCGGTGGACGTGGGCGAGGTTGCCAGCCTGGTACGAGCCGCTCGCCAATGCGACGTTCTGTCGGTAGTTGTTCGCCAGTACCAGCCGACCGACTTCGTCGGTCATCGCAGCGAGCACTTCGTTGCGCTGCTTCTCGGTCAGGTCACCTTCTCGGACGACGCCGTCGAGCAGGATCTTGATGTTGACCTCGTGGTCGGAGGTGTCGACGCCGGCGGAGTTGTCGATCGCGTCGGTGTTGATTCGACCACCCTGGCCCCTGACGCCTGACTTGGCGTACTCGATGCGGCCGAGTTGGGTGAAGCCGAGGTTGCCGCCCTCGCCCACGCAGCCGCAACGCAACTCGGCGCCGTTGACTCGGATGGCGTCGTTGGCCTTGTCGCCGACATCCGCGTGCGTCTCGGTGCTTGCCTTGACGTAGGTGCCGATCCCGCCGTTCCAGAGCAGGTCGACCGGGGCCGTCAGGATCGCCCGGAGCAGGTCCGGTGGGGTCATCTCGGTGACCGACTCATCGATTCCAAGGCATTGCCGCACTTGTGGGGTGATGTCGATGCGCTTCGCGGTGCGCGGGTGGACGCCGCCGCCTTCGCTGATGAGCTGCGGGTTGTAGTCGGCCCACGTAGACCGGGGCAACTCGAACAGCCGCTGACGCTCGGCGTACGAGACGGCGGCGTCAGGGCTCGGGTCCAGAAATACGTGCCGGTGGTCGAAGGCGGCCAGCAACCGGGTGTGTGCGGACAGCAGCATCCCGTTGCCGAAGACGTCGCCGGACATGTCGCCGATGCCGACGCAGGTGAAGTCCTCGCTCTGACAGTCGCGGCCCATTTCGCGGAAGTGTCGCTTCACCGACTCCCACGCGCCGCGGGCGGTGATGCCCATGGCCTTGTGGTCGTAGCCCGCCGATCCGCCGGAGGCGAACGCGTCGCCCAGCCAGAAGCCGTAGTCGATCGCAACACCGTTGGCGATGTCGGAGAACGTCGCAGTCCCCTTGTCGGCAGCCACGACCAGGTAGGGGTCGTCGCTGTCGTGGCGGACGACGTGCGGCGGCGGCACGATGCTGCGGTCGGCAGCCCGGTTGTCGGTGACGTCGAGCAGACCGCGGATGAACGTCTTGTAGCTCTCCACGCCCTCGGCCAGCCAGGCATCCCGGTTGACCGCCGGATCAGGCAGCCGCTTGGCGACGAACCCGCCCTTCGCTCCGACCGGGACGATGACCGCGTTCTTGACCGCCTGCGCCTTGACCAGGCCGAGGACTTCGGTACGGAAGTCTTCCCGGCGGTCCGACCAGCGCAGACCTCCGCGAGCGACCGCGCCGAACCGCAGGTGCACGCCTTCGACCCGCGGCGAGTAGACCCATACCTCGAACATCGGGCGCGGATCGGGCAGGTCGGGCAAGGCCGATGGGTTGAGCTTGAACGCCAGTGCCGTGCTGGACTGCTCGGGTGAGGCGACCCGGAAATAATTGGTGCGCAGCGTGGCCTGCACCAATGCGACGAACGAACGCAGGATTCGGTCCTGGTCCAGGCTGGCGACATCGTCGAGCGCCCGCTCGAGCCGCACGACGATCTCCTTGGCAGCCGACTCCCGCGCCGCGGGGTCGTCGGCAAACCGCTGGGGGTCGAACCGGGTCTCGAACAAATCGACCAGCAGGCCGGCGATGTCGACGTAGGTCGAGAGAGATTCCTCCAGGTAGTCCTGGCTGAACGTCGAACCGGCCTGCCGCAGGTATTTGGCGTAGGCACGCAGAATCGAGGCCTCACGCCAGGACAACCCTGCCTGCAAGACCAGGGCGTTGAAGCCGTCGCTTTCTGCCTCGCCGCGCCACACGGCGGCGAACGTGTCCTGAAACAGTTCCTTGCGGCCACTGACGTCGGCAGCCTGCCGAGCCTGGTAGCGCAGGCCGAAGTCGTAGATCCAGGCCGGTGTCTCAACTGAGTCGTCGCGGCGGAGGATCTCGTAGGGCCGCTCGTCGATGACCTCGACGCCCATCCGCGACAGGATCGGCAGCACCTGGGTCAACGAGATCGGGGAACCTGTCCGGTAGATCTTGAACCTGCGCTCGTTCTGCGCGCCCCCGATCGGCTGGTAGAGGTTCATGCCCAGGCCGTCGTCATCGGGCAGTTCCTCGAACCGGGATAGGTCAGCTACCGCGGTGCGGGCCGGGAAATCCTCCTTGTACGCCTCGGGGAACGCGTCCCGGTATCGGCGCAGCAGCCGGGCCGCCTTCTCTTCGCCGACCTGATCGGCCAGCGCGTCGGCGAAGTCGTCGCCCCACGCCCGCGTCGCGGCGGCGAGTTGCTTCTCCAATGCGGGGATGTCGAGCTGGGGCAGCATCTGATCCGGCGCCATCCGGATGACGAAGTGCAGTCGGGCCAGCAGTGACTCGCCAACCAGTGTCGTGTGGTCGATTGTCTGGCCGCCCGTGGCCGCGAGCAGGATGTCCTGGAGCCGCTCCCGAACGGCGGTGTTGAACCGGTCCCTGGGCAGATACACAAGGCAGGACAGGTATCGGCGGTAGATGTCGGCCCGGACGAACAGCCGCAACTGCCGCCGCTCCTGCAGATGCACGACGGCCATCGCGATCGGGAACAGCTCGTCGACGGAGATCTGGAACAGCTCGTCGCGCGGATACGTCTCCAGGACCTGCATCAGATCCTTGCCCGAGTGGCCGCTGGGCGCGAAGCCGCTGCGCTCGAGCACCTGAAGTGCCTTGGTCCGCAGCACAGGGATGCGCAGCACGCTCTCCGTGTAGGCGGGCGATGTGAACAGGCCGAGGAACCGGCGCTCGCCGACGACCTCACCGGACTCGTCGAAGATCTTGACGCCAACGTAGTCAAGATAGGTGTTGCGGTGAACGGTCGAACGGGAGTTGGCCTTCGTGAGAACCAGGACCTTCTTCTCCCGGGCCCGTGCTTTGACCCCAGGTGAGAGCTTGGCAAACGAGCCCGACAGCTCCTGATCGGCGCGCAGGATCCCCAAGCCCGAGCCGGTAACCGCTCGCAGCACATCCTCGCCGTCGACCGTCTCCAGCATGTACTCGCGATAGCCGAGGAACGTGAAGTGGTCGTCGGCGAGCCAACGCAGCAGTTCCTGCGCCTCGGCCACCTCCTCGTTCGGCACCGGGAGCTGGTTCTTCTCGAGCTCTGCGGCAATCTCGTCGGCGCGCTGGCGCATCCGCCGCCAGTCTTCGACCGCTTCGCGGACATCGCGGAGCACATAGCGCAGCTCGTCGGTGATCTTCTGCTGAACACCGGGATCGGTCTCGCGGTCCATCTCGATGTGCATCCAGGACTCGACGAGCGCGTCGGGCATATCGCCTACTGCGGGGTCGGATTCACCGATATCGCAGACCTCGAGCAACTCTCCGGCCACGTCGCGGCGAACCACGAACTGGGGATGAACCACAAGATGGAGGGATCGGTCCCGGCGGGTCAGCGCCATCGTGACCGAGTCGACCAGGAAGGGCATGTCGTCGGTGACTACCTCGACCACTGTGTGCCCTGAGGACCACCCGTGTTCTTCGACACTCGGCGTGTAGACGCGGACCAGGGAACGCCCCTGGGGCCGGCTCTGAGCGAACTGTCGCTGCGACGCCGCCGCGCCGAAGACGTCCACTGGGTCGCGGTCGACGAGGTCTTCAGGTGCGACATGCCGGTAGAAGCGCTGGAGGAACGCCTCTTCGTCGGGGCGAGGACCGCGATGACCAACGGCCGACGCGGCCTTCGCCAGAAGTTCGGACTTGGCCTCATCGAGCCGGTTGCCCATGACTGCCCCCGGGAAGCTCGCCCGTAACGTCGTTGTAGACGACCATTCCGACCTTAGTGCCCAGAAGCCGCCAGCACATCTCGGCGGGGACGGCGCCAGACGCCGGCGCCCGTCACAGCCAGGACCGCAGCTCCCAGAGAACCGGGTAGTACCGCATCTCGAGCCGGGTCCTCAGGTAGGCAGCCCCGGCCGACCCACCGGTTCCGGTCTTTGTCCCGATCATGCGCTCGACCATCATGATGTGCCGGGCGCGCCAACCGGCCGCGCGCTCGTCATGGACCAACAAAGCCTCTGCGAGCTCCCAGATGTCGCCGTAGGCGGCCCTGTCCTCGGCCACCACGCGCAACGACACCCTGACCTCCTTGTCGTCGCCGGCGGGCAGGCCGCTCTTCTCGACGACCGAGACGAACGCATCCCACAGCGTCGGCTCGGTCAACCGACGCCGCAGCCGCGACCGCTCCTCATCGTTCACCCCACGGAACCGGTCGACGTACCTCGGGTCCTTGGCGCCGGACAGGAACTCCAGCTCCCGGAATTGCACCGACTGGAAGCCGCTTGCCGGAGCTAGGCGCTCCCGGAACTCGAGGAAGTCCTGCGGAGTCATGGTTTCCAGTACGGCGATCTGCTCGATGAGGATCCGCTCGATCTCGTGCACCCGAGACAGCAGGTGACGGGCCCACCACAGCAGGCCGTCAGCCATGGCATCCCGGGCTGACTCGAGTTCGAAGAGCAGCAGTTTGAACCACAGTTCGTAGACCTGGTGGATGGTGATGAACAACAGCTCGTCGTGCGCATCGCTCAGCAGCCGCTGCTGGTCGAGCAGCTCGTCCAGGCGCAAGTAGGTTCCGTAGGTCAGCCGCGCGCCATCTTCACCGAACTGGGCGGACGGGGGCTGCACCGACGTTGTCACCTGGCCACTCTAGGTCGCCTTCGCACCGGCGGCAGGCAGCCTTGGGGCGCTGAGGGGCGGGCGGATGCTCCGCGGGCTCCGGGATCCGTGGCGGAAAGAGCATGCCACGGATCCCTCTTTAGACGCCCGCTTCCGCATCCGCCCGCCCCTCAGCGCAGCATTACCCGCTTCTGCATCCACGCCGTGTTCCGCCCGATATCCTCGCCCGCGGAGCATCCGCCCGCCGCTCTGCCACAGGGTGGACGGTTGTAGGACGCCCCAAACCCGTCGACGAGGATGGAGCACATGGACCTGCGAACCGAGCAGCGATACGACGCCGACCCGTCGGCGGTGTTCGCGATGCTCTCCGACGAGGCGTTCCTGGCGCTCAAGGCACAGGCGACCGGCGCGCTACGGCACGAGGGGTCGGTGACCCGCGACGGCGATCGGGTGACGGTGCGGCTGCTGCGGGTGATGCCGCCCGACGTGCCCGACTTCGTGCGGCGGTTCGTCGGCGACACGATCGACCTCGACCAGACCGACGTCTGGGAGCCGGCGGCCGCGGACGGCTCCCGCGTCGGCTCGATCCGCATCACCATGGGCGGTGCTCCCGTGCAGCTGACCGGCGACATGCGGCTCACGCCGACCGCGACGGGTAGCCAGGCGAGCATCGACGCCGAGATCAAGGCTGCGGTCCCGTTATTCGGCGGCAAGATCGAGAAAGCCGTCCACGACGCGCTGCTGCAGGCGGTCGGTATCGAGGAGAACGTCGGGCGGGACTGGCTCGACGGCAAGCGCGGCGCGTAGCTCGTGGATTCGTCCCGATCGCGGAAGATCCCACCGCCAGGACGTTGATTTCTTTCCGCGTTATGAGCGCACTGCCATAGGCGTGAGCACAGCGATCTGATACCCGTCGGCTCCTTCGACGAGCTGGTAGCAGAAACGCTCCCGCGGGTGTCCCCCGTAGGACCAGGTGACATCTGCCCACAGGCTGCGAGGGGCCTCGCCCATGACGACGACCTGCTTGTCGATCGCGTCGATTCCTTCGTACTGACCCCACGAGGCGGCAAAGAACTCCTCGGTCTGCCTGGCATCGCTGACGGCGATCGACGTGCCGGGGAACAGGATGAGTGAGGGCACCGCGTACATCCCCGCGATGGCCTTCGCGTCGCGGGCCTGCAGTGCGGCTGCGTAGCGCTCGAAGAACTGGTGGGCCTGATTGCTGCTGTCAGTCATGGCATCCACGGTATTCACCAAACCGGACACGGTGGACGCGCAGCAAGGCCGCGGAGGCGGTGTGCGCCTGCTCTCCATGGACGCTCCGATGCCCATCGCGTTCGATCTACCGGAAGTGGCGGCGCTCATGTCCAGCCTCGCGGTGCTCGGGCCAAGCGCGAGCGAGAGCGCGGGGTCAGCAATGCGCAAGCTGACTGGAGCATTGAACCCGCGCATCGCGACGGCAACATCATCGCCCAGCCGGCGGGTTTGATTGCTCAATGGCCCGCGGCCTCAGGCCTCGACCTGAACTCCCTTGCCGACGACGGTGATCGCGCCCTCGGTCACGGTGTAGCCGCGGGCGCGGTCAGCGTCCTTGTCGATGCCGACGGCAGCTCCATCGGGAACGACGACGTTCTTGTCCAGGATCGCGTCGCGGACCACGGCCCCCGATTCGACCGTGACGCCGTGCATGAGCACCGAACGAATCACCTCTGCGCCATCGCGGACCTTGACGCCCGGCGACAGCACCGAATGGTCGACCAGCGAACCAGCGATGATGCTGCCGCCTCCCAAGATCGACTCATGCGCTCGGCCGCCTTTGACGATCTTCGCCCCGGGCAGCTGTGGATGGCTGGTGAGAATCGGCCACTGTCGGTTGTAGAGGTTGAAGATGGGATCGATAGAAACCAGATCCATGTGCGACTCGTGGTAGGTGTCAATGGTCCCTACATCGCGCCAATAACCACGGTCGCGATCCGTGGTGCCCGGGACATCGTTGTCGGCGAAGTCGTAGACGAATGCCTGACCATTCCCGACCAAGAAGGGGATGATGTTTCCCCCCATATCGTGAACAGAGCCCTCGTCCTTGGCGTCCGCCAACAGGGCTTCCAGCAGGACATCGGTAGGGAACACATAGTTGCCCATGGACGCAAAGGAGCTGTCCGGGTCGTCCGGCAAGCCGGGCGGATCGGCCGGTTTCTCGAGGAAGGCGTCGATCCGCCGCCCGTCAGAGGTCTGGATGATGCCGAAACCGCTCGCGCCCTCCCGCGGCACCCGGATGCCGGCGACCGTGACCCCGGCGCCACTCGCCAGGTGCGCATCGAGCATCTGGCCTGGGTCCATCCGGTACACGTGGTCGGCGCCGAAGACCACGACATGGTCGGGCGCCTCGTCGTAGACGAGGTTCAGCGACTGATAAATCGCGTCCGCGCTGCCCTGGTACCAGCGCGGGCCTAGGCGCTGCTGGGCCGGCACCGGCGTCACGTACTGGCCGCGGATCGTGCTCATCCGCCAGGTCTGCGAGATGTGCCGGTCCAACGAGTGCGACTTGTACTGCGTGAGCACGCAAATCCGATCGATTCCGCCGTTGACCAGGTTGGACAACACGAAGTCGATCAGGCGATAACTCCCCCCGTACGGCACGGCCGGCTTGGCTCGGTCGGCAGTCAGCGGCATCAACCGCTTGCCCTCTCCGCCCGCGAGAACGATGCCCAGTACGTGCGGCGCCGATGCCATGAGCGAACACTAGCCAGTGTGCCCGCGCCGTCGACCCCATTCGTCCCAGGTATTTCCTCGCCACCGGCGGGTGGCGTTGACGAGGATGTGGCCATGCCCGAATTGATCAGCCCGTCAACCCATGTTCACGCCTCCTGGCTCGAGGCCCTGACCGAGCCGGGCTACGAGCCACGATGGGCCGACGACGTCGACATCGAGCAGCTGAGGAACCCGCACGCCTTCGTCGCCTACGTTGCCAACCAGCGAGCCTTGGCTCGGGAGGACACCCCGCGCGCAACGGGATGGGTGCCCGCGACACACCTGTGGTGGGTCGACGGCTCAACGTTTCTCGGCCGGCTGTCTATTCGGCACCGGTTGACTCCCTGGCTGCTCGACTACAGCGGTCACATCGGCTACGACGTGCGCCCCTCGGCCCGGCGGCAGGGCCATGCGACGGCGATGCTCCGGGCCGCCCTTCCCTGGTGCCGTGATCTCGGCATCGATCCCGTGCTGGTCACCTGCGACGCCGACAACATCGCTTCCCGCAAGGTGATCGAAAAGAACGGCGGTGTGTTCGAGGACCAGCGCGACGTCAAGCTGCGGTACTGGATCTCGACATCCGTGCCACAGTTGCGTCCTCGTGACGCCGCACGGCATGGAGGGATGTGATCGGGCATGGCCGACCAGTTTCGGCTGGCAGTACTGACCAGGGAATTCCCTCCATTCGTCTACGGGGGCGCAGGCGTCCATGTCGACTTCCTGGTGCGGGAGCTGAGGCGACTCTCCGACCAGGTCACCGTGGAGGTGCACGCTCTCGGCGAGCCACGCGACGGTGCCGCGACCTATCCAGAGAACGATCCCCGAATGCCGGATGCGAACGCGGCACTGCGCATCATGTCTGCAGATCTGGCGATGGTCGCCGCGCTCGGCGACGCAGACGTCGCGCATTCACACACGTGGTATGCCAATTTCGCCGGACACTTGGCGTCGTTGCTGTACGGGATTCCGCACGTGGTCACGGCGCACTCGCTCGAACCGCTGCGGCCGTGGAAGGCCGAGCAGCTGGCGGGCGGATACCGGGTGTCCTCGTGGGCGGAGAAGACGGCGTATGAAGCCGCCGCCGCCGTCATTGCGGTCAGTAACGGCATGCGCCGCGACATCCTGGACTGCTACCCCACCATCGACCCGGAACACGTCCACGTCGTCCACAACGGCATCGACACCGACTTCTACCGTCCGGTCGAGGAGACCGATGTCCTCGACCGACTCGGCGTCGACCGGGCCCGCCCCTCAGTGGCGTTCGTCGGAAGGATCACGCGGCAAAAGGGCGTGCCGCATCTGCTGCGGGCCGCGCTGAAGCTGGACCCGGACATCCAACTGATCCTGCTCGCCGGTGCGGCAGACACCCCTGAGCTCGCACGCGAGACCGACGAACTGGTCGAACGGTTGCGGGCCGAACGGACCGGGGTCGTACTCGTCAGCGAAATGCTGCCGCGCGAAGACGTCCGGCAAGTACTCACCCATGCGACGCTGTTCTGCTGCCCCTCCGTCTACGAGCCCTTGGGCATCGTGAACCTCGAGGCGATGGCCTGTTCGACAGCGGTTGTCGCGAGCGCGGTCGGTGGCATTCCGGAGGTCGTCGAGGATGGTGTGACCGGAGTGCTCGTGCCGTACGTCGCAGACCAGCCGGCGGAGTTCGAGGCCGGTCTGGCCAAGGCGATCAACACCGTCGCCGGCGATGCGGCGCTGGCGGCGGCGATGGGTCGGGCCGGCCGACGGCGCGCGGTGGCCGAATTCGGTTGGGATGCTGTCGCAGCCCAGACCGTTGACGTCTACCGATCCGCGCTGCGGTCGACCCGGTCAGATCGCGAGTAGACGTTCATCGCGGCTCCGCGGACGAACCCCAGCAGGGTCATCCCGCACTCCGTCGCCAGGTCGACGGCGAGGCTGGACGGAGCGGAGATCGCCGACAGGACCGGAATGCCGGCCATCGCGGCCTTCTGCACCAGCTCGAAGGAGGCCCGGCCGGAGACCTGCAGGATGTGACCCGCCAGCGGAAGCAGATCCGCTCTCAGTGCAGCCCCGACGACCTTGTCGACCGCGTTGTGACGTCCGACATCCTCGCGGACAAGGACTGGCTCCCCGGCCGCCGTGAACAGGCCGGCAGCGTGCAAGCCACCGGTCCGGTCGAAGGCACGCTGGGCCGATCGCAGCCGAGCAGGCAATGTGGCCACGACGTCACGGTCGACAGTGACCGGATCGCGGTCCGGCGGCCAGCGCAGCGCCGATCGGACGTCGGCAATGCTGTCCGATCCACAAACGCCACAGGCGCTTGTCGTCGCGAACGCGCGCGGCCGTGGCGGCCGGACGTGTGCCGCAACCGTCGCCTCGACAGTGTTGAGCTCGTCGGTGCAGGTCCGCATCGTGATGATGTCCCCGGCCATCGCTACTGACCCTTCAGCGACCAGCCAGCCCGCAATGAGGTCGAAGTCGTCTCCCGGAGTCCGCATCGTCGTCGTCAGCACCGACAGCCCCACGCGAATCTGTAGCGGCTCTTCGACGACCAACGTGTCCGGCCGCTCACTGACGTGGCCGTCCCGTAACCGAAGGACAGGGCGCCGAGTCGTCACTTGTCCCACGGCATCTCCTCACCCATTCCACCAGTGTGAACGTGAACCGGCCGCACTGGTACTTCGCCGTGGTAGACCATGGCCGAACGGACGGAAGGAGCGATGATGCGCCAGAGCATCGACATCGATCACGTTCGCCGATGGGTCGACGGCTATCTGGCCGCCTGGGCCAGCAACGACCCGGACGCCATCAAGGCCCTGTTCACGTCCGACGGTACGTATCTCGACCGCCCGTTTGGGACTCCGAGGACGGGGCACGAGGCGATCAGCGCCGACTGGCTGGATCGAAAGGACGAGCCCGGGACCTGGCAGGCATGGCTGGAGCCGCTGCTCGTCCACGACGACACGGCCATCGTCACGGGGAAGGTCGACTACACCAACGGCAACCGGTACGCCAACCTGTGGGTGATCCGGTTCGGCGACGATGGCCGCGCCGCGGAGTTCACCGAATGGTGGATGGACCGGCCCGAGGATGCGGACTCATGACCACCGCCTCCCCCTCCGCGGCCAGCAGCAGATGGCACGAGCGCCTGGACGCCACCGGCGCAGTCTACGGATCACTGCTCGCCGCGTCGGTCATCGTCGGTCAGGCGCCCTTGCAAGAAAGCGTCCCGTCCGTCGAGCTCGCGATCATCCTGCTTGCGACCGGCCTGGTCTTTTGGCTGATCCACGTCTACTCACGCAGCCTCGGGCACTACGTCATCGACGGCCGGTTCCACCGGCACCGGCTGGCCCACAACATGCGCGAGGAGAGCCCGATCATCCTCGCGGCCATCCCGCCGGCGGTCGCCGCACTCCTCGTCGGCGCGATCGGCAATGCGTCGAGGGCCGCCTGGTGGGCGTTCTTCGTCGCGCTCGCTGGACAGCTTGTCTGGGCCGTCGTCGCGGCTCGGGAAGCCGGGCAGACCCGGATCGGGATCGTTGTCACCGTGCTGGTCAACCTTGCGCTCGGTCTGGTCATGGTCGCGCTGAAGGTGTTCATCTCGCACTGACCATGCGCACGTCAGGCGGTCAACCCGGTGATTCCGTCACCGACGAGCTTGGCCGCGATGACCGCACACAGCACGACCATGATCACGGTGTTATGTACGCCGAACCAGTCTTTGATGTCGGCGAGCAGCTTCGGTGCGCGATCGCCCATCAGGTATTAGCGGCACGTCGGCGCGCGCCGTGACGTTGACCAAGCGGAGGATAGACAGATGAACGTTGCGACCATTATCGGCGTGCTCGCCGCCGTCGCGGGTTCACCATGATGTTCGGGCGGCGTGGCGCGCCGAGGGCGGTCGGGTCGGTGTTCCGGTGGCTCGCATTCGCGCTCACCCTCGGGATCTCCGCGACCATCTTTGTGGATGCGATGAACTACCCCGACCTTGGATTCATGACCTTCCTGGTGAGGTCCCCGTGGTCGCCGCGGGTGTGCCGCTCGTGTTTGACATGACCGGTCGTGCCACCGCCGGTGTGACCGCTGTGTGCGCTGCGCTCATGCTCGGCTGGGGCGTGGTCCTCGGGCGCGGGTCGGGGTTCTTCTACCTCGCGCCGGCGCTGCTACTCGGCGTCGCGGCGGCCGCGTCGGTGCGACCAGGGGCGACCCGCGACAACACACCCCGCACCCCGGTGGGCCCCGGTGGGCTAGTCGCGCGGTAACTCATCGCGGCCTCAGAAGAGGTTCCGCAGCACCTTGCCGGCGCCGAACGGCAGCACCTTCCAGCGACCACGGCAACGCCAGCCCGTCGCCGGCACGGCGCGGAAGCACATGGGCGTGAAGATGGAAACCGAATGCGTCGCCTCCAGCCCAGCCGAGGTGATGATGTTGCACGGCGGGCTCGCGATCAGCGCGGCGCACTCCATCACCATCGCCGTCACCATCGGGTCCTCGGTGGCGTCGGCGACGTGAACGTTCGGGATCACCAGGATGTGCCCGTCGGTCACCGGGCCAGCGGAACGATCGCCAACGCATTCAACCAGTGCGCAACGATCGTCGCCGGCGCGCGGCCGGCGATGATCTCGCAGAACACGCACGGGTCAGCCACGCGCATCGCCTGGCGACCACGACGCCGCATCCGGCGACGACCGGGCGTGGCCGTACCCCGACACCACGGACCGCGACGGCGCCTCCCCCGTCGCGATCCACACGCGAAACCGAGGAAGAGCGCGCCCAGCGCGAGCGTGCCCAACACGCAGCGGCGGCTGGGCGGCACCAACCGGGCCGACGTCAACAGCCTCGCGGACCTGGTCCTCGCATGCGCGGCGACGGAATCCGTGGGTGCCACGGCTACGTCGAGAACAACCGGCAGTGGGCGCGCGCGAGGAGCGTGGTCTGCTGATCCCGCCGGGCGCGGACCCGGCGTCGATGCCGATGACGTTGCCTGGTGGGCGGGTGGTGCTGCTCGACCCGGTGATCCCAGCGTATCTGGACCTGCCCGGTGGGCCGGCGTGGCGCGCCGCCTAAACGGCGTTCGCGACCGCGGGTTATCCCCGGCACTTGCTCATGCGGGAACCGCACGCCGCGGACACGGTCGAACCAGAACCGCTCCACAATCCCGTCGCGCAGCGCATCCCCCGCCAGGGCAAGGAACCGGTCGACGCCGCGGCGGCCTCGGATCGCCAGAAACGCCCAACCGACTCAAACTGCCCGATGTGGCAAACCACGCGTACCGCGGGTTCGTTCGCGCCGGGTGCGGCGGTCGTGGTGGGGGCCGCCGACCAGCAGCAGCATCGACGCCCTCGAGGACCTCGGCGCGTCGGGAACAGTGCCGCCGTCGACCCACTGGGCCGCCCGGTTTGCGCCAGTTGGTGCGGCCGTTGAGCGCGACGCCGTGGGTGTCTGCTCCAATTGCGGCGATCGCGGCTGCCGCCGCAAGCGTGAGGACGAGGTTCTTGGTTCACTCCGGACAACAGCAGGCCCGCCCCCGCCGCACGTGGCGGCGTGAAGGAGTCGATGGCGTGCATCCACTTCGGCAGCTCGCTCTGTCCGCCGGGGGCGGGGCGCCCGCGCCACATCCGGAGGGCGACCAGTGTCAGTAGCACGCCAAGACCGATCTTGAGCACGGAGACCCAGGTCGCCGGCTGCCCCTCCTGGCTGGCACCGATGCCGCCGGACACCAACAACACGATTGTGCCGACGACCAGCAGGCCCGCGAGCCAACCCAGCAGAAAGACCGGGCCGTTGGACCGTGCGCGCGGCGTAGTGAGCATGAGCACCACGGCGATGATCGGCACTGGACTCAGCGCGACCCGATGGCCATCGGCAGGGTCGTCCCGATCGCCTGGCCCATGTGATCCTCGTGTCACCGCTTCCCGGCTGGCTGCCCGGCACCGATGGTTCAGCCCCGGCAGATCGGAACTGCCGGGGCCGAACCATCTCACACCACCGGGCTCAGCCGGCGGCGGCTTTCAGTGCGTCTCCGAGTGCATTTGCTTCGTCGGCAGACATCTCGACGACCAAGCGCCCCCCACCTTCAAGCGGAAGCCGCATCACGATGCCGCGGCCTTCCTTGGTGACCTCGAGCGGCCCGTCGGCCGTACGCGGCTTCATCGCCGCCATCCGCGCACCCCTTTCCTATTGCGCGCACCGGGCCCCCTGGATCGCCAGGGAACGATCCCGCGTGCATCACGGTGCTGCCATTATCCCGTATCCGTCCTGCCAGCGGGATGGACCCACCAAGATGTCATGGAGCGGTCGCGCGGCAGGATGGGTCATCGTGAACGCCAGGTCCGCCCTTTTCGACCTCTACGGCGACCACCTGCGGTCGCGCCAAGGCCGGGCCCGCATCGCCTCCCTGGTCACGGCCCTCGCGCCGCTCGGTATCACCGCTCCGGCGGTCCGCACGGCAGTTTCTCGCATGGTCAAGCAGGGTTGGCTCCGGCCCATTCGGATCGATGGAGCACCGGCTTACGCGCTGACTGCCCGCGCGGAAGGTCGGCTCGAGGACGCCGCCGCCCGCATCTACCGCACCCGTACGTCCAACGGCTGGGACGCCCGATGGCATCTCGTGGTGCCGAACCGGCCGCGGGATCGCGGCAGGCGAGAGCGGCTGAAAAACGGCCTGGCTTTCCTGGGGTACGCCTCAGTCGGTGACGGCGCGTGGGTTGCGGCCCGGCCCTCACCCGAGCTGGATGCCCTGCTTGATGCCGAGGGCGTCCACGCCGAGCGGTTTGTCGCCGCCCACGAAACCGACGACGCCGATCTGGTGCGCCGGGCGTGGGACCTCGATGCAGTCGGCCGTGCGTACGAGCGGTGGCTCGCCGACGCCAGCAATCTGGTCAGCGCGCTACCCTCGCGGCCGACCGACGAGGACTCGTTCGCCGTGCGAAGTCAGCTCGTGCACGAGTGGCGGAAATTCCTGTTCACCGATCCCGGTCTGCCCCGAATCCTGCTCCCTGAGAACTGGCCGGGCGATGCAGCCGCCGCCTACTTCGACACCGAGACCGCTCGCCTTCTGCCGGCAAGTGCTCGCTTCGTCGATCATTGCCTGTCCATCCCGCAGCGCCCGAACGGAGTCACCAGGTGACCTTCCCGGTCAAATACGTCGTCAACAGTGCCGTTGCCACCATCACGCTCGACCGGCCGGATGCGATGAACAGCCTGGACATCGACACCAAGGTCGCCCTACGCGACCACGTCCTCCGTGCAGCCGGCGATCCGGGGGTGCGAGCGGTCGTGCTCACCGGAGCCGGGCGCGCATTCTGCGTCGGCCAGGATCTCAAGGAGCGCGCCGAAGGGTTGGCCGCCGGCGCGGCTGATCTGGAGGAAACCGTCCGGAAGCACTACATCCCGATCGCGACCACGCTCGCGACGATGCCGAAGCCGGTTGTTGCCGCGGTCAACGGCATCGCAGCAGGTGCCGGCGCCGCATTTGCGTTCGCCTGCGACGTGCGCGTGGTCGCAGACACCGCTGGCTTCAACCTGGCATTCGCGGCCATCGGGTTGTCCTGCGACTCTGGCTCCTCTTGGACGCTTCCGCGGCTGGTCGGCTGGTCGCGCGCCCGCGAGCTATTGCTGCTTCCCCGCACGGTCACGGCCGACGAAGCTCTCGCGGTCGGCCTCGCCACGGAGGTCCTTCCCGCAGGGGTTGTCGTCGATCGCGCCACGGAGTTGGCCCGGCAGTTTGCCGCCGGACCGACCCAGGCATATGCGGCGATTCGCGAGGCGCTCGACTACTCGGCCACGCACACCCTGGCAGAGTCGGTCGTCAACGAGGCCCGGTTGATGGGACGGACCGGGGCGACGGAGGACCACCGAGGAGCGGTCACCTCGTTCTTGTCCAAGCAGCCTCCGACGTTTGACGGCCGGTGACCGCACGGCCGGGCCCGGACGGGCGGCTGCGCTGCCCGTGGGCGCTCGAGCCGACCGAATACCTTGCCTACCACGACAACGAGTGGGGCCGGCCCGTCCACGGCGACGACGGTCTGTACGAGCGGCTCACGCTCGAGGCGTTCCAGTCCGGGCTGTCCTGGCTGACCATCCTGCGCAAGCGAGAGAACTTCCGACACGCGTTCGCCGGCTTCGACCCGGAGGTCGTCGCGCGGTTCTCCGACCCACGAAGTCGACCGGCTGCTGGCCGACCCCGGCATCGTGCGGAACCGGGCCAAGATCGCGGCAGCCGTCACGAACGCCCGGGCCGTTCTCACCCTGCGGGAGCGCGACGGTGACGGGGCGCTCAGCCGACTGGTCTGGTCGCACCAGCCGGACCCGCGGCCCAGCACCGACGAGCTTGGCCGACGTCCCTGCAAGCTCACCAGAGTCGGTTGCCCTGGCCAGGGCCCTCAAACGGCACGGCTTCGTCTTCGTCGGGCCGACGACCGCCTATGCGACGATGCAGGCCGCCGGGCTCGTCGACGACCACCTCGCGGACTGCTTCGCCCGCCGCACCCGCCAAGCCAACACTCTGAAATGATCATTCCGGTTGGGGGGTCAGTGCCGCGCCCAGGCGGCGCAGGGCGAAGGCGAGTCCGCCTCGGGCGAGTGGGTACACAAGAGGCCAAGTCAGCCGACCGACTGCTCCCAATGGCAGGTCGAGGTGCTCTTCCCACACCACCCGACAGTGGCCGACGCCAAGAGGATCGACGGCGAACACACCGGGACCGCGCACCAACCGCCCGGTGTGCAGTACTTCGCAACGGCGGGGAGGGTCCCAGGCTGTGATCGTCATCGTGTCAAGGAACCCGACCGGGCCGATGCCCGTCCACGCTTCGATCCGGCCGCCGACCCGGTGCCCGTCACTCGAGCGCACCCGGGTCGCAGGAATCCATTCGCCCTGCCGCTCCCAGTCCGTGAGCATCTGCCACGCCCGATCGGCCGGTGCGGCGACAACACGGGCAACCCTGACGTCGGCACTCACCCCGCGGGGCCGCCTTCGGAGGCGGTCGCTGCGAGGCGCCCTTCCAGCTCCGTGATCCGAGAATCGCGTTCGGTGATCTCCTCCGCCAGCCGGTCCAGGACTTCGTCGACCTGGTCCATCCGGTAGCCGCGGAAGCCGATCGCGAATCGGACGCGGTCCACGTCGTCAGCCGACACCGGTCCATCCGGCAGCGACGGCCGCACGAGATCCGGCGCGGCCGGGGCGAGACCGCCGCCGCGTCCGACCGCAACCGCTGCCACGGCAAACACCACGATCACTGCAACGACGACGAACACCACCAGCACGGCGACTCCCTTCGATGGCGGCCCATCGATCGTGCCACGCTGTGCTCGCGACTGGCTTCGGAGGGATGCGTGCGGCTTTGTCTAGGCAATCGTGAGTTCGCGCCGGGCGAGTCAGTTGTCATGGCCATCGTCAACCGCACTCCGGACTCGTTCTACGACCAGGGCGCGACCTTCGCCCTGCCGGCGGCACTCGACCGGATCGACCAGGTCGTTGCCGACGGAGCCGACATCGTCGACATCGGCGGGGTCAGGGCGGGACACGGACGCATGTGAGTGTTGCTGAGGAGATCGACCGGACAGTACCGCTCGTCGAGGCAACCCGACGAAAACATCCCGACCTAGTGATCAGCGTCGACACGCACCGCGCCGAGGTGGCCGACGCTGTGTGTGCCGCGGGCGCCGACCTGATCAACGACACCTGGGCCGGAGCAGATCCGGAGCTCGCGGCAGTCGCGGCAAGTCGAGACGCCGGATTGGTTTGCAGTCATGTGGGCAACCAGGCGCCGCGCACCGACCCGTACCGAGTGGCATATGCCGACGTGGTATCCGACGTCGTCACGCGGACGGCTGTTCTCGCGGAGCGGGCGGTCGGGATGGGCGTGCGCCGCGACGGCATCATCGTCGACCCGACCCATGACTTCGGCAAGAACACGTGGCATTCGCTGCAGCTCACCCGGCACCTGGACGCGTTGGTCGCAACCGGGTGGCCCGTGCTCGTCAGCCTGTCGCGCAAGGACTTCATCGGCGAAACCCTGGGTGTGCCACCGGAGGAGCGGCTGTACGGCACCCTCGCGGCAACGGCTGTGGCTGCCTGGCTGGGGGCCATGGTGTTCAGGGCACACGACGTCGCGGCCACCCGGCAGGCCCTCGACATGGTCGCGGCGATTCGGGGCAGCCGGCCGCCCCGAGCGCCACGCCGTGGTTTGGCGTGACGGTCAACTCTCCGGTCCGCGGCCGAGGTCCTCGGGGTCGTCGATCTGCGGCGGGCTCTCCGTGCCGAGCCGCCGGTTCAGTGCCCAGGTGACGAACCACAGCGCTACGCCGATCAGCAGCAGGATGCCGGCGATCTGGTACTGGATCGGATCACGGTCGGTCAGCGGTGAGGCAAGAAACGCACAGGAGATTGCACCGATCACCGGCAGGACCGTCGGTGTGACGAAGTGCTTGTGCCCGGCCCGGTCGCGCCGGAGGACCAGCACGGCGATGTTGACGACGGTGAACACGCACAGCAGCAGCAGGGCCGTCGTCCCGCCCAGCGCCGGCACACGACCCACGAACGCGATGAGTCCGAACGCCAGCAACGTCGTGAAGAGGATCGACACGTACGGTGTCCGACGCGATGGGTGGACCAGCCCGAGTTGTCGCGGTAGCACTCCTTCCCGACTCATGCCGTAGAGCAGCCTGCTGGCCATGAGCATGTTGATCAAAGCCGAGTTCGCGACAGCGAACATGGCGATGAACGCGAACACGCCCAGCGGGAAACTGGGCGCACCCGCTTCGACCACCTGCAAGAGCGGGGTGTCGCCCTCGCCGAGCTGGTCGAGCGGAACCAGCGCCACCGCCGTGATCGAGACGAGGACGTAGATGGTCCCGGTGATCACCAAACCCGTCAGCATGACCTTGGGGAAAATCCGGATCGGATTCTTGCACTCCTCCGCCATGTTCACGGAGTCCTCGAACCCCACCATGGCGAAGAATGCAAGCGCAGTGGCCGCGGTGACGGCACCGAACAGGCCCTGCCCGTCGGGTGCCTCGAATTCGGTCACGGACGAAAAGTCCCCGTCGCCGCCGCCGAGCGCCCAGAGTCCGATAAAGATGATCAACAGCAGTCCGGACAGCTCGACACAGGTGAGGACGACATTCGCCTTGACGCTCTCGCCGACGCCGCGGAAGTTGACTAGCGCAACCAAAGTGATGAACGCGAGTGCGACCAGGGTGAGCTTGATGCCCTCGCCGAGATCGAGATCGAAAGCCGCTGCCAGGTTGGAGGCAAATGCGCGCGACGCGGTCGACGCGGAGGTGATGCCCGAGGACATCACGGTGAACGCGACCATGAAGCTGAGGAAGTGAATACCGAAAGCCTTGTGCGTGTAGAGAGCAGCGCCAGCGGCCTGCGGGTACTTGGTCACCAACTCGAGGTAGCTGAACGCGGTGACGATCGCGACCAAGAAGGCGACCACGAATGGCATCCAGACAGCCCCGCCGACCCGGGCCGCAACTTGACCAGTCAGGGCATAAATGCCAGTACCGAGAATGTCACCGACGATGAACAGCAGAAGCAGCCCAGGCCCCATGACGCGGCGGAGGGTCGGCCGTTCGTCCTCGCCGCTTGCCGAAACCTGGCCCGCAGTCGTTTCGGCCACGGCAACCTCCCGACGATGATCGTCACCTTCAGGAAACCGTGCGCCCACACCTGGCGCAAGGGGCTTTGTCAAGGCGGCCGCGAATCAGCCGGGACGGTTCACCCGCAGAATGGTGTCGACCGCCGTGTCGACGTCGTCGGTGACCGACACCAGATCCAGGTCAGCAGCCGCGATCTTCTTCTCAGCTGCAACGGTGTCCTGCAGCCAGCCAAACAAGCCGCGCCAATACGCCGCGCCCATCAGCACGATCGGGAACCGCGTGACCTTGCCGGTCTGGACCAGGGTGAGTGCTTCGAAGAGCTCGTCGAGCGTACCGAACCCGCCAGGGAACACCACAAAACCCTGGGCGTACTTGACAAACATCGTCTTGCGCACGAAGAAATACCGGAAGTTGATGCCGAGGTCGACATAGCTGTTGAGCCCCTGCTCGAACGGCAGCTCGATGCCCAGCCCCACCGAGACCCCACCGGCCTCGGACGCACCCTTGTTGGCGGCTTCCATGATCCCGGGTCCACCGCCGGTGATGACGCCGTAACCGGCTTCCACCAGCGCGGCACCGAGCCGGACTGCGGTTTCGTACAGCGGGTCCCCAGGCGGGATCCGGGCTGAGCCGAACACGCTGATCGCGGCTCCCAACTCGGCCAGTGATCCGAAGCCCTCGATGAACTCGGACTGGATCCGCATCACCCGCCACGGATCGGTGTGCACCCAGTCGGCTGTGCCTCGGCTTTCGAGCAGACGCTGGTCGGTCGTGCTCACCTCGACCTGGGAGCCGCGCAAAGTCACTGCACCGCGGTGACGCTCACCGGGTGGCTCTGAACGACGGGGGCTCACGGTCGCCAGGCTAGCCAGGACCTGGCTCGGACGCCGCGAGCCAGTCCCGCATCCGTAGCTCGCACCGCTCTATCTCGACACCATGGACTCGTTCGTCGTCGGCGTGGGCGAGATTCGGGTCACCGGGTCCGTAATTGACGGCTGGGACGCCCAGGGCAGAGAACCGGGAAACGTCGGTCCATCCCAACTTTGGCCGCGGCTCCGCGCCGACTGCCGCCACGAACGCGGCGGCAGCGGGATGACCGAGCCCCGGTAGGGCTCCAGGTGCGCTATCGACCATCGTCACCTCGTACCCGCTGAACAGATCACGCACGAGCTTTTCTGCCTCGTCCTCGCCGCGGCTGGGCGCGAACCGGTAGTTGACGGTGACCACGCACACGTCGGGAATGATGTTGCCGGCGATACCGCCGCGGATGTCGACCGCATTCAACCCTTCGCGGTAGACCAGCCCGTCGACCTCGACTTCGGCCGGCTCGTAGGACCGCAACCGGTCGAGGACCTCTCCCGCGGCATGCACGGCATTGCTGCCCATCCACGGCCGGGCGCTGTGGGCCGCCCGTCCACGGACGGTCACCTCGGCCCGCATCGTGCCGTTGCAGCCTCCCTCGACCTGCGCCTGCCGTCGGCTCCATCAGCACCGCGAAATCGCCTGCGAACCACTCCGGGTTGTCGCGACCGACCCGCGCCAGGCCGCTGCGCGCAGACTCGACCTCCTCGTGGTCGTAGAAGACGTACGTGACATCACGCGTGGGCGTGTCCATGTGAGCAGCGAGCCGGAGCGCGACGGCCACCCCGCCTTTCATGTCGACGGTTCCCCGCCCCCACAGGACATCGCCGTCCCAGCGGGTCGGCAGATTCCTCGCGATCGGGCACCGTGTCGAGGTGACCGGCGACGATCACCCGCTCGACTGCGTCCCAGGCGAGTGCGGGCGATGACGGTGTCGGCATTGCGATCGACGTGCAGGTGCGGGTACGACCGAAGCGCTGACTCGACCGCGTTCGCGAGCGCCGTCTCATCGCCGCTGACTGACGGAATGTCGCAGATCAGCGCCGTCAAGTCCGGCCCGGACAGGTCCAGGTCGATGAGTTCCGCCACGGTTGCCGACCCTACTGAATGACGACAGCTCGGGTTCTGTTCGCTACTTGTGGAAGGCGCAGAACTCGTTTCCCTCTGGATCGGCCAGCACGTGCCAGAAGACATCGTCGTCCGGCTCGCGCAGAATCCGAGCTCCGGCCGCAACCAGGGCCGAGACGTCCGGCGCGACGACGTCCCAGTGAATCCGGTTCTTCGCCACCTTGGGTTCTGGCACTGCGACGAAGCACAGGTAGTCGAACGGCAACGCGCCGGAGAGGGCGTTGTTCTCGTCGCCGCAAGCCCATGACCTCGGCCCACCATGCCGACACAACGTGCGGATCGGCACAGTCGACGACAACCTCGTACAGCCGACCTGGCAGCGATGGCCGGCCGTCGCGGACGAAAGCACAGAACTCGCCGCCCTCGACGTCGGCCATAACCCACCACGTGCGGTCGTCATCGGGCGGCCGGACGACGGTCGCGCCCAACTCGCGCACTCCGTCGAGATCACCCACCTCCACGTCGAGATGAACCCGGTGCTTGACCGCCTTGGGCTCCGGAACCGGATCGACCCAGATCTGCCGGATCTCGTCGGCACCGTCTAGACGGATGGACCCGTCGCTGCCGTCGTCTGGGCTGAGGCCGAGCACAGCCGCCCAGAACCCGGCCAGCCTGGCCGCGTCGTGGGCATCCATGCACAACGCCCGCCATGTCGCGAGACCCATAGCCCGGCAGCCTATGGCCGAATGTTGATGTGTGCTGGCTGCGTTGCCAAAGCGGTCATCGTCGGCGCGCAGTACGGTGCGCTGATCGCCGCATTGGCTCAACTAGGCTGCGACGAGTGTCCGAGAGTTCGACCAGGTCCGCGTGGGGAGATGGCCTCGCCTCGACGACCACAGACGGCACGGTCCTCGATGTCTGGTATCCGGCCCCCGCGCTGGGCTCACCGCGACCCGATGCAGCCGGCAGCGGACTGTCCGGACTCGAGGCCGAGGACCCGGATCGGGACGTCCAGCAGCAATTGACGCGCACCGTCATCGACTTGGACGCTCCTCCCGCCGACGCAGCCGACGCGTACCTGCGCCTGCACCTGCTCTCGCATCGTTTGGTGCGGCCGCACGGCCTCGACCTCACCGGCGTGTTCGGGGTCCTGGCAACGGTCGCGTGGACGAACTGGGGCCCCTGTCCAGTCGATGGGTTCGAGCAGATCCGGGCTCGACTGCGCCGGAGGGGCCGGGTCGAGGTCTTCGGTGTCGACAAGTTCCCTCGGATGACCGACTACGTCGTCCCGTCCGGCGTACGGATCGCTGACGCGGACCGGGTCAGGCTCGGCGCACATCTCGCCCCCGGCACTGTCGTCATGCACGAAGGCTTCGTGAACTTCAACGCCGGCACTCTCGGCGCCTCGATGGTGGAGGGGCGCATTTCGGCCGGCGTCGTCGTCGGAGACGGCTCCGACATCGGCGGCGGCTCGTCGATCATGGGCACGCTGTCCGGAGGAGGCACGGAGGTGATCTTCGTCGGGGAGAACTGCCTGCTGGGCGCGAACGCCGGGATCGGGATCTCACTGGGCGACGGCTGCGTCGTCGAGGCCGGGTGTTATGTCACGGCGGGCACCAAGGTGAGCCTGCCCGACGGAAGCGTGATCAAGGCCCGCGAGCTCTCCGGCCGGAACGGTCTGCTGTTCCGGCGCAACAGCGTGACGGGAGCGGTCGAGGCCCTTGCTCGCGCGGGGGACTGGGGCGGCCTCAACGTTGCACTGCACGCGACCTGACGATGCCAACTCGGCTACGGGGAACGCCCGTCGCGGCGCGGGACGTTCCCAGCAAGACGATGACCAAATTCACCCGTGTGCTGGTGGCCATACTCCTGCTTGCGCTGCTCGGCGCCGCGGGGTCGGCCATATTGGTCTGGTGGGTCGGCGGCTCGGTCGGCCCTGTCGTCATCAGGGAGATGTGCTCCGCCACCGTCGGCGGGCAAACCAGCTCGGCTCACACCTGAACAGGCCGTCAACGCCGCGACGATCGCTGCCGTCGCCGAGCAGCGCGGTCTGCCCGCCGCGCGCGGTGACGATCGCGCTGGCTGCGGCGTACCAGGAGTCGGAGCTGTACAACCTCGACTACGGCGACCGGGACTCACTCGGCCTGTTCCAGCAGCGGCCTTCCCAGGGCTGGGGGACCGCCGGAACAGATCATGGATCCCGTCTACGCGAGCGACCGTTTCTACGACGCGTTGTTGCGGATCGAGGGGTACCGGAAGCTGGAGATCGCGGTCGCCGCCCAGCGGGTCCAACGCAGCGCCTTCCCCGATGCTTACGCCGAGCACGAGGCAAACGCGCGAGTCGTGGCGTCGGCCTTTTCGGGTCACTCGCCCGCAACGCTCAGTTGTTCCGTGCGACCGATGGACTTCGAGGAAGAGCCGGCGGGCCCGGAGGGCTTGACCGCTCGGGCCCAAACGGTTCGCGACGACCTCGACCAAAACTTCACCGGACTAGAGATCGCCGGCTACGAGGCGGGCGGGGTGTCGTCGGGTCATATCGACGGCTCCGCGCACTACGACGGACGGGCCCTCGACGTGTTTTTCCGGCCCTACCAGGATTCCGAGGTCAGGCGATCAGGCTGGGTGGTAGCGCACTGGCTGGCCGCGAACGCGGATCGGCTCGGAGTCGCGACTATCATCTACGACGGTCAGATCTGGACGGCTCGCCGATCCAACGAGGGCTGGCGCCCGTATGCGCATCCGTCCGGCGACACGTCCAACCCGACACTGCAGCACCTCGACCACATCCACGTCGACGTCGCCCGCGGCGGCTGAGAATGACCACGTCACTTGGAAAGCTGGGCGAGGGTCGCCGAGGGTGGTGACGATCTAGCCTGTGGCCATGTCCAGGCGGTGGACGCCGCTGATCGCGTCGGTGGGCATGCTCGTAGCCGGCGTGATCTACGTCGCGCTGTGGGCGAGCGGGCCAGCGGACTGCACCGCGGT
Organism: uncultured Actinomycetota bacterium; assembly: GCA_963794465.1. Taxonomy (GTDB): domain Bacteria; phylum Actinomycetota; class Actinomycetes; order Jiangellales; family Jiangellaceae; genus JACVRX01. The sequence goes on along the minus strand of CAWCED010000016.1, from coordinate 8,315 downwards.
CGACGTCCGCCCGGCGAGTTGGCAGCCTGACGGCGTCGTCGTCGACGTGATCGACGAGTGTTCGTTGCGCCCGGGTGACCTGGTCACCGAAGTCGACGGTCATGCGCTCACGGCTGGCGCGCTGAGCGAAGCATGGGCCGTCGGCGACACCCTCGACTACACCGTCGTCCGCGGCGGTGGCCCGCTGTCCGTCTCCGTGACGTTGGCTCAACCTGACCTCATCGGCCGGCTCGCGCCTGCCTGGTCGACGCTGCTGTTCGTCGTATCTCTGCTCGTCCTGTCCGGATACGTCGTGTGGCGCAGGCCCGGTCCGGCGACCAACGCACTGTTGATCCTCGGCTCCGGGCTAGCGGCAAGTACCCTGCCGACGCTGCTCGGACTGCCGGTGATCAGCCTGTTCGAACCGGCCCAGCATTGGCTCTACCTCCTGCTGACCCAGGCCGTCTACCTCACGGCCTGGGCAGGTGGCCTGACGTTCGCATTACTGTTCCCTCGCTCGCGCCTGGGCGCGTGGAACAGGTGGGCCAGGGCGGCACTGTTCGCGTCACCCGTCTGGATCACGGCCGGCTGGGCAGCAGTCGCCGCGGTCGGCAGCTCCACGGTGCTGGGCTGGACCGGCAGGCTGATCGCCGGCGGCGCGGTCGTCGTCATCATGACCCAACTCGCACTCGCCGCGACCTCAGTGAGCCAACTGCGCCGTGCCGCCGACGCGCTGGAGCGCCAGCAGATGCGCTGGCTGACCGGCGGCGCCGTGCTCGCCATCTCCGTCGGCCTGGCCGGCTGGCTCATCCCCCAAGTCCTGCTCGGCGAGGGCCTGCCGACGACGTGGATCGGACTGGCAGGGCTGCCGTTCGTGTTCGGACTGGGTGTCGCGCTGCTGCGCTTTCGCCTGTTCGATCTCGACGTCATCCTCAATCGGGGCCTCGTCTACGGCCTGCTGACGGCCAGCGTCATCACCGTCTATCTGCTCGTCGTCACCGCAGTGGCGGCCGTCATGCGTGGCTCGTCGACAACTCCGGCCGCAGTCGTGGCGACGGCAGTCATCGCCGTGGCGGTCAATCCGCTACGGGTCGTCCTGCAGCGGGTGTGGACCGGATGATGTACGGCGACCGTGGCGATCCCTACTCGGCGCTGAGCCGGCTCGGCCGTCGTCTGGAAGATGCCGGTGAGGCCGACCAGCTGCTTCCAGGCGTGGCCGACGACATCGCCGACGCGCTGCGAGTGCCATACGTGGCAATCGAGCTTGCCCCTCCGCGCGCTCAACGGTCGAGGCGGGCCGAAGACCGCTGTGGCTGTCGGACGATCGGCTGATCGAGCGACCGCTCGTGGACCGAGGTGAACACATCGGGCGGTTGCTGGTGGCACCGCGGACCCCGACGGATGCATTCAGCCGCTCCGACCAGCGGCTGCTCGACGACCTGGTACGACGGGTCAGCGCGGCGGCGAGGGAGCTGACGCTGCGGTTCGACCTTCAGCGTTCTAGGGAACGGCTGGTGCTGGCCCGCGAAGAAGAACGACGCCGGCTTCGCCGGGCGCTCCACGACGAGGTCGGCCCGGCCATCGCCGGTCTGGGGCTCCGTACAGAGGCGGCCCGCAGGCTGGTCGAGACCGATCCCCCGGGTGCGTCCGCCGCACTGGTCGCGGTGAGGGATGGCACGCAGGGTCTGGTGGCCGACATCCGGCGGCTCGCCTACGACTTGCGGCCGCCCGCACTGGACGAACTTGGCCTGGCCGACGCGCTTCGACAATATGCCGACAGCATCAAGGGCCCGACGATCATGGTGAGTGCTGGAGATGACCTCGGTGAGCTGCCGGCGGCCGTCGAGGCCGCGGCGTACCGGATCGTGGTCGAAGCCGTGACGAACACTGTTCGGCACGCTGACGCCACCGGATGCTCGGTCCGGCTCGGTGCCATTGACGGCTGGCTCGAGATCTAGGTCGCCGATGACGGGCGTGGGCTACCGGCCGACGTCCAAGCGGGTGTCGGTTTGTCGGCGATGCGGGAACGGGCCGCGGAGTTAGGGGGAAACTTGCTCGTCGAGTCGAGGGCAGGCGGCGGCACCATCGTCGTCGCGTCGTTGCCGACGGGAGCGCCAATCGGAGGAGATGGCGGATGACCAGAGTGGTCATCGCCGACGACCACCCACTCTTCCTGGAGGGGCTACAGGCGTTACTTGCGAGCTCGTCAGACATTCACGTCGTCGGCCGCGCAGAGACCGGTCCGCAGGCCGTCGACACCGTGATCACCTCGCGTCCCGATGTCGTCGTCCTCGATCTCAACATGCCGGGCCCGGGTGGTATCGCGACGATCCGCGAGATCGGCAACCGCATGCCGTCGACACGGGTCCTGGTGCTGACGATGTACGACGACGACAGCCTGGTGTTCGAGGCGGTTCGTGCCGGAGCATTCGGCTACGTACTCAAGGGCGCGAATCCGGCCGAGGTGATCCATGCCGTGCAGGCAGTCGCCCGTGGCGAGGCCGTCTTCGGCGCCGGGCTGGCCCGCCGGCTGTCCGAGTGGTTCGCCCGCGCGGCCCCACCGGATCCGTTCGAACAGCTCACTCCCCGCGAGCACGAGGTGCTGGCGTTGCTCGCCCGCGGGCTGCGCAACGCGGCCATCGCGCAGCGGCTCGGCATCAGCCTCAAGACGGTTCGCAACGTCGTCTCCAGCGTCCTGACCAAGCTTCAGGTTCCCGACCGTGAAGCCGCAACGCGGCGGGCGCGCGAGGCGGGGCTCGGCCGACGACAGGGAAGTCTTCCCGACCGACGGGATTCACCAAGCGGTTGACCACTACTCGGGCGGGTGGCGGAGGAACGCATCACTGCGTCCACTCGCCGGTGCACAGGCTCTTCGGCGAGCCCGAGTTGCCCATGTCCACGCCCGAAGGAACCGGGAACACTTCCCGACCCGGGCGGGACGGATCGGCGTTGACCCCCGGGACGGACGGCACCGACCGTCTGTCCATGCGGCAGACCAGCCGCAATTGCCGAAGGAGGTCGGATGGACGGGCCCGTGGCGCTGTCGGTACGCGGCGTCGACAAGTCGTACAAGAGACGCCAGGTCTTGACGAACGTGTCTTTCGAAGTTCGCCGTGGTGAGGCACTGGCAATCGTCGGAGAGAACGGGGCGGGCAAGACCACGTTGCTGCGTATCTGCGCGGGAGTGCTGCCCGCCGATCGTGGAGAGATCGCCCGCGTTCCTCGAGTCGCCTACTGTCCGCAGGAGTTCGGCCTGATCGAGCACCTCACGGCAGCCGAGCATGTGCAGTACGTCGGCGCTGGGCTCGGCCTTGACCGGGACGGGGCAACCAGCCGCGGCGATGCCCTGCTTCAGTGGCTGCACTTTCCCGACGGCGACAAGGCGACCGTGCGCGAGCTGTCCAGCAGGACTCGACAGAAGCTCAACCTCGCGCTGGCTCTCATGACCGACGGCCCACTCATCCTGCTGGACGAGCCATACCAAGGGTTCGACCGTGGCATGTACGAGAACTTCTGGGATCACGTCGAAACCTGGCGCCAACAAGGCGCCGCCGTCGTCGTCGTCACCCACATGCTCGCCGAGCTGTACCGCGTCAACCGGGTGTTGGAGCTCCACGCCGGCGGCGGCTGGGCGCTCGACGGCGTCGCGGAGGTGGCGGCATGAACCTCCGGCGTTCCGTCACTGTCGCTGCCATGCATGCGCGTGATCTCGGCCGGCGACGGTTGGCGCTGGCGATCGTGATCTTGCTGCCGATGGTCTTCTACCTCTTCTACGAGCTGCAGCCAGTCGACCCGGCAACGGAGCAACTGCTCGCTGAGAACTCGGCCGATGCCGCTGCCGCGGACATGTGGGTTGGACGACCGCCGCTGCCAGGACGCCGATCGTGGCCGCGACCACGCCGGACAACCCGATGGCCGCAGCAAGCGGCGCGAAGTCCAAGTCGCGCTGCGACCAGATGACGAGGGCGAACACCGGAGTGACCACGGCGGTGAGGCCCAACACGGTGAGCACCCGGCCAACCAACAACTCCGCCGGCCGGTAGCCGGCCAGCAGCAGGGATTGGTCGGCTCGGCGTGAGCCGATCATGACGAATAGCGCGGCCACTGCTATGGCCCAGCCGACGCCGATCGCACCGGCCGCCACAACCCGGGAGATGGAAGGTGTGCTGCTCATCATCGGGGTCATCGGTATCCAGATGACGGCCGACCCGCAGCGCTGGATGCCGCTCTGGGGTGCTGGCGAAATGCTCGCCCGCTCAGCAGGGCTCCCAGGCGCCGCTTCGGCTGGTGCCGCAATTCTCCACTCGGTGATCTATGCCGCGGCCCTGCTCGGCGTCGGCATTGCCGTCTGGAACCGGCGAGTCAGGCTGCGGCCACCGGCCCGGTTCCTGCCCGTTGACAGCCAACTTGGCGCGAGCACAGCGCGGGGATCGGCATGACCGGCGCAGCTGTGCTGGCCGGTGGCCTGCTCATCGCACCGGTCGCTTTCAGCGTTGTCGAGATGATCGGCTACCGCCGCGGGTATTTCGGACGGACGTTCTGGGAGTCGCCACTGGACGCCAAGCTGGATCACGTCGGTCAACACAGCCATGCGTGGTGGTTGATGATGCTGCCGTGGTTCCCAATCCTCGCCGTCACCACCGCAGGACTCGCCGCTTTGTCATTCCTGCTCGCCGACGTGACTGGCTGGGCGGCCTTCGGTGTATTCATGCTTGCAGCCGAGGCGTGGCTGATCGTGCTGTCGCTCCAGAACGGCACGACCACGGTGGCTGCCCGGCGCCGGGCGCAGACCGGTGACACGCCGGACTGGACAGTGGCGGTCTGGCAGGCCGGGTTCGTGCTGGAGCGGGTGTGGATCGTGCTCGCCAATGTCGCCGCTGTTGGCTATGGCGTTGCCGTGCTGCGCACCGACGTGCTGCCTGGGTGGTTGGGCTGGGCGGCAATCGTCGTCGGCTTGGCCATTCCGATCCTCGTGCTGCTCACCCGGGACGGCTTTCCCGAACTTGCGTTGCCGGTTCCCCTGACACTCGGCATCGCGCTTCTTGCTACGTAGCCAGATAACGAACTCGGACGGGTGGAACCAATGAGACCCCGAATTGCGACATAGCCAGATAGCGAACTCAGACAGGAGAGACCCATGAAATCCACGTACCGCGCGTTGGCCTATTTGATAGCAGCTGGTGTCGCATTGCAGGCAGCGAGTGTCGCGCTGGGGTTCTTCACGATCATCCATGAGGTGGAAGACGGGGGTTTGATCAGTGCCGGCTACGACTACGACAGCAACGTCGGGATCATCCTGCACCGGATCGGCGGCCTCGGGATCATTCCGTTGTCTGCGATCGCGTTGCTGGTCGTGTCGTTCTTCGTCAAGGTCCCTGGGGCCGTGGGTCGTGCGGCTGCGGTGTTCGGCCTGGTCATCTTGCAGATCGCGCTGGTGTTCGCCGCGTTCATGTCCGCGTCGGTCGGGGCGCTGCACGGGCTGAACGCGCTGGCGGTGCTTATCGCCGCGATCTGGGCGGGCTGGCGGATCTCCCACCCCACGCCCGTTGATCATGGCGATGTGGCTGTCTTGGAAGATCAAACCATCGCCACTTCGCCATGACCACGGTTGGGGATGGGCGCCCTGACAGGCGATGAACACGCCAAGACGCTGGACGCTACGGCGGTCTAACCGGGCCGTCGTCGGCATCGTCGCGTCGCTGGCGGTGCTGGTTCCGATCGGCTGGTTGTGGGCCAGCAGCCTGGTGCCCGGAACCTACTCGGTGATGGGCATGGGCTACCCGGATTACGGCGGCGGCCCGGGCGATCCGGCCCACGACGCGCACGCGCTGGCCGGGCCGGTAGGTCACCCAAGTGGCGTGCCGGTCACCGAGCTCACCGGCCCTCGAAATGGCGCTGCAGACGTGGCCGTCACGTTGGTGGCTCGGCATGAGGCAATCACCCTGGCCAGCGGTCAAACGGTCGATGGCTACACGCTCAACGATGAGTCGCCCGGGCCGCTGATCCAGGCTCGGCAGGGCGACCTGGTGCAGGTGACGCTGGTCAACGACTCGGTCGAAGCGGGGGTCGCCCTGCACTGGCACGGCGTGGACCTGCCCAACGCCGAGGACGGCGTCGCTGGCGTCACTCAGGACGCCGTCGCGCCGGGCGAGCGGCAGGTCTACAGGTTCGTCGCCGAGGATCCTGGCACCTACTGGTACCACTCCCATCAGGTCTCGCACGAGCAGGTGCGCGAAGGCCTGTTCGGCGTCCTCGTCGTCGACCCGGCCGAACCCGGGCGGGAGCTGGACGTCACGGCGGCGGTTCACAACTACGACGAGCAGCTCACGATCAACGGGGCTATCGGCGAAAGCCGGTTTGCAGCTTTTTCAGGCGATGCGGTGCGGGTCCGCGTGGTCAACACCGACAACGCGCCAATCGACACCCAGGTCGTGGGTGCGCCGTACCGAGTGCTGGCCATCGACGGACGCGACGTCGTCAACCCGGGCCAGATCGAAAGCCGATCACTGCAAGTGGCGGCCGGCGGCCGCGCGGATCTCGGCTTCGAAGTACCGCGCAACGGGTCGGCCGTCCGCGTGCAACTCGGCGCGGATGCCCGCACTGCCCTCATCGTCGGCTCAGACGACGGCCGAGTTCCGCGCGCCGCGCCCGCAAAGGAGAAGCTGGACCTGCTGTCCTACGGCTCGCCCGCACCGCTGGGATTCGACCCGACCGACGCCGACCGACGGTTCGAGTACTCGATCGGCCGTCGGCCCGGCTTCCTCGACGGGATCCCCGGGCTGCACTGGTCGATCAACGGCCACATCTACCCGGACGTGCCGATGTTCATGGTTACCGAAGGCGACACCGTCACGATGACCATCGAGAACCACAGCGGCGAGATACACCCGATGCACCTGCACGGCCACCATGCCGTCGTGCTCAGCCGCAATGGCATCCCGGCGTCCGGCAGCCCCTGGTGGGTCGACTCCCTCGACGTCGCCTCAGGCGACAGCTACGAGATCGCCTTCCTTGCCGACAACCCCGGCATCTGGATGGACCACTGCCACGACCTGCCCCATGCAATGGATGGGCTCATCGCCCACCTCGCCTACACCGGGATCACCACCCCATTCCAGATCGGCGGAGCGACACACAACCAACCCGAGTAGTGGCTGGACAAATCGGGCACACTACCGCCACTTCGCCATGATCAACGGGGTAGATCGGCGAGCCGATCTGCGTCGCGCAGTCGGCTCGCGGCCATACCAACATGCTCGTCGGTGGCAGTCAGGGCGACTCGAACGTGGCGGGCTCCGGCTGGGCCGTAGAAGTCGCCGGGTGCTACCAGGACCCCGCGGCCGGCGAACCACGACACGGTGTCCCAGCACGGCTCGTTCCGGGTCGCCCAGAGATACAGGCCGCCCTCGGAGTGTTCGATCCGAAAGCCCGCAGCCTCCAGCGCACGCCGCAATGCTCCGCGGCGGGCCAGATATCGCTCGCGTTGCTCGTCGACGTGCCGGTCGTCGTCGAGGGCAGCAACCATCGCCGCCTGAACTGGAGCGGGCACCATCATGCCCGCGTGTTTCCGTACCTCGAGCAGGCGACGAACCAGCCGGACGTCCCCCGCCACGAATCCTGCTCGGTAACCGGCCATGTTCGATCGCTTCGACAGCGAGTGGACGGCGAGCAGGCCGTCGAGTGATCCGCGGTTGACCGCCGGGTCGAGCACCGAGATCGGCCGGGCGTCCCAGCCGAACTCCAGGTAGCACTCGTCGGACGCGACGACCGCTCCTCGCTCGCGGGCCCAGGCCACGACCTTGGCGATATGCGGCGAGGGCAATACCCGTCCATGCGGGTTGGCCGGTGAGTTCAGCCACACCAAGCCCACCCGCCGAGGACCAAGCGCGGTCAACGAGTCGGCCGCGATGGACTCCGCGCCGGCCAGCCGGGCGCCGACGTCGTATGTCGGGTACGCCAACGTCGGGTGGACGACGACGGCGTCGCCGACGCCGAGCCCAAGCAGCGTCGGCAGCCAGGCAACCAACTCCTTGGATCCGATGGTGGGCAGCACGCCGTCGGGATCAACGGTGTCGATTCCCCAACACCGCTGAAAGTAGGCGGCGACCGCTTCCCGTAGTGCCGGTGTGCCGTACGTCTGCGGATAGCCCGGCGCGTCTGCCGCCGTGTCAACTGCCGCTCGGACGACCGCGGGAGTCGGATCGATCGGCGTACCGACGGATAGGTCGATCAGCCCGTCGGGATGAGCAGCGGCCCGCTCGCCGTACGGGGTCAACAGGTCCCAGGGGAAGTCCGGGAGGGTCAGCACCGAGCGAACGGGGTCAGTGCTCGCCGGT